>JAAVZL010000042.1 GCA_022791635.1 Lachnospiraceae bacterium
GTCCTCTGCCGTTTCCTTTGAGGATTTTTCCGGGAAACTGTTACAGCAAGGCGTGATCGTCAAAGAGAGCCGGGGAAGATTGAGCTATCTCACCCCGGACAGGACGAAGCCCATCACCGCCCGGAAATTAGGTGACGATTTTGACCGAGCCGCCATACTGGAAGCACTTACCATAAGCACACAGAACACCGCCAGAGCCGCCGAAAAGCCAGCACCCAAAGAGGAATACCCACGGAGCATAAAAGACCGCTTACAGCGCAACAAAGCCGCCATAAACGCCCCGAAACAGGACGGAGTCCAGCGCATGGTAGACATAGCCGCCAAGAAAGCTGAGGGCAAGGGGAAAGGATATGAAAAATGGGCGACCTTGCACAACCTAAAGCAAATGGCGGCGACACTTAAATGGAAGATTTTCTAATGTTTGTGAAAAAGCATCTACGGCAGCAAAAACATACCGTGCAGATGCATGGAAAAAGATAGAACAGGAGTTTCAGAATCAATTTGCTGCTTTTGAGAGGAGTCAGCCTGTCAAAAAGAAAAAGACGTTTGCCGATCGGTTTTCTGATACAAAAAAGTTTCTTGTTGAAAAAATGATTACAAAAGGGAAATTTTGGATAGGTTTGGGGATATTCCTATTATTGATGACAGCTTTTGTAACGAGAGGGCTTGATGAGGTAATAAAAATAGTACAAATTTTATGGAAATAACCCTGGAAAAATAACTAAATATCTGTAAATATTTATAAAAATCAATGGCTGATCGGTAAAATCTACACCAATCAGCTTAATTTTTTGTACCTAAAACCCACAAATTCATTGGACTTCGATCTATTATATGGTATAATTAGTAAGCTGGCTTTAGAATGATATGAGGACAGTTGTCGCATCATTTTAATAGATGAGATTCCGGGAGGGGACAGGTATGAAGAAAGAGAACGGTCTGAGTGTTCAGATGCTGGGCGATTTTGCTATGACCTACCAAGGGAAAATCATACAGACAGGAAGAAATCAGACAACCAAGGTGCTGCAGCTTTTACAGCTGCTTTTGTATGCAGGTTCCCAGGGATTGACAAGGCTTCAGCTGATGGAGCGTCTGTATGACAGTGAGATGGAGGGAGACCGGGCCAATAACCTGCGCGTGACCGTATTTCACTTGAGGAAGCTTCTGGCGGGTACGGAGCTTCCGAAGGAACAGTATATTTCCACGGAGAACGGACGTTACCGTTTTGCCAGCTCCTTTCCGGTGGAAGTGGATGTGGTGCATTTTGAGGAGCTTCTTAAAAAGGCAGAGAAGGCGGAGAATCCGGAACAAAGGCTTGAGCTTTTGAAGGAAGCGTGTTATGATTACAAAGGATACTTTTTGCCTGCCTTGTCCGGAGAGGAATGGGTGATTGTTGCGGGAGCCCATTTCCAGAATCTGTATTTTACTGCTCTGGAGGAAGTCTGTGACCAGATGAAGAAGCGGGGGGAATTTACGGAGCTTTTGGAGCTCTGTAGCCAGGCGGCGTCTCTTTATCCCTTTGACGAGTGGCAGATTTATCAGATGGAGTGTCTTTTAGAGCTTGGGCGGCCCAAGGAGGCTATCGCCCTCTATGAGAAGACCACGGAAATGTACTTCGACGAGCTGGATATGCCCCCGTCGGAGCGTATGGTGGCGTGCTTTCGTCAGATGAGCAGCCAGATCCAGCTGAATACCGGTGATTTTAATGAGATTCGCGAGATGCTCAAGGAGAAGCCCCAGCGAAACGGAGCCTATTACTGTACCTATCCCAGTTTTATGGACATTTACCGCATCATTGTGCGGACCATGGAGCGCTCCGGCCAGTCTGTTTATTTGCTGCTGTGCACCATTCTGGACGAGCGGCAGAAGCGGATGGAGGATTCCGAGGGACTTAAGAAGATCTCCGAGCATCTGGCAGAGGCCATTCAGGAGACTCTGCGGCGGGGAGATACTTATACCCGCTACAATATGAGCCAGTACCTGGTGCTCTTGACAGGGACTCGCCGGGAGGACTGCCATGTAGCCACCAGCCGGATTGACACCAGCTTTCGGAAAAAGGTCAGCAGCCGGCGGGTGCATGTGAATTACCGGGTTGCATCCATTGCCAATATTCCGGGAAATTATGGGGAGGATTCCGAGGATTTCGAGCAGGCAGCAAAATGGGAGGAAGAGGATGGGTTTCAAGACTTGGACGGTGCTTCTGACAGTTCTGTGTCTTTTGACCGGCTGTGGGAGGACGGCCTCTGAGGAGCAGTTCCCAGATAATCATATACAAGATGTGGAAGCTAAAAGCCCTCTGTCGGAATCGCAGGGGGATTTTCAGGTGGTGGAACCAGGCTCTGTTTATACAGGGCCTATTGACGTACCCCTTCCGGAGGCCTCCGGAGAGGTGGTATTTGAGGAAAACGGTGTTACGGTGGATGCCAGCCATACGGAGGACGGTTATCTGATGGTAAAGGGCTTTCCCAGTGAGGTCCGCCTGAAGGTGCAGGTGACGCTTGGGGAAGAGACCTATACCTATGATCTGAATCAGGAGGAGGAATACGAGGTCTATCCTCTCCAGATGGGAAACGGAACCTATGGGGTCCAGGTATTCCAGCAGGTGGAGGGAACCAGCTACAGCCCTGTCTATTATACAGAGGTGGAGGTGGAAATGCCGGACACAGACCGGGTGTATTTGTATCCCAGTCAGTATGTGTGGTACACCAATGACAAAAATGCGGTAAAGCTTTCCTATGATCTTTGCGTGGACCTGACCTCGGACGCAGAAAAGGTGCAGCGTATTTACGACTACATTGTAGGGCTTCTTTCCTACGATCACGAGAAGGCGGCTACGGTGCAGAAGGGCTATCTTCCCGACGTGGATGCCACCCTTCGGGAGCGCAAAGGCATTTGTTTTGACTATTCGGCCCTGTTTGCGGCTATGCTGCGGGCCCAGGATATCCCGGTGCGTCTGGCCATCGGCTACGTGCAGCCGGATAATATCTATCACGCCTGGAATCAGGTATATCTGGATGGGGAATGGGTATGGATGGATGCCACATTTGGCCCCACATCCTCATACACGGAAGACAATTATACGAAAGAACGACAGTATTAGAGGGGAGTGGGAAGCAAGATGGGAGAAAAGAAAAGAAAAAGCCTGCCTGCAGTGGAGGTGTCTCTGTTTTGCCAGCAGGCAGCAATGATTCTGAAGGCCGGAATCCCTCTGTATGACGGGATGGAGGTCCTTTGTCAAAATTATAAGGATACGTCTTACCGGGCTGCTTTTCAGAAAATCTATGAGGGCGTCCGGGACGGGGGGAGCCTGTATGAGGGCGTAAAGGCGGCAGGCTTTTTCCCGAATTATATGGTACATATGGTACAGGTGGGAGAGACCTCGGGAGAGCTTGACCAGGTGCTGGAATCTCTGGGAGATTATTATGACAGAGAGAGCCGGATGCAGGCGGCGATTCGAAGTGCGGTGGCCTATCCTCTGGTGCTGGTGATTTTGATGACTGCCGTGATTGCGGTGCTGGTGCTTCGGGTGCTTCCTGTTTTCACGGAGGTGTTTTTAAGTCTGGGGACCGGTTTGGCGGGCACGGAAGTGGCTGTTCTTTCCGGTGGAGTGATTTTGGGACGTATTGTTCTGGTGGTGGCGGCCGTGCTGCTGGTTTTGGTGCTGGTTTTGTTTCTCATCTGGAAGGCCGGCGGAAAGCGGCTGCTTTTGAAAATGGGGCAGGTGCTGCCTCCTGTGCGCCGGCTTCTTGGCCAGCAGGCGGCACAGCGGTTTGCGGATGTGATAGCCATGGTGATGCACAGCGGTTATCCTTTGGGGCATGCCCTGGAGCTGATTCCGGATCTGCTTCCGGATAAGCGCAGCATTCGGAAGGCCAAAAGGTGCCAGGCTCTGATGGAGCAGAACGGTGATTTTGCGGCGGCTGTGGAGCAGACAGGGATTTTTGAGCCTCTTCACCAGAGGATGATCCGCGTGGGCGTGGAGGCCGGGCAGACGGATCGGGTGATGGAGCGGCTGGCGGGAATCTACGACATGGAGGTGGATGAGGGAATCCACCGGCTGGTGTCCTGGATTGAGCCGGCTCTGGTGGCGGTGCTGACGCTGATCATCGGAGGAATTTTGTTGTCTGTGATGCTTCCGTTGGTGAGCATTATGATGTCGATTGGGTGAAGTGGTAGAGGGGGCTGTAGCAAAATAAGCCATCAGCCGTTTCCATATCCTGTGTTCGGACGGTTCTCGTACGTTCTGTCTGCTCTGTACGGACATTGCCTGAGCAATATCCGTCCATATCAGACAGCCTGTACGTGAACAGCCGGACACCGGATATCGGAAACGTCTGCTGTCTTATTTTTCTACAGCCCATGGAACCGGAAGGTTACTGGTTGTAGAGTGAACAGTAATAAGTTTAGGGGTGATGCTATGCATTTATATGGAAGAAAAAAGAAGGGTGTTCTGCGGTGGGCGGCTGTTCTGGGGCTCTTTTTTGCGGCCATTCTTTTTCTGACCCTGGGCAGCGGGCGAATGGAGGAGACGGCCAAAAGTGAACAGCAGGAGCTTCTTACCGAGGCGATTAATCAGGCTGTGGTGAACTGTTATGCCATGGAGGGGCGTTATCCGGAGAGTATCCAATACCTGATAGAGAATTATGGAATCCAGGTGGACTTTGAGACGTATGCGGTCAGTTATGAAATATTTGCGGAAAATATTAAGCCTCACGTGAAGGTTATCCGTCTGGGAGAGAATGGAGAGGGAGCATGAGAACACGAAGACATGCAGTGAACGGACTGCTTACACTTCTGATTTACGGAATCTTTGCCCTGTTTTCTCTGTTTTTGGTGGTGATTGGGGCGCGGGTATATCGGAATATTGTTGCCGCAGGCAGGGAAAATACGCAGCTTCGCTCCTCCTTTTCCTATGTGGCCAATAAGGTGCGGATGAGCACGAGAGCGGCCGGAAGCGTTCGGTTAGAGGAGCAGGAGGGAATGGAGGTGCTGGTGCTTGAGTCCGGGACGGAGGGCTATGAGACCCGCATTTACTATTATGACGGAGCTTTGCGGGAGGCTTATCAGGCTTCCGATCGGCCTCTTGATCCAAAGCTGGGAGAGAAGCTGATGGAGCTTTCCGAGTTTCGCATAGAGGAGACGGATACGGGGCATCTGGTGCTGTCTGCCGCAGACGAGGGCGGGAACCGGCGAAGCCTGCATTTATATTTGGAGGGGAAATCCTTATGAAAATGGCGGAAAAGAGGAATCCGGCTCTGGTGGAGCTGGTTTTGGTGATTCTGTTCTTTGCCTTGTCCTCTGTGGTCCTGGTGCAGGTCTTTGTAAAAGCCCACCTGCTCAGCCAGGAGAGCAGAGCGCAGACTCTGGGCCTTTTGGCGGCTGAGGATCTGTTGGAGCAGTGGAAGGAGGAACCTGCACAGCCGGAGCTTTTGTTCTCGCCGGAGAACGGCTGGGAAGAGGTGGAGGCTGGGGGAAGCGTGCGTACCTTTCGATTGGGATGCGGTAGTGAGATGGAGCCGGTATCCTTAATGGATGCGGTTTATGAGCTTCGGGCGGAGCTTTGGACAGAAGAAGAGGAGGCCGGAGAGCTTCTGCATATCCGGGTGCTGGTGACGGGAATCCGGGATCAGAAGAAACAGACGGAGCTTGAGACTGCCCGGTATGTGGCCGGAAGATAGGGAAGGGATGAAGCCGATGAGCGAGAATCTGGAACGATGGAAGGCTCCCCGAAAGAAGGGAGAGGAGGTTCAGGGAATGTCAAAGGGCGCAGGCGTGGGTATGGCCTCCATCCTTTTGATTGTGATGGTGCTGGCCTTTACGACCTTCGGGATCCTATCCCTGGTGTCGGCCGTGTCGGATGTGCGCATGAGCCGGAAGGCCTCGGCCACGGCGGCGGCCTATTATCAGGCGGAGGGGCGATTGCAGAAGCAGCTGGCCGAGCTTGACGGGGATCTTTTGGCAGGCAGAGCAGAGATTCCACAGCAGGGCCTTTGGGAGCTTAAGGAGGATGTGCAGGAGGTTCAGCAGCTGCTCCTGATTGTGGAGCATCAAGAGGAAGCGGCGGAAGGCGAAGGGCGCTACCGCGTGCTCTGGCAGCGCCTGGTGAATACGGTAGAGTGGAACCCGGATCCGGGAATCGATATTTGGGATGGAGGAATGTGAGATGGCAATTGAGATACAGGAAATTTTAAAAACAGGATTGGAAATGGGAGGCTCGGATATTTTTGTGATTCCGGGCTCCCCCATAAGCCTAAAGCGGGGAGGAGAGATCTTCGCCATTACCTCGGAGCGAGTAATGCCGGATTCCTCCCGGGAGCTTTTGGAGCAGATTTACCGCCTGGCAAACAGGGACATCAGGGGACTTGAGGAAAAGGGGGACGATGACTTCTCCTTCTCGGTAAAAGGCGCCGGACGCTTCCGCTGTAATGCCTATAAGCAGAGGAGCTCTCTGGCTGCAGTGCTTCGAATCGTGACCTTTGGTCTGCCTGACAGTGAGAGGATGCACATTCCTGAGGCCGTGATGAACCTGTACCGTCAGAAAAACGGCATGATCCTGGTGACGGGCCCGGCGGGAAGCGGCAAGACCACCACGCTGGCCTGTCTCATTGACCGGATTAACCAGAAGCGCAGCGGCCACATCATTACCATTGAGGATCCCATTGAGTATATCCATTCTCATCAGAAGTGTCTCGTGAGCCAGAGGGAGCTTGATCTGGACACGGAGAGTTATGAGACGGCCCTTCGGGCGGCTCTTCGTCAGACGCCGGACGTGATCCTCTTAGGGGAAATGCGGGACTTCGAGACCATTCAGACAGCTCTGACCGCGGCGGAGACAGGACAGCTTCTTCTGTCTACCCTGCACACCGTAGGGGCGGCCAAGACCATTGACCGGATTGTGGATGTGTTCCCGGCAGGCCAGCAGGCCCAGGTGCGGGTACAGCTCTCCATGGTGCTGCGGGCGGTGGTATCCCAGCGGCTTATTCCGGTGGTGGACGGCGGCCTGGAGCCGGTCTTCGAGATTATGATTGTGAATCCGGCCATCCAGAATATGATCCGGGAGGGCAAGATTCACCAGATGGACAATGTGATTTACTCTGGCGGGGAGGCAGGCATGCGGACCATGGACAGTGACATTTTACGTCTCTACAAGGCGGGGCGTATCACGAAGGAAACTGCCCTGACCTATGCCGTGAACCCGGAGCTTATGGGGAGGAAGCTGTAGCGAAGCAGACGTGGCCTTCTTCTTGAAAATTCCGTATATTTACAATTTCAACCATTTTGTTAATGATAAGAAAGGATTCCGTAAAAAGGGATCCTTTTTTTGCTTGAAAGGGCTTGTTTTTTAATGGGTTTCTTAACATCTCATAGGTTACAATAAAACGGAATAGAGAGGTATGCAGATGGAACAGGCATATGTAAGCTTAGCGGCCTCCAGTATTGTGCGGGTTTGTTGTGACAGATTTGAAGACGGCGACTGGAGCGGCCGAATTTATACAAGATATCAGGAGGAGCCAACAGGCTTTCGGAATGCCGGAGGGCTGCTGGGGCGTTTGGAGGCATTTTATAACTGGCTGGGCTATCCCCAGGAATCGGTGGAATGCCGCAGCTTTCAGAAGCCCCTGAAAAGGAAGCGCGTTCAGGGAACCGCTTCCATACAGGAGAACGGAACAAGGCAAAAAGGAGAGCGAATCGTCGTGGTAAAAGAAGAGACAATGAACAAGCATCAGGGTGAAAAGGCAACCTTTGTTGTACGGATTCAGTATCGTCAGAATGCAAGCTGGCAGGGCCAGGTAACATGGGCGGAGAAGAATAAGGCGGTTCCCTTCCGCAGTGCGCTGGAGCTTTTGAAGCTGATTGACAGTACGGAAGTTGCGTCGGAAGAAAGCTGGGACAGAGGGGACGAACAGGAATGACGGGAAAAGAGCTTAGAAAGCTGGGGCGTCCCCAGCTGTTGGAGCTCTTGGTGGCCCAGGCCAAGGAGATGGAGGAGCTTAAAAGCCGCCTTCAGGAGGCGGAGGAAAAGCTTGCCAAGCGCGAGATTGCCATTAACGAGGCCGGTTCCATAGCGGAAGCCTCCCTGGCCCTCAGCGGGATCTTCGAGGCGGCGGAGGAAGCCGTATCCCAGTACATGGAGAATATCAAAGAGCTCAGCGGAAGGCAGCAGAAGGTCTACCTGGAAAAGGAAAAGGAGAATAAGAAAAAGGCGGATGAGATCCTGAAAAAGGCAGAGCGGGGAGCGGAGGTCATTCTCAACAGCGCTCAGGAGGAACGCAGGAGGATGGAAGAGGATACCCTGAAGCGATGCCGGCGTCTGGAGGAGGATACGCGCAGGCGGTGTGAATATATGTTGGATTCTGCAAGACAGGAAGCAAGTGGCAGTAGCAGGAATCTGCTGGCAGCACAGGAGGAGTTTTAAAATCTGCAGCCGGCAGTGAGGATGGTTATGAAGAAAAAGAAGGAGATAACAGTGCCGGAGCTCTCTGAGCTTCAGGAGGAGCTGAATCGGGTAAAATACAAGAAGCGCTTCAAGAGGGTGCTGACCAGCACCGTGAGCACGCTGATTGTGGTAGCGGCCGTGGCCGTACTGATAGCAACTCTTTTGATGCCGGTGCTTCAAATATATGGAACGAGTATGAGTCCCACCTTGTATGACGGTGATATCATCGCCACCTGGAAGACAACGGATTTCAGGCAGGGGGATGTGGTGGCGTTCTACTATAACAATAAAATTTTGGTAAAACGGGTCATTGCCATGTCCGGCGAATGGGTGGACATGGATGAGGAAGGTAACGTGTATGTGAACGATGTGCTGCTGGATGAACCTTATCTGGTGGAGCGGGCCATCGGGGAGTGCGATATCAAGCTTCCCTATCAGGTTCCCGAGAACCGCATCTTCGTCATGGGCGATCACAGAAGCGTTTCCGTGGACAGCCGGAGCACCACCGTAGGCTGTGTGTCCGAGGAGCAGCTGGTGGGAAAGCTGGTGTTCCGGGTCTGGCCCATTCAGGATATCGGTACTGTGAGGTAGCAGTTGGTTAGGAAGAAGGAGGCATTTCCTATGGAGTCTTCATTATGGAAGAGAGCAGGAAGATTTCTGCGGGAGAGAAGTAAAAATAAGCGATGGAGAAAGGTCCTGACGGTGTTGGGTGCGGTTGTCGTGTTCATAACGGCCTACGTGCTTTTGATGCCTGCAGTTACGATGGAACGAAAGACTGTATGTGAGCTGCCGGAGCACACCCATACGGAGGAGTGCTACGGCCAGACGCTTGCCTGCGGCAAGGTAGGAGCCGGGGACGAGACAGAAGAGCCGGTTACGCTTGAGTTTCATTGCACCTTCCCGGAGGAGGTCCATGTCCATACGGCGGAATGCTATGACAGTGAGGGCAAAATTGTCTGTGGCTATGCGGATTATGCGGTTCATCAGCATGACAATGGCTGCTATGAGGACGGCAGACTGGTTTGTCCTCTTCCGGAGATAGAGGAGCATGAACACACGGAAAGCTGCTATCAGATCAACGACAGCGGCTATATCTGTGGTCTGGAGGAATCCGAGGCCCATACCCATACGGATGCCTGCTATACGGAGCATAAGGAGCTTACCTGTGAGGAGACAGAGGAAGAGGGCCACACTCACACGGCGGATTGCTATATGAAGGAGTGGGAGGCGGTCTGCGGTCTGGAGGAGTCAGAGGGCCATACCCATACAGAAGAATGCTACGGAGAGGACGGCGAACTTGTCTGTGGTCAGGAGGAGTCTGAGGGACACACCCACGACGAAGCCACCTGTTACCAGGTGACGGAAAAGCTGATCTGTGAAAAAGAGGAGCATACCGGTCACCAACATGATGATTCCTGTTATACCATTTATCGCGAGCTGACCTGCGGGAAGGATGAGAATCCCGAGGGGCATATCCATACGGAGGACTGCCGCGGCGTGGTAAAGGAGCTTGTCTGCGGAAAAGAAGAGATTATTCTGCACAGGCATACGGTAGAGGGCGGCTGCTATGAGGCGGTTCTGGATGAGAACGGAAAGCAGCAGGAGAATGAGAACGGAGAGCTCCTCTGGAGGCTGGTGTGTGCTCAGCCGGAGGTGCTGGAGCATGTACATGACGACGCGTGCTATCAGGAGCATATACATACGGAAGACTGCTATCAGGAAGGCCTGATTTGCGGCTTGGAGGAGCATACCCATACGGAGGACTGTGGAGACCCCACCTATTATTGCGGAGGAAGAGTTCACACGCATATGGCAGATTGCTACGATGGGGAAGGAAATCTCGCCTGTGGAAAGGCCAACTTCATGGTGCATACCCATGACGAGACCTGCTATGCTTCCGACGAGCGGCTTTTATGCCCGCTGACTGAGATAGAAGAGCATACCCATACGGAGGAGTGCTATGACGCAGACGGAAATCTGACCTGCGTCCGCCCGGAGGTAACTCTGCATACGCACACGGAGGAGTGCTATGGAGAGGACGGCACCTTTGCCTGCGGAAAGCTGGAGGTTCTGGAGCATAAGCACAGCGAGGAATGCTTCCAGCCTGGCTTGGCCGTAGAGGAGGAAGACGAAATCCTTACCAGAACCTATGAAGGAGACGGCTACATTGTTGCGGTGACCTATCACTCCGATGCCGATATTCCGGAAGAGGCGGAGCTGGTGGTAGAGCAGGTGACTCCGGAGAACGGTGAAGAGCATTATGCAGAGCAGGAAACCAGATTCCGGGAGACCCTGGGGGATGAGAATGCCACCATGAAGGCTCTCCTTAAGATAGGATTTTATCTGAATGGTCAGGAGGTGGAGCCCCAGAGCGACGTAACGGTTATGGTACAGCTCCTGGATGAGAACGGTCTGGCCGACGGAAGCTCTGTGACCGTGGTGCACTTCGGTGAAGAAGAGACAGAGGTGCTGGACAGCAGTGAGGTGGAAAATAGCAGCACCACCTTCCAGATGAAGAGCTTTTCGGAGATAGCCATCGGCTATCGGACGGGAGAGAACGGAACCATTCACTTGTCAGAGTCCTTTGAGTATAAGGATGAGGCATTTCATATTACTTTCCGGGTAGAGGGAGAAGCGCCCGTACCGGAGGGAGTGGAGATAGCAGATACGGCCCCCGCAGAGGAAGGGATTGCGGTGGAGCCTGCACAGCCGGAGGAAGCGGAAGAAGAGCCTGGGGAGTCCCAGGAAGGCCCGGTCATGCTTTTTGAGGAAGGAAATGAACCGGATATGCCGGAGGAAGAGACGGCACAGGAGAGCCCGACGCAGGAGGATGCGGCGGCTTTGGAAGACGGAGAAGTGGCAGCCGGGAAAAAGTCTCTGGCCTTTACGGTGACGCCTCTCAGTGAGGATTCCGAGGCTTATGCTTCCGCAGTGGCTTTTGCAAAGGGCGATGATGTGGAAGAGGAAGAGACGGCGCTGCTGCTGGTTCAGGCATTGTCCTATTCTTTGTCCTATCAGGGAAAGGAGCTGGATTTGTCAGATTGCCTGGTAACGGCGGAGGTTACCCCGGCAGAGGCTTTGAATCAGCTTGCAGAGGAAATGGGGGAGCCCTATACAATCCAGGAAAATGAAGACAATGACGAAAATGACGAAGAAGAGGAGCCCGCAGAGGAAGAGAATGATATTGCATTGGCGGCCCTTGAGCTGACACAGCAGACCGAAATCCATCAATTAAATGCGATGGTGCTGGGTGAGGATGAGAAGATGTCTCTTACGCTCAAGGAGAGGACGATGGCATTGTATGCCGCTACGGCAGCAAATCCGGAGTTTAAAGTGCAGTATTATGCAAACCTTCCAAGAATTGTCCATGAGGATAATACCGGACTTCCAAAGCTTGACGTGATTGATACTACGGGCAGAGCGCTGCCGCAAAACGGTGTAACGCCAAGTATCAAACAGATTTTTATCGATACGGCAAATGGGGGAAAAATCAAAACTGAAACGAAGCCGACAAAGGTTTATCGAGAAAAGGATTTTGAATATATCAAAGCGCCCAATATTAATTATTTTAATGCGTTGATGGATAATGCAAGCTATCAATTGAAAGAGGTTTGGATTCTGAATGAAGGTAAAGACCCAACAAGCGAGGATACAACTGATTGGGAGGTAATCACAGATCTGGAGACCCTGCATTTTACGAACAAGCCGGAGTCTGAAGGGATGGATGACGGACAGCGTTATATTCTGATTCATTCCGGAACGGTGATTCGCCTTTTGTACGATACTCAGGAGCATGCGGAGAATCTTCCGGCAACCTTCTATGATTATGATATCAGCGACGGTGGGATTCGAACAGACGGAAATGTGAAGATTATTGATACGGGGGCACAAGGAATTAATAGCCCACAGAATTGTAATGCTGATGTGAAATATGCCTTTGGAAACAGTAATGCAGGCACAAACTTTGGTACGAAAATGTGGAATAGGAATGAGTTAAATAAATATAACTCGGAGGGAAAAGGATTCAAAGGCTGTACTTTTGGGCTGGTATCGAAAGCAAATGGAAATGATGTTGTATTTAATGTTGATGCACCAAAGGTCTTTGGAACACCAGAAGAATCCGGTCAGATAGGAAAAGTTATTTATCCTGATCAATTTAGTCTTAATTTTAATCGCCAGGGTGATACTTTTACGTTGTCTTCTGTAGGAAACACAGGAACTGGAAGCCTGGAATTTTTTGAACATGTTGCAACAAATTCAAAAGGCGAGAAGATTTGGAGTAATAATTTTTGGCCGATGGACTCTGCTCACAGCTGGGGAACAGAAGGTCACGATATGAAATTTGGTAATGGAATAAATACCCGATTTGAACCTGGTGGACAATGGAATGGGCTTCCTACCAGTGATGATGGCCAGAATCACAACAGCTATTTCGGTATGCATTATGCAGTTGAATTTGAATTGGGCGAGGACTATGCGGGACCTCTGGAATACTACTTCTTTGGCGACGACGATATGTGGGTTTTCCTGGATGACGAGACTCTCATCTGCGACATCGGTGGAGTGCATGCTTCAGTAGGCGAATATGTGAATCTCTGGGATTACCTCAAAAACGCGGACGGCAGTAATAAGGCCGGGAAACATACCTTAAAATTTTTCTATACAGAACGAGGCGCCTCCGGTTCCACCTGCTGGATGCAGTTTACCTTGCCTTCAGTAACCGCCTTGAAGCCGCCTCAGAATACAGGCGGCCTGCAAATCGGGAAGACCGTAAGGGACAAAGAGACCGGAAATATTATAAACAGCGATGATGAGTATGAATTTACGATTCATTTTACGGACGGAGGCAACGGAAAGCTGCGAGACGACTATTCCTACACCAAATTTTCCAGATTGGAGAAGGATGCAGATGGAAGAGACAAGGTGTTGGGACACGATCTCATTATCAGCAGCGGCACGGAATTTACGTTGAAACATGGCGAGTATATTGTCATTAACTATCTGCCTGTCGGAACCAAGTACGAGATTGTGGAGGCGGAAGGAGACAGACATTCCTATACGCAGATTACAATTGGCGGTCAGAAGGTGGAACCAGGAACCCGGATTACGAAGACCGCAACGGGCTACATTACACAGGCAAATACCGATATTCAGGTAGAGTATGATAACAGCTATTATACCTTTGAGCTTCCGGAGACAGGCGGTCCCGGCACAAACTTATATACAATGGCAGGCATCAGCCTTCTGCTGATGGCAGGCCTGATGTATAGAAAAAAATTCGGGGAAAGGAGGGCGGGTTCCTCCAGGAACTGAGTGAGCGGTCAACAACCGCGGCAACTATTGTTATTAAAATAATGAAAGAAAGGGAAAAGGAGAATAAGTGATGAAACGCATGAAAAAACTTTTAAGCCTTGTGCTGGCAATGATGATGGTGCTGGCGATGGGAATTCCGGTTTTTGCAGCCGGAGAGGGGACAATTACCATTGATAATGCAATTAAAGGTAAGACCTATACCATTTACAAGATCTTTGATCTGGAGAGCTATAATAATGAGGAAGGTGAAGAGGCATATTCCTATAGGATAGAGAAGGACTCTCCATGGTATGCCTTTGTAACAGGTGAAGGTGCAGGAACAGCTTATGTTACAGTAGATACACAGGGATATGTTTCTTGGAAGGCAAATGTTGAAAATAATGCTGAGAATGCAAAAGCATTTGCAGAGGCGGCAATAGCATTTGCAAATGCAAACCCAGTACCTAATGCTGGGTATAAACCCGCTGATAGCGAAACTGTTACTTTTACTGGGTTGGATTTGGGCTATTACTTAGTAGAATCCGATGCAGGTGCACTGGTATCTCTGGATACAACCCAGCCGAGTGTAACAATGAAAGAGAAGAATGGTGAGCCTACCATCGACAAGGAAGTAAAAGACGGAGAAAACTGGGCTGATACAAATACGGCTTCTATCGGTGACAAAGTTGAATATCGGGCAACGATTGATGTAAAAGCTGGTGCAACAGACTATAAAGTGCATGATAAAATGTCGACCGGCTTAGACTTCAATGATGACGTTAAAGTTAAATTGATTCCAGTAGGGGAAACTGAGACAGAGAATACGCCGGATATTGCAACCACCGCTTATACAGTTATAACAGAAGGACTTGGTGATGACTGCACATTCCATGTGGAATTTGAGAATGAATATCTTGCTACTTTGAAGCCGGGCGATACACTGATTGTATACTACAGTGCTACTGTAAACAAAGGCGCTGAAATTGCAACTACAGATAATCCTAATGATGTGATGCTTGACTATGGTGATGGTGGTCATACTGAGTGGGATACAACAAAAACCTACGTTTATGAGTTTGATGTAGATAAGTTTACAATCAGAGATGCTGATAAAGATACCGAGAAGCATACACAGCTGGCTGGAGCACAGTTTACTCTTTCCAAAAAAGTTGATGAAAACAATAATCCGGTAGATCCAATAACATTTAGTAAGGTTGAGGAAGAGGGATTAGACAAAGACGTATATAAGGTTGATAAAGATTCTTCAGAGACCGTAATTACAACAGGCGAGTCGGGTAAATTTACACTCAGCGGTCTGGCTGCAGGCACCTATTATCTGACCGAGATTGAAGCGCCTGCCGGTTACAATAAGCTGGCAGCGCCAATTAAAGTCGAGATTACTGAAAAGAAAGATGAAGTAACCGGAGCGCGTACGGGAGAGTTCACCATAAATGGCGGAGTAAAGGATAATACGGTTGAAGTTGAGAATAAAACCGGAGCAGAGCTTCCCTCCACCGGTGGTATCGGTACTACGATCTTCTACGTACTGGGCGGCATCCTGGTAGTAGGCGCCGGCATCATGCTGGTTGTAAAGAAGCGCATGAGTAGCGAGAAATAACTGTTCGGACAGGAATAAAGATTCCTATAAAATGAAACTATAAATTTGTCTGTTGAGCCGGGGAGGCATCTGCCTCCCTGGCATACAACAGCAAGGAGAATCCTGCATGAAGAAACACTTATCTACCATTATTCTAATTATCATCCTGCTTGCAGGCTTGTCCTTGCTGCTGTATCCTACAGTCAGCGATTACTGGAACAAGTTCCATCAGTCTCAGGCTATTGCAAACTATGCGGAGGCAGTGGCGGATTTGGATAACGAGGAGTACGAAAGATTGTGGAACGAGGCCAGAGCCTACAATGAGACCCTGTGGAGCAAGGGAAACCGCTACAGCATGTCGGAGGAGGAGTACCGGGAATACGAGTCCCTCCTGAATGTTTCCGGCAATGGAATCATGGGCTATATTGAGATTGAGAGCATCAATTGTTATCTGCCTGTTTATCACGGTGTGGAGGAGTCTGTGCTGCAGATTGCCGTGGGGCATATTGAGGGAAGCTCCCTTCCCGTAGGCGGCCCGGGAACTCACTGCGTGCTGTCCGGTCACCGGGGACTGCCCTCGGCAAAATTGTTTACGGATCTGGATCAGCTGCGTGAGGGCGATGTCTTTGTCCTTCGGGTACTGGACGAAACTCTGACCTATGAGATTGATCAGATTCACATCGTGCTTCCGGAGGAGATTCAGGATCTGGATTTGGTAAACGACATGGATTACTGCACTCTGGTAACTTGTACTCCCTATGGAATCAACAGCCACCGCATGCTGGTGCGGGGGCATCGGATTGAAAATCTGGCGGACGCTTCTTCCATTCGGGTGACGGCAGACGCCATGCAGTTAAAACCGGTTTTGATCACGCCGATTCTAATGGCGCCAATGATCCTATTGCTGCTGATTTGGCTTGGCGTCCGGCGCCGAAGGAAATAAAGGAGAGGAAATGAGTATGAAAACGAGATACAGAAAAAAAGCCTGGCTGTGTGCCGTGCTGGCGGCTGTACTGTGCCTCGCACTGGCATTGCCTCAGATGAACATGTATGCCCGGGGATTTATCGATGAGACAAAGCCCTGTACCTTGAAGGTGACAAAGGACGTATTTGATAAGAATGCGGAGGACTGGGCAGATCTGACCGATACGGACAGAGAGCTGGAAGTATATCTGTACCAGATTGCTACAGTGGATTCCTACGGCAGATATACGGTGGATCCGGCCTTTAAGAGCGCGGCAGGCAGCAATTATCCCAACCCCGAGACCTGGGATATTGAGAAATTGAACGACGGCGTTTATGAGGTCTCCGCCGATGACTGGAGAAAGGAAGCCCGCTATATTGCAGGCATTCTGGATCTCCCCATTCCGCCTGCGGCAGATGCCGGCAAGGAGGAGAACGGGGAGGATGAGACCACAGAGAAGCTTGTCATACCGGAGGAAGGGGCGCTGACCTCCGCTCCCTGTTACTACAAAACCGTCCATACGGATGAGGAGGTGGAGGTAGAGCAGGGACTCTATCTGGTGTGGGCAAAGCCTTTGATAACCGGAGAATATGAATATACCTTCCTGCCCTATCTGGTGTCCGTTCCGGACTATGCCTACGGAAGGGAGGACGATGTAAATGAGGATCTGGATGAGTGGATTTACCATGTAACCGTCGGCTTAAAGCCCAGGCGTCAGGTCCGCTACCTGAATCTGGAGATTGTAAAAACCCTTCTCACCTACAACGCATCCCTGGGAGAGGGCATGTTTGTCTTCCAGGTGGAGGCCGTAAGAGACGAGAGGGATGCAAATGGAGTTGTAAGCTCTAAGGTCGTGTACAGCGACATGGTGGGCATGAATTTCAGTGAGCCCGGCCGGCAGAGCGTCCTGTTAAAGAAGATTCCGGCAGGCTCCCGGGTGACCATAAAGGAGATCTACACCGGAGCCTCCTATGAGCTTACAAGCTGGGATGGGGAGACCTGGAATCCGGCCTCTCTGGTGCTAAGAGACGACGCAGGCGCTCCCGCTGTTGTGATCGACAGGCTTCTGGGCTCCCCGGACGGGAACAACGGAGGAATCGACGAGGAAGGAATTGAGACGGCGGCCAGGGCGGTCTTTGTCAACGACTATGACGAAACCACCATCTATGGAACAGGCATTGTCAACCATTTCACCTATTCCGAGGATACCAAGGAGTGGGTGGGCGTGCAGATCGTGGGCGGCGACCGCGGGGAGGAGGCAGCCAATGAATAGGAAGCAATCATATCGCAAATGGACGGCGCTTCTTACGGCCCTGGCACTTATCCTGCTGTTTGGTTCTTCTCTTAAGGACTCCCTGGCCTACTTTACCACGTATACCACCACAAGGGGAAGCGCCCGTCTGGCCCTTGGCCCCCGGTCGGAGATCGAGGAGACCATAGAGCGGCAGACCAAGCAGATTCAGATTGAAAATACGGGAGAGACCGACTGCTTTGTGCGGGCCCGGATCTATGCGGGAAGCCTGCTTCAGCTTACGGAGAGGGAGATTGTGCCCGAGGGCGGCGGCAGCCACTGGAGAAAGGACGGCGACGGCTGGTGGTATTACGAGGCTATTTTAAAGCCGGGAGAGAAGACCAATGTCCTGTCCGTGAAGATTGATGTGACCAGGGAAATGATGGATCAGAAGATTGATAATTTCAATGTGGTCGTTGTTCAGGAGAGCACGCTGGTGCTTTACCGGGAGGACGGCACTCCTTATGCAGACTGGGAGCTGTCCATAAAGTCTGAAGAGAGAGGAGGGGCCGGATCATGAAAAAGAAGAAAAAGAAGATGAGATCCAAGGGCGCCTATACCACAGGATTTCTCTTTGTGGCGGCTATCTTGCTCCTTCTTGGAAGCGTGGCCGGAAGCAGCCAGGCGGCGCTGACCTATTACAGTGAAAACTATTCCGCAGAGCTTCGGATGTTCGACATCGGCGTAACTCTGGTGGAGAACGGGAACGATATCAGCTGGAGGAATTATACCCAGAAGGATGACGAGTGGTATGAGGGCGGCAGCGCTCTCTTGACCCATATGCTGGATGACCAGATAAGCGGGAAGGAAGGAACCCGGGAGATTCAGCCGGGACGTCAGTATGCGGAGGAGCTGTGTGTCCGCAATACCGGCAACATCGACCAGTATGTGCGGGTGATGATCTACCGCTATTGGGTGGATGGAACCAAAGAGGGAGAAACCCCGATTCCCATCGAGGATCGGGCAAAGCGCAGAGACATTTCCCCGGAGTGGATTTGCCTGAATCCCTGGGCAGACCAGGAGGGAGGAGCCTCTTCGTTCAACGGCTGGGTTCTGGATGAGGGCGCCAGCACAGAGGAGCGGACGGTTCTCTATTACACGGGAATCCTGAAGACCGGTGAGCTCAGCCCCGCCTTTGCGGATAAGCTGTCCATCAACAAAGAGGTAGCCAAGAGGGTTACCACAAAGGAGACGGTCAACGGAAATTATAAAACGATTACCATGACCTATGATTATGACGGCGTAGAATTTGTGCTGGAGATTGATGTGGACGCCGTGCAGACCCACAATGCGGCGGACGCCATCAAGAGTACCTGGGGCGTTGACGTAGATGTGGATGCAGCCGGAAATCTGACACTGAGGAGGTAGGGGATTATGAAAAAGAAGCTATGCGGTCTGTTTCTCATCCTGCTTCTGACTGCAGGAAGCGCTTTAAGCGTTCAGGCAGAGGATTATGTGGGCGGAAACGGCTGGTATGTGCGCTTTACGGGCGAGAAGATGGAGAGTAATTTCAAGTCCTCGGATATCGCGGACGCCATCTCGGCTTTGCAGCCCGGGGACAGTATTACCATCGGCATCAGCCTGGAAAATAACGATACCGCAGCCACGGACTGGTATATGACCAACAAGGTGCTCCAAAGCCTGGAGGACAGCCAGAATGTGGCCGAAGGCAGCGCCTATACTTATATTTTGACTTACAAGAACAGCAAGGGCAAGGAGGAAACCCTCTACAGCAGCGAGAGCGTGGGCGGTGAGAGAGACGTCACAACCCGGGCCGGGAGAGGGACTTCACGAGGCCACGGACAGCCTGAAGGATTTCTTTTATCTGGATCAGCTGGCAAGCAAGGCTAAGGCCTCTATTTCTCTGAAAGTGGCTCTGGACGGGGAAACCCATGGAAATACGTATCAGAACACCATTGCCAAGCTGCAGATGAACTTTGCGGTGGAGAAGCTTCGGAATACCAACACGGCCACCTCTTCCAACGCCAGAAGCACCCGGGAGTCCAACCAGATCTACACAGTGGGAAATGATGTGCGTACGGGAGATCAGACCCGCATTCTGCTGTGGTCTCTTTTGGCCATGCTTGGCGGAATCGGATTTTTCGGCTTGGCGATGGTAAGCCGTAAGCGTAAAGGAGGCGAGGACCATGAATAAACGACGCAGAGGTTTCCTTGCAGCTCTGTCTCTTTGTCTGTTTTTTTCTGCCGCCCCCATAGAAAGTCAGGCGGCAAATGAGGATGCTTATACCTATACCCTGACCTTCTATGCAGGCAACCAGGGAGAATTCTCCGGAATGGGCGCTTTGTCGGCCCTTTCCTGTGACTATACGGTTACCGGCAGCGAAGACTGCATTACCATTAGCGGCTTAAGCTACCGGGATCGGGTGAGCTTCAATGCGGCGGCTCTCGTTCAGCTTCCCGAGGACAGCAAGTATTATGTGAAGGGAATCCGCCAGAGCGGCCGGGACAACAATACCGTGGACCAGGTCCGGAGCAACTCCATCCTTGTGGAGAGCGATCGGGACTTTGTGGTAGCCTACGGCATCAAGGGTGATATGGTGGCCTACCATGTGAATTACCGGGATGAGGCGGGCAATACCCTGGCGCCCAGCGAGACCTATTACGGCAATGTGGGCGACAAGCCGGTGATGGCCTTTCTGTATATTGAGGGCTATGAGCCCCAGGCCTACAACCTGACCCGTACCCTGGTAAGCGATGAGTCTAAGAATGAATTTACCTTTGTGTACCGGAGGGCGGCCGGCGGAGCAACCACCACAACCACGACCCCCGGGACTACCGAAACCGTCGTGGTTCCCGGCAGCGTCTCCGTGGTTACCAATGAGGGCAACGCGGGCGGAGGAACCGGCGGAGGCGGCGCCGCAGGCGGAAATGCAGGAGCAGACGGAGACGCAGAGGCAGCCGGAGAGAACACAGAGGGAGATGCCGGCGAGAATGAAGGCGGCGGAACCACCACCATTCCCGATGCGGCAGTGCCCCAAGGCCCCGGCGAGGTGGTGGATCTGGATGAGCCGGAGGTACCCCTGGCCAATCTGCGGGAGATTATCGTAAATCCCGAGGGACGCTTCGTCTATGTGGCTTCCATTTTGATCGGAGGATCCGCCGCGGCCGCACTGATTGCCATGGGCGTGATATTCTGGAAAAAGAAACATGTAAATGAGGAAATAGACAATTGGGAATTCAATTAGAGGAAAAAAAGAAGCATTCCCGGATGGGGGCGCTGTGCAGCGGCTTTGGTCTGGCTCTGCTTGTTCTGGTGATTTTGCTCTGCCTGCCTCTGACCGTGCCCAGGCTTCTTGGCTATGAGCTCTACGCCATTGTCACCGGAAGCATGGAGCCTGCCATTCCGGTGGGGAGCGTGGTGTATGCAAAGCAGGCGCAGCCGGAGGAGATCGAGGCGGGGGATGTGATTGTATTCTACGGAGGCCATGATTCCACCACAATCATTACCCACCGGGCTGTGGAGAATCACAGAGAAGACCAGGAGCTTCTCACCAAGGGCGACGCCAATGCGGAAAATGATATGCTTCCCATCGCCTATCACAATCTGATCGGCAGGGTGGCGCTGTCCATCCCGCTATTGGGCTTTTTGCTGCCCCTGGTGACTGAGTTTTCAGGAAAGCTGTATCTGGCAGGAATCCTGGGAGCAGGCGTGCTCTTCCGGGTACTGGGCAGCAGACTGAAAGAAAACGAGGATTAAATCCTTTGTTTTTACAATACGAAGGATGCCGCAGAATAAGCCGGCCATAGGAAAGGATGCCTGGCTTGTTTTGGGGCATCCTTCTTTGCTTGACAAGGGGAAAAGAATATAGCACAATGTACTACAAGAACGAAAGGAAAGATCGCTATGAAGAAAAAAGATTTTAAACAGGAAGTGTACCGGATCTTTGATACGGAGGTGGACGGACTTGGGTTTGAGGAAAAAATAAATCTGATCCATAAGATTTTCCTGGACTATCAAAAAGATCATGAAGATGAGAGGGACACCTCTGAAAAAGGGAAGAAATGGACAGACGAGCAATTGAAAATTATTTTGTCGGATGCTCCCTCTGCAGACAATTGTATGAAATATGCGATTCTTTTTAAGAGAGGCTATGGCAGCATCGAACAGATCTACAGATGGTCTACCACACAGGATCAGGAGCTGCCAGAGCGCAGAAGAAAGGACAGCTTTATCAAGCAGATCAAAAGAGTTGCCAAGGAGCTTGGGCTGCGCGGGTAACTTTGCAGTCCAGGCTGCGGGCATGCTTTTTGGGATTAATAGTAAACCTATTTTTGAAAATGGTTGACTATTAAACGGGAACATGCTATAGTTTTTTCCAGAAGACGAAGCAGGAGGATGGAAGTTTGAGAAGTGAAAAGACAAAAAATATGGTTTTAAGCGCTATGTTTGTGGCATTGATTTCGGTGGGAGCCTTTATCAAGATACCGGTTCCGGCAGTGCCCTTTACCCTGCAGTATTTGTTCACCATGCTGGCAGGGCTTTTGCTTGGGGGAAAAAGAGGCAGCTGTGCCGTCTGTATTTACATAGCTCTCGGCTTGGCGGGCGTTCCGGTGTTTGCACAGGGCGGAGGAATCGGCTATATCTTTCAGCCAAGCTTCGGTTATCTCGTGGGGTTTGTAGTAGGAACCTTTGTCACGGGAACCATTGCCAACCGGACAAACAGGCCGGGGTACAAGCTTCTGCTTGGCGCCAATTTTATAGGCCTTGGAATCGTGTATCTTTTTGGAATGGTGTATTATTATCTGATTAGCAACTTTTATTTAAACAGCCCCATCGGACTTTGGCCGCTGTTTCTGTACTGCTTTCTTCTGGTAGTTCCCGGCGATATCGTTCTATGCATTTTGGGCGCTATTCTTGGAAAGAGATTAATTCCTTTGATGAAAGAAGGGAGATTATAAGGATGAATGTGGAAAGCTTGGGAAACGAGGTAATAGAGGGAAAAGAGATTACCAGAGAGGAGGCTCTCTGGCTCTACGGACAGCCCTTTGGGGAGGTGTGCGGCAAGGCGAATGAAATTAGGGCGCATTTCTGTTCCAACGGATTTGATCTGTGCACCATCATCAACGGAAAGAGCGGCCGCTGCTCGGAAAACTGCCGTTTTTGCGCTCAGTCGGTGCACAACCACACAGGCGCCGAAGAGTATCCGCTGCTTCCGGCAGAAGAAATTCTGGAGCAGGCCAGAAAAAATGCAGAGCAGGGCGTGCTCCGCTATTCCATTGTGACCTCCGGGCGAAGGCTGTCTGAGGAAGAAGTGGCCAGGATGTGTGACGCGGTGAGACAGATTCGGGGGGAAACCAATATTTCCGTATGCATTTCCTTTGGTCTTTTGAAGGAGGAGCAATACAGGAGGCTTAAGGAGGCCGGAGTGACACGAGTCCACAACAACCTGGAAACCTCCCGCCGCAATTTCCCCAATGTATGTACCACTCATACCTTTGACGACAAGCTGGAGGCAATCCGCGCAGCCAAGGCAGCCGGACTTTCCGTGTGCAGCGGCGGCATTATGGGGCTTGGAGAGACGCCGGAGGATCGCATCGATATGGCCTTAACACTGCGGGAGCTTGGAATTCAAAGTGTCCCCGTGAATCTTCTGAATCCCATTCCCGGGACCCCCTTTGAGAAAAACCGGAGGCTGATGCCGGAGGATCTGTGCCGGATAGTGGCCGTATATCGTTTCATTCTTCCCAAGGCCTCCATCCGTCTGGCAGGAGGAAGAGGACTTCTTCGGGACAAGGGAAGGAGCTGCTTTTTGTCCGGGGCAAATGCGGCAATTTCCGGAGATATGCTGACTACGGCAGGCATAACAGTGGAGACGGACAGGAAGCTCTTAGAAGAGCTGGGATATGAAGTGAGGTATGGAAGTGAGTAAAGCATTGTTTGTCATAGGGACGGGGACAGACATGGGAAAGACCTATGTTTCCGGCCTGATTGTGAAAAAGCTGAGAGAAAGCGGAAGTGCGGCCGCCTATTATAAGGCTGCCATGAGCGGAAATGAGCGGGGAGCAGACGGACGGCTGATACCGGGCGATGCCCTCTTTGTAAAAGAGACGTCCAAAATCAGCCAGCCCTTAGAGGAAATGTGCCCTTACATCTATGAGGCGGCCGTTTCCCCCCACCTTGCCTCCAGAATAGAGGGAAACCCTGTTCAAATGAAAGCTGTGCTCGAGGGCTTCCGAAAAGCCTCCGACAGCTATGAATACATTACCCTGGAGGGATCCGGAGGCATTTTGTGCCCCCTTTCCTTCGATGAGGAGGAACTCTGGCTTCCCGATGTGATCAAGGCCTGCGGTGCAGGCTGTCTACTGGTTGCAGACGCCGGCCTTGGCACCATCAACAGCGTAGGCCTGACCGCATTTTATATGAAAGAGCAGGGCATCCCCTTAAAAGGAATTGTTTTTAATCATTTTATACCGGGAGACGTGATGCAAGAGGACAATCGGAAGATGTGTGAGCACCTGACCGGCGCAAAGGTAGTAGCCTGTGTCCGGGAAGGAGACACAGAGCTTGACATTTCCCCGAAAGCCCTGAAATCGTTGTACGAGTAAAGTCAAGTATTGCGGAGCTGGAGACAGCAATCTCCTTTCCGTGCACAAATCGATTTACAGACACATGGATTTGTGGCTGGAAATTGATTTAGGGAAAGGTGTACAGAAAGGAGATTGCGGAACTGGAATAGGAGAATCGCCATGATATGGTACCCATATGAACAAATGAAGACCATGAAAGCCCCATATAAAATCATAGACGCACAAGGCGTCTATCTGTATACAGAGGATCAGAAGCTCATAGACTCCGTATCCTCCTGGTGGAGCGTCATTCACGGCTATAAGCACCAGGAGCTGAATCAGGCCATAATATCCCAGGTGGAAAAGTTTTCCCATGTAATGCTGGGAGGCCTCACCCATGAACCGGTTCAAAGACTGGCGGAAAAGCTGAAGGATTTTCTTCCCGGAGATCTGAACTACTCATTCTTCTCAGACTCCGGCAGCGTAGCCGTGGAGGTGGCGCTGAAAATGGCGCTGCAATATTATATGAACCAGGGAGACGAACAACGAACCATGATTCTTGCCCTGAATCACGCCTATCACGGCGACACCTTTAAGACCATGGAAGCCGGAGACGATGAAGACTACCACTTTGTTCTGAACGCATACGGCCCCAGCAAATATGTGGAACATATCCCCACACAAATCAGCGCTCTTGAGAAAGCATTTGAGAAATATCACCGGCGTCTGAACTGCCTTCTGGTAGAACCCCTGCTCCAGGGAGCCGGCGGAATGCGCATGTATGATATCTCCTTTTTAAAGAGAGCCCGAGAGCTCTGCGATCAGTACAAAGTCCTGCTCATCTTCGACGAGGTAGCCACCGGCTTTGGCCGCACCGGCCACCGCTTTGTGGCAGATCTGGTTCTTCCGGACATTCTGGTCCTTGGAAAGGCCCTGACAGGAGGCTACATCGGCCACGCGGCGACAGTTGCCAATGAAAAAGTATTCCGCGGCTTCTATGACGACAACCCAGAGCATGCCCTGATGCACGGCCCCACCTTTATGGGAAACGCCCTGGCCTGCAGCGTAGCTCTAAAATCCATAGAGCTCTTCGAAACCCAAAATTACATGGAGAAAATCCACCGCATAGAAGCGATCACCCGCAGAGAACTGGAGGGCTTTACCGATCCCCGCATAGAAGAGGTCCGAATCCTAGGCGGCTGCGTCTGCATAGAAGTAAAAGAAGCCAAGACACTGGCCGGCTATCAGCAATTTGCCTATGAGCGGGGCGTGTTCAGCCGCCCCTTCCTCAAATACCTCTATGCCATGGTCCCCTACATAATCTCAGAAGAAGAGCTCAAAAAAGTACTTCAAACCATGAAAGACTGGTTTACAAAATAATCCCCAGAAACATCTTCGACTGTCGAAAACAGGAAACAGCCCCAAAAGGAACCGTCCGAACACGGATATGGAAAAGCCTGCCGGTTCCTTTTGGGGCTGTTCCCGTCCCCCGTCATTCACTCAAATAATCAACAAAAATACAGATCAAATCCTTAGGATAAGGCTTTTTGCCATTCGGCAGGGGACATCCGGTCAGCGCTTCCAAAGCTTCCAGACCTCCTGCTTTAACGAGAGCATCCCGAACCGTGCGGAGATTCCGTTCCACATTTGCAATGGTAGTCTGATATTCTTTTGCAATGGGAAAATAAATTTCCTTTCGGATACTCTGAAGACGTTCCGGGTTTTCCACTGCAAGAAGAATTGCCATTTGAAAGTAATTGTAGCCATAGTAATGCCGGTAAATACCGACGGAGTAAAGCAGGATCTGAATTCGTTTTTTCATATTTTATTTTCCCCTTTCATATTTTCCGACAATGAGTGGGGCACTGTCATAGCTCCCACAAAGTCAAATTTTCTTCTGCACTTTGAAAAACCCGATTTTTGTGACAAGCAAAGGAAGAGTTAGCTTTATGTGGTAAAAAGAATACGATCAAGAAGAAGAAAATCGTACACTTTTTGAAAAAAAATTAATTTTTTTTATCATTTTTAATAGAAGGAGGACAAAAACAGTCAGAAAAGGTGGTATATTATGATACAATAGATGAAGCATTTAAGGCAAAGGAGAACTTAAAGAAGAAATGTCAGAGAAAACAAAGTCAAAAAAGCAGAAAGCCTCATCCGGAGATCTTCAGAGAATCCCCGGAATAGGCGCAAATATGGAACAGCACCTCAATAACATCGGCATCCGATGCATTGCCGATCTAAAGGGAAGAGATCCGGAAGAGCTGTACCATCTGAACTGCCTGAAAAAGGGCTTCCAGGATGACAGGTGCGTTCTTTATGTGTTCCGCTGCGCCGTGTATTTTGCAGAGCATGAGCAGCATGATCCGGAAAAGCTGAAATGGTGGTATTGGAAGGACAAAGAATGATTACCAACGAGCATATCAACCGGGCCATTGACTATATTTTGCTGCACATTGAAGATGTAACCTTGGAGGAAGTAGCGGCCTACTGCCATTTTTCCAAATATTATTTCTGCCGGCTCTTTAAATCTCAGACAGGAGAGAGCGTCCATAGCTTTATCAAAAGAGTGAGGCTGGAACAGAGCGCCTTTCGCCTAAAGGTAGAGCAAAACCGCCCTATCACCGAAATCGGGGCCGATTATGGCTACAGCTCTTCCAACTACAGCACAGCCTTTCGGCAGCACTACCAGGTGGCGCCCGTTGCCTTTCGCAGAAGTATTTCCTGCGATTCCGTAAGACATCCCTTTTTCCACAAGGAGAAGTGGAGCGTAGAGAGCTTTGAAGAGTGCAATTCAAACATTACAAAGGAAGTGCTTCCTGACTATCCTGTGATTTATGAGAGGCGGTTTGGCAGCTATGAGGGAATCCACAAGGCCTGGGATGAATTTCTGGCAAAATATGAGGCATACCTTACAGAGGAAACAAGGCTTCTGGAGCGGACCTATGACGATCCGGCCGTAACCGCTTCCAAAAATTGCCTTTTTGATATCTGCATGACCGTGGAAGAGGATTGTCCCCTGGAAAATACGGTGCTTCTTAAAGGCGGCCCCTGTGCCGTGTACCATTTTAAAGGCCACGCAAAGCATATATATGCGGCCTACCAGACCATTTTCCTGGTGTGGCTGCCCCGGACCTCATATGAGCTGGACGCGAAGAGAAGTATGTTTGACATCTACCACATGGTAGACACTGATACCAAGTATATGGAGCTGGATATCTGCCTTCCCATAAAATAAGCTTTTGCAGGGAAGGAAGAGAGCAAGAATTCAGAAGTTTATAATTTACCATCCTTTTATAATGAATACCGTCATCTGACAGGACCATATGGCGTTCCCTCAGACGGCGGTATTACTGTTTGCAGAAAGGAGTTTATTATGAATGTAGAAGAAATCCGGCAAAATCAGGCAGGCATGATCCTCAAATTTTCCGTCCCGGCCATTATTTCCATGCTGCTCACGGCATTTATCACCATTGCAGACGGCTTTTTCATGGGAAATTATGTGGGGAAGGAGGGAATTGCGGCAGTCAACCTGGGGCTGCCGATTGTGTATCTGTATCTCGGCGTGGGCCTGATGATCTCTATAGGCGGCGTAGCTATGGCGGGAATGGCCCTTGGAGGCGGCGAGGGGGAGACCGGCAATCAAATCTTTCGCCAGACAATTGCCACTGTCATAGCAGCCTCCGTCCTTTTAAGCTGTGTGATGCTTTTTTGTTTTTCTCCCATGCTTTCCCTTCTAAGGGCAGAGGGACAGGTAAACCGGTATTTCCGGGAATATTATTGGCTGATGCTGCTGGAGCTTCCGGTGATGGTGGTAAATTCCTCCTTTGGTATGTTTATCCGGGGCGAGGGGAATCCGGACTATTTTCTAAAGGTGACAATTCTCAATGCCCTTTTGAATGTGGCGCTGGATTACCTGTTTTCTGGCTGTCTCGCCTGGGGTGCGGGAGGGATTGCGGCTGCCTCTCTTTTGTCCGCCCTGGCTTCCCTGGCCTGTATTTTGCAATATTTTCAAAAAAGGGCTCACATTTACCATCTGGGCGCCTTCCACTTTTCGGGAAGGCTTTTCCGAAAAGGCATTTTAAACGGAAGCTCGGAATTCATTGGAGAGATGTCCATAGGAATCGCCATGTTTGCCTATAATTTCGTGATTATGAGAAACATCGGTGTGGACGGTGTGACGGCCTTTACCATTGCCGGCTATGCAGCCTATGGCTTTAGTATGCTTGTGGTAGGCTTTGGACAGGGAGTCAGTCCGCTGATAAGCTTCGCCTACGGGGCCAAAGAGTATCGGCTGGCGAGGGAGCTTCGGAGGCGGACCAACCGGTATGTGCTCGCTGCAGGTGCGGCGGTATTCCTTGCAATGTCAGCGGCTTCGGGCCGGTATGGAAGTCTGTTTGTGCGAAATCAGCAGATAGAGGGAATGATACAATCGGGGATGATGATTTTCACAAGCTCCTTCCTTTTTGCAGGGATCAATGCCATTACCTCCTTTTACTTTACGGCCACGGGAAGGGCTTTGGAATCGGCGGTTATCTCGTTTTTAAGAGGGCTGGGGCTTCTTCTGATCTGTATTTTCACCCTTCCGGTTCTCTTTGGAATGACCGGCGTGTGGATGGCTGCGCCGGTGACGGAGTTTGTGACGCTTTTGGTTACCCTGGTGTTTTTGGGGAGGGAGAAGAAAGCTGTTTTTCATTCCACAAAACCCTCTTTTTCATTCCAAAGTCCCAAATAATCTCTTCCTTATGCCGATATATAAGTATACCTGGAAGACATCCGCAAAAGATGCTTTCCGGAGCATCCAAAATTCCGAATGAGGTGAAGCGTTTGCGCATAGCAGTTGTGGATGACGAGACAGTCATCTGTGAACAAATAAAAGCCTGGATCCGAAAAAGCCGGCCGGATCACGAGATTACCGTCTACACCTCCGGCCAGTCCTTCCTGGCAGCAGGAGTATCCTTTGATCTGGTATACCTGGACATTCGGATGGAGGGAATGAGCGGCATGGAGGCTGCAAGGGCCTATCGCGGGATGCAGCCCGACGCCGTGCTCATCTTTGTCACCGGTGCAAAGGAATATGCGCTGGAGGCCTTTGATGTGTCGGCCTTTCATTATCTGATAAAGCCCCTCGAGGAGGCAAAATTCAGCCGGGTATTGCAGGAAGCCCTGGAGGAAGCAAAGAGACGCAGAAGCAGCCGGCAGCAGGAACGGCTGTTCATTCGCACCAGAAATAAGACCGTTCCCCAGGGAGACATTCTTTACATTGAGAGCCGGGGAAAGAAGGTGGATATTCATACCTTGAAGGAGACCTTCACTATTTACGGCTCCATGAACAGGCTTGAGGCGCAGCTTGGAGAGAGCTTTTACCGCTGCCACAGGGGATACCTGGTAAATATGGCCTTTATCAGCGAATACGATGCGGACAGCATTACCCTTGCAGGGGGAGCCAGGGTGTATCTGGCCAGGAAAAAGCATGGAGAATTTGTAAAGACCTATATGTGGTATCTGCAGAACGGAGGCGTGTTAAGTGTCTAGCACCATAAGAATCACCTTCTGGCTTCTGGATATGGCGCTTGTGCTGGTGCAGGGGTATTACTTTCAATACTTTTTCGGAAGCTTCCTGGAGCCCAGAGGGAAGGAACGCTTTACAGGCCTGTGGGCGGCGGTCTCCTACGGGGTGGCCCGCAAAGGGCTTAATTGTCTTTGGCCCTCAAAATACACTGGAATTCTGATGCTGGGAAAGGAGCTTGTCTTACTGCTGCTTCTCGTGGTTCTCGTCCTTTGTTTTTACAGGGCCTTTAGAGGCATCACCCTGTTTCTCACAGCAGCCTTTCAGGCTATTTTGGATATCAGCGTCTATACGGGGGTGATTCTCCTGGATAAGCCTGTGAATCTGGCGTTTGCCCTGTGGGAATGGCTGGGAAGGAGAGGGACGCTTGCACTCACTCCCGGATGGAATGCGGCGATGGATCTGACTACGGTAGGGATACAGGCCCTTCGGGTGGCTCTTGTGCTTGTGCTTATGGGCCTGGCTCTTGGACGGATTGTGACTGATTTTGGGGAAAAGGATGTGCCTACGGGGCGGGCGGAGCTGCAATTTATCCTTCTGCCGGCCCTTGCGGGTCTTGTCCTGTGTATTCTGCTTCGCGTCATTATGATTACCGTGGAAGAGGATATCCCTGTTCTTCTGTACCAGAAATATCCGCCTCTTGCGCTTCTGCTTCCGGCGATTCTTCTTTTGTCTCTGCTCTCTATTCTTCAGGGAGTCCGCGCTCGCCGGGAGCTGCTGAACTTGGGCAGAGAGAAGAACAGCCGGATGCTTCTGGAAAAGCAGGTGGAGGAGATGCAGACCCATATGCGGGAACAGGAGCGGCTCTATTCTGACAGGAAGAATATACGGCATGATATGAAAAATATCCTTTCCGTTATCGGAAGTCTTGCGGAACAGGAAAATCCCCGGGAAAGCAGGGAGCTTCAGGAGTATCTGGGGGCTCTTGGCCAGACCATGGAGGAGCTGGAGCTTCCCTTTCACACAGGGAATCAGGTGGTGGATGCTCTTCTTTCTCGAAAATTCCGGGAGGCCCAGGAGATCTTGCCGGGGCTTGAGCTGGATGTACAGCGGCTGATTCTTCCAAGTACGGTGCGGGTGCGAAGCTATGATCTGGGGATTCTTTTGGGAAATGCTCTGGACAATGCCTTTGCGGCTTGTGTGAAGCTCCGTTGTCAGGAGCCGGAGGCCGAGCTTTTTATTCGGCTGATTTCTTTTCAGAGGGGAGAGCTTTTGTTTCTCAGGGTGGAAAACAGCTTTGACGGAAGGGTGATCCGAAAGCCTGGGGCGGAGTTTCCGGCGACAGATAAGCAGGAGAGGGAGCTTCACGGTATCGGAATGCCCAATATGAAGCGCATTGCAGAGAGCTATCAGGGGGCCGTGGACTGGAGTGCTCGAGACGGGGTCTTTATTTTAGCTGTGATGCTGAAGAATCCATCTTCGGATGAGGATGGACAGGAATGAGACAGGCAAAGAAAGGGGAGAAAGAGATGGGATATTATCGTAATACCATTGAGGATCTGTATTCCGGACATTTTAAAAATTCCTATGGTGTGGAGGGGATGTGTGTCACGGGAAGAAGCGACTATAAAAAGATTGTTGATGTGTCGGATGAGATGAAAACTCATGTATTGGAGGATACCAAGCGGGCTTACTATAAGTATAATGGTATGTCAGGAGGAAATGATGCGGAGGAGGAGGCCTATGCCCGGGGGCTGAATGAGTATTATAAGACCCTGGACAAGGAGGACCGGCTGTCTGCGGCCTGGACCCTGGGGCAGCTTCGTCTGGAGCTGTCCAGAGAGGTGATAAACGGCATTCGGGAAAAGCTTCCCGACTGGAAGGCAGGAGATCCGATTCCAACCGATATGCTGGATGAGATCTTTGCCGGTGAGAAGATTGCCTCCATTCTGGAGGGGAAATCGGAGGCAGTGAAAGAGGAGAGAGAGCCCAGGGAGGATCGGCTTACCCTGGAGCAGCCGGACGGCAACGGAGAGGCAGATACAGAGGAACGGTCCGGTAAAGTGGCCTTTAACCAGGAAAAGCGCGCAAGACAGCTTTCGTCCGCCAAAACTCCCTCTCAGGTGCAGGTGGTTATCAGCCTTTTAAAGAAGGATCTTTCTGACTGTGAGGCGGGGCTTCAGGAGGGGATGTGTGATGAAAATGAGGTGCGGAAGGTAAAGGCTATGCTGCAGAAGGCTATGGAACGCCAGGGTCAGGTGGCGGGCAAAGAGCCGGAGCAGGGGGAAGAGAGCGGGGGGAGTTTTTTGATTAATATGCTGATGTAGAAGAGGGATTGGTGGCTGATTCGTATGGGGTGTGGGGCGGAGGCGTCGCAAAATAAGGCAGCAGCCATTTCCATATCCGGTGTTCGGACGGTTCTCGTACATGCTGTCTGCTCTGTACGGACATTGCTTAGGCAATATCCGCACATATCAGACAGCATGTACGAGAACAGCCGGACACTGGATATCGGAAATGGCTGCTGCCTTATTTTGCGACGCCTCCTGTTGTAACTCCTTGAAAAGTGAAATGTAAGCGTTTACAATTTGGGAAATCTTCTCTGATTCATCCGCAGCTTACCACCATGCATCAGCAGCGGAGGAAAATCGGACAGACGGCGGCCTGCAAGCTTTTGACGGCTATGGAGGGGCATGAGGTAAAGGAGGATATTGTCATTGTTCCTACAACTTTGGTGGAGCGCACCTCTGTTAGGAGATTAAATGAGTAGAAAGGCCAATGTTGTTAAGTTAAGCCTGCAAAGACTACCGGCGCAGGGGAGGAGGGCCGCCCCGGTGAGGGGTGGCGGTTCTTGCCCGGAGCCTTCGTAAGGTTTTCAGGGCTTAACTTAGTACAAGGAGTTTGATTTTAAAAATAGAAAGGATGGTAGATTTATGTATTCAATTTGGCTTTTGGAGTATGCACATGTACCTACGCAGGCGATTGGAAGTGTGTTAAGCGGACAGCACAATAAGGGATGCCGGGAGCTGGCCTTTACGTATATGCTTTTAAAGGGCAACGGCCATACAATCCTGGTGGATGTGGGAACGGACGGGGAGAGTCCTGTTACCCGGAAAATGCATGAGCGCGACTGTGTGACCGGTTGGCAGCCGCCGCATAAGATTCTTGCAAAGGTGGGAGTGCGGCCGGAGGAAGTGGACACCGTACTTTTGACGCATGCTCATTATGATCATATGGACAATTTGAAGGCTTTTCCCAATGCCCGCTTTGTCATTCAGGAAAAGGAGATTCTGGGATGGGTCTGGGCTATGACCCGGGAAAAGAAGTTCCGGGCTCCGCAGATGGCTCTCAAATCAGAGAATATTTATGAGGCTCTGCATTTGATTGAGGAGGGGCGCATGGTATTGGTGGACGGAGAGGTAAAGGATGTTCTGCCGGATATTGATTTATATCCTGCCATGGAGGGACATACCTTTGCGTCACAGATTGTGGTGGTCCGCAACCCGGACGGTGTCTGGCAGAATGTGGGGGATGTGGCTTATGTGAGGGAGAACCTTACAGGATTAAACGGGGACGGGGTTTTTGTGCCGGTAGGCCTGATGGTGGGCTCTCCTTATCATATCACAAAATCCTATGAGAAGATTCTTTGTGTGGCAGGAGGGGATTTGAACAGAGTGATCATTGGTCATGAGACAGATAATTGGACACGCTATCCCTCCAAACAGTATGAGGACGGACTTCATGTGGCGGAAATTGCTCTGGCGGAGGGCGAAGCATCCGTTCTTTAAGGTGAATGCAGGGTTTAAATTTTGGACGGGTCTGTTTTGATAGGATCTTGAGGCGCCTCAAGTCTATATAAACGTAAAAAGAAAGGGAAAACATATGAAAAAAATAATTGCTTTATGGATGGCGGCGGCTTTGATAATCAGTATGCTGGCCGGCTGCGGCGGTACAAAGGCGGATGCTCCCGCTCCCGAGGAGGAGAGTAAGGAGCAGGCGGCAGAGGGAACAGAGGGGAAGCCTGAAGAGGAGAAGGAAAGCGGGGATGGAGGCCTGGATATTGCCGTGGTGGCAATCTCTGCTACGGAATCGGGAAATGCCCGTTATATTCAGGGGCTTAATGACGCTGCGGCAGAGCGGGGCTGGACGGTTACCGTACTGGATGCAAATGGCTCTACGGATGATGCAAATGCGGCTTTTTCCAATTTTATTTCCAGGGGTGCTGATGTGATTATTGATATGGTATTTCCGGCAACCTCCCTGGCAACAGGGCTTATGGCGGCAAAGGATGCCAAGATTCCGGTGCTTACCTGGGGAGGCGGCCTGGCAGACGGTGTGTGGTTTACCAATGGCTCAGGCGGACCCACGGCTACAGAGGTCATTAAGCTTATGTGTGAGGATATGGGAGGCGAGGGCGAGATCCTGGCATTGACCTACCACGGCGGACAGGTGGCAAGAGACCGGGAGGATGTGTTTGACGGAATTCTCAAGGATTATCCCAATATCAAGGTAACCAAGGAAGAGGTGGACATTCCCGGTTATCTTCAGGACGGCATGGATTATGCGACGGCATGGCTGGCATCCAGGCCGGCGGGGGATGCAAATTATGCAATCTGGGGCTCCTGGGACGATCCGGCATTGGGCGCTATTTCTGCATTGAAGCAGATGAGTCGTGACGATGTGAAGGTATATGGACAGAACGGAAATGCAGATGCGCTGAATTCGATTCGCGACGGTTTTATGACGGCGACCTCCTGGGAGGATTGCTATGGCGAGGGCCTGGCAGCCATTGAGGCCATTGAAAAAATCCTGGCCGACAAAGAAGGGTTTGAGCAGGGAGCGTATGAAATGCCTGCTGCCGTAATTACGGCGGATAATATAGAGGACTTTATTGCCGAGCATCCGGAAGTCATCGAGAATGTACAGTAATGTACAGGATGCGAACAGAAAACGGAGTGAAAAAGAATGAAAAATGGAATGACGATTTCCATGGAAGAAATTACAAAGTCATTCGCTGGGGTAAAAGCCCTCGATCATGTGAGCATTGAGATTGCGGCAGGGAAGGTACATGGACTGATCGGCGCCAACGGCGCCGGTAAGTCCACGTTGATTAAGGTGCTGGCAGGAGCTTATCAGCCGGATGGCGGAAGGATTTTGATAGACGGGAAAGAGGTTTTCATTGACGATCCAAGCGTTGCCGCAGCTTATGGCCTGAGTTTTATTCACCAGGAGCTGCACCTGGTGCCTCATTTTAATGTGGCGGAGAATTTAACCCTTGGACTTCCCAAGGAAAAGCGGGCGGGACTCATTGACTGGAATGCCACCGTGAAAAAGCTGCAGCCTGTACTGGACATTGTGGGATTCAAAAAATCGCCCTACACCTCCCTTCGGGATCTAAGCGTTGCGGAGCAGTGGCTGATTGCCATTGCAAAGGCTTTGTATCAGGACGTGAGATTTATTGCTATGGATGAGCCTACGGCAGCCCTGTCGGAGACTGAGGTGGAGACCTTGTTTTCCATTGTGCGGGATTTGACCAGACGGGGAATCGGGGTAATCTATGTTTCCCACCGCCTGGACGAGGTGATCGCCCTGTGCGATGAGATCACGGTCTTTAAGGACGGGAAGAAGGTCCTCCATGAGGCCACGGGGAAGCTTGCCAAGGAAGAGATTATCACAGCCATTGCAGGCCATAAGGTAGAGGTCCTGGATGCCATAGAATATAAGTTTCAGAATGCGGACACCCTTCTTGAGGTCAAGGATCTTAGGGATGAAAAAAAGGTCAAGGGAGTCAGCTTCCGGCTGAAAAAGGGAGAGGTTTTGGGACTTACCGGACTGGTGGGCGCCGGAAGAACGGAAACGGTCTTAAGTATTTTCGGCGCCAATAAGGTGAAATCCGGTTCCTTTTCCTTTCAGGGGCAGGCTTATGCGCCCCGGTCTCCTCAGGATGCGGTGAAGGCCGGCATTGTTCTTGTCCCTGAGGATCGGCGGGGGGAGGGACTGATCACCAATCAGACCCTGAACTTTAATGTGAATCTGCCTGCTCTGCATGTTCTTCGTATCAACAGGTGGCTGCCGTTCATCGGAACGAAGAAAAGCGCACAGATAACCCAGGAAGCCATAGAACGGCTGCGGATCAAGACAAGCGGTGTGAATGAACAGATTTTGAATCTGAGCGGAGGAAATCAGCAGAAGGTGGTAATTGGAAAATGGTTAAAGCGCAAGCCTTTGCTGATTATTATGGATGAGCCTACACAGGGGGTGGACGTGGGAGCGCGGTCTGAAATCTATAAGCTGATACGGGCAATGGCCCTGGAGGAGGGCATCAGCTTTTTGATCGTATCCTCGGATTTGGAGGAGCTTCCCGGCTTATGCGATCGTGTACTGGTAATGGCAGAGGGCAAATTGACCGGAGAGCTGACAGGAGCAGAGATTACGAAGGATGCAATGCTGCGCTGCTGCTCTGCCATTACCGGCTCGCTTCTGGCCTCTGTCATGGGTACGGGGACCAGCTCGGCAGGCGATGCCTATATGATGAACTCCTTTGCCTGTGTATATGTAGGCTCTGCCACCTTAAAGGATGGGGAGTTTCACATCATCGGCACCCTGATAGGGGTGTTGATCATTCAGCTTGGCTTTAACGGACTTTCTATCCTGGGAATCGCCACTTATGCTCAGTACCTGTTTCAGGGAGCGATTATACTGCTGGCAGTGGCTTTGAGTACCATTTCCAGAAAGTATGCGAAAAAATAGGAATCGGATCCGAGGGGGAACAGAGAAATGGATGAAGGAGCAAAAAGTAGTGCGGCTTCCCTCAAGATATGATAAAATAAACCCATCAAAACATTGGGAGGGATTCACATGAAAGATCTGCTTCTTGTTATAGACATGCAAAATGATTTTATTGACGGCGCTCTTGGTACGAAGGAGGCGGCTGCCATTGTTCCGAATGTGATCAGGCGCATTGAGGAGTTTGAGGGGGAGGTCCTCTATACCAGGGATACGCATTTTGAGGATTACCTTAAGACCCAGGAGGGAAGAAATCTGCCGGTTCCCCACTGTATCAAGGGAACCCACGGCTGGGAGCTTCGAAAGGAGCTGAAAGCTCTCTGTGAGGCTCGGCGCTCTCCGGTGCTGGACAAGATCACCTTTGGAGCCAGTAAGCTGCCGGAATTTTTGAAGGAGCGCTATCCGGAGGGGCTTGCAAGCGTGGAGCTGATTGGCCTGTGCACGGATATCTGTGTGATATCCAATGCCATGATTCTCAAGGCCTTTTTCTCGGAGCTTCCCGTCAGCGTGACAGCCTCCTGCTGTGCGGGTGTCACGCCGGAAAGTCATGAAAATGCATTAAATGCCATGAAAATGTGTCAGATTACGGTTCGCTAGAGCCGTTTGAAATGCCGAAGAACTCGTCCAGGCCGTCAGCCATGCCCTGGGCGAGCTTTTTTTGATAATCCTCGGAGGCCATTTTCAGATCCTCATCGGGATTGGTCATAAAGCCCATCTCCACAATGGTGACCGGCACCTGGCACCAGTTGATGCCGCTCATGGTATCCGTCTCCCAGACCTTTCGGGCCTTGGCCCCCGTCATGCTTACCATATGCTCTAGCACGGCATCGGACAGGGCCCGGCTTTCCGTATAAATGCCGGGGGTATAGGGATTGGAGGCTGTGGGGCAGATGGTCATAATGCCGCTGGCCGAAGGATTTTCCGATCCGTCTGCGTGGATGCGGATAAAGGCGTCCGCCTGGGCGTCGTTGGCCGTCTGGGCCCGCTCGGCATTGCTGATGTTCACGTCGTTGCTTTCTCGGATCATCAGCACTTCGTAGCCCCGGTTCGTTAGCTCTTCCTTTAGCTTTAGCGCTACCTGGAGGGTAAGTTCATATTCTCTTAAGCCGCTGGCGGCACCGGAGGTTCCGCCGGCCACCTTTGCTTTCATCTCTAAGGCGCCCGGCCCTATGGGCTCCTTTTCCGAGTTGCCCTTTGCCTGATGCCCCGGATCGATGGCCACCAGATAGCTGCCGGCTGCGGCCTTACTGGCTTCCTCCTTAAGACTTGCCTCCTCAAGCTCCTTTTGGAGGGCTTCCTCCCTGGCAAGGGCAGCTTCTTCTGCGGCTTTTTGCTCGGCCTCGGCCTTTTGCTGTTCGATTTCCTGTAAGACGGCCTGTCCCACTTCCTTTGTTTTGACGGTTCCTCCCTGACAGAGAGGGAAGCTTGCCTCGCCTTCCTTTTCGGTACAGCCTGCGAGAAGAAGGCAGAAGAGCGCAAGCAGCAGTGCGCCACCTGTGGGCCTTAAATCTTTTAAATTCATTTTCATTTACCCCTTTACAAAATCCTCTTTTTCGATTATAATATCAAATGCTGATGAACGCAAGCTGGAATAGCTCAGTCGGTAGAGCACTTCACTCGTAATGAAGGGGTCGAGAGTTCAAGTCTCTTTTCCAGCTTTCTTTTTTTGCCTAAAATCCGGTATGATAAAATTTAGAAATAGTTTAGAATCTTCTCACTCTTTTTTCAGAATTCAGACACATATTTGTCATAAAGATTCGATAAGATAGTAGTAACAAAAAAAGGAGCTGCCGGTGCTTATGGGTGCTGACCAGCTTCGGCAAACAACAACAGGCGAAAGCCTTTTACATAAGAAGAGCTTTCAGAAAAGATGGCTCAAAGCAGCGGGGAGATGTAACCGATGGATGTTACATCTCCCCGCTGTTGTTTTGGGATATATTTTTTTGCTTGGCTTAGTTCATTTCCTGGAGGGCGCTCCACATGGGATTTGTGGGGTCATTGCCGGTGCCGTTGAACTGAAGAACGATGTTCGCAAGGCTGCCTTCCGGCATCTGATCTGCGTCCACTGCGAAGATCAGGGTGTATTCTATTGTTTCGCCCTTTTCCATGGAGCGGTAGAAGAAGGAGTGAAGCCGTTCTTCGCCGCTTCGGTTCTCGGGCTGGCTTAAGTAGAAGGCGGAATCGTCCATCTGGAGCTCGTACCGCTCGCTGGGTACGGCCTCATAGGTATCCTTCTTGAAGTTCCAGGTTCCGTCTGCGCGTTTTTCTACATAGACCAGGGATGCGTCGAGGGCTGTGGAGTCCCAGGTTCCTCCGTCTGGAAATTCGTCGTAGCCCATGTACTGCTGTGCGCTTACCTGTACGGCCAGGAATTTTGGCGTCGCTGTTTCCTCTGCCAGAACCTCTCCTTCCTGGTCAAGGTGCATGCGCTGGTAGGACTTGTGGGTTCCGTCTGCATTCAGCCAGGGGCTCAGCCGTTCCATATCGTAGACGCCCTGGTCGGTATAGCCGGGAACGTCGTAGAGGCTGTCGTAAATCTTTGCCTCTTTTACGGTATAGCTGGTTCCGAAAAATTCGCATTTCAGGGCTTCGCCTACTTTGGTGATCTCATCGGTGGTGACGCCCTTTTCTACCTGTGCCTGCCACTGGGCGTCTTCGGTATCCTGGGCGGCCTGCTTCTGCTGCTCTTCGGGAGTCAGATCGTAGGCCAGGTCTGCATTTTCCGATACGGTGATCTGAAGGCCTTCGGCTACCTTTATGACTTCGTCAACCGGAACCTCGTAGTCGCCGTAAATGCGGATTACGTAGCCCTGCTCGGGATTGAAGAGGAAGAGATCCTCGCCGCTTAGATATTTGTCTCGCTCCTGATAGGTGATGATGTGGGCTTCCATGTTCTGGATGGTGGTTTTTTCTACCTTTTCCACGTGGGTGAAGTCCATTTGCTCTCTCTGGGAGTCGATATTTACCATATTCATGGGCATGATGGAGATGCCGTGGCCGTAGTTGTCGTCGGCGCAGTATTTGCCTTCCTCCTGGAGCTTCATACCGTTCGGGAGATAGGTGGGCTCTGCCTGTACTTCTACGGGCTTTAGCTCGTAGTTTAATTCAAAGGAGTAGGATACCTGATTGCCTTCCTCCTGGACGTTCTTTGTAAAGTATCCCATAGATGCCATGACGCCTAAGCCGGAGACGGCGATGAGGGCTGCAGCCAGGCCGGCGGCCCAGACATGACGCAGGGAGCGCTTACGGATGGGCTGTACCTTTGCCTGCTGGCGGCTCTTGGCCCGGACGATATCGTAGGCGGCCTGGATCTTTGTCTCGGTTATTTCGGGAATGGGAAGGGTTTGATTTAATACCTGTTCTTCTAATCTTTTTCTGTCTTCGCTCATAATGTTTGCCTCCTCTACACTACCATTGGGAAAAATGCCTGCTTGATCTTTTGTCTGCCGCGCTGCATTCTGGATTTTATGGTTGCTTCCTTTATATGAAGGATTTCTGCGATTTCTCTGGTTCGAAAACCCCAGGCGTAGTACAGAATCATGATGAGCCGATCTTCCTCCTCTAAGGGCTCTAAGTAGTCCAGAAAGGCTCTGGTTCTTTCGTCGGTTTTTTGGCCGGTGGAGAGAGCCTCGATCTGATCGGTGTATTCTGTGCGGCTGTTGGATTTTCTTATATTGTTGCAGTTATTGATCAGAATCCGGACGATCCAGGTTCCGAAATAACAAGGTTCTCGCAAGCTTTCCAGATGCTCGAAGCAGTCGAGAATGGTTTCGGAAATGGCGTCGGCCACGTCCTCTTCTCGTTTGAGATATGCTTTTGCTACTTTGTACATGGATTGCTTGTGAAGCTCCATGAGTTCTACAAATGCATCCCCATCATAGGCTCTGGCTCGTAAAAGCAGCTCCTCGGTTTTGTCTCTTTTCATACCTTGCCTCCTTTGGGTTGGTGGAATGTACATTCACTTATTAGACTTGGGAATGGGGCGTTTGGATGCAGAGGGGGGAAAACTTTTTTTTGACGGACGGGCTGGCGTCCATGGGGGACAGACTTTTCCATATCCTGTGTTCGGACGGTTCACGCACAGTCTGTCTGCTCTGGACGGACATTACCTTAAGATGTTTCTAGGCCGTTTTGGTCTCTTGGTAATATCCGTCCATATCAGACAGGCTGTGCGTGAACAGCCGGACACCGGATATCGGAAAAGCCTGTCCCCCATGGACGCCAGCCCTGGCTTTGGCTGTTTTTTCTTTGGTTTTTTGGAATTTTAGCTCGTATTTTTCTGGTAAAGGATTAGAGGTCGAAGTATAGTTTGAATTCGGCAGGGGTGGGGATTTGCTCGAGGCGTTTTAGCTCGGCGCGTTTTCTTTCCAGCCAGACTTCAATGAGGCGCTCTGGGAAGACGTTTCCTTTGGTTAGGTAGGCGTGATCGGCTTCTAGGGCGTTTAGGGCTTCGTCTAATGTCTTCGGGAGGCCTTGGATTTTGTTTTGCTCTTCCTTGGAGAGGGTGTAGAGGTTGAAGTCGTAGGGGCCCCAGCCTTCTTTGGCGGGATCGATTTTGTGTTCGATGCCGTCCAGGCCGGCCATGAGGATGGCGGCGTAGGCGTAGTAGGGGTTGGCGGTGGCGTCGGGGTTGCGCAGCTCGAAGCGTTTGGCTTCGGGGGTCTTGGCGTAGGCCGGGATACGGATGACGGCGCTGCGGTTGGAGGTGGCGTAGCCGATGGTTACGGGGGCCTCGTAGCCGGGTACCAGACGCTTAAAGGAGTTGGTGGAGGGGTTGGTGAAGGCGCATAGGGATGCGATGTGCTTTAGGAGTCCTCCTATGAAGTAGTGGGCGGTCTGGCTTAGGCCGGAGTAGCCGGCTTCGTCGTAGAAGAGGGGCTGTCCGTCTTTTAAGAGGAGCATGTGGACGTGCATGCCGCTGCCGGCTTCCTGGTAAATGGGCTTGGGGAGGAAGGTGGCTGTCTTTCCCTCTCTGGCGGCCATGTTTTTGATGATGTATTTGATGATCATGGTGTTGTCGGCCATGGCGGGCATGTCATTTAGCTCTACTTCAATTTCCATTTGGCCGGGGCCGCCTACTTCGTGGTGGTGGTATTTTACTTGGATGCCCCAGTCTTCGATCATCATGCACATGCGGCTTCTCAGATCGTATCCTACGTCTTGAGGGGCTGCGATGTGGTAGCCGCCTTTGTAGGTGACTTCGTAGCCGTTGTTGCCCGGGGTGTCAAGGCTTTGGTTCCAGTCGGCCTGTCTGGCGTCGATGCGGTAGCCGCATTGCTGGGGAGATACCTGGAAGCGGGCGCTGTCGAAGAGGTAGAATTCGAATTCGGGGCCGATGATCATGCGGTCGGCGATCCCTGTTTCCTTCATGTATTCGATGGCTCTGAGGCTTACGTTTTTGGGATACTGGTCAAAGGGCTTATTTTCGCCCTTGCCGATGGTGCATACGTTGCCGCACATGGTCAGTGTGGGCACCTCTGCGAAGGGATCTACGTAAGCGGTGTCCGGATCCGGCAGGAATACCATGTCGCTTTTTTCGATGGGTGCGTAGCCGTAGTTGGAGCCGTCGAATCCGATTCCCTGGGTGAAGGTGGCTTCCCCGAACCGTTCTACCGGAATGGTGATGTGACGCCAGCGGCCGTCGATGTCGGTCATTTTGAAATCGATCATACGGATTTGTTTTTCCCCGCACAATTTTTTGATTGCTTCACTTTTCATAAGTTTTCCCCTTTCCCGTGGCCTTGCCTCTTTGCTCTCTCCCTTTTGGCAGTGGACAAGGCTGTATATGTTTTATTATAATTCGGAAAATGTGGGCTGTAAAGTGGGGAATGGATGTGGAAGTTTTACTGGTCACGGAGTGAACGGTAACATGTTATGATTGTTTATATATTGGAAGGATGCTATAATAAAAACAGTATTTGATAAATGAAAAAGACATTTTCTATATGAAATTACCAATATACGAAAGAAGATTAACTAAAAGAGTACTGTTACGGAATCATAGAAATGAAATGGTGTAGAATAATTTTGATAAGGAGTGATGCACTATGCGAAAATTGAAGGTTTACTTAGATACATCGGTTATCAGTTATTTATTACAAGAAGATGTGCCTGAAAAGATGGCAGATACGAGATAACTATGGAAAATGTTCAAAGATGGAAAATACGATGTATATTTATCTACAGTGACATTAAGAGAAATAGAGAAATGTTCAGAACCGAAGAAAACACAGCTTATTGATTGTTTGAATGAAATACAGTTCACAACACTTGATATTACAGAAGATATTACAAATGTGGCAAACAAAATTATTAATATGGGAATACTGACACAAAAAAGTTTTGATGATTGCCAGCATATTGGAGCGGCAGTTATAAATGAATGTGATTGTATTATTTCATGGAATTTTAAGCATATTGTAAATGTGAAGACAATTAGAGGTGTAAGAGCAATTACAAATCTGGAAGGATATAAAATGATTGAGATATGGAATCCTTCTGTACTATTGGAAAGTGAGGAATGATTATGATTGCAAAACCAATTATCAGCCCAGATTTTACGATTGAAGATATTCATAAGATCAGAGAATATCATTATGAGCTTACAAAGAATATGACAACACAGGAAAGGATCAATTTCTATAATGAAGGTGGAAGAGCCTTTTTAAAAGAAATGGAAGAAAGAAAGCTACAGAAAGTGTGATGATTTTACATGAAAGAGATCATGGAATTGGAAGAAAAACAAGCTGAGATAAATCTTGCAGAAGTTTATGGTAAGCTTTCCTGCAAAACTCATCAGAAGAGTTTCAGACGGAAAATGAAACAGGGCATTTATAGTATTTATTATACTGCAAACTACATTTAATAAAGATGGGGCTTTTATGGAAAATGAAGTAAAGACAATCGAGGATTTTTTGAATAAAATTTTTAAGATATTAGAAGATATTGACAGTTATAATAATAATTGGAAAGCAACTCATCATACAGGATTAGCCTTTAGAGGGCAAGAGGATAAGGACTATGAATTGATTCCGGCTATTGGAAGAGAAAGAGAATGTTCCTGTGATATTTCTATTTTGAATCAAGAAAGAAATTTGATAGAAATGGCAAAGTATAAATTACCAAACATATTTCGTTCGGATATGCTGCCAATTGATTTATTATCATTATTACAGCATTATAGGATACCTACCAGGTTATTGGATGTGACCTTAAATCCGCTTGTTGCCTTATATTTTGCTTCTTTGAATGATGGAGAAGATGGAGAAGTATTTGCATTTGAATATAATGATAGTGATAGAGCAAATTATCCGGTAATAAATGCGATAGCAGAAACATATAAATTTGCATTTGGAACAAGTCAGCCACTTTCATTATTTTTTCGAGATATAATTCAACAATCTTATTTTGCAGAGCAAATAAGTTTTCTTGGCACTAGAAGTAATGAGAATGGTGCACGGTGGATAAAAGAATGTTGTCAAGAACTGATTTTTGTGAATGCAACAGAGCAGCTTGACAGACAAAAATTACAACAAGGCTTTTACATATTGTTTCCAAATGAAATAACAGAATATGGTGATGATGGTTTTTGCTTTAATAAGGTAATAAGGCCAATTGACAAAAATAATAGGCAGATAAAGGAACGGCTTATTATTAAAAAAGAAGCGAAAGCGGATATTCGTAAAAAGCTGGAGTTTTTAGGGATATCTGAGGCAACGTTATTTGCAGACAATATAGATACTGTTTGTAAGAACATAGTGGAACAGTGTAAACTGATAAGATTTTGAATGCTAAAGATTGTTTTTAATTCTTTATCAAATGCTTTTGGATTTGAAGAATCTTTTGTTTTGAAAGATTTTTGATCATGATTTCAATGTGACCAGAAACAGTGAAAATAAGCCATTTTCGGTTTCGCAATCATAGAAATCTTTGGAAAATACGTATTTTTTAAGGGATCTCAAAGATGGAAGAAATTATTTTTTAGGACACCATATGTTCAGGTATTATATTATCAAATTGTATTGAAATACAGATTGCCTTATATGTACGGAAACAGGAGAAAAGTGCAGTGGAAACGATTTTTTGCAGGGATACAAAGGAGAAAGGCGGAAGGCCGAAAGGAGCAGCATGAGGAATCAGTTTGACGGAAGATTATTAACCCTGGACGGAGACAGACTGTGGGCTCTTTTGGAGCGGCATCAGAGGGAAACCTTTTATACGGCAAAAAATCTTCCCTTTACGTATGTGATACGTGGCGGTGAAATGTTTGTGGATCGCAGATCCAAGTCTATCACCAAGGCAACCTTTGAGAAGGCCCTGGAGCGAGTGCAGGAGGCGCCGGAGCGGGTTACGGGGCCGAAGTCTTTGAATGTGTTTGGAGCGCCTTATATTTTTGCACTGCTTCGGGGGCTGCCGTGGGAGGAGATCTAGATGATGGGGAGGCTGGATAAGGACAAGATTCATGTGAAAAAAGGGATCGACAATTTTTGTGCGATTTGTTGAAAAAAATATTTTATATCGTGCGATTTGGTTGATTTTTTCTTGAAAATCGGATATAATAAATGTGATCTAATCGGAAAGGAGAAGATTTTTATGACTGTTACTGCGACGGAATTCAAGACTAATTTTGGAAAATACCTGGATTTGATTTCAAAAGAAGATATTTTTATTACGCGTAACGGAAAAACGATTGCAAAGGTCGTAAACCCTTGTGTTTCTGCTGTAGATTCTCTTCGAGGAATATTGAAGGATGTTCCTTCCGATATTGATATGGATTCTTTGCGAGAGGAGCGTTTGGTAAAATATGAAGATTATGTGTGATACCAATGTAATCCTTGATGTTTTACTTGAACGGGAGCCATTTGTTACGGATTCGTATAAAGTTTTAAGTCTTTGTGAGGAACATAAAATAGAAGGGTTTGTGTCTGCTTCTGTCGTCACGGATATTTTTTATCTTGTAAGAAAATATACACACAGCACAGGTCTTGCGTATAAGGCAGTGGGAAAGCTTTTGGAGATTGTGAAAGTGTGCAGTGTTACAAATGAGGATGTGCTTCATGCATTTCAGAAAAAAGCAAAGGATTTTGAAGACTGTCTTGTGGCGACCTGCGCAAAATCTATTCGCTGTGATTATCTTGTTACACGAAATAAAAGAGATTTTGAGGAGTTTCAAACTTCGGCACTTACTCCGGCGGAGCTTCTTCTTAAGCTGGAATGAGCTTTGTTTGGCAGAAGCGGTATCCTTTGAGATAAAAGACCTATCGGACGAAAAGGTCAGATATGTCTTACTTTTTGACCGAATTTAGCAGTCGAAAATTGTGGCAAATTATTTTACCCGAAAGTATAATAAAAGTAAGGCAGTGTGCCGATATACACTATAGAAAGTTTACATTTATTGAGAAATGGGCGTCAGGGAGACTCCGGCCGTTTATTTTTTGATGAAAAAGATCCTGAAAATAGCAAAAAATTGTCGAATTATCTGCTTCACATTCGACAAAATTAATGGTAAAATAAAACTAATTGCAGAAATCTGTGGGGATATGCCAGAGGGCAAATCCTTGTAACGGGCAGACTTCTTTATGATTAAGAAATTAACGAGCATCAGATACATAAAAGGAGTGGAAGTAATGATGAGAGAATGGGGAAAATGGTTAAAACGCACCACAGTGATCATGATGGGCGCTGTTCTGCTGGGAAGCACCGCAGGCTTTTCTTCGCAGGCGGGAGCCTTACCGCAGACGGACGGAACCGGACAGGGAGACAGCTCGAGGATCACGGTTGTATCCTTCAGCGAATTGTCCGTGGAGGATAGCGTCCGGCACGTGACGCCGGGATGTACGGAAGAAGAGGCGCTGCGCCAGCTTCCTTCCGAGCTGGAAGCTCTTGTTGTTATCCGGACGCCTCAGAGCGCTCCGGTGAGTGCGCCTGTTCAAGATCAGACGGATGCTTCGACTGATCAGAGTCAGGATACGGATGCTCAGGGTGCGCCTGCAGATGGAACTGCGGATACGGGGAATGACGGTACGGCCGATGAAACACCCGGTGCGGACAATGCGACGGCTCCCGCGACAACACCCAGCTCCGGACAGAAGTTCCTGGAGATGGGCGAGAATTTTGTGCTGGAGCAGGTACGGATGAATGTGCCGGTTACTTGGAAGTTGGATGTGAACAGTGAATATACTTCTTCTGGAAGCTTTGACCCGATTGATGGAGCAAGCTATCGCTATGTTCCGATGGTATCCGAAGCAGATGCACAGGGGAATCAGTTTAATCCTGTATCCACACTGGAACAGGGAGGGCAGCTTCCCTTTATTGATGTGCTGGTATTGAATCAGGATAGCGGGAATGATGCTGCGACTTATGATGTGAATGCGACAGCAGATAGTACTTCTGGTGATCCAAATGGAACTGTTCAGGAAGACCATAAAGTGGTAAGTACACATGGTGTATGGGTTGCTGCTGAGAATGGTAAGGATACTAGTATTCTGACTGGCGATGAAGCGGATCAAAATTTTTTACTTACTAAAGAGGGAACATATACAATTGGCGGTACGTGGAAGATGATAGAGAAAGATAATGGAGATGGGACAAAATCGCCAATTGCAGCAGGCCGAACGCCAGTGATTACCATAAAAGGACCCGGGAAATTTGATATTGTAGTGTCTTCAGACGCTAATATCGATACGACTGTAAATGGTGATATTGGGAAAGGAATTATTAGGGTTGAGGGAGGTGCAGAAGTTATACTGACAAGCGTCGGTGGCGGTAAGATAGGATGTGGTGGAGCTGCAGATGGAGCAGGATTAGCCATAGACGTGGAGTCGGGTTCAACAGTAAGAATATCAGGTGCGAATAGTAATCTGGAAATCAATGGTATGGTTTTAAACAATGGAAATCTGATTGTTACAAAAACAGGCGGCCTTTCGATGACTAGATTGCTGACTAACCAAGGAAAACTAGAAATAGGATTATTTGATAAAACAGCAACAGATAGCGTTACTGGGGCAGCGGGAGTTTGGTATGCAGGCAGTTTACAGGTTGCGCAATTGACGAATTCAGCTAATGGGACAGTAACAATTGGCGGCGAAGATAGTCATTTGCTCGTTGCGGGAAATACTAATGCCAACCTGGAAGCTGATTTTAACAATGTTGGGACTGTAGTTGTTGGAGATAAAAGCAAGTTGTCCGTTAACAATTCTTTTGTTAATACAGGAAAAACAGAGATAGGAAAAAAAGGAAAACTGTCAACGAGAGGACTTGATAATGCAGGAGCATTGAGGGTTTCCGGATGGACAGTACCTGAGCCTGTTACGAATTCAGATGATGGAGGAATTCTTAGCGTTTTTGGTGGTGTAGATGCTGTAAATTCTGGAGAGTTGGAATTTGGTGAGGGCGGAATATTTGAGAATACAGATAATGCTGCCATAACTTTGAAAAATAGTGGTACATTCAGAATTGCAGATAAAGATTGTTTAGGTACTAAGATTAAGCTGGAAAAAGTAGGTGAAGATCCAGACAATGAAGAAGCAGGTGGAAAGTTTTATCTGACAGGGCTTACAGAAGATTTGCTTGAAGGTATGCCCACTGATATTGCATATACAGGTAACAATCAATATTCAGAATTAATAAAAAAGTGTACGTATAAGCATACGTGGACAGAGCCTACGAGTAACGTAGATTTTGAAGTGATTGCCAGTGAGTGGAGCGTTGATATCTGTAAGGAGGATGGAAAAACATCTGCAGGTGGAGTAGTGACTGCACCTGGCGATTACTATGTTGTCTGGAAAAATGAGAGGCGGAGAAAGGCGCCTGTAAAGGTTCTGTTTAATATGGCACCGGCATCCCTGACAATTCGTTATACGAATCCGTCTTCTATCCCGGTAGATCATCCTGACTTGGAGAAATTCCTTGGAGCTGCACCGACGGAAGAAGAGCTTGCAGATCTGATTGTATATGAGCTTGGAAAGGATATTTCGATTGAGGTAGATTTAGCCATTTATTCCAGAAGTGAGGAAGGAAACGGTGGGGTTAGAGATGCCTTGTATGTTACGGTAAAGAATACTGCAACGAGCAGCTTCCTCAATGATAAAGGCGCTCCTGGTAATTCTGAATTGAACGAAAAGTCTTATCAGGTTCAGTTTGATGCAAAGGGATGCGCTACGGTTAAGTTGGTAGACATTCCAACAGTACCCAGCAAGGTTATTGATGCTGGTAAGTATGAAGTTTTAATTGAGTATAAAGAGCAGACCCCATTAGATTCTACAGAGTCAGTTGAGCTTGAAGGACATCCGGAAAATATTTATGTTGTTCGAGCGCAGACACTCATTGATTTAAGTCCTTATCAGTTCCAATACACATATGGAGATGAGGTACCTAATCCGGTTTGGGGTCAGACGGTAATTGTGAAAAATTCCTTTATCGGAACGGATCTGGACTGCATGTGGTATAAGACAGACAACGTAGAGGAAATTGAATCAGGGAAGGCAACGGAGATAGGAAGAGAATTTCCTACAAAAGAGACCATAGAGAATCGCTTCCCAGATTGGGGAGGGGCTGTTGCCGGAGATTACATTTTAGCTGTACATGTACCGGAGAATGCCTACAGTACCGGAGGTGTCGCGTACCAGAAGGTGAATGTGGCGCGTAAAGATGTCGCTCTTAGAATTGTAAATGAGCCTCATAAAACCTATGGAACAGCAGATGCGGATACACCCATAGAATATCAGGCAGTAGGGCTTGTAAAGTGGCCTAGTGCAGATGGTGAGGAAAAAGAAGATGTACTGGAAGGTACCCTGAGTCGTGAAAGAGATAAGAACAATTTGGTTGACGGCGTACAGGGACCGGATAACTGGGACAGTGTAGGCGCTTACCATATTGAAAAGGGAACTCTGGATGAGGTTCGGAACCCCAATTATACCATTAACTTTGATGGAAACTATAATTACACCATCGATCCAAAAACTTTGACCTGGGATCTATCTAATATGATTGTGGCACAGCAGGATAATAGATATAAGGTATATGGAGGATTGGGAGTAGAGAGTGGCTTGGAGACTCCGGATAAGGGTAAGGTCGGCGTGACTTATGAACGACTTATTGTAAATGAGGATGGAACAATCCTGGAGGTAGTAGAGCCTAAGCTCATCAATATCAATGATGCAGTGGATATTAATTACGCACTGAATTACAATCCGCCGGCAAATAATGAGATTTCGATACGTGACAGCGTCTACCGCTTAAAAGTTGCAGAGGGAAGCGTCGAGCATTTGTCCTCGGCACTGAAGGATCAGGGGAAGACGACAATCGGAATCGAAGGAGAAATGTCAACCGCAGTAAAGGCACTTCGTGCAGAACAGTTGAATTACAAAGGGGATGACAAATTTAAGATTTATGATGTGATGGTGACAAAGGACGGAAATGTAGTTGAGGATATCTTCCAGAAGGGCGGCTTGATTGTTACGATTCCTTATCCGGAAGGAACCTCCAGTACTACACATAAATTTGTTGCAACTCACATGATTACTTCGGAGGTGCAGGGAGCAAAAGATCCGGGAAGTATAGAAAGATTTGCAGGTTCAGAGGATAGAACAGAGGCCAATGGTCAGCAGCTCTACAAGCTGGAGCAAACGGAAGACGGAATTGTTATCAAGGTGACAGGACTTTCTCCGGTAGCTATTGCTTGGGCGCCGATTAATTCAGGAAATCCGAACAACCCGGATAATCCAGATAACCCGAATAACCCGGATAATCCAGATAACCCCAATAACCCGGATAATCCCAGCAACCCAGGAGGTAACAACGGGACCAATGGCGGAAACAACGGAACGAACGGTGGTAACAATGGAACCAACGGTGGGACTAATAATGGAACCAACAGTGGGACCAATAATGGAACCAATAGTGATAACAAGGCCACCGGAACCGTCAATAAGACTGGAACTACAGGCACTACGAATAAAACATCAAATACAACAAAGACAACGTCGGCAAAAACCGGCGATACGGCGCAGATTGCATTCTATATGATAGCAACTCTGATAGCCTGCCTGTTGTTGATACTTATCATTTGCCTCATAAGAGCCCAGTTCCGTAAAAAGGATGACTAATAATAAGTAATATCAATACCTGCCAGAGGAGTAGTCTTTGGCAGGTATTGTTTTTCATTATGCAGAAAATGTAACCATTGAATCAGAGTGCTGAATTTGTTATATTATAGATAATACATCGGAGGTAGAGTATATGCGTGGTTTGGGTGAGAGTATTAGAGAGGAGTGTCTGGAGGAGGGAAGAGTAAAGGGAAGAGAAGAAGGAAGAGCTGAGGGAAGAGAAGAAGGAAGGCTAGTCGGCATCCAAGTTTTGATTCAGGACAATCTGGAAGAGCAGGTTCCCAGAGAAAGAACCCTTTTAAAACTGCAAAAGTATTTTGATCTGGAGGAGGAAAAGGCTGAGGAATATTACGAAAAGTTTACTTTACTCTCGGAATAAAAAGCAACTGTAGTTTGGAATTAAATTTATACTTAAATTTATTATAAAATAGGCTCCTTATTGACAAACCTATGTTCTTACTTTATAATCAGAATGTATGTTCGAATATAAAGGAGGGAATTTATGGACAGACTCACCGGAACCATGGAAACACTTAGTTCCATGCAGCTTACGGCAGATATGGAAGGACTGGACGCCCAGAGTAAAACTGTTCTGCACAGCAGGGAAGTATTGGCAGTGATTTTACAGGGAGTCATTACAGAGTACAAAGGATACAGCCGGAAGGAAATTATGGACTTTATTGATCCGGATTCCATGACAGATGAAAAGGAGATATCCTCCGGCAGAAGTAACACTCAGATCCGCGGTGACAATTCGGAGTTTGTTCAGTTAAATGAGAAGGTTTCACATTTTGACATGGTATTTCGGGCAAAGAATCCCCAGCTTTCTACGGAGGATGTGCAGATCAGTCTACATGTAGATGTGGAACCTCAGAAGACCTATCGGCCCGGCTATCCCATTGAGATGCGTGGGATCTATTATCTGGCTCGCCTGTTATCCTCACAGCTGTCATTGGTTACGAAGGACACAGATTACAGTGAGTTGGAGAAATGCTATGGTATCTGGATTTGCAGAGATGACATTCCTAAAAGTGATCGCTACAGCGTATCGGTTTACGAGATAAAGAACACGAAGAATACAGGAATGCAAACAGTCGAAAAGAGAACCTATGATTTGCTGACTCTGATTATTATTAGATTGGGTTCAAAGGAGTATGAAGGAAAAGAAGGGGAGGAAGACTATGAGCTGCTGCATTTTCTGAATGCGATTATGTATCCGCACAAAGAAGATTTTATGGATACCGTATCAGAATATATCGATTTTTCGGAGAATGAAGAATTGTGGAAGGAGGTAAAGCATATGGGCGGTTTAGGTGAGAGTATTAGAGAAGAGTGCTTGGAGGAGGGAATAGTAAAGGGAAGAGAAGAAGGAAGAGAAGAGGGAAGACTAGAAGGAATAGCAGAGGGAAGGCTAGAAGGAATAGCGGAGGGAAGGCTAGAAGGAATAGCAGAGGGAAGAGCAGAAGGGAAGATAGTAGGCATTCAGGCTTTGATTCAGGACAACGTGGAAGAGCAGGTTCCGAGAGAAAGAATCCTTTTAAAGCTGCAAAAGCATTTTGGCTTGGAGGAGGAAAAGGCGGAAGAATATTATGAAAGGTTTGCTTTACTTTCCAAATAAAAAGAAATCAATATTTGAAATTAAAAAGAATCCGAATAGATGCCGGGAGACACGTTATGTGCCTCTCGGTTTTTGCTTTGCCAGGAAGAATGTTTGCATTTCCGGTAAAAGACAGAAATACCACAGAAATTCGTTTTTAGGCGAAAAACAAATTAATGGCTTTCTTAATGAGGGAAGAAGTAAAATGGAGCCAGAGTTTACAAATGAGGAAGAAAAATTTACGGCCATACAGAGGAAATGATTGAAAATGAAACAAAGGATGCTGAGTTTGCTGCTATGCTGTGCCATTTTTTGTTCTGCATTTTCAGGGACGGCGCTGACTGGGAAGGCAAAGGAAAAATCACAGGGCGACAGTATTTATGATAGTCATGTACATATGGACGAATGCTATCGTGTGGAGACAAGCTGTGTCTATAGTGGCGGCGATGAGGAAGGAGTCCCGTCTGAGGTGGAGGAGGGACATGTCTGTTCTGAGGAAAGCGGCTGCATCAAGAAGGTGCTGGATTGCCCTTATGCAAAAGACGAGCAGTCAGGAGACACTTCGGAACCAGAGGACGCAGAGGGTTTTGAGCCAAAGCAGGAAGAAGAATCCGGAGATACAAACGCGGAACAGCCGGAGGAGAAAGAGGAGCAAAATCCGCAAGATCCGAACGAGGGAAACCCAGAGGATATAAAAGATCAGGAGCAGGAGAGCAATAAAAAGCCGGAGGATGAGAAGGAAGAGGAAGAAAAAGCGCCTGTAGTAGTTTCCTCCTGGGAGTGGGTGGATGAAGAAGGGATGCTCGTATGGAGTGAGGAACTTGGGAAGTGGGGATTAGGTCTTCCTGGGGCCAGTGAAGAGAATAAGGTGACGACAGAGCTTCTGGCAGAGATGCTGCCTGCGTCTATAACAGCCAGCCTTGCAGAGGGACAGACAGAGGTTTTAACGCTGGACTGGGATTTCAGTGTGCTTCCGGAAGGCGGAGTTTTCGAAGGGACCCATGTTCTTATAGCTAGTTTGCCGGCAGGGTATGTATTAGGCGATGGGGCTGGAAAGCTGTCCGTGCGGTTAGAGGTAGGAGGAGGAGAGCTGTATGTAACAAAATACCTTAATCAATGGAGTTTTGTTCCGCGTATGGGCACTATTACAGAAGAAAATAATATTTTTACGCTGGAATTTTTTATGGCAGGGGGACAGGATAGGGAAACGGTGGAAAAGACCGTAATAAATGCGCTTCCTACACAGATTAGATGTTGGACGTCTTTTGACGGTACAGGAAATGTAACGGATAATATGAAATTAGCCGGGTTTGTTTATGATGAACCAGGAGCAGGAGTAGATGCTGATGGTAAGACATATGGAAATGTTGCATGGGGATGGGCTAATATAGATTGGAGAGCCTCTGAAATATCGCAGACATCTTTTGAATTTGAGAAAAAATATACGTTTCATGCAGATGTCAAAGCCAATGTCGGTCATGATATTTATGTAAATTCCAATGTGGATAGTAAGAGTAATACTTTGACAAACCCGGATCTTTTGAGTATTGATGTTATTTTGCATGAGCTACACCTTGAGTCTCACACCGTTCCCGGCATCAATCCGCCAAATACAACCGTAAATCTTTTTGACTATTGGGTAGATACCGATGGTTCTACCGGAAATGATCTCCTGGAAACGCAGGATATCCATGATGGTGAAATGAACCCGGACGTAGAGCGCACAGGTGTCGACGATTGGAACAAAGGAATTAATGTAGGACGCCTGTTGCTTTTTGGCGACGGGAATATTCATGCCGGCTTTTGGAATAAAGGCGCAGGAGCCGGCTCTGAGTACGGCCAGAAGGACTCTGGCATGATGGGAATTGTGGAGCCTGTTCTCCAAAATGGTTATCCGGCCATAAATACAAACGAAATGGAAAAAGAAATTTCCAATTATACGGGAATTTCGGATTGGAAACTCTGCGGGGATCATATAGGTGATATTTCAGACGAGCGTTATGACAGTATAAATCCCAAGAATATCAGCAACACAGTCATAAACAACTGGAAACAGTCCGGGAATACGGCTTCTTTAGATTACTTATTTAACCCGGAAATAAGCTCAAGCTATAAACGAGCCTATCAGGATGTAAAAGGCCTGTTTCAGATAGACAGCAACGGCTACTACTATTACGACATGCGTCAAAATTTTGCTGAGTTTGATAAGGGAAGTAATAGGTTTACCTTGTATGACGCTCCGGCTGTAGAGAGAACAGACGGAAATTCCGACGGAAGCAGGAGCACCGGCAACTTTTTTCCCTTCAACACAGGGGCGCAGGTATTTGATCTGGTAAAGAACGGGAAGCTTGACGGCAATGAAAATATCAGCAGTCATAATAGAAGAACCACCGCCGGTTACATGAACCACCACCTAGGCATGACCGTAAACATTGATTTCCGCCAGCCTTTAGGCGGCAGCCTAAGCACCGGTTCCAACTCAAATACCCCCATGACGTTCCAGTTTTCCGGAGACGATGACGTCTGGATCTATATTGACGACGTACTGGTCCTTGATCTGGGTGGGATCCACAGCGAGATTTATGGCACCATTGACTTTTCCACCGGGGAGGTTCTGGTAGGCCAAAGCTGGAAGACCAACGGTTTTCCTTATAAACCGGACGGTACCGTAGACCTGGAGAAGCTGCGCGCGGATGCGCCTCCAACAGAGGTGACAACCTTAAAAGCCCAATTTGAAAAGGCAGGAAAGGAAGATGTCACTCTCTGGAACGGCAATACCTTTGCCAGCAACACCGGCCATACTCTAAAGATGTTCTATCTGGAGCGGGGCAACTACGATTCCAGCCTGGCCCTCCGCTTTAACCTTCAGCCCCTGCTCTATCAGCAGATTAAGAAGGTAGACCAGAACGGCAGTCCCCTGGCGGGCGTGGAGTTTGACCTCTGTCCGGCCGAGGAGACAACGGCCGGCACTCCGGGAGCCATTGAGTGCTTTTACACGGATACCACGGTAAACAGCAATCAGGTATTCTATGTGAAACAGGCGGAGGGAAGCTCCTTTGTTCATCTTACCACGGCTTCGGACGGTACGGCCCGCTTCCTGGATTCGGAGGGAAATTATTTCAATTTCGCGGATCGGGGAAACCGATGCTATATTTTGAAGGAGACGAAAACGCCGAACGGATACCGGACTCTGCCTGAGGACATTGTACTATACTATGATCCGAGTACCTCCATGCTCTCTGTGGCAAATCGCTGGAATACCGGAGCCTATGCCTGCTCCATGGTCCATGTGACTGGCACGGGCAGCCTGAATTATGGCGTGGTGAATACCACAGAGGGGAAGGTGGAGCAGGCCCGAGGCCTGACGGTCAGCCGTGAAAAGCAGAATAACGGCCTGGTGGTAGCTATTCCTATGCTGCTGCAGAAGTCGAGTCACACCTGGGAAACCCTGTATGGCAGCAATATCAGCGGCTTTTCCGCCTTTCGGATTGGGAAACAGGCAGGAGCAAAAGCGTGGGAGACTGCGGCGCTGCGGGCAGCTTTGGAGCAGGCAGCGGGCAGTAAGCTTCCTGGCTGGAATCTTTCCTGGGACAGCGAAAATCTTCGCTTGACGGGAGTCCTAAGTGATCTTCCGGGTCTTGCCAATCGCTATACGCTGATCAATCCGGACGGCAGCTTTTATCAATGGGAAGGAGACGAAGAAGTCAGACGATCCGGCTACGGGTCCAGACCCTGAACCGGGACAGAGACCGCCTCGGAATTCCAATACAGAGAAAAGCTTGGGAGGGGAGGAGATTTCTCTGCATTCTCCCAAGACCGGAGATCTTGTGGTCTTTGGCATGCTGTTTGCAATGCTCCTTCTGGCAGGAGCTGGGGCGCTGCTGGTTCTTTATGGGAAGGAGCTTAAGGGAAAGTATGGGAAATGGATCATCTTCCTGAAAAATAAAATCGGAAAAACAAAGTTATAGAATGTGTTGAACGGGTCTGCCGCAAAACAGGACAGCAGGCATTTCCATATCCGGTGTCCGGACGGTTCTCGTACATTCTGTCTGCTCTGCGCGGACATTGCCTAAGCAATATCCGCCCATATCAGACAGTTTGTACGCGAACAGCCGGACACTGGATATTGGAAATGCCTGCTGTCCTGTTTTGCGGCAGACCCGTTCTTGTTTTGTTATTTTATAACACTAGGGATGTAAATAATAGGAATGTAGATGTTAACGAATGTATTTTCCGGTATAAAACAGAAAATATGTAGAAAAAATATAAAAAAATAGAAATTACTATTGACTTTCTGTGCATTTCGTAATAATATATTTGTAACATCGATGGAGAAATTAATAAGGCGCAGGTGAACTATGAATATAGCATTTGGAGTAGATGTAGGAGGAACGGATATAAAATTCGGGATGTTTCAGGAGGACGGAAGACTTCTGTCGAAATGGAGGATTCCCACCAGGATAGCAGATAACGGCCAGCGAATCTTTGACGATATTGCAGAACAGCTTCAGGACAAGATAAAAGAAGCTTCCCTCTCAGCGGAGCAGATTCTGGGAATCGGCTGCGGAATTCCGGGTCCGGTGGATAATCAGTCCTTTGTCCGAACCTGCGTCAATCTGGGAATTACCGATATCTATCCGGGAGAGGAGCTGTCAAAAAGAATGAGAGGGCTTCCGGTGCGGATTGGGAACGATGCCAATGTGGCGGCTTTGGGAGAGATGTGGAAGGGGAGCGCCAGAGGAAAGCGGAACGTACTTCTTGTTACTTTGGGCACAGGAGTAGGCAGCGGCATTATCATTGACGGAAGAATTGTGAACGGCCTGCACGGCCTGGCGGGAGAGATTGGGCATTTTACGGTGGACCCGGGGGAACAGGAGGCCTGTACCTGCGGAGGCAGGGGACATTTGAATCAAATCGCATCTGTCATGGGGGTGCTCCGCTATGCCAAAAGATTTCTTCAGGAGAGCCGGGAATATTCGGTGCTGCGGGAGAAGGAGGATTTCAACTGTATTGACCTGACAAATGCCGCAAAGGAGGGGGATGCAATCGCCCTCAAAACGCTGAACTACTGTATGAGCTGCCTGGCAAAGGCGCTGGCGATTACCGCTCACGTCATAGACCCGGATATTTTCCTGATAGGCGGGGGAATGGCCAAGGCGGGAGGGCTGCTGATTGATTTGATAGAGAAGCATTATCTGTCCAATCTTTATCTGATGCCCCAGCGGACCGAGATTCGGCTTGCAGCCCTGGGAAATGACGCAGGCATATACGGTGGGGCGAAGCTGATACTTGACAGGAAAGGAGATTAGAAATGCTTTTTACAAAAAAGGATGTGCGCTATACGGAGGTAAAGCCGCCGGAGGACTTATTTGACAACGAGCCGGTGGAGCTTACAGAGGCTACCATACAGGAGCGGCTTTTCAAGACCTGTGATGCCATGGAGAAAAGGGGGCTGGATGCGCTGGTGATTTATGCGGATCGGGAGCATTACGGGAACTTTAAATATCTGACAGGCTTCTCCCCGCGGTTTGAGGAGGCGCTGCTGATTCTTCACAGGGGCAAAGAGCATGCCCTGATGCTTGGAAATGAAATGCTGGAGATGGGGACCCACAGCCGGATACCGGCAAAAGCCATTCATACCTCCTATTTTTCATTGCCCAACCAGCCTATGGAGAAGGAGCCCTTTGGGAATCTCCTGCGCAGGGCAGGCATAGACGAAGGCCTGAGGGTGGGCGTGGCAGGGTGGAAGCTTTTTACAAACACCCGGGAAGATGAGAGGCAGCTGTTTGATGTGCCTTACTATATCGTGAAGGCCATAAAAGAGCTGACAGGAGAGGGCGGAAAGATAGAAAACGGAGCGGATCTTCTGATACATCCGGACTATGGCGTCCGGGTCCGGGTCAATGCCAATGAAATCGCGTATTTTGAGTACGGAGCCTCCCTTGCGGCCAGCAGAGTGCTGTATGCCATGAACCGGGCGGCTGCCGATATGACGGAGATGGAGCTTGCAGACGGACTGGAGGCTTTGGGACAGCCTATTACGGTGCAGACCATCTGTGCAGGGGAGGAGCGCTTCCAAAATGCCGTTGTAGAGCCCAGAAAGAAGAGGATCCGCCTGGGAGACAGTGTTTCGCTTACTTTAGGCATGTGCGGCGGACTTACGGCCCGAAAGGCTGTGATGGCAAGGGATGCGGAGGATTTAAGGGAGGCGGACAGAGGCTATTTGGAGGATATGGTCAAGCCTTATTTTGCGGCGGCGGCCACCTGGTATTCTTCCATACATACAGGCATGCGTGCAGGGGAGCTCTATGATTTGATCAACCGCTGTATTCCGAAAGAAATCTATGGCTGGACCCTGAATCCCGGCCATTACATCGGGGAGGAGGAATGGCTGTCCTCACCCCTGTATCCGGATTCCGACATTTGTCTGTCAAGCGGAGCCATGCTCCAGATGGACATTCTCATTCACAGGGAGGGCAGGAAGGGCGTAAACGCAGAGGACGGAATCGCCCTTGCGGATGAGAGGCTGAGGGAAGAGCTTAAGAGAGAGTACCCCGGAACCTGGAAGCGCATGGAACGGCGCAGAGCATATATGATTCGGGAGCTTCACATTCCCCTTCATGAGGAGGTTCTGCCCTTGTCGGATTTGGCGGGATATCTGCGGCCTTATCTCTTACACCATGGAAGGGCAATGAAGGTGGCGGACGGATGCTCCAAAGCTGCGGAACTATAAAAGTGATAGGAAGAGAGATACTCTTTTTATAAAATATGGAAAAACGGAGGAAAAAAGATGAAAAACAGAGTATTGGCAATGATGTTATCCTTGACCATGGGTATTTCCCTGCTGGCAGGCTGTGGGTCTCCCAAGGCTTCCGAGCCGGCGCCGGCCCAGGAAGAAGCAGAGGCAGGAGAGGAAGAAGAGGCTTCGGAGGAGGCTAAGGCGGAACCGGCGGCAGCCAGTGAGGACTACTATATTGAGTGGGCCAACCAGCAATGGGGACTTTCCGCAGAGGAGATCGATGAGATTAAGGCTATGAATTTGAGCTTTGCCATTGAAACTCCCACGGAATCCGAATTCGGCTACGGCCAGATGAGAGGGTTTGAGGATGCCTGTGAGGCTCTTGGAATCAAGGTGGCAGGAGAGACGGCCTGCGGGCTGGATCCGGCTGTACAGCAGTCGAATATGGAGAATTTTATTTCTATGGGCGTGGACGGAATTGTCTGCCAGCCTCAGGACGCGGACACGGCGGCCCCCAGGTTTGACCCTGTGGTGGAAGCAGGAATTAAGCTGGCCTTCACCGGCTCTCATCCCGACGGCTATACGGCCGGGGACCAGTATGTGACGGAGGTGACGGACGAGTTTGCCAAGGAGGGTGAGCTGGCGGCAGAGTATCTTGCGGAGGCCATCGGCGGCAAGGGAAAGGTGCTGGCCATTAAGATTTCCAGTGTAAACTACGTGTCCAATACCCGCGACAACGCATTTATTGACGCCATCAATGAGAATTATCCCGATATTGAGCTGGCAGAGGTAGGGGGCATCGAGTCGGCCAGCGATGCGGCATCCATTGCCAGCGGACTTCTGGCAAGACATCCGGACGCAGACGGAATGTTTGTAACCTTCTCCACGCCGGCCCTGGAGGTTCTGGATATTGTAAAGAGTCTGGGAATGGAGGACTTTAAGATTGTCACCATTGATCTGGATACGGTGTGCTGTCTCGATATGATTAACGGCGGCAATGTGGCAGGAATTGTCTGCGATTCCGCATACTATTACGCGGCGGCCGCAGTGGTTGGCCTGGCAAAGGATTTTCTTGGCCAGGAGGTTCCCGCGGAGCTGGCTGGCCCCGGCAAAAAGGTCACCATTGACAATATGAGAGAAATGTGGCAGTGGTCCTTCGGAACGGATGTGCCTGACGATCTGTCCAAGGCACTGGGGGACGCAGGAAAGTAGGATTAGACATACGAATGGGGCTGTCCTTCAAAGAGCAAGCTGACGGGCAGCCCTCCTTAAAAGGCAGAGTAGGAGAAAAAGGATGGATCAAAAAGCTCTCAATATGAAAGAAATCTCCATAGGCTTTAACGGCGTTCAGGTATTGAAAAGCATTGATTTTTCTCTGGGAGCAGGGCAGGTCTGCGGCCTTGTGGGGAAGAACGGCGCCGGAAAAAGCACGCTTTTGAAGATCATACAGGGACTCTACCGGGCGGACGAGGGAAGCATTGAGATTCTGGGCCAGGATGTGAAGGAATCACACGGAAAGGCCTTTGCATCCGTGGGCATGATCTTTCAGGAGCTGAGTCTGATTCCGGAAATGACGGTCCTGGAAAATATATTTCTCAATCACGAAATGACAAAACGCCATATGATCCGGTTTCGGCAGGAGGAAGAAAAGGCAAGGGCGTTTATGGAGGCTTACAATATCCGGATTGATATCCACGAGAAGGTAAAGAACTTAAGCTCGGCGGACAGGCAGATGGTGGAGATCTGCAAGGCTGTGCTGAAGGATAAGCGGATTTTGCTTCTGGACGAGCCCACGGCCGCCCTGGATGACGAGCAGGCCGCAAAGCTGTACCGGATGGTGGCGAAGCTTAAGGAAAACGGAATTTCCATGATTCTCATCACCCATCATTTGAAGGAAATCATTGAAAACTGCGATACCATAGCCGTGATCCGGGACGGCGTTATGACCCTGCATGCAGATACGGCTGCGGTGACGATGGAGGAAATGATCGGGGCGATGTTGGGCGAGGAGCAGACGGATCTTTCCTTTACAAGAAGTATCTCGAAGATTGATAAGAGTCAGCCGGTTCTGGAGCTTCGGGGCATACGGACGGAAGCAATTGGGGAGCCTTTGTCCCTGAAGGTTTACAGCGGAGAGGTGGTGGGCCTTGCAGGGCTTAAGGGCTGTGGGAGAACGGAACTCTTCCGGGCTATTTTCGGACTGGATCCCTTAAAGGAGGGGGAAATCTATGTTTCCGGGGAGCGGCTGCGGCTTGGAAGTACCAGAGATGCGGTGAAGGCAGGTATTTTCCTGATTCCCGAGAGCCGCCGTTTTCAGGGATTGAGCGTGGAGCATTCCATACAATTTAATATTGAGCTTCCTCTCTTAAAAAAGCTGACGAAACGGCTCTTTTTTGACGATCGAGAGGGGAAACGCCTGATTGACGAGTATATCAGGCGCATCCATATTAAATCCAACAGCCGGGAGGACAAGGTAAAAACCCTTTCCGGCGGAAATCAGCAGAAGGTGGTCATCGCCAAGGCTCTGGCAACGGAGCCGAAAATTCTCCTGATGGACGATCCCACCTATGGAGTGGATGTGGGAGCCAAGGCGGAGATTATGAAAATCATTGACGAGTTTAAGAAAAACGGTGGCGCCGTACTGCTCGCCTCCTCGGAGATCGAGGAGGTCAATCAGAATTGCAACCGGATTTTGATTCTGAAGAATCGGAAGCTTAGCGGAGAGTTGTCTAATGAGGACTATCTGACCGTGTCCCAGGATAAGCTTGCGGCGGCGATACAGTAGAGGAGGCAGGAAGGTGAAAAAGAAATTTGATATCAGGCAGTCTATTATTTATATTGCCTTTGCAGCGTTGTTTGTTATTTTTTCCGTTACACTGAGAAATGTGGGCATCGGCTTTGCGGCCGTAAGCAATTTGATGAATATTCTCAGACAGACCTGTCTGGTGGCAGTGATGGCGGTGGGAATGACCTTTGTGCTGGGAGCGGCTCTGATTGACCTGTCTACGGGACCTATGGTGGCCTGCACCTCTCTGATCTGTGCCATGGCTGTTCAGCGGTTCGGGATTCTGGCAGGGGTTTTGGCGGGACTTGCCTTCGGAATTCTGGCAGGGGCGGCAAACGGATTTTTGATTGCCTATTTAAAAATGCCTCCCTTTATTGCCACTCTGGGCACCCAGACCGTATTTTCCGGGATGGCGAAAACCATGACCAATCTGCAGTCTGTACCCATCACAAACCAGACCTTTACGAAGATCTTCGGCGGCGGCAATGTGGGGGTGGTTCCCTCTGTCTTTCTCTGGATGGTAGCAGTGGTTGTGATAGGAGCCTTGCTGATGTATAAGATGCCCTTTGGAAGAAAGGTCCTTGCGGTGGGAGGAAATCAGGTCTCGGCCCGGTATTCCGGAATCCACATTGAGGCGGTTCAGATGAAGGTCATGATTTTTATGGGCTTTCTCTGCGCTCTGGCGGGCATCCTCTGGGCAGGCCGCTTCGGAGGCGGAAGGTATACCCTGGGAGAGGATTCCGGCACGGCGGTGATTGCGGCCTCGGTGCTGGGAGGAACGTCCATGATGGGCGGCGTAGTGTCTCTGTACGGAGCCATTGCGGGAGCTCTGATGATGGGGATGCTTGACAATGCCCTGGTTATGTACGGCCTGAGCGTCTATCAGCAGGAGATTGTCCGGGGACTGGTGATCATTCTCGCCGTAGCCGTGAGCACGGTGCGGGAGAAGACAAATTAACGGAACGGGAAACAGTGCTGTCGCGCAGCGACTTAAAATAGGAGGTTTCGATATGAAATGGCAGGTTATTCATGATTATATTGAGGAGCACAAAGAGGATTTGATTGGGCTTTTGCAGGAATGCATTCGCGCAAGGCCGGTGAATCCTTTGTATGCGGGGGATCACGGCTACAATGAGGCGGCCTGCGAGGAGATCTTAATGTCCAGGCTGGAAAAGCTGGGAGTGGAGCTTTATGCTTTTGACGTGGACTTGGAGGAGCTGGAGCCCTATCGGGGAAAGCCAGGCTTTATTACAGGCTATACGGATGAGATTGACTTTCGGGATCGCCCCAATCTTGTTGCAAAGCTTCCGGGAACGGCTCCGGAGGAGGGAAGATCCATTCTTCTCATCGGACACTGCGACGTGGTGGCGGCGGACGATATAGAGCAATGGAAGTACCATCCCTTTGAAGCGGAGATTGAGGACGGGGTTCTCTATGGGAGAGGCTGCGTGGATGAGCTTGGAGGTCTGATAAGCCAGCTCATTGCAATGGAGGCTATCGTGAAAACGAATCAGCGTCCCAAGGGGGATATCTGGTTCTCCAGTGTGGTCTGCGAGGAATCGGGAGGCACAGGGGTTCTGGCGGTGGCTCACTGGTTTAAAAAGCGTGGAATTCAGATTGATGCAGGGATTATGGGAGAGCCCACGGATCTGGATATCAGCCTTCTGTGCCGCAATATTCAGTGGGGGGATATGACTGTTTACGGTCGCACGGGACATCTGGAGGAGTGGCAGCCCCACTGGAGCCAGGGAGGTCCGGTGGATGCCATTGAGAAGGCAAGGTATCTTATGGATCAAATAGATCGCCTGAACCAGGAGTGGGAGAAGCGTCCGGATAAGAATCATCCCCTGGAGAAGCTGCCCTGTCAGGTGAAGGTAGCCATGATTAGTGGCGGACACCATCGGTCCAGCTATCCGGCTGTCTGTGAGATCTCCTACAATATCCAGGTGCTTCCCCAGGAGACGGACGAATTCGGTCTGGGACCCGGGGTAATGAAGGAATTTGAGGACTTTATTCACAGGGTTAGTCAGGCAGATCCCTGGCTTCGGGAAAATCCCCCCGAGATCAAATGGGTGTGTGAGGCTGACTGCTCGGAGGTGCCTGCAGATCATCCCTTTGTGGAGGTGTTCGAACGAAATGCCAAGGCAGTGCGCGGGGAAAGCCGGCTTATGGGCTCGGGCTTTCACACGGATACGGGCTGGCTGATGCGCGTTCCCGGGATTCCCGTGATCAATTACGGGCCGGGGAATCCGGCTCTGGCTCACAGCACCAATGAGAGATGCCGGGTGGAGGATGTGGTTACCTGCTGTAAAACCGTAGCCAGGGTCATTATGGACTGGTGCGGCTGATAGCGAAAAAATAGTTACTGTTCACACATCACTGTTCCGCGAGGTGTTTCCGCACATTTTGTGCGGAAATCCCGAGTTCTTCAGCGCGAAATCGCATCTTTTTGCGATTTCTGTGCATCGCGAAGCGTGTTGCTGGTCACGGAGTGAACAGTAA
>JAAVZL010000043.1 GCA_022791635.1 Lachnospiraceae bacterium
CCCCGCCACTCACCTCCACGTGTTGTGTAGTGTGTCAGCCTTACAACGATAATATATCAGGAAAATTTGAAGAGTGAAAGCCACAAATGAGTTTCATAACCCCATTGGTGCCTTTCGCAGAAAGGTGGATTATAACCATGGAACAATTACTCATTGCCCACGATCTGGGGACCTCCGGAGACAAGGCTACTTTATTTACCACAAAGGGGCGTCAGATTCGAAGCTTTACCGTTCCCTATGACGTACATTTTTTCAACGGAAATTATGCGGAGCAGGACCCGGAAAATTGGTGGGATGCCGTATGTGACGCTACAAAAGCCGTTTTGGAGGGAGAGGATCCAAGGAAGGTGGCCGCTATGTCTTTTAGCGCCCAGATGCAGGGCTGTCTGGTGGTGGACAAGAACGGCGTTCCTCTGCGGGATGCCATTATCTGGGCAGATCAGAGGGCTGTAGAGGAGGCGGAGCATCTGGAAAAGAAAATCGGTGCCAGGCGGATGTATGAGATCACCGGTCACCGAGTGAGTCCAAGCTACAGCATTGAAAAGCTCATGTGGCTTAGAAAGCACGAACCACAGGTGTATGAGAAGACTTATAAAATGCTCCAGGCCAAGGACTATATTATTTCCCGGGCCACGGGGAAGTTTGTCACGGATTACTCGGATGCCTCGGGGACCAATGCCCTGGATCTTCGGAAGCTAGAGTGGTCTGAGGAAATCCTGAAGGCCGCAGGGATTGACCGGGACAAGCTGCCGAAGCTTAAGAAATCTACGGACATTGCAGGCTATATTGAGGACCGGGTGGCAGGGGAGATAGGCCTTCCTGCCGGAACCCCCGTGGTCTGCGGCGGCGGGGACGGTCCCTGCTCGGCGGTTGGGGCGGCATGCATTAAGGACGGGGAGTTTTATCTCACTTTCGGAACCTCCGCCTGGATTGGGGGAACCACCACAGAGCCCTTTATCGACAAGGACCAGACGCTGTTCTGCTTTGCCCATGTGATTCCCGGGAAATACATGCCCTGCGGCGCCATGCAGGCGGCGGGTAGCTCTTATTCCTATATCCGGCGGGCTCTGTGTGACGGTGCGCCCTATGAGGAGCTGAACAGGCTCATTGAAAAGTCTCCCGTGGGAGCCAAGAATCTCATTTTCCTTCCTTATCTTCTGGGGGAGCGCAGTCCCCGGTGGAATCCCGATACCAGCGGAGCCTTTCTGGGGATCAAGCCGGAGCATGACAAAAAGGATTATGTGCGGGCCGTCATCGAGGGCATTGCCATGAATATGGAATTGATTTTACAGGCCTACCGGAAGCAGGCCCGGATTGAGGAAATGTGTCTCACCGGCGGTGGAGCCAAGGGAGATGTGGTAGCCCAGATTTTGTCGGATGTTCTGAATGTGGAATTTCGGATGCCTGACTGCGTGGAGGAGGCCACGGCCATCGGCGCAGCCGTGATTGCAGGCGTGGGAGTGGGCGTTTTTGACGGCTTCGAGGAGGTGAAGCGTTTCTTAAGCTTTGAGAAAGTCGTAAAGCCGGTGGAGGAGCACCGGGAAGACTATAAGAAGCTGATGCCTGTTTTTGACGAGGCTTACACCTGTATGCTGCCCTTGTATCAAAAGCTTTCCAGGCTGTAGAGAAGGACTCTACCTTCCGTAGATTGCAGAACCTTTGCTTTTGTACTATGATAAGTTTCATATCACCTGCAAAGTACGAAAGGGGATGCCGCCATGTATGAGCTTAATAAGGAGCGCTTTGGAGAATTTCTTGCAGAGCACAGAAGGGAAATGGGATACACACAAAAGGAGCTTGCCGCAAAGCTCTTTGTATCCGACAAGGCCGTAAGCAAATGGGAACGGGGCGCAGGAATGCCGGACATTTCCCTCTTGATTCCGCTTGCGGATATCCTGGGCGTTACGGTAACGGAGCTTCTGGAGGGCCGAAGGATAGAGAAGGCGTCCCCGATGAATGCAGAACAGGTGGAAAATTTGGTAAAGAGGGCTCTTACCCTGTCAGAGGAACATCCGGAGGCAGCCAGAATGCGCAAAAAGCGTCATGGGCTGATCTTTGTGACGGCAGCTGCAATGGCATTTCTGGAGCTCCTTCTTCTTTTGGCGACGGTCTATACCTTTCAGGAAGGGGTGGAAAGCAGCCTGTTCTTATTCGAAGCATTGTCCATGCTCTTTGGCGGATATTTCTGGGTGGGAATCAAAGAGAAGCTGCCGGCCTACTATGATGAAAATAAAATCAGCGCCTACAGCGACGGAATCTTCCGCATGAACCTGACAGGAGTCCGCCTTAACAACAGCAACTGGCCCCATATTGTGAGAGCAGGGAGAATCTGGTCCGTGGGCAGCATGGTCGGCCTGCCTGTTCTGACCCTGGCAGGCAGGTGGCTGGCTCCGGGATTCTGGAGCTCTGCCGGGCCGTTTATTCTCCTGCTTTTATTCCTGGGCGGACTGTTCCTTCCCGTGTATGCGGCGGCGAAGAGGTATACCTTAACGAACAAAGTTCGTCCACCCCGCAGGGGTATGCGTTAATGGGGTACCCGCAGGGTATGAATAAATAAAAAATCAGCCTTCCAGACCTGGAATTACCGGTTTGAAAGGCTGATATTGATTTCCCCTTTAAAAGGAGGCACTCACTGCTTTGAACAATAAACCTGATCATAACCAGCCAATATCATCCACGGCAGGCTCATGACAAGGGGAAATTGATACCGGCCGTAATACCCGTTCATGGGGGAGGCAAAGCATACCAGCAGAATGATAATTCCCGGCGTAATCATCATCCACCGCACGTCGCCGGAGCCTTTTGCTGAGATACAGATAAATGCGATAAAGATGACAAAAATCCAGGTAAAAATTCCGGGTATATTGAGGACGCTCAAGGGTTGGATGCCGAAAATCGTTTCCCGTAGGTCTTCCAGTGCCTTTCTCGGTCCTGAGGCAGCGCTGCCGTAATGGAGATCAGAACCAAAATGCTCATTTGTATATGCAAAGCAGTCCTGGCTCCAGCCGTAGGAATAATTTGCGAATTTTTCTCCCGGATAAAAATAATGATAATAATTGGCGATAAACGCTTCTATGTATGTGACCGGATGCTTAAGACCGAGATGAAGCCATACCTTATAAAATTCCTTGGCTTCTGTAGAAAAAGCATCCCAGACAAAATAGTCCTTAATATTATCAGAAATATTGGAATCATAGCTTGCACCGATTTCCTCCAACGATTCGAAATCACATGCATTTAAGATGACCTGCTCCTCTTCCCTGGTGATATGCTCCGGATGCTTCCAGACCGTTCTTGCCACCTGCTGAATGGGAATCGAAAGCATTTCCCGTTTACTCCCGCTTTTTGCTCCAAGCCCCGGAAAAATAACAGACGAGAAAAGAACCTGTGCCGCAATGACCAGGAACAGACATAAGGCATGCTTTTTCCATGATGCCCTGTCAAGGAAACAGAAGATAAGGAGGGAAATCCCCACCACATAGAAGCCGTCATTCCGAATCAGGATAGAACAGAGAAGGCTTACCCCATAAGCAACCCCATATGCGGCTTTCCAGCCGTTCTTTTTTATCAAAAAGAGCATTTCTATCCATAACAGAATAAAAGCTGCATAAAATACATCCTTTGTTGCCAAAAACATATAGTTCACGATCCGCGGCTGCACTACAAAATAAAGCATCAGGGCCATCACATAGCGGACCCGGATTTTCGTATAGCAAAGCAGAATATGGATGCCGCATGACAATACAGAAATCACAAACAGCATCTGTAGCATGGAATACAGAAAAAGCCCAATATTCCACGAGTGAAAAATCTTAACACCGGCTTTCATACAGGTGTTCAGAATCAACTGATAGAATACAGGATGATGTGAGGTGAAATCCGCAAAGCCCCACCCTTGAGCCACGATGGATACGGAATCAGACATAAAGATTCCCGGATAAGACACAAGAATATAAGGCACATAGAGGATAAGGATTGTAAAAAAGGAGGTCCAAAAAGGCTTGCTCCTTAGCCGCCTCACATAACGAACAGTAAGCTGCTTTAGTTTTTGTAAAATTTCGGAAGGTTCTTTGCCTTTGTGATCTGCCCAGAACAGACGATGAGAATTCACTGCCGCTTCCATATAAAAAATCACATAGAGAAATCTTGAAATGAGAATAAAATACCCTGCGATACCCAAAAAAGCTTTCAGCAAATGGAACCAGCTTTTATACAGCTCGTTCAGGGCTCCCACTGTGGAGATACACCATCCCAAGATGCAAAAGACGGTGAGAATTCCCGAGCAGACAATCATGGTACCAAGGAATCTTTTTCCCCTGTAGCCGGAAGTAATGAGTACCTCTTTGGCGCATATCTCAATCCAATAGAATAAGGCTGTAAGCAGTCCAAAAACAAGAAAAAGCCAACAGCTGTTTTCCCCTTTCAGGAAGGAAATTCCAAAAACCGCAATCATCGACTGGACGATTGCCTTCACGGCTTTATCCTTCCTTAAAATCATCTTTTCATTCATCTTTTGTCCCTCTGTAAAGTTGGAGCTGTCGAAAAATAAGGCAGCAGACTTTTCCGATATCCAGTGTCCGGCTGTTCGCGAACACGTTGTCTGATATTGGCGGACTTTACGTCCGACAAGAGAAGACTGCGTGTTCGCGAACCGTCCGGACACCGGATATGGAAATGGCTGCTGCCTTATTTTTCGACAGCCTCACCGTTTTTTACTTCGCCAAAAGCATCATAATCTCATTGCTCCGTGCAATAAACTTGGTCATGGCCTCCGGAGCCAAAGGCTTATGACTGATGAGCGCCAGGTCATAGAGCTGCTCACAGAAGAGATTCACATGCTCGGAATCGCTGTGATTCAAAATATACTGCACCAGCTGATTATTGGCGTTGAGAACCAGAGTCTCCCCCTCGCCTCCGAACATATTGGGATCCATACCGTACATATTGTACATCTTCATCATTTCCTGCATCCGGCGGCTTTCCTCGGAAAGCGTAATCATAGAGGAAATGTTCTCATTCTTGATCTTCTCCACCTTCACATCCAGCTTCTCATTGCCAAGAGCCTTGCGGAAAATCTCAGTCAGAGAGTCTGCCGTCTCCTTCAGCTCGTCCTCAGATACGATTTCCACAAAGTCCTCCGTCAGATCCGCATCAATCCGCTGGAACTTCACATGCTCGTTCTTCATCTCCAGATGAGAGATAAAGGGAGCGTCAATGTTGTGCTTTAGGATAACGGCATTCTTGCCCTCCTCCTTAAAGAGATTGATGTACTGACTCTGCTGAATCTCATCCGTCACATAGAAGACCGTAGTCTTCTCCGGCTCCTTCTCCTCTGCATCGCCGGCCTCGGCCTCCTCGGGATTCTCCACCACGTCAACCTCCGGCGCCTCCTCCTGGGGAACCAGATCCTTAATAGTCTGATATTTGCCATCCAGATCCTTGAAGAGCAGATAGTCCATCATCTTCTCACAGAACTTGTCATCCTTTAAGCAGCCGAACTTGATAAAGGGATTGATGTCATCCCAGTACTTCTCGTAGTCCTCCCGCTCCGTCTTGCACATTCCCGTAAGCTTGTCCGCCACCTTCTTGGTGATGTAATCGGAAATCTTCTTCACAAAGCCGTCATTCTGCAGGGCACTTCTGGAAACATTGAGGGGCAGATCCGGACAATCAATAACGCCTTTTAAGAGCATCAAAAACTCCGGAATCACTTCCTTAATATTGTCCGCAATAAATACCTGGTTGTTGTACAGCTTAATGGTGCCCTCAATGGAATCATACTCCGTGTTGATCTTAGGGAAGTACAGAATCCCCTTCAGGTTAAAGGGATAATCCATGTTCAGGTGGATCCAGAACAAAGGCTCCTTATAGTCCATAAATACCTTCCGGTAAAATTCCAGATACTCCTCCTTGGTACACTCATTGGGATGCTTCGTCCAGAGAGGCGAGGTGTCGCTTAAGGAAACGGGCCGCTTGTTGATCTTCACCCGATCCCGGGCAGGAGAGATCTCCTTAGTCTCCTTGGTGCCGTCCTCGTTTTCCACCTCCTCGGTCTTGGCCTCCTCATGGATACGCTCCACCACCACGTCGTCATCCCTTAAGTCAGCCTCATCAATGGTCTCATACTCCTGCTCCGCATTTGCCTTCTCCAGGAAAATCTCCACAGGCATAAAGGAGCAGTACTTATTGATGACCTCCCGGGCCCGGTACTCATTGGCAAACTCCAGGCTGTCCTCATTTAAGAAGAGGGTAATCTCCGTACCCACCTCCGTGCGGCTTCCCTCAGACATCTGGTACTCCGTACCGCCGTCGCACTCCCAGTGTACCGGCTTCGCATCCTTCTGATAGGAAAGAGTATCAATGTGAACCTCGTCCGCCACCATGAAGGCAGAGTAAAAGCCCAGTCCAAAATGCCCAATGATCTGATCCTCGTTAGCCTTGTCCTTATACTTCTCCAGAAAATCCGTGGCGCCGGAGAAGGCAATCTGGTTGATATACTCCTGTACCTCGTCAGCAGTCATTCCAAGACCTGTATCAATGAATTTCAGCGTCTTCTCCTCCGGATTCACCACCACCCGGACCATGTTTTTGAAATCATCCGGATAGGTATACTCCCCCATGAGATCCAGCTTCTTAAGCTTGGTAATAGCGTCACAGCCATTAGAGATAAGCTCCCGAAAGAAAATGTCGTGGTCAGAATAAAGCCACTTCTTGATAATGGGAAAAATATTTTCGCTGTTAATGGAAAGACTTCCATGCATATCAGCCATAAATGTTCACTCCTTCACATGTATTTTCATATTCTGAGACATATTGTAATATGGAAAAAATAAAAAGTCAATAGAAAATTAGCACTCCAAAGAGATGAGTGCTAACAAAATTTTATAAACTTTCTAAAAATTTTCTAAAACCCAAAGAAATCCCGAGCTTCCCAGCGCGAAATCGCATCCCTTTGCGATTTCTGTGCATCGCGAAGCGTGGAGGTGTTGCAACATAAGGCGGCAGACTTTTCCGATATCCAGTGTCCGGCTGTTCGCGTACAGACTGTCTGATATTGGCGGACTTTACGTCCGACAAGAGCAGACTGCGTGTACGCGAACCGTCCGAACACCGGATATGGAAAAGTCTGCCGCCTTATGTTGCGACACCTCCTTCCTTACGAAAAAATTAAGAGAAATTATTGGGAATGCACTGGATTTGCAGATAGAGGAATGCTATAATATCTGCGGGGGAAGCGAGGAAGCGTGTTATGAAACAAAAGATAACAGAGAAGCGTATTGTGCTCATTTTTTGCTGTGTGGGCCTATTTTTGGAGCTCTTTGTGTTCAACTACAAGCGGTGGGAGTCCCTTCGCTGGCAGAAGCAGCAGGTATGGATGGAGGAATATCTTCTGGGATCCGGCCTGGAGCAGGTAGAGCCCATGGTGTACCGGGTCACGGCAGAAGGAGAAGAAACAGCCACCATCGAATGGCTAAATATCAATCAAAAGCTGTATAATCTCCATGTGGGACTGGAGATCCTGGAACCAGAAGAGGAAAGACTTCATGCAGTCAACGTACAGCTAAAGGTGACGGACGCAGCCAATGCCAGATACCTGCGTCTTCCGGCGCGGAACATTTTGCCCGGTGTCCCAAAAAGTGAATATATTCGTCTTCACCTGAGCGGAGAGACGAAAGAGGTGCTTCTGATCCTTCACGCCGGCGAGGGAACGCTGATTCGTATCCACGATATCAGCGGCAATGTGCATGTTCCCCTGTTTTTCTCTGGGGTCCGTATGCTGACCGTGACGGCCCTGCTTTTGGCAGCATATTTCCTGCGCCCTGCCTCAAAGCTTCACAGGCCTCTTTATACAGAGATGACATGGCGTGGAAGACTGCTCATAGGAGTCCTGCTGTGCCTCCAGCTGACAGTCTGCCGGATGGCTGCAAAAAGTGATTATCAGACGGATTCCGTGGAGGAACGGTATCCCTATATGAGGCAGTATCAGCTTCTGGCTCACTCCCTGGCAGAGGGGAAAACGTATCTTGAGGTGGAGCCGGACGAAATGATTCGCTCCCTCTCCAATCCCTATGACTACCGTCTGCGCAGCATGACCATGGAGACAGAGGGAGGGACCTACCTGTGGGATGCCGCCTATTACAATGAGAAATACTACGTCTATTTCGGCATTGTGCCGGAGCTGCTCTTTTTCCTCCCCTATTATCTGATAACAGGAAGGGACCTTCCCATCATTCCCGTTTCCGTGACGGTAAGCTTTTTGTTTTTGGCGGGAGTATGGGCTTTCATGGGAGCCCTCATCAGGCGCTGGTTCCCCAAAACGCCTTTTACGGTGTATCTGCTGTTATCCATCCTGATCGGAACCGGCTGCGGGGTGCTGGATCGCCTGATGATGCCCAATCTTCATGATCTTCCCATCCTGACGGCCATGGCGCTGGGCGTGTGGGGACTGTATTTCTGGATTGGATCCGTGAGGAAGGACTCTGTCAGCCTATGGCGGATAGGAGTGGGATCCTTTTTGCTGGCGCTGATTTCCGGCTGCCGCCCGCAGCTTTTGCTGCTGCTCTTTCTGGCAGTTCCCGTTTTCCGGGAGCCCCTTGCGGACGGAAGGCTTCTTCAAAATCAGAGAATACAAAAGCTTTTGTGCTTCGGCCTTCCTATTCTGGCGGTTGCCCTAGGCATCATGTATTACAATTTTATCCGCTTTGGCTCCGTGACGGATTTCGGCTCCAGATACAACCTGACCATCCAGGACATGACCCACAGGGAGATGTACCTGGGGAGGACGGTGTTTGGCCTTTTTACCATATTTTTTCAGCCCCCCAGCATGACGGGCGTTTTTCCCTATTTTCATGAGATTCAGGTAAAAAGCCAGTTTTACGGTCAGACGATACAGGAGCCGGGCTACGGCGGAATCATAGCGACAAATCTGATTTTGCTTTTTACCCTGATTCCGGGCCGGTTCCGAAGGTGCTTTCGGGATCAGAGAGCCTATCTCTTCGCCTGCCTTTTGATTATATTTACGGGGATTGCCGCCTTTTTTGATATGCAGATTGGGGGATTGATTCCAAGGTATGCGTTCAGCGTGGCGTGGCTTCTCTTTCTGGCGGCGGCAGTGCTGATGCTGGCCTGGAATGAGGCGTATCAGGAGACGGCAGTCTGGAAGACAGGGTACTGCCTGTTTCTGGTACTGTTTATACAATGCCTGCTGTTTCAGGGTCTGGTTTTATTTCCAGAGGGGATTACGGGTTCGGAGCTTACAGGTCCGGCCTGGATCTATCAGGCAGAGCATTTGATAGAGTTCTGGCTCTGAGAAGGTGAAATATGTGAGGAGGTTTTTTATGGGGCGAAGTAGAAGAGGCGCTGTCTATCTGCTGCTCATTACCGCCCTTTTAGCAGGATATATTTTGAATCTGAAGCAGACCGGCTTTGAGGATACGGAAGATTTTCCGGCCGTGGAATGGATTCGTGCCCAGGAAGAGGCCGATGTGGGAGACGTTGAGCGTCTCCTGCTCTTAAGGGAGCAGGCGGAGGCGCAGGCCTTGCAGGAGGAAGAGAAGCATACCGAAGAGAAGCCCATGGACAAGCAGAGTCTGCGCAGGCGCCTGGGCTCGTCGGTAATTGTGGGAGATTCGGTGGCAGAGGGATTTCTGGATTATGAGTTCCTGGAATCGGATACGGTGATTGCCGAAAAGGGGCTACGCTGCGACAACGCAGGAGAGGAGATAGAGAAGGCTCTTGATTTGTCTCCCACCCGGCTTTTTCTGTCCATAGGACTCAACGATCTGGAGTACTGTGAGGGCGACAGTGAGCGCTTTATCAGACGTTACAGAGAACGGATTTTGGAGATACGAAAGGAGAGACCGGAGCTTCCGATTTATATCAACGGGATTCTCCCTATTCTGCCTGAGGCCGTGGAGCAGAAGGCGGAGCTGGGGGCTGTGGACGCATTTAACGGGGCATTGCGGGAAATGTGTGAAGAATTGGAGCTGACCTTTATTGACAGCAGTGATCTTCTGGAGGGAAAAGAGGAATGGTATCAGAAGGACGCCATCCATCTGAAAGCACAGTTTTATCCCTTATGGCTGAATCGTATGGAGGAAACGGCAGGATTATAGATGAACAGATGGGATATAATACTAAGGCTGGCCAAGGTTCTTCTGGCAGGGCTTTTGGTTGTGATGCTGGCAGGCCTCATTCGGGGCAGCGCCTGGAATCCCGACTTTGACGTGTTGGAGGCAAGGGTAGAAGCACAGCTTCCTTTGGATCAGCTAGAGCAAGGAGACGAGCAGCTTCTTCGGAGGCTCTATGGCCTGAATGCGGGAGATCTGAAGAACTGGATCCTTTATACGGCCTCCGACAATATGGATGTGGAGGAGCTTTTGCTGGTGGAGGCCTCGGAAGAAGGCCAGGTGTCCAGGCTTCGCGAGGCTGTGGAGAAGCGGGTGGAGACACAGAAGAACCACTTTGAGGGCTATGGTCCGGAGCAGTTAAAGCTGATAGAAAAGCATGTGATTCGGGAGTCGGAACCATATCTGCTTTTTGTGATCTCGGAAAATGCGGAGGCAGTGAAGGCGGAATTTGTAAAAGGATTGTATGAGGAAAGGTAAGGCATCGTGGTATTCAGCAGTATTGTTTTCATTTTTACATTTCTTCCGGTGACGATTGGGGCCTATTATCTGGCGCCTGGCCGGATGCGCAATGGGATTTTGCTGTTGGCAAGTCTCTTTTTCTATGCCTGGGGAGAGCCCGTTTATCTGTTCCTGATGCTGTACAGCATCCTGTTCAACTATGTGATGGGAGTCGATATTGCCCGGAAGCGGGAGAAAGGGCGAAGAGCCGGGATCAGTCTGTTTTTTGGCGTCCTGGTGAATCTGCTGATTCTGGGATTTTTCAAATATTACGGATTTCTGGCGGAAAATCTGGAAGCCTTAACGGGACAGGCCTTTCCGCAGCTTTCCTTTTCCCTGCCTATCGGGCTCTCCTTTTATACCTTTCAGTCCCTTTCCTATCTCGTAGACGTGTACCGGGGAAAGGCAAAGCGCCAGAAGAATATCCTCTCCTTCGGTCTCTACATTTCCATGTTTCCACAGCTGGTGGCAGGGCCGATTGTGCAGTATGCGGATATTGACGCCCAGCTTAAGAGCCGGGAGGAGTCTGTGGAGAAATTCGGCCAGGGCGTACAGTATTTTATCTGGGGTCTGGGGAAAAAGGTGCTCTTAGCCAACAACCTGGGCGCGGTCCATGAGGCGGTGATGGCGCTTCCCTCCTTGTCGGCGCTCTCTGCCTGGGTGGGAGCTCTTTCCTATACCTTTCAGATTTACTATGATTTCAGCGGATATTCCGATATGGCGGTGGGACTGGGAAAGATGTTCGGCTTTGAGCTGAAGGAAAATTTTGCTCATCCCTACTGCGCCAGAAGCATTACGCAGTTTTGGCGGCGGTGGCATATTTCCCTGGGATCCTGGTTTCGGGAATATGTCTATATCCCTCTGGGGGGCAACCGGGTGGGGATTTGGCGCCATATACTGAACCTGCTTCTGGTGTGGTCTCTGACAGGACTCTGGCATGGGGCCAGCTGGAGCTTTGTGGTGTGGGGGCTTTACTACGGAGTGCTTCTGATTCTGGAAAAATATCTCCTTCACCGGGTGACGGAGAGGATTCCCGTTCTTGGGACGATTTATACCATGCTGCTTGTGATTGCAGGATGGGTGTTCTTTTTCAGCCCTACCCTTTCGGAGGCTGTCCGTTATCTGGGGGCCATGGTCGGGATAGGAGTGACGGGAATCACGGACGACGGCGGAATGTATTATCTTCTGACCAGTCTTATTTTGTTTTGGCTCTCCTGGATATTTGCCACTCCGGCTGCCGCCCGGATCGCAAAGCAGGGTATGGAAAGGCAGAACGGCTTTACGCCTCTTTTGCTGGCGACGCACATGGGGATTTTCCTGGTGGCGGTGGCGTATTTGATTCATGACACGTACAACCCGTTTCTATATTTTCGTTTTTGAGCTTGGGGAGAGGAGTAAAAAGAACGTTGAGGCAGAGAAGAGACAGACCAAAGCTTTCCCCCTATTCCTTTCTGGGACTTCTGTTTTTGCTGACCCTGATTTCCTTTGAGGCTTTGAATCTGCTCTGTGAGGATCGGGTGTTTTCCGAGGCGGAAAACCGCTATCTGGAGCAGCGGCCTGTGCTGCGGCTTGCAGGAATCGTGGACGGAAGGTTTATGAGGGATTATGAAAAATATCAGACGGATCAGTTCTTCTCCCGGGATGCCTGGATTCGCTTCCGTTCCGGGGCCGACCGGCTTCTTGGGAAAAATGAGTCGGGAGGCGTGTATCTTGGAGAGGGAGAACAGCTCTATGAGAAGCCGGAGACCTTGAAGGAAGAGGTGTGGAGGAATCTGGATGCCATCCGGCTCTTTGCAGAGGAGCATCCGGAGACCGGGACCTACCTGCTTTTAGCCCCCGGAGCCGCAGGCGTGAAGCCGGAGGGACTGCCTCCCTTTGCCCCGGTGGAGGATCAGGCCGAGCAGCTTCATCAGATCAGCGGCTACCTGGGAGAAGCCGTGAAGGAGATTTCCGTTTATGAGACACTGCGGGAGCACAAAGAGGAGTATCTGTACTACCGTACGGATCATCACTGGACCACTCTGGGGGCCTGGTACGCCTTCCTTGAGGCTCGGCAGGTGATGGGAATTGAAGCCGGTCAGGAGCTTGACATGTACCCGGTAACCAGCCGTTTCCAGGGAACCCTGGCTTCCAGAAGCGGATATCAGGTGCCCTCGGATACCATTTCCGTCTATTGGCCCAGGGAAGAAGAGCAGCTCGTGGTAACCTATGTGGAGGAGCAGAAAAAATCCGCCTCCCTCTATGCTTCCGAAAAGCTTAAGGGGCGGGATAAATACGGGGTATTTCTGGACGGAAATCACCCAATCGTCAAAATCCGCACCATGGCGGACAGTGACAGGACCCTTCTGCTTTTGAAGGATTCCTATGCCAACTGCTTTGTGCCCTTTCTGACCTCCTCTTTTCGGGAGATTGTGCTGGTGGATCCCCGCTATTACTATGGAAATATAGAGGAGCTTCTTTTGGAGCAGAACTTTACGGATATTTTGATTTTATACAATCTCAATACCTTTCTTCAGGATGATGTGCTGCATTTTGTGCTGGAGGATCCGAAGAAGAGCGGGGAAGAGAAAGGGGGCTTAGGCAGCGAAAGCGCTTCTAAAGCAGGGTAAAGGCCAGCTCCTGTCTGCCGAAAAACCGCTGTATTGCCTCGTCCCAGGCATGTTCCAGGGATTTATCCATGGTAAACAGGGACAAAGAGGCTGCGGTGGTGCAGAAAAGCCCCGTGCCGTCATAGCGGATATTTAAGAGGAGGCCGGTGACATCCGAAAGGGAAAAGGCGCTTTCCGTCCGGAGCAGCAGCTTTTCCACATGCTCTGGCGAGAGCTGGAAGGTAAAGCGAAAGCCTAAGGGAGTGCGCTTTCCCTTAATAAGCTCCAGGCAGAAGGGGCGCAGATCCTGCCAGCGGGAGAAGCGGCGCTGGGAGAGCTTTAGGGCTTCTTGCTCCTCTTTTGAATAGTATTCCGGCTTTAGATGGCCGTCGATATGGAAGGTGTTGTAGGTGACAATGCTGCCCTCCACCACCCAGAAGGCATCAAAGGTAGGGGTGAGCAGAAGCTTGTTCATAAAGGCTTTTACATCCTCAATCTGCAGTGAAATCATGGGAACCTCCTGAATTGGGAAAATTTGGGACAAGATAACAGAAACAAATACAGTATACATGGAAACAGAAAGAAATGCAAATTCTTCTCGGTAAAGATGTGTCGAGAGGATATTGCGGAACTGGAAACAGCAATATTCCCGAGACGCATAGAAGGATTTACGGACGCATGTACCTGCGGCCGGAAATTCTTCTCGGTAAAGATGTGTCGAGGGGATATTGCGGAACTGGAATCAGAACTGGAATAGGAGGAGAAGAATGAATACAAATAAAAATGCGGAGGAGCTGCTTCAGCTTGTGGAGGAGGGAACCTCCCCCTTTCACGTAACGGCCTGGGTGGAGCGGCAGCTTGAGAGCGCGGGCTTTGTACGGCTCTCTATGGAGCAGGACTGGGGGCTTGATAACGGAGGGAAGTATTATGTGGTACATAACGATTCCACCCTGATCGCATTTACGGTTGGGGAACGTTTACAGTTCGGAGATTCCTTCCGCATTGCGGCGGCCCACACGGATTTTCCGGGACTTCGGGTGAAGCCCTGTCCGGAGATTGTAAAGGACGGGTACAGGGAGCTGAATGTGGAGGTCTATGGAGGAGCCATTTTAAATACCTGGCTGGATCGGCCTCTTTCCGCAGCCGGCAGAGTGGTGCTGCGCAGCGACAGTATTTTTGAGCCGCAGGTGCGCCTGGTGGATTTTCGGAAGCCCTTTTTGACCATTCCCAACCTGGCTATCCACATCAACCGGGAGGTGAACAAGGGAGTGGAGCTGAATAAGCAGACGGACATGCTGCCTGTACTGGGCCTCTGCCAGGAGGAGGCGGAGGAGGACTATTTCCGGAAATGTCTGGCAGCGGAGCTTAAGGCCCGGCCGGAGGACATTCTGGAATATGAGCTGGGGCTTTACAATACGGATACGGGAGACTTTTTGGGACTGTCGGAGGAATTTATTTCCTCTCCGCGACTTGACAATCTGACTTCCGTGCAGGCGGTGGCAAGGGGATTGATTTTGGGAGGCCGGGACCGGGGCTTTAACGTAGCGGCCTTTTTCGACCATGAGGAGATTGGAAGCCGGACCAAGCAGGGGGCGGGCTCCGTGCTTCTCTCCGCCGTGCTGGAGCGGATCCTTTTATCCTACGGCAGGGGCAGAGAGAAGTTCTTTGAGACCTTTTCCAAAAGCATGCTGCTGTCCGTGGATGTGGGGCACGCCCTTCACCCCAACAAGGCGGATAAAAACGATCTCACCAACAAAGACATTCTGGGAAAGGGTATCTGCATCAAGGAGGCCAGCGGCCAGGCTTATGCCACAGACAGCGTGGCAGTGGCAGCCATACAGCAGCTCTGTGAGGCGGAAGGGATTCCCTATCAGAAATTTGTCAACCGATCGGACGGAACCAGCGGCAGCACTTTAGGCTCCATAGCCTCTGCCTTTCTTCCGGTAAAGACCGTGGATCTGGGTGTGCCTCTTCTTGCCATGCATTCCAGCCGGGAGCTTATGGGGACGGCGGATCAGGAGAGCTTGGCGCGGGCTTTGACGGCGTTTTACAGCCTGTAATCAGATGCCTTGGGCGAATGGGAGAGAAAAACCGTTTCTGCACTGCTTTCTTTTATAAAAAATCACAAGAAGAGAGATATTTTTAAAATAGCTATTGACAAATCGTACAAAAGAGAGTAGGATACTGAATATACAATATTTTGGATATTGGAGAGCCGGTTTCATGCAGACAAATTCAACCAGTGTTTTATATCAGAAAATAGGTGTGACCATTGAAAAGCTGGCTCTCAATCTGCTTTCAAAGAATGCGGGGGATCGAATTCCTCCCATTGCTCAGTATCAGGAGGAGTTTGAGGTTTCCAGAGGCACCATTCAGAATGCCATCCGCTATCTGGAGGAGGCCGGGGCCGTGAGCCTGACTCACCATGGGCATCAGGGGACGTATATTGCTTCCCTGGATTACGGAAGGCTTCAGGAGAATTGCCTGCGTCAGGGATTGATGGGGATTATGCCCCTTCCCTACTCTGTGACCTATGAAGGCTTTGCCACGGCTCTATATGAGCAGCTTAAGGATTTGCGGTTCAATATGGCTTATGCCAGAGGAGCGGCGGGCCGCATCAAACTGGTGATTTCGGGAGCTTATCAGTTTGCAATCAGCTCCCAGTATGCGGCAGAGTATGCCATAGCCTGTGGGGAGGAGATTGAGGTAGTTCTGAACTTCGGACCGGGAAGCTTTCTCTCTCAGCACGTGCTGCTCCTTCGGGACAAAAGCAAGGATGGGATTACAGACGGAATGCGGGTGGCCTACGATCGGGATTCTCTCGATCAGAGTCGGATCACCCAGAATCTTGTAAAGGGAAAGCAGGTAGAGCTGGTGAACATTCGTACCCAGCAGACCATTGGGGCCCTTCTGGGGGGAACCATAGACGCGGGTGTTTGGAACTACGATGATATTTTAGAGAACCACCATCTGGACAATTTAAAGATGGTATTTCTGGGTGCGTCCGATTATAATAAGCTGTTTTCTACGGCTGTGCTTTTGATCAGAAGGGATGGAGGGTATTTAAAGGAGGTTTTGAAGAAGCATATTCGTGTGAAGGAGACCCTGGAAATTCTGGACGATGTGCGGCGCGGCAGAAGAGCGCCGTCTTACTGATTCCTGCAAAGCAATCCATTGTCCGAGTTACTACATCTTATATGTCACCAAATATACAAAATTTTGTATATTAAACGGATAACACAAATAAGTAAAGAAGGGAGATAAGAAAAACAGATATGTGTCTTGTATTTTGTCTTAAAGTACAAAATATTGTATATTAAAATTGGGGATGATGTTTAAAGAAGGAAGGAGATGAGCGTGTGGACGAGCGGATTGAATTGCTGCGAAAAGCCGGTGTGATCAATGAAAAGATTGCCGTTTATGTACAGGCTGTGGCAGAGGAATTAAAGAAGCTGTATCCCGTGAAAAGGGAAGGCGTGGAAATGCTGATTTCACATCTGGCCATGGCATATCAGAGGGCCAGGGAAGAAAAAGAAGTAGAAGAGCTGTCAGAGCAGTTATGGGAAGAGCTGCAGGGCTGCTGTCGTTATCAGGAAGCAGAGCGGCTGTGCCGGCAGCTTCTCAAAGAGGGACCGTATATTCTGGCACAATCCGAGAAACAGTATGTGCTACTACATTTGTGCAATTTATTGCAGCAGGAGGATGAAAAACATTGAAAATTGTGATTGGCGGACATTTGAATCAGGAAGAAAATATGGAATTAGTAAAAAAAGAGGGTATAGAAGTTGACATTATGGACGATATGAGCGCAGCTATGGCCGTAAAAAGCGGTCAGTACGATTTTTACTTCGGCTCTTGTCAGACCGGCGCAGGCGGCGCCTTGGCAATGCCCATTGCCCTGTTGGGAAATAAAAAATGCATAAGCGTGGCCGGACCTGGTTTCATTTTAAGCGATGACAAGATTGCGGAAGCGGTAGAAGGAGGAAAAATTGCATTCGGCTTTGTACCTGAGGCAGCGCAGAGCGTGATCCCGAAAATCATTCGGTGCCTGAATAGATAAGGAGAGAAAATATGGATATTCGTTTGTTATTTGTGGTTTTGATTGGAGTTACATCAAGTGTATTGGTTAATCGTGACGTTGCAGTTTTTAATGACGGATTTCGTCCGGTATATGCGGAATATTTTGACGGAGGGATGGACAGAAGATCATTGGGAGCAACAGGCTTTGCCGTAAGCATCGGCTTGCTGCTGGGATATGGTCTGACCACCTCCATTGCGGTGGGAATTTTGATTTTTCATTCCTATTTATTGGCAAGCGATATCATCGGCTCCTGGTGTGCAAAGAGCTCAAAGGGAATGATTTTGTCCGGGATTTTGGGAGCAGTATGGGCGTTGGCCGTTTACTTGGGATTAAACCAGATCAATGCATTCTTCTCGGCCCTTCCGGTAGATGTTATGACACCTCTTGGAACTCTTGCGGATTATGTAATTGCTACATTTCCGTTTTTCCCTGCAGTTGCGACGGCATACCAGTTCGGAGCCAAGAAGGGATTTATTACGGGGTTGTGCATTGCCGTTTCTTATATGCTGATTTCCAAGTTTGGAATTTTTACGATTGCGGGAACGAAGATTTCATTAAGCGCGGCGGGAATGGCCATGCTGATTGGTATGGCAGTACTGATTACATTTGCAATGAAGGCAAAAAGTGAACAGGCCGTTCATATGGATACCAGTATTTTTGATGAAAATACGAAACGCATTCGGAAAAATATGCTGTATATTGCCCTTAACGGCGGAGTGCTTTGTGTGGGAACCGCTTTGCTTGTGGTTACGGTGGGGATGACCTCCGGAACCTTGACGCATCAAAATGATTTATTTGGGGCGGCTTTATTTACGCTGGCAGGTGCACTGGGATATGTTCCGCTGGTTTATACAACGGCAATTACGTCAGGAGTGTTCACGACAGGCTCACGCTTTGTTTTGGCGGCGGGTATGTTTGTGGCAAGTGCGAACATGCCGGTGATTTCCACAATTTTCGTTGCTTTTGTGGTGGGAGCCCTGGTTGAAGCTTTTGAGGCGTCCGTCATCGGTATGGTGGGAAATAAGATGAACAGTTATCCGGAGCTGCGCGTTATGGGAAATCATATTCGTAAGGCAATGTCCGAGCTGTTGGATGTATCCTTGCTGGTTGGAACGGTGGTATGCGGCGGCGCTTTGACCGGAGCGATTGGCTATGGAGGTCTTGGCTCTCTGATTGTGATTGGCTTGTGGATGCTGAATAAACAGGTAAAGAAGAAATTTATTATGCAGATGGTGGTGGCTCCGGTTACAGTGTTGATTTTAGCAGTGCTTGTAAACATTATCTCCTATATGGGATTAGCAATTTAACAGGAGGAGCTTATGGAAGAGTATTTGATTGGGCTGGCGGAAAAGACATTTCTGGCTCTGCTGAATCCCTACGGCAGTGTTGAGAAAGCATTTCCTTTGGCGCTTAGAAACGCAGCGGGCAAAAAGCCGATCCGGTATGTTGGGATCAAAAACAGGGTGCAGATTACAGCGGGATTGTTAAAAAGCCTGGAAAAGAAAAATTTTTACCTGCATACGCTGGATCGGCAGAGTTTTGGAGGAAGGGCTGTTGATATACGTCTTCAAAATCCCGTAACCGGAAGATTTATGACCGGATCCTCCAGCGGGACGGCCATCAATGTTTTTCTTGGCATCAATGACCTTGGAATTGGTACGGACGGGGGCGGCTCTGTTTTGGCCCCTGCGCTTTCCCTGAATCTGTACGGATTTATCAGCAGGTTAATAAGCGAAGAAGAACTGAAAGCATTTCCGCAAGGCAAATCAACAGACGGAATCTTATTTCAAAGCGCAGTAGGGTTTATGGCCAGAGAGCTTACGGTCATTCGGGAAGCAGCAGAAGCTTCTCTTTCCATTGACGCATGGCCAAAGGATACCTCCTCCATACGTATCTGCGTGCAGAAGGAGGCGTGGGAGGAATGTACGGAGCTTCATCATGATAAAGCAGAGGTATGTGCGTTCCCCACATTTGAGGCCTCACGACCGGAGCAGCTGGCGTTTTTGAAAGAAAAGCTTAAGCAGTTTGATATGGTCATAGGGCAAGAGGGTCCCATTGATGTGTACGGATTCGGAGATACCGTATTGGGGCATTTTGATGAGAATACGGGGAAGCTTCAGGCACAGGCGTGTAAGGGACTGATAAAGGTAGCAAATATGGCAGATGCAACAGCTATGGTGATTCCGGGTGCCGGATTTGCAAGGGGATATGTTTTAATTGTTAAGTCAGAAATAGAAGCAATTCAGAAGCTTTTTGCCTTGGCAGCGCAGCTTCCGCCCTTTCAAGATGAGCTTCCGCAGAGATATTTTCGTGATTTGAGAAAATATATTCCGAATGAATTCGGACATACAGAGGATGTCTGACAGGGCTGCATCGGTATAGAAGGAAGAGGAGGCGATTGCAGCGGGAATTCTGTTGAGCCTGATCTACCTGGCTGGACTGACGCCGCTTATATAAGAGGGCGTCTTTGGAGGAAAAGACATGATACAGACAGTAATGGGAGAGATTTTGGCCAGTGAGCTTGGAGTGACCATGTGCCACGAGCATCTGGCTCTTGACTTGTCCCCGGTGCGGGGAGACGATGACTCCCGTTTTGACGACAAGGATCTTGTGTGTCAGGAGCTTTTGAACATGAAGGCCTTAGGGGTGGAGGCTGTGGTGGAAGTAAGCTGCAACGATATGGGCCGGGACGTTGGCAGATTAAAGGAGTACAGCAAAATCTGCGGGCTTCATATCATTGCTTCCACAGGCTATTATCTGGAGGAATACCATTCGGATTTTGTGAAAAGCAGCAGCTCGGAGGAACTGTGCGAGGTATTCTGCCGGGAAATTACCCAGGGAATTGACGGAACAGACGTGAAAGCGGGAATCATCGGTGAGGTGGCCTCCGGGGAGCCCCGGATGGGTGAGAGTGAGCGCAGAGTTTTGATCGGAGCGGCTATGGCCGGAAGGAAGACAGGGACAGCCGTAACCACCCATTGTCAGCTTGGAAGGCTGGGTCTTGAGCAGGCAGAGCTTCTTCTTGGTCAGGGTATGGATCCGGCCAAAATCATCCTGGGTCATCTTGATCTGGCTGACGACAGGGCCTACCACAAAGAGCTTTTGAAGATGGGTGTGAACATAGGGTTTGATACCATTGGAAAGATAAGTTATTTAAGCGACGAGAGGCGGGCGGACAATCTGATGTACCTGGTGGAGCATGGCTATGAAAAACAGCTTGTGCTGTCCCAGGATATTTCCAGAAAATCCTATTTTTCCAAATGCGGCGCTTACGCCGGCTACATGGCAGTGATGCAGGATTTTGTGCCTCTTTTGAAGGAACGGGGAATCAAAGAAGAGACCCTGTCGGCCCTTCTGATTCACAATCCTGCCCACATTTTGGACAAATAAGGAGATTGCCGCAAAATAAGCCAAGTAAGGAGTGATCATTACGAAAACCTATCCATTGCAAAGCATATCAATGGAAGAAGCAGTCAGGCTTCAGTTTTGGATTGTAGATTGTATTACCAGAGAATTTGAAGGACATGAGATATTAAGCCGAGGCGATCTGGGGGTGGTTTCCGGGGCGAATCAGCCCCTGACCACTCAAAAGGCAGAGCGGGTCATTGCCCGGATTTTCGGTGCAGAGGGCAGTATGCTTGTGCGGGGAGCAGGAAGCGGGGCCATACGCTTTGGCCTCCACTCCATGTTTGCACCCGGGGATTGGGTACTGGTTCATAAGGCTCCTGTTTATAATACCACACAGGCCTCCTTTGGGATGCTGGGACTTCGTAAGCTGGAGGCGGATTTTAACGATCCTTCCAGGCTTCGCCAGGTGTTAAAGGACCATCCGGAGCTTAAGGGAGCAGTTGTTCAGCATACAAGACAGCTTCCGGAAGATTCCTATGAGCTTTCGAAGGTTATTGAAATCATAAAGGAATTTGGAGATCTGCCAATTCTGGTGGATGATAATTATGCAGCCCTCAAAGTGCCGCAGATTGGAAGTCAGTGCGGCGCAGAGCTGTCTTGCTTTTCTTCCTTTAAGCTTTTGGGACCTGAGGGGATTGGCATTTTGGTGGGAAAGAAATCCTATCTGGATTTGCTGAGAAAAGAGCACTATTCCGGGGGCATGCAGACTCAGGGGCATGAAGCTTTGGACGTACTGCGGGGACTTGTTTACGCTCCGCTGTCTCTGGCTGTAGAGGCCAGGGAGAGCGAGGAATGTGTGCGCCGCCTGACATCAGGGGAGATACCAAAGGTAAAGGAGGCTTGCTTGGCAAATGCCCAGTCCAAGGTAATTCTGGTTGAATTTTACGAGGACATTGCCGAGAGCGTTTTACAGGAAGCCCATAAGCTTGGGTCAGCTCCCTATCCCATTGGCTGTGAGTCAAAATACGAGATGGTACCGCTGTTTTACCGCATATCCGGCACCTTTCGAAAGGCGGACCCCCTTTTGGAGCGTCGGATGATCCGCATCAACCCCCTGCGTGCCGGAAGTGATACGGTAATACGAATCTTAAAGGAATCCATAGAAAGAGGAAACAAATGTTTATAGAACAGACCTTACAGAAAAACAGAGAGCTTGTAAAAGCCGCATTTGTCCTGCATCAGGGGGGGAAGCTTCTGCCGGATTCTTATTTGGTGGATATGGATTCTTTGCTGGAAAATGCGAAAAAAATTCTGGAGGCAGGAAAAAAGGAACAAATGAAGCTCTTTTTTATGCTCAAGCAGCTGGGGAGAAATCCCTATATAGGGAAAAAGCTTGTGGAGCTTGGGTATGAGGGAGCCGTGGCCGTAGATTTTCGGGAAGCCCAGGTACTGATGAAAGCGGGAATTCCCATCGGAAATGTGGGGCATCTGGTGCAGGTTCCCGATGACATGATAGGAGAGCTGGTCTCCTTTGGACCTCAGGTGATTACGGTTTATTCCTTTGATAAGCTTAAGAAAATTGATGAGGCGGCCAGGGAGGCGAAGGTGGTGCAGGGAGTCCTTCTGCGGGTTTACGATCCGGGGGATATGCTCTACTCCGGCCAGACGGCAGGCTTTTCCCTAGAAGAGCTTCCCGGACTTTTGGAGAAGATTACAGGGACTTTAAGCCATATCAAAGTCCGGGGAGTGACCTCCTTTCCCTGTTATCTCTATCATGAGGAGCAAAGGGATATTATGCCCACAAATAATTTAAAGACAGTAAAAAGGGCAGTGGAGCTTTTAAAGTCTGCCGGTATTGAGGCGGACGTGATCAACACGCCCTCTGCCACTTGTACCAGAACCATTGAAAAAATGAAGGAATGTGGAGGAAACTGCGGAGAGCCGGGCCATGGGCTTACGGGAACAACACCCTTTCATGCTTTCTGTGAGGCGAAAGAGCGCCCCTCTGTGGTGTATGTAAGCGAAATTTCCCACAATTTTTTGGGAAATGCCTACTGTTACGGGGGAGGATATTATCGGAGATCCCATGTGAGAAACGTGCTGGTAGGAAAGGATCTGGAAGAAGCAAAAAGGCTGCAGGTGATTCCGCCCTCGGATGAAAGCATTGACTATTACTTTGGCATTTCCAGAGAATGCCAGGTGGGAGATACGGCTGTAATGGCTTTTCGTTATCAGATGTTTGTGACAAGAAGCGATGTGGTTCTCCTAAAGGGAGTTCTCTCGGGGCATCCGGAAATCATCGGTGTTTACGACAGTATGGGAAACAGGAAGGTAGTATGAAAGACGCATGAGCAGAAGATTTGTTGTGATTGTATTGGATGGTTTTGGCATCGGGGCCATGGAGGATGCATACAGGGAAAGGCCGGGAGATGAGAAGGCCAATACCCTTGGAAGTATTTTGAAGGATCATCCGGATTTGTATCTGCCGAATCTGGAGCGTCTGGGCCTTATGAACGCCTTTGGCCTGGAAAGCAGCCGCATGAAATTTAGCCGGGAGGCGTGCTTTGGCCGGGCAGAGCTTAAGCATTTCGGGGCAGATACCTTTATGGGCCATCAGGAGATTATGGGAACGCTTCCCAAAAAGCCGGAGGTGCATCCCTTTCAGGAAAAGGTCCAAAAAACCGCGGAGCATCTGCGGGCAAAAGGACATCGGGTTCAGGTGAGGGAGCGAGAAGGCCTCCGGTATCTGGTATGCGACGATTACGTGACAGTGGGAGACAACCTGGAGGCTGACTTGGGGATGTGCTACAATGTGACGGCGCCCCTTGATTTTATTTCCTTTCAAGAGGAGTGTGAGATTGCCCGGCTGGTTCGTGAGGTAGCCACCGTGGGTCGGGTGATTGTGTTTGGGGGCACAGGGAACACTATGGAGGATCTGTATAAGGCGGAGGAGGTCCGGGAGGAGCGCTTTATCGGAATTGCCTCTGCAAAATCCAAATCCTATGAGCAGGGCTACCAGTGCCTCCATCTTGGATATGGGGTGGATAAAAACGTACAGGTGCCAACCCTGCTTTCCAGGGCAGGAATTCCCGTGACCCTCATCGGAAAGGTGGCGGACATTGTGGCAAACGACGGGGGCAAAAGCATTTCCTGCGTCCCTACTCGGGAGTGTCTAAGGCTTACCCTGGAGGAGCTAAGGGGCATGGAGCAGGGCTTTATATGCACCAATGTACAGGAAACGGATTTGGCTGGGCATTCCCAGTCAACCTCGGTCTACCGGCAGATCCTTGAGGAGGCGGACGAGGGAATCGGTACGCTTCTTGAGGAGCTTACTGGGGAGGATCTGCTGATAGTGATGGCAGATCACGGAAATGATCCGAAGATTGGCCACAGCAAGCATACCCGGGAGTGCGTTCCCCTCCTGCTCTATCAGAAGGGCAGGCGCATGCATCCTGTGGGAATCAGAAAAAGCCTCTCGGATGTGGGAGCCTCCGTGTGTGATTACTTTGGGGTATGCCCGCCCCAGAATGGGGAGAGTTTTTTACACATCCTGTAAAAACGGTGGCGGTTCAGCCGGGCGGCAAGGGCGCAGGCAGACAGGCTTTTCCATATCTGTGTTCGGACGGTTCACGTACACGCTGTCTGCTTTGGACGGACATTATCCTGAAGTTTTGAGAAAGACATTTATATTTTAAGATAATGTCCGCCCCAATCAGACAGCATGTTCGCGAACAGCCGGACACATGATATCGGAAAAACCTGTCTGCCTGCGCTCCTGCCGCCCGGCTGAATTGTTACAAAAATAAGAGAATAGAATACAAACCCACAGAGAAACACTTGACAAATTCCTCAATTTTGCATATTCTAAACCATAGGAAGCAAGGCTGATGCAGCAAAAAGTCATTATTCGTTTCCTAATTCAATAGGAAAAAAAGCAGAGAACGGAAGAGTACTCCATATTTCAAGCAGCAGAGAGGAGCTGTCACCGGCTGAAAGCAGCTCCGGCTAGGAAATGGAGGAAGTGCATCCGGGAGCCGATCCGGTGAGTGCAAAAGCATCAGCCGGATACGTGACACGCGTTAAGTGGCAGAGTGGAAGGGCTTTACGCCCTTTTAGAAGAGTGGAACCGCGGATTATTTCGTCTCTTAGAGAGGAAATAATCCGTTTTTTCATGAAGTAGACGCAAAATGAGACAACAGACTTTTCCGATATCCAGTGTCCGGCTGTTCGCGCGCAGGCTGTCTGATATGGGCGGACATTACCTCAGAAATCTTCCGTTTCAACGAAATCCATAAAAGGGAATGTACGACCAGAGCAGACAGAATGTACGCGAACCGTCCGAACATGGATATGGAAAAGTCTGTTGTCTCATTTTGCAACACAGCCAAAATATTTTTTCAAATTATATCTAAAGGGGAAAACAAATGGGAATTATTCGTTATATCAAGGAAGAGTTTCAGGTCATCACCGAGCGGGACCCAGCCATCAAAAGTCCCATGGAGGTCTTGCTATACCCGAGCTTTCGTGCTATCTTAAGCTATAGACTAGCTCACAAATGGTACGAAAAAGGCCACTATTTTCTTGCCAGATGGCTGTCCCAGAGAACAGTCCGCAAGACCGGCATCGAGATTCACCCAGGAGCCAAGATTGGCAAAGGCCTGTTTATCGATCACGGATCCGGCGTGATCATCGGAGAGACCACCATCATCGGCGACAACGTAACTCTATACCAGGGAGTCACCCTGGGAGGAACAGGAAAGGAACAAGGCAAACGCCATCCTACCCTCAGGGACAATGTGATGGTCAGCGCCGGAGCCAAGATTCTGGGCTCCTTTACCATCGGAGAAAATTCCAAGATTGGAGCCGGCTCCGTAGTGCTCAAGGAGGTACCCCCCAACTGCACCGTAGTAGGCGTTCCCGGCCGCATCGTAAAGCGTGGAGACATCAAAGTGCCCAGAAGCGATATGAATCAGGTAGATCTCCCCGATCCCGTCATGGACAGTCTGATAGAGCTTCGGGAGGAAAATGCACGGCTTCATGCGGAATTGGCAGAGCTAAAGAAAAAGAAAGAAAAAAAGGAAAAGGATAAAAAAGACAAAGAAAAAGCAAAGAAGGAGAATCACCATGAAAATCTATAATACCATAACAAAGAAAAAAGAGCCCTTTGTACCCCTTGAGGAGGGAAAGGTGAAAATGTATGTATGCGGTCCCACCGTTTACAACTTTATCCATATCGGCAACGCCAGACCCATGATTGTCTTTGATACCGTGCGCCGATACATGGAGTATCAGGGCTATGAGGTAAATTACGTGTCCAACTTCACGGACGTGGACGACAAGATCATCAAAAAGGCTATCGAGGAGGGCGTCTCCGCTCAGGAAATCTCCGAGCGCTATATTGCCGAGTGCAAGAAGGATATGGAGATGATGAATGTAAAGCCGGCCACCACCCATCCTTTGGCTACCCAGGAAATTGACGGGATGCTAGAGATGATAGAGCAGCTCATTGAGAAGGGGTACGCCTATGCCGTGAACGGAACCGTCTATTTCCGTACCCGGAAATTCGCGGATTACGGAAAGCTGTCCCACAAGAACCTGGATGATCTGCGCAGCGGGAACCGCTCCCTTCTGGTATCCGGGGAGGATGAGAAGGAGGATCCCTTAGATTTCGTGCTCTGGAAGCCCAAAAAAGAAGGAGAGCCTGCCTGGGAGTCCCCCTGGGGAGAGGGACGTCCGGGCTGGCATATTGAGTGCTCCGTTATGTCCAAAAAATACCTGGGTGAGCAGATTGACATCCATGCCGGCGGCGAGGATCTGGTGTTCCCCCATCATGAAAATGAGATCGCCCAGAGCGAGGCCTGCAATGGCAAGGAATTTTCCAGATATTGGATGCACAATGCCTTCCTGAATATTGACAACCGCAAAATGTCCAAATCCCTGGGCAATTTCTTCACCGTGCGGGAGATCAGCGAGAAATACGATCTCCAGGTGCTTCGCTTCTTTATGCTCAGCGCCCACTACCGCAGCCCCTTAAACTTCAGCGCCCAGCTGATGGAGGCCTCCAAGAACAGCCTGGATCGGATTGTGACGGCAGCGGAGAATCTGAAGCACCTCATCGGCGCGGCCCCGGAAGGGACTATGACCGAGAGTGAGCTGGCTCACTATGAGGCTACCGAGGAGTTTGTGAAAAAATTTGACGAGGCCATGGACGATGATTTCAACACGGCCGATGCCATAGCCGCTGTATTTGAGCTGGTGAAATATCTGAACACCCATACGGGCAGTGAGAATACGAAAGCCTATCTTGAAAACTTAAGGAATCGTTTAAAAACACTCTGCGATATCCTGGGACTCATAGTGGAGAAAAAGGAGGAGCTTTTAGACGCAGACATTGAGGTTCTCATTGAGGAGCGTCAGGAGGCAAGGAAGGCCAAGAACTTTGCCCGGGCGGACGAAATCCGCGCCCTTCTTCTGGAAAAGGGCATTGTGCTGGAGGATACGCGCGAGGGGGTAAAATGGAAACGGGCGTAAACAATCTGATGGAGGAGATACGAAAGGCCTTTGCACTTGAGGAGGTGGATGTCCGGACCTACTCGCCTCTGGTGCTGGCCTATATCGGCGACGGCATCTATGAGCTGGTCGTCCGCTCCCTTCTGGTGGGCCAGGGCAATGCCCAGGCAGCGAAGCTTCACAAGAGAGCCAGCGCCCTGGTGAACGCGGGGGCCCAGTCGGCCATGCTGGAGCGGATCAAAGGAGAGCTTACGGAGGAAGAGCTTAAGGTATTCCGGCGGGGGCGCAATGCCAACTCGCCCACGATGGCGAAACATGCCTCCGTATCGGAGTACCGGAGGGCTACGGGGTTTGAGGCTTTGATGGGATATCTGTATCTTACGGGACAGACGGGGCGTCTTTTGGAGCTGGCCCGGCTTGGATTGGAGGAAGAGCTGTGCGATACGAGGAATTGACTATAGAGGGAAGAAATGCTGTCCTGGAGGCATTTCGTTCCGGAAAAACCATAGACAAGCTGTTTGTGCTGGACGGCTGCCAGGAGGGAATGGTAAACACCATTAAGCGGGAGGCAAGAAAGCAGGAGACCATTGTAAGCTACGTGAAGAAGGAGCGGCTGGATCAGATGTCCGAGACGGGACACCATCAGGGGGTGATTGCCTTTGCCGCAGCCTATACCTATGCAGAGGTGGAGGATATGCTGGCTGCTGCCAGGGAAAAGGGAGAGGATCCTTTTTTGTTTTTGCTTGATAATATTGAGGATCCTCACAATCTGGGAGCCATTATCCGGACGGCCAATCTGGCTGGGGCTCATGGGGTGATTATTCCCAAGCGGCGGGCCTGCGGGCTTACGGCTGCGGTGGCCAGGGCTTCTGCGGGAGCTTTGAATTATACGCCGGTGGCTAAGGTGACGAATCTGGCCTCTACCATTGAAGAGCTCAAAAAGGAAGGGCTTTGGTTTGTCTGTGCCCAGATGGGGGGAGAGAGCATGTACCGCTTGAAGCTTACGGGCCCCATTGGTTTGGTGATTGGAAATGAGGGGGACGGAGTGGGAAGGCTGGTGCAGGAAAAATGCGATTTTACCGCTTCCATTCCCATGCGGGGAAATATTGGTTCTCTGAATGCCTCCGTGGCGGCGGGGGTGCTGGCCTATGAGATTGTGAGGCAGAGATTGGGCGTAAGCTGAGAAAAGCGTGACGGAGAGATGAGGATGGAGAACTGGGAACAGATGGCTGATGAGCAGCTGATCGAGCGGTTGAATAGGGGAGAGACTGGGTGTATGGATGTGCTGATCGAGCGCTATAAGCGGCAGGTGCGCAACCAGGCCAGAACCCTGTATCTGATAGGAGGGGACAGTGACGATCTGATTCAGGAGGGGATGCTGGGGCTGTTTAAGGCTATCCGGGATTACCGTCCGGAGAAGTCTGGTTCCTTTGAGTCCTTTGCGGCTCTTTGTATTTCCAGGCAGCTTTACAGTGCGATTCAGGCGGCAGGGCGTCAGAAGCATGCGCCCTTGAATTCTTATGTGGAGCTCTCGCCGGAGCTGGGGGAGCGGACGGAGGGGCTTAAGGGCAGGAGTCCGGAGGAGCTGCTGATTGATCAGGAGAATATTCAGAGCTTGCGCTCGGAGATTCTGAAGGTGGCAACGCCGCTGGAGCAGGAGATTCTGAATGCGTATTTAAGCGGGCAGAGTTATACGGAGATTGCTCTGCGGCTTCATAAGGAGCCGAAGTCTATTGATAATGCGCTTCAGAGGATACGGAGGAAGCTGAGGAAGCGTGAAGGGTAGGCGAAAGTTTTTGAAAAAATTAAGGAATTAGAATCCCCTTTTCTTTTATTCCGTGTTATAATTTAAGCGGGAAGGAGGGGATTTTTTGTCGAATTATGTTATGAGCGTCGGATCCTACCTGTTGGTTGGTGTATTGGCTTATCTGGTTTTTCGTGCCGTTATCTGGCTTTTATATTATAAAGGGGAAATGCGGGTGCCTATTTGGCATGAGGCGGGCTTTGCTTTGCTGGCTTTTTTGCTTCTTGCGCTGTTTGCCTCGTCGGTGTCGCCGGCTCTTGGGTTTTCGCTGAAGCCGGATTTTAAAGAGATTGCCTTTCTTCCTGTGAAGGGAACGATTGATTTGGTGAAGGAGCAGGGGGTGGGCGCTCTTTTTTGGGCGATCTTTAAATATATTCCCTTTGGTTTTTTGATTCCCTTTTTGTTCCGCCGGTATCAGAGATTTTTGAAGGTGCTCTTTCTGTGTGGGGGAGTGTCACTGCTGATAGAGGTCTTTCAGGTTTTTTTGACAGGGGCTACGGCCAGTGTGGATGAGTTCCTTCTGAGTCTTCTGGGCGTTTTTCTGGGGTATTTTCTTTTTGGTGTCACGCGTATCTATTTTCGGGAGATTGAGCGCATGGGAACGGTGAAGCGCTCCCGGAGAAGGGAGGTTCCTTTTATTGTAAAGAAGGAGCTGGAGTTTTTGATGATTCTGATGCTCCTGGCTGTTGTGGGAAAGGGAACTCAAACGGAGGCTTTGCGGGTGAAGGAGGAGAAGGCGGCCCAGGCGGAGCTTGAGAAGAAGCAGGAGGAGGAGCGGAAAGCTGCGGAGGAAGCGGAGGCTGCGCGGATCGCGGAGGAGGAGGCTAAAAAGCTTAAGGTGGCGGAGGATATGCCGGATCTTTCTTTGGAGGCAGGGGCGGCTTGCCTGTTTTCTCTGGAGGATGACAGGATTCTTTTTGAGAAGAACGGGACGGATCGTGTGTCGCCGGCCAGTACCACTAAGCTGTTGACGGCTCTTACAGTTCTCAAATATTGTGGAGTGGATGAGATGCTGACGGCGGGGGAGGAAATCGCGCTCATTAGTCAGGGGGCCTCCACTGCAAACTTAAAGCCGGGAATGCGGGGGAGTGTGCGTACCTTTTTGGGAGCTATGCTGATTCCTTCTGGCAATGATGCCGCTTATTCCCTGGCAAATTTTACGGGACATAAGATTCTGGGGGACGATAATGCTTCTACGGCCGATGCGGTCGAGGCTTTTGTGGAGGCTATGAATGCCTATGCGGCGGAGCTGGAGCTTGAGGATTCCAACTTTGAGACGCCGGACGGCGATCAGTCGGACAACCAGTATACAACGGCCAGAGATATGGTAAGGATTGCAAAGGCCTGCCTGGAAAATGAGACGATTATGGAGATTGTGAAAGGGAAGTCCTTCCGGGCCCTTTTTGATAATGCGGATATCACCTATCAGAACAGCAATCAGCTTGTGCGGCCTGGGGATCCCTACTACTATGAGGGTGCCATTGGGCTGAAGACGGGAAGCCTGAATGAGGTAAAATGCCTGGTGGGGGCCCTGGAGGTAAATGGCCAACGCTATGTGACGGCCGTCATGCAGGATACGGATGAGGGGCGCTATCGGGATACGAAGATTCTCTTTGACCATGTGACCGGAGGAAGCAAAGAGCCGGAAGGACAGGAGCCGGAGGGGGAGGAGTAATAGCAAAGATAAAAGGACAGCCAAAGAGAGTGGAGAAGCTTATGGCTGTCCTTTTTTGTGTGTATTTTTATTGTTTTGGGGCCGCTTTGGGCTGGTAGTGATAGACCTCCTCATAAGATTCCCGCTCGGCCTCATTCAAGGGAGCACGGGGAATGAGGCCGGTGCAGTCCATGGAAGAGCAGGAATTTCCCAGGTAATCGTAGCCTTCTATGATTTCCTGGTTGGTTTTTTTGTTTTTTTCTTTCATTTTGAAATGACCTCCTGATTTTGCTTTCGAAGCTTCCTTTTACGTTCTTATGTTATTGTGCGTCAAATCAGCGGGAACATACGGCAGGACACAGAAAAAACACAGGCGTATCACAGATTTTCCACAGAAGCACCACAATTGTGCCACAATTTTTTCTTACAATAACTATAGTAAAACAAATACAAAAGGGAGGTTTTTCACATGATGAAAAAAGGAGCGAAAACGGTTGCTCTGGCCCTGGTATTCGGTGTGGTGGCCAGTGTGACATTTCAGGGGAGTAATTATATGATAGAGCAGTGGACAGGAGAAGAGGTACAAAAGGAGGCTGTGAGCGGTATCCAGCTTAGACAGGCGGCTGGTGCGGGCTCAGGCGGAGAGGTAAATACGGCAGGTATGACAACAGGGGGAACAAGGGATATTTCCTCCATTGCCCAGGAGGCCATGCCTTCCGTAGTCTCCATTACCAATAAGAGTGTCCAGGAAATGCGTTTGTTCGGGCAGTCCCAATCTTACGAAAGCGAGAACCGGGGAACGGGTATTATCATTGGTCAGACGGATACGGAGCTTCTTTTGGTGACCAATCATCATGTCATCAACGGCGCCAGCGAAATCAGTATCGGCTTTGTGGACGGCGAGGTGGCTGAGGCAAAGCTGAAGGGCTCGGATACGGGAAAGGATCTGGCAGTTCTGTCTGTAAAGATGGAGGATCTTACTGAGCAGACAAAGGAACAGATTCAGGTGATTGAGCTTGGAAAGTCCTCGGAGCTTCAGGTAGGGCAGCAGGTGGTGGCTATCGGCAATGCCCTTGGCTACGGCCAGTCCGTAACCACCGGAATTGTCAGTGCGCTGAACCGGGAGGTGACCATCGACAATAACACCAACCTGCTGATTCAGACAGACGCTGCCATTAATCCCGGAAACAGTGGCGGCGCCCTCTTGAATATGAGCGGTCAGCTTGTGGGCATCAACTCTGCCAAGTATTCCGACACCAATGTGGAGGGCATGGGATATGCCATTCCCGTGGACGATGTGCTGGATATCATGGAGGGATTGATGAACCGTACCCTGCGGGAGGAGAAGGCTCCGGAAGAAGAGCAGGGCTTCCTGGGGATCACGGGACAGGATGTGACCTCGGAGGTATCGGAGGCCTACGATATGCCAAGAGGCGTCTTCATCACCTCTGTGGAGGAGGGCTCCGGCGCCGCGGCGGCAGGGTTGAAGAAGGGGGATATTATCACCAAATTCGACGGAGCCAGCATCTCTTCTATGGCAGAGCTTAAGGAGCAGCTTTCCTATTATCGGGAAGGAGAGCAGGTGAAGCTGACGGTGAGCACGGCTCGGGAGGGAGAGTACCAGGAACAGACGGTGACAGTAAGCCTTAGAGAGAAACCGGTAAAATAATAATCCATGGGGACTGTAGCAAAATAGGACGGCAGACTTTTCCGATATCCAGTGTACGGCTGTTCGCGTACAGACTGTCTGATATGGGCGGATATTGCTTTGGCAATGTCCGCACAGAGCAGACAGAATGTACGTGAACCGTCCGAACACAGGATATGGAAAAGTCTGCCGCCCTATTTTGCTACAGTTTTTTTGTTCTTTGGTGTCCGGCTAAAAAGATCCCAGGGACGAAAATTGTTCCTCATTTTGAAAAAGGGGATGGTATAATGGCATCATCATTAGCAAAAAGTGGAGGAAAGGGTATGACACGAAAAATCATCTGGGAGGAAGCGCCGGTTCCAAGATTTCATCAGCAGCGCCAGCCGGTCTTCTTAAGCGATCAGACCATGGAGGAGCGCCGGGAAAAAATTCTGACCCGGATGGCGGAGCATCAGCTGGACTGCCTTGCGGTTTACGGCGATTTGGAGCATGGCTCGAATTTTGAATATCTGACGGGCTTTCTCACCCGCTTCGAGGAAGCCATGCTGCTGCTGTTTCGGACGGGTAAGGCAGTGCTGCTGCTGGGAAATGAAAACGCAAAGATGGTTCGGCATTCCAGGATTTTGGCTGATATGCTGCATGTACCGTTTTTCTCTCTGCCGAATCAGCCTATGGAGGATGACAAGAGGATTTGCGATTACTTTGCACAGGCCGGAATCACTGCGGAAATGAAGGTGGGTGTGGCAGGCTGGAAGATATTCACCAGCAAGACGGAAGACAACCGCATGCTGTTTGATGTGCCTTCCTTTCTTGTGGAGGGCCTGCGGCAGACGGCAGGCAGTATCGTGAATGCCACCGGCTTGTTCCTGGATCCTCGGACAGGGGCGCGGATTACGAACAATGCCAATGAATTGATTCATTATGAATACGGGGCCTCCCTGGCTTCGGATTGTGTTCTGCGTGCAATGGAAGCTCTGGCTCCTGGAAAAACCGAGCTGGAAATAGGCTCTCTGATGAATGCCGAGGGCCAGCGCCCCAGTGTTATGACCATCTTTTCTGCAGGAGAACGCTTTGAGAAGGCGAATCTTTATCCCTGCGGCAGAGAGATTCAACTTGGCGACAAGCTGTCTCTCACATCCGGCTATAAGGGAGGACTAAGCAGCCGCAGCGGCTATGCCGTCAGTGAGCCTTCTCAGCTGCCTGAGGGCTGCAGGGATTATTTGGAGAAGCTTGCGATGCCTTATTATGCCGCCGTTGTGGAGTGGCTGGAGACTGTGGGGATCGGCGTTCGCGGAGGGGAGCTGTATGATCGCATTGAGGCGGTTCTTCCCCGGGAGCAGTATCACTGGTTTTTGAATCCGGGACATCTGGGCGCAGACGAGGAGTGGCTCTGTTCCCCGGTTATGCCTCATTCCACAATTCCCTTTGTCAGCGGCATGCTTCTGCAGATTGACATCATTCCCTCCATAGAGGGGTATGGGGGAACCGGGGCGGAGAGCACGGTGGCTCTGGCAGATGAAGAGCTGCGCCGCCAGATTGAGAAGGAGGATCCCGTCCTGTGGGATACCTTAAACCGGCGCCGGGCTTATATCAGGGAGGAACTGGGCATCGCCATAGGAGAAGAAGTGCTTCCGATGAGCGATACGGTGGCCTATTACCGGCCGCTCATGTTGAATAAACGAAAGATTTTGAAGAGTGTAAGCGAAAGATAAGAAAAAAGAAAGGGGTTCCAAGATGAAAGTATTAATTGGCGGCTTTGTAGCCGAGTCTAACGCGCGAGTAAAAAAGCCCTGCAGGCTACAGGATTTTATGATGAAAACAGGTGATGAGGTGGTAGGCGCTCTGTATGTCCGCGATCTCTTTGAGGAGGCCGGTGTGGAGGTCATCCCCACTGTCTATGCCGACGGGCGGGCCGGAGGCCGGGTGGAAAAGGAAGCGTTTGATTTTATTCTGGAGCAGTTTCTCAAGGGGGTACGGGAGCATATGGACGAGATTGACGGGATGTTCTTTTTCCTCCATGGGGCCAGCAATGTTCTGGGTCTGGAAGGCGGCAGCGGGGAGCATACGATTGTACGGGAAATCCGCAGGCTGGTGGGGCCGTATCTTCCCATTGCCATGGTCATGGATCCCCATGGAAATCTGTCCCAGGAGCAGGCAGACAACTGTCAGATCATCCGCACCTTCCGGCATTCTCCACACACGGATCGTCCGGACTGTCACCGGCTGGTGGCAAAGCTGTTTCTTGACCTTCTGAATAACCGCCGTAATATTCACCCGGTCTACCGTAAGGTTCCGATTCTGGTGGGCGGGGAGCGCAGCGTTTCCCTGGATGAGCCCATGGTGTCCATCAACAGGCTCTTGGATGAGGTGGAAGCGGATCCGCGGATTCTGTGCTGCTCCTATCACATCGGTTATGTGCGCCATGATAATGACAAGTGCGGAGCCAGTGTGATCGTTGTTCCGAAGACGGAAGCGGATGCGGAATATGCCGCCCGGAAGGCCGACGAGATCGCAGCCTTTGCATGGAGTAGGCGTAAAGAATTTCATTTTACCGGCAATGCCCTGGAGCCGGAGGATGCGTTTCGCCAGGCAATCGAATTCCCTGGCTCTTTGGTAGTCATTACCGATTCCGGAGATAACTGTACGGCCGGAGGTCCCGGCTGCAATACGACAATTCTGAGACAGTGTCTGGAAGCCAAGGATCTCCATGGAAAGCGTATTGTGTTTGCCTGCATTGCAGATGAGGAAAACGCCTTAGCCTTAAAAGACAGGCACCCCGGCCAGCACGTAAGTGTAGATCTGGGGGCAAATCTGGATCCGCTGTCGGCGAAGGTTCATCTGGAGGGCACGGTGAAGGCAGTGGGAGAGCTGCATCATCATTATGGGGAAACGCAATCTGTGGGAACCTGCACGACGCTTACGCTGGACGGCACAGCCATTGACGTTGTCATTGCACAAAAGGCCGTATCCTTTGCGGAGGAGCAGCAGTACGAGGCGGCAGGCCTGAGCCTTTCGGATTACGATCTGCTGGTGGTGAAGCAGGGCTACATTTATCCCCGCCTTAAGGAGCTTGCCAAATTCAGCGTCATGTCCCTGACAGACGGGGCCACGAATCAGCGTACGGAAAAGATTCAGTACCGCAGAATTCTGCGTCCCATGTATCCCATTGACAAGATATAAGAAATTAGCCTTAGAGGGGAGCTGTTTTCCACCGGCGGGGTGCTGTCGGACCGGCTGCTCTATGGAGCATTCTGGGCCGATTTTTGCACCCCGTGTTCCTGTGAGCTCATGCTAGAATCAATATGACAACAGAGGAAAACAGGATTCGAGAAAACAAAAGAGGAACCTAGGTATGAAGATTAATCGACTCAGTTTGCTGAATTCCTTGTTTAATGTGCTGAATGAGAATAATCAGGGAGATCCGTATTTCATTCTCGCCGAATATTTTCTGGAGCACTACCATGAATTGTCGAGGCTCAATATTTATGACGTGGCCGCTGATTGCTTTGTATCCCGGGCCAGTATCCGCCGTTTCTGTCAGTCCATCGGCTATGAGAATTTCGTTGCCTTTAAGGATGAGTTTGTACAGTACGACGATCAGCAGGAAAGCTATCAAAAGCATGCCGGGCGGGAAAATTACCGGGAAATGCTGATGCAGAAAATCAATGCAATGATTGCGGAGCTGAATCAGCGTATGAACACCATAGAGGTGGAACGACTGGTCCAGCGGATTCACGATGCCAGACAGGTGGTTTTTCTGACCTCCAGCGTGGGGGCAATGTCAGTCACCCAATTCCAGTATTCCATGATCTTTCAGAACAAGGTGATCCGCATTGTTTCCGATATGTATGAAAATATTGATTTCGTGAAGCGCCTCCAAAAACAGGATCTGCTGCTTGTGATTTCCGGCTCCGGTCTGTTTGCCGCAGCCTCCCGGGATTATCTTAAGGGAAATGAGGCGTACAAGGTTTTGTTTACGCTCAACCGCAGTCATGACTTTGACGACATCTACGATCGGATTTATCATCTGAGCGCGGTGGATCGTTCACAGGAAGCGAAATCTGTATATTTTACCTATGGCACCATCTATGTGCTGGATATCCTGTACAGCGTTTACGTCAGAAAATATGGAGACTCTCAATAATCGCCGCCAATCCGTTCGGCGGATTGGTCAAAGGAGAGAAAACCATGGATTACAGACGAGATCCGGTTTTTCCGGAAAAATTTTTATGGGGAGCATCCTCCGCAGCCTGGCAGGTTGAGGGAGGAGTGGATGAAGGGGGCCGTACGCCGGCCATCATTGACCTGAACAGTAAAACAAAAAAACCATATGCGGACAATTCAATCACTGCCGATCACTATCATCACTGGAAAGAGGATGTGCAGCTGATGGCAGAATGTGGCTTAAGCTCTTACCGATTTTCCCTGGCCTGGCCGCGGATCATTCCTCATGCCGACGGGAAGGTGAATCCGGAGGGAATTGAATTCTACAACAATCTGATTGATGAACTGCTTGCACACAAGATTACCCCGGTTGTCACCCTGTATCATTATGATCTGCCGGTCTGGGTAGATGAGCTGGGCGGCTGGCGGGACCGGAGGGTGATTGAGCTCTTCGATCACTATGTCCGCAGCTGCTTTGAAGCCTTCGGCGATCGGGTGAAATACTGGCTGTCCATCAATGAACAGAATATGCAGATCGTTTACGGTAAGTGGCTGGGCCTTGATAAAGGCTGCAAGGACTGGGAAAAGGATAAGTGGAAGATCAACCATATTATGAATCTGTGCCATGCCAAAGCCGTGACAGCCTGTCACGAATTGGTGGAGGGCGGCAAGATTGGACCGGTACCGGGATACGTTCCCATTTATCCGGAAAGCTGCCGTCCGGAGGATCAGATAGCGGCGATGAATGCCGAAGAGCTGACGGAAAAAATATGGAATGATCTGTATGCCTTCCGGGAATACAGCGGTTTTGTTAAGCGCTACTGGAAGCTTCATGACATAGATCCGGATATTCGTCCGGGAGATATGGAGCTTATCGGCCAGGCAAAGATTGATTACTTCGCGCTGAACTGCTACCGCTCCAATGTGGCCAGGCATTGTCCTGTGGAGGAAGACTACCTGGAGCTAGCCCTCAATAAGGAAGGGAAGAAGGGACAGTTTGTCTATCCCAAATTTCCGGGTGAATACGCCCTTGCGCCAAATCCTTATGTGGAGACAACCGACTGGGACTGGGAGATTGATCCGGTGGCCATGCGCTATATGCTGCGGTATGTCTGGGACCATTACCGCCTGCCCATGATGATTACGGAAAACGGCTTTGGCGCTCATGAGAAGCCTGATAAGGACGGTCATATTCACGACGATTACCGTATTAACTTCCTGCGGGATCAAATCTATCAGATTGGGCTGGCCATCGAGGACGGCTGCCAGGTGCTGGGTTATCATCCCTGGTCTTTTACGGACTTATTAAGCACCGGCAACGGTATGGCAAAGCGTTATGGACTGGTCTATGTGAATACGACCGATGAGGAAACGTTGGATCTAAGCCGGATTCCAAAGGAGTCCTTTGCCTGGTATTCCGGCCTGATTCGTTCCAACGGCCGTGACTGGGCCTGGCCGCAGAAAGAAGAAATAAAAAGAAAAGAGGGGGAGAACAAATGAAAGGCAACGCTCAGGAAAAAATATGATCGATGAGATCATCCGTCTGGTTGGCGGAACAGAAAACATCAATGTGGCTATGCACTGCTCCACACGCATCCGCTTTACGCTGAAGGAGGAAAAGAAGGCAGATGTGGAGGCTCTGGAAAAGGTAGAAGGAATTTTGGGAGCCCAGTGGAAGGCGGGACAGCTTCAGATTATCATTGGCCAGAAGGTTGGCCGGATCTATGAAATGATGATTGAGCAATATCAGCTTACCTCCGATGGAGAGGTGCCGGATGATTTCGGAGAGAAGAAAAAGCTAAGCTTCAATGCTATCCTGGATTTTCTGGCCGGCTGCCTGGCGCCCTGCCTTCCGTGCATTCTCGGCGGAGGCTTGCTCAAGGGTTTTATCTCCCTGTTTGTAATGATGGGAGTACTGACCTCCGGAAGCGACGCGCATACCTTTTTCAGCATTGTATCGGATGTTCCGTTCTATTTCCTGCCCTTCCTGCTGGCCAATTCCAGCGCCAAGAAGTTTAATACGGACGCATTTATGGCAATGGCAGTTGCAGGCATGCTGATGTACCCTACGGCGATCGACAACGCAGGCACGGCCATCCATTTGCTGGGCTTCCCGGTGACCTACGCCAAGTATTCTGGCTCCGTAATTCCCATCATTCTGTCCGTCTGGGTGCTGAAATACGTTTATAAATGGGTGAATAAGGTGATTCCGGATTTCCTGCGGATGCTGTTTGCGCCCATCTGCGTGTTCGTCATTATGGGCTTTGTGGCTCTTGGAATCACCGGACCTATTGGCTACTATCTGTCCAGCTATGTTGCCATGGCCGTGAATTGGCTGTTTGACTTGTCTCCGGTGGTAGCGGGCTTCATCGTGGGCTTTACACGGCAGTTTATTGTCTTTACCGGAATGCATTTGTCCCTGACTGCCATTATCCTGTCCAACCTGGAGGTTTACGGACGGGACCCGCTGATAGCCATCTACGGCATTTCGGCTCTGTCGGTTGCAGGCGCGGCCTTTGGCGCATTCTTCCGTATGAAAAATAAAAACAACAGAGAAATTGCATTATCTGCAGGTATTTCCGCAGTGCTCGGCATTACCGAGCCGGGCTTATACGGTGTGCTGGTTCGCTTTAAGTGGCCCTTTATGGCAGCCTCCATTGCCAGTGGTATCGGCGGAGCGCTGAGCGCCATTTTAGGCGGCTATGGCTATGTGGTTTCCACACCCTCCGTGATTTCCCTGGCAATCTTCGGCGATACCATGCCGGTAGTGGCCCTGTGCTATGCAGTGGCATTTGTGATTGCGCTGGTTCTGACGTACCTAAGACCCTTTAACGAAAATGTGGAGAAGAGCGAGCGGGCCTTGAGGGCAGAGAAGAAGGCAGTGATAAAAATCAAATCAGAACCTACCAAAGTGGTTGCACCGGTAAGCGGAGAGCTGATTCCCTTAAGCCAGGTGGAGGATAAAGCCTTTGCAAGCGGTGCGGTAGGCGAAGGCATGGCAGTGATTCCGGCAGACGGTCAGCTGAAAGCACCGGTAAACGGCACCGTAGCAATGGTCTTTCCGCCCCAGCATGCGCTGGGCTTTACCACAGACAACGGCGAGGAGATCTTAATGCATATCGGTCTGGATACCGTCAGCATGAAGGGCGAGGGCTTTGCGCTGGAGGCGAAGGAGGGGCAGCAGGTGAATGCAGGCGATCCCATCGGAAGCTTTGATCCGAAGCTGGTAAAGGAGAAGAAGCTGGATCCGGTTGTCCTTGTCCTTGCAACGAACAAGGAGGGAGCCCTGACCTGTAAGTCTGCCGGAACGATTGCGGCGGGCGACCAGATATATACCATCGGTTAATTTTTAAATTTCGCAAAGGTTCAAAAAAGGAGACTAACAGGATGAACGCAGCATATACGCGGGAAATTATCAACCCGGTCCTTCCCTGCAAAATGGAAGGCTATAACGAAGCACGATTTTGCTTTCACCAGACAGAGCAGCAAAAACAGGCGAGCCGGGAGGGCCTGCGGACAGCCTGTGGCCTGCGGGACGATTTGCTTTTGGATACACTGGTGCTGGAGGCAGGAGAGATCATGGTGTTTTTTACCTTAGATATTGCCATTGCCGAGGAGGAGTTTACCAGCTACTGCCGCCGTGCAGTCCGGGACGGATGCGGCCTTGCGCTTTCTCATATCTGCGTAAGCTGCTCCCACACCCACAACAGCCCGGTCGTCTCCCATGGAATGAACCATGAGCTTGACCCGGACCTGGAATATTGGGAAATGATTGCAGAGAAGATGGTAAGCTCTGCCCGGCGGGCGCTTAAGCATCTGCGCCCCGCCCGGGTGACCTTAGATCAGGTGCCTGTCAACGGCTTCTATAACAACCGCAACCGGCCGGGAGAGGAGTACAACGACAGATGCGATATTCTGACCTTTGAGACGCCGGAGGGATTGCCGATTGTGCGCCTTCTGAATCTGGCATGCCACCCTACCATACTGGGAGCTCAGAATGTATGGATTACAGCAGATTTTTTCGGTGTGCTGCGGCGCAGCATGCAGGGGATTACGGGGATACCGGTTATGATTTTCAACGGCGAGGCCGGAGACGTCAGCCCGCGATTGGTAAAAAGGGGAGTGGATTGGAACGAATGTATCCGCTATGGAGAGGGGATTGCGGCCCAGCTGACAGAGTCGAAGCATCCCTGCCGGCTGGAGGTTCCTTCCATATCCGTTCAATCGCTGATCCTGCCGATTGACTACACGCCCCGGACCAACGCTTATTTACTGGAAAAGCAGCAGGAATTGAAAGAAGAGCTTAAAACACTTGAACCGGACAGCAATCGTGCCCATCGCATTGCCACATGCTATCTGCGTGATGTGGAGGATAAGCTGGCGCAGGAGCATCTGCACTATGAGCCGGAATGTCTGATTGTTGATTTCGGCAGCTTCCGGATCGTTACGGTACCCTGCGAGATCGATACGGTATTGGGCAAACGGATCCGTGAATACGATGAAAAGCCTACCCTTCTGTGCGCCTATGCCAACGGCTTTCATTACTATGCCGTGAACCGACAGGAATACGGGATTGTGTTTGAATCCTTCAATACCTATTTCCCCTACGGGGCGGCCGATGCCATGGTGGATGAAATCCTGGAGCATTTGTAATTGTGAGTGAGAAGTACAAAGTGAGAAAGTGGCGGGCAGCCGCCATTTTCTTATGGAAAGAAAGGGGCTGAAAGCGAATGATCAGACTGATTGCATCGGATCTGGACGGAACACTGTGCAACGAAAACCATTGTCTGGATGAGAAGACCGTCAATTATCTGAAAAAGCTTGCCGGGCGGAGAATCGAATTCATCCTGGCAAGCGGCCGGGCGATGGAGCTTATTGAACCGCTGTTTGCAAAATATGACTTTCGCTGCGGCGTCATTGCCTTAAATGGCGCCCTGGTTTATGACGCAGAGGGAAAAACGTTTTGGAGGAAGGCCATGGACCGGACACAGGCAAAAGCTTTGACGGATTGGATCCGGCGTCAGGGTCTCTTGGGAATTGCCGTCATGGAGAAAGGCAACTGGTGCAGCGATCCGAAGGCCTATCAAAAGCGGATGGAAGCAATTGTGAAGGGCATGACGGATCCGGTGTTGTTTGCAGAGGAGCATGGGTTTTTGACTCTGACAAAAACGCCCTTTGAGGAGCTTGGAGACTGCTATAAAATTGAAATTTACAGCCCTTTGAGGAGCCTGATGGATACTTTGCAAAGAACGACAGAGTTCAAGGTCAGCATGACCGGCAAGGACGTAATTGAAATAACCGACGGCGCCGCCTCCAAAGGGGCAGCGCTGAAACAGATTTGCGATCAGAGAAGACTGAAAAACCAGGAGGTCCTCTGCTTTGGCGACAGCGAAAACGATCTGGAGATGCTGGAAGCCTTTCGTTACGGCCATATCATGCGCAATGCAGAGGAACGGCTGCAGGCACAGATCAATCACATTGCGCCGGCCAACACCGCCTATGGAGTGCTGCGGGTAATTGAAAATTACACGGGAATTGCATTGCAGGAGGAAGAAGAATGAAAGGAAATATCTTGAAGGGACTGCAGATGACGGAAATGCTTTTGGGAATCACGCTTACTGCCCTGGGCCTCTCCTTTATGATGAAATCCGGTCTTGGACAGACAGCAGTTGTGGCATTTACCCAGAATTTAGCCTTGCTGACGGGGATGAAAAGCGGGAGCTTTATTATCCTGTTTAACAGCAGCTGTGTGCTGATTCAGCTCCTTTTGCAGAGGCGGGAGCTTCTAAGACTCTTGCTCCAGGTTCCGGAAAGCTACCATGTACAGTGGCTGGCCATGCTTACCGGTATTCTATTGGCCTCCTATGGCGTAGCAGTGATGATGACGGCAGATCTGATCCGCCATCCCTTCGAGCAGCTGGTCATGGTACTGGCAGAGCGGTGGTCCCTGCCTTTTAGTGTCCTTCGCAGCCGGGCGGATATGCTGTTTATCGCTTTAAGCCTGGGCCTGATTCTCCTCTTTCATCTGGAATTTACGACTCTGCGTGAGGGAACCTGGGTATCCATGCTCCTGCTTGGGCGGTCCATGGCGCTGACATTTCCCGCAGCCCGCAAGTGTTCTCCCTATTGCTGGCTGAAGGAGCACTACCCAGAGGCTCTGAATTGACTGACAGCCAGAATGGAAAGAAGAAAAAAGTTTTTACTGCTTACCAAAGAACTTTGACAGAATACAATGGTATGGTATTGTCCCTTGTGATAATTACTAAGTTTTCCGCAATGGCCTGAGAAATAATTAACCGATCAAAAGGATCTCCGTGAATCATTGGAAGCCTTTTGATTTCCAATTTCCCACATGGAAACAATGCTTACACTGATTTTTTCATTATTATGATAAATAATTTCCGATGCCTTTTGGGAAAGTTTTTCACTGTTATATAAAAAGAATAACAAAGCATTTGTGTCCAATAGATACATTATACATACTCCTTAAAACATTCCGGAGTTTCGTCAAAATCCTCTGCGATAGCTATAAATTCATTCGCTAATGGATTTACCGACCTTTGAAATATAATATCATTACTTGCGGAATGCTTTGCTGTCTCTTTTTGGGATGTATATTTCAAAAACCTCATAAAGTCAATGACCTGTTCTATGATATCTTCCGGAAGGTCTTTTGCTTCATTAACCAATGAATGAAACCAGATAAGGATAAAACTCAAAAAATGTGTTTAAGACAGCAGACACAAATGACAGTATTGAAAATTGCTTTAAAGCCCTTTCATCATGCGTGTGGACATCAGGCAAGTTTCTCCATTGGCAAAATGGATAATTCGATTTTTAGTGTCAACTTCTTTTATATTATTTTTGTTTATCAAAAATGCCCGATGGCAACGCACAAAATTGCTGTCCAATAAAACTGTTAGTTCTTTTAAGGTGCTGGGAAATTCAATC
>JAAVZL010000001.1 GCA_022791635.1 Lachnospiraceae bacterium
AAAGAAGTAATCCTCGATAGCTCAATGGTAGAGCACGCGGCTGTTAACCGCGGGGTTGTTGGTTCGAGCCCAACTCGGGGAGCTAAGTGAATAGCTTAACGAAAAAACCTGGAGACGTAATGTTTGCAGGTTTTTGTATATCCGATGAACTGATATCATCTTTACGGGAAATGGAGCATCGAGTACTTCAGATTATGGGAAATGACAGAACACAGCAAATGATTGACAATATTACATTGTACAATACATTGCTTGAGGAAGAAATGGAAAAAGATATGTGAGATTTAGGAACGTTTCCAGAAAGAGTTCATCCCATGGGGCCAGGCATTATAAGAACAGGAGGATTGCGGCGCTTTTCCTCAAAAGTTGCGTTGGCGTTAAGGGCACGATGGAGGAATACCATGGAGAAGTAGATTAAAATTAGAAATGAGGAAAAGGCTGAGAGGCAGATATGTCCGCCAAATAAAAAGCAGTGAGCATGGCGGAGTAAAGTCATAGCCGCAGGCTAAAGATTCAGCAGTACCTTTGCCTCAAAGATCTGATGGTCATATTTAATTTCCAGAAAGCCATGATATTTTTCTGCAATCTGTCCTGCGGACTTGATTCCCTGCCCTTCCCCCTCGTGCTTGGAGGAAAAGAGCTTCCCTTCCCGGATAAGCAGGGAGCCCTGATAGGGATTGGAAATCTTAAGAACAATGATGCGCTCTGCGGACTGTAGCACTTTTAAGGTGAGCTGCCGCCGGGCTTTTGGAAGATAACGGCAGCCATCGATGGCATTTTCCAAAAGATTGCCCAGGAGCACACAGAAATCAATATCTTCCATAAAGCATTGCTCCTGGAGGCGAATGCTGAAATGTGCGGTGATTTCCAGATCCTTACAAATGGTGGCATAATGGTTCAGCACCGCATTGACGGCAACAGAGGCGCAATATCGGACAGGCGTTTCGGAAACACTGGAAATATATTGCTTTAAATACTGCTCCATCTCCTCATAGCTTTGGTTTTTCAACATCTCCGCAAGAACGGTGAGCTGATAGCGGAAATCATGGCGGAGACGGCTGGTTTCCTGCACATGAGCCTGGAGCTTGTGATATTGCTGGACCTGTATTTCCAGGAAGGTATTTTTTTGAAGCATGTTTTGCCGCTCTACCAGGGCATGGGCAATCTGATAAAACATGACATAAATCAAAAATACCAGAATAAACAGCACGGGAACCGTAATCACATACATTTGCAAAAACCGCCCTATATACATAAGACGATTGTTATATGGAATAAAGCCCATGGAAAACAGCATAAAGCCTGCCGGCAGCAGCCAGACAAGCCTCCACACATGCTCTTCATGGAAGTGATGTACCAGCCAGCCCAGATATTTTTTGGCCGGATAGAACAGAAGAAGCACCATCGCCCAGCCGGAAGCGATTTGGATCAAAAGAGAATCCAGATGAGGCACATTGGACATGGAATCGGGATGCAGAAAGATATCGGCGATGTGGTAACAGAGATAGGAAAAGCTGCCAATCAGACATGCGGTCATAAAAACAAACCACAGATGCGAGGGCTTTAAATCCAACTCCCTTTGATACAGATAGAAAAAAACACTGATGCAGAAGATCATATTGGCAGCCGTATCCAGCTGGGAGGGAATAATAAGAAAGATCAAAAACATGGCCCCCTCCACAGTGCAGAAGGAGATGGCGACCTTTGCCAGAAGGCGCAAGGGCGTGCTTTTTATGTCCTGATAAACGGGGATGAAGCAGAAAGCGATCAGAGGTAAAATCGAGAGAGTGGCACGGGTCATCAGAGCTGCATTTTTAAAGGCTTCTGTCATTATGTCTCCTGTTCATTCAGCTTTTCAAATTGATAAGCATTGAATTTTTGTATGATTTCCAGACGGTCATTTTTTCGAATGGGAAAACGCTGTCCGTTTCTCATCACAAAGATTTCACGGTCTGTCTGCTTGATAAAATCCATATTTACCAGAATACCGCGGTTGCAGAGCAGAAAACGGGCTTCATTTTTCAGCATGGAACAGAGAGAGGAAAAGGTCGTGCGGTAGCAAAGCTCCTCCTCCGGCTCCAGAACAATGGAGGTGTACTTGTCCCGGGAAGTCAGATATTGAATTTTGGAAAGTGGCAGGCGGATCTTTTGCTTTCCGCTGTAGAATTCCAGCACCCTGGCCTGAAGACGCAGCCGTTTCCAGGCGTCATCCAGGATTTCGTTCACTCTTTTCTCATCCAGAGATTCTTTTTCCACATAGTCAAAACAGCCATGCACTTTGACGGCGCGCCAGATATCCTCTTTGCTGGTCGTGAGGAATACAATCAGGGTGTCTGCATTTTGGCGAATCAGCCTTTGAGCCGTCTCAATGCCATCTGCCTGTTCCATATAAATATCCATAAATACCAGATGAAAGCTTTCCAGGGAAGCTGCCTCCAGGAACGTCTCGCCGGAGGAAAACCAGGAGAGATGAAGCTCCAGAGGGTGTTGCTGTTGGTAGTCCTTTAGAAGGGCGGCCAGGAGCCGGGCATCCTGTCTGTGGTCCTCTACAATTGCAATCTTCATTCTGTGTTCCATTCTTTTAGACAAAACCGTGTTGCTTCTGTGATGTCATTTGTTAAGCCTGAATATTTTCTGAGGCTTAACAAAATCATATTGTTTATTTCTGCCTTTATTTTAGCGCAAACAAAAGGCAATATCCACGATTTCCGGGAAGAATTCACGACAAAAATCTGCGATTCGCGCCAAATGTACGGTTTCCGCCGAAAAAATATTATATAATGCCAAAAAAAGAAAGGTATTTTCCGGAACAATGAGAGAACACAGAATGAGCAGGAAAATGAAAAGACAGATACTATTGTGGACAGCCGTGCTGTTGATTTGCAGCAAGCCGCTTGCGGTTTTGGCCTCAGAGGGAATGGAATCGGCGCTTTTCGGCAGTGAAATTGGCGCGGATACGAAAAGCTTTACCGGTTCGGAAAAGAAATCGGCAGCGGAAGAGCCGTCGGAGCCGGAGAAAGAGCCTGGAACGGAAGAACCGTCGGAGCCGGAGAAGGAGCCCGGCGCGGAAGAGCCGTCGGAACCGGAGAAAGAGCCTGGAATAGAAGAACCGTCGGAGCCAGAGAAGGAGCCCGGCGCGGAAGAGCCGTCGGAGCCGGAGAAAGAGCCTGGAATAGAAGAACCGTCGGAGCCAGAGAAAGAGCCAGGCGTGGAAGAGCCGTCGGAGCCGGAGAAAGAACCTGGAACAGAAGAACTGTCGGAGCCGGAACAGGATCCGGAAAATCCTTCTGATTCGGATACAACCTCCGTTCCTGAACAGTTCCCGGATGCAGAGCCTCCCTTGGAGGAAGAAGGGGAGACGGAGGAGGAAGAGGCTTCTATCTTAGGAGATATGCTGGCGATGCCGACTGCGGCAAATTTAGATAAATCCAACGGACTGGAGTTTTTGTACAACACCGGACTACCCCTTGTGGAGACCAGATATACTGCGGGGGGGGTGAAATTCTCTGGAAGCCTGTGGTGGAGGGCAGTCAGATAGTAAGCGGAACGCTGATTCTGAAAAATGCTACAATGAGTGGGAGAATTGCCATGTCGGTGCCACTTAGGATTGAATTGGAGGGCAGCAACCGCATCACGGAAAGCTCTGGTAGGATAGGGATTTATCTCATGTCAGCCGACGGGGCGCCCTTAGACCTGACGATTACCGGCTCCGGCTCCCTGGAGCTTGAGGGCAACGGAAGCGGAATTCAGACGGGCGGAACCGTTAACATAAACGGAACCACGCTAAAGATAACTTACGGCTCCCAGAGTACATCGACAAACGGAATTTATACCATTCAAGGCGACGTGGTGATTGAAAACAGCCATGTTACGGTGAAAAACAATCCGGGAATCAGCGCCAGCACCGGGGCTATTTATGCTTCCCAGTCAGGAGCCGGGGGAGTACGCATTGAAAACAGCCATGTGATTGCCGTCAATGAGTACGGAGCGGCAATTCACAGTCTTAAAACAATGGAATTTGTGTCCAGTGATGTCAGAGCCATTGGGAATACAAATACAGGCAATGCTTCCGGTGTCTTAAATTTTCAATATTTGCGGATGGACGGGGGGACACTGTATGCCAGGAATCTGGGGAACGACCAGGAGATACCTCTTTTCCCGGTCAGTGAAAATCGTGTGGAAGCAAAGAATAATGCCGTAATATACGGAGTCAGTAAGTCATACGTACTTCCCTTCCAGGGGGACTGCGTCTGGTATACAGAGTGCACCTACGATGAGGCCTCCGATGAGATTACCGTAGGCAGGGGCTATGTCTTTGGTAATGTAACCTGGAACGACAATATGCGTTTTCCTGAGGGAGCAAACATTTATATTGGCACCTTTAGTACAAAGGATACGACGCTTACCATTCCGGCAGGCATTACAGTGGACATACCTGAAGCAAGTAAACTGTATGTTCAGAACAGCAGCAACTATCAGACGAAGAGCTGTTTCATAAACCAGGGAATTCTGAATGTTTCCCAAAAGGCCATGTTCGTTAACGGGGAGGGGGCCACAGCGCTCAATCAGGGAACCTTGAATATTCTGTCGGGAGGAGAAATGGAAAATTATCAGAATTCTGTTTTTACAAACGAGGGAACCGTAAATGTCCAAAGTGGAGCCGCCGTATACAATTATTATGTAAAAAGTATGAAAGCAGGCGGTGTAATACAGAATCAGGGGGAGCTAAACGTAAATGCAGGCGGCGTAATACAGAATCAGAGCCATCTGAAGAACAGCGGCACCATCCAGGCTGCGGGCAGCTTTTTCACAGTTTTGCTTACCGGCTACGACAGCGCCGTTGCCAATACGGGGACTATTAACGGCTTTGTGATAGAGATGCACGATAACTCTTATGTCAATGTGGCGAATGGAAAGACGGTTTTAAGATCCGGACAAAGGCTGACAGTAGGCGCGAATGTTGCCAGCGGTCCCAGGAGCCGGACCCTTAAGGTAGCAGAGGGAGGAGAGCTGCTGATCGAAGAAGGCGCCGTGGTGGACGCAAAGACCAACGTAACGTCGGAAACGCTTAACCAATATCTGGACTTGCAGGATCCTTTGATTGTGAACGGTCTGTTGCTGCTTCCGGAAAATGTGCCGGAGGAGGTTCAGGCAGAGCTTTTGGAGAAAATCAGCGGAAGCGGTAAGGTAAGTCTGGGAGATACGGAGCGATACATTATAGCGGCGGACATGGGAGAGCATGTGGAAAAGCAGCTGGTGGAGGAGGATGGCCAGGTGAAGCTTCCGAAAAATCCCATCCGGGTGGGCTATATTTTCCGGGGATGGTATGTCCGCAATGCAGATACCAAAGAGCTGGAGCCCTTTGAGCTTCAAACGCCGGTAAAGAGGTCCATGGAGCTTGTGGCCAAATGGACGGGAGTCAACCAGTGGACAGAGCCTTTAACCATAAATCATTGGGTTTACGGCTCCGACGCCGCTTCGGCAAATGCAGTTCCGAAATTCGGTACAGTCCGTTACAGCTACAGCGCTTTGGCGGACGGAGACTTCACGGAGGAGATTCCCACAAAGGCGGGAACCTGGTATGTGAAAGCGATTGTGGAGGAAACAGAGGACTATACAGGTCTTGTGAGCAAGGCTGTGATGTTTCGGATTGAGCCCAAGAGCTATGAAGAAGGCGGCAGTATTACCGTTTCCCAGGTAAACGGCCCGGAGGATGTTCAGAAGCTTGTCGTGAAGGACGGAGACACTCTGCTGCAAAAGGGAACGGATTACCAGGTGACAACGGTGCAGGAGGGAAGCCGTGTCACCGTGACCATCAGGCTTGAAGGAAACTATACCGGAACAATCATCAGGAGTTATACGCTTCCTGCAAATCCTCCGGAAAACAATACGGGCTCCGAAAAGGATCCGGACTCCGAGAAGGATACGGGCTCCGAAAAACCATCGAATCCGGGAAATGAGGAAAGGCCAGACAGCAGTGAGATACCCAGACAGATTCATTTGAGTAAAAGCGCCCAGACAGAGGACTCTGCTCCTCTTTGCTTTTGGCTCTTCGCTTTTATCGTCTCTTGCTTGGCAACAGGTATGCTCTATGATAGAATCTCTGGATGCCATGATTGAGCGAATGACCGGCAGCCTGGTGGCAAAGGCCAGTGAAATTGCCGGGAAGAAGGGTGTGCCGGTACTGCAGCGTCTGACCATGATGATGGCCGCGCAAGATTTGTTATTTTGACGGTTCTTTATTTGCTAATCACACCCATTGCCGTAAAAATACCTTTGACTTTCCCCTTACGGTAAAGTGTATACTTGAGGAAAGCAAAGGGAGGTGATTATCCGTGCTGTCTATTGGTGAGTTTTCAAAAATATGCAGGGTGTCTGCCAAAACACTCAGATACTACGCTGAAATAGGGCTTATTCTGCCCAGTGAAATCAACCCGGAAAATGGATATAGGTACTATGCGATTGAACAGCTGGAAACGATGCTGCTTATTATCCGCTTGAAATCGTACAATTTTTCATTGGAGGAAATAAAGCAGATAATAGAATCAGGAGAAATGAACGAGGAAAAATTGTATGCTGCCCTAACCAAAAAACGGGAAGATATGAAAAAGCAATTATATGAGCAGGAAAAGAGCCTGTATCAGCTGGAATGCGACATATCGAAATTAAAAAACGGGAAGCCCATTATGTCATACTTAGATGATATTGATGTGGAGCTTGTGGAGGTTCCGATGATGTATCTGCTTTCTGTCCGCAAAATGGTTCAGGCGGATCATTTTGCGGATGAATACGACGTTTGCTTTGGGAGATTGTTAGGCAGGATCAGAAAAGAAAATTTAACCATAGCCAATCCCCCGATGGTCTTATTCCACAGCAATGAGTTCAGCCCTTTTGGTTTGGATACGGAATTTGCGATTCCTATTAGAGAATATGTAACCGGAACAAGAGATTTTAAGGCGGGGCTATGCCTGAAAACGGTTGTAAAGGGAAGCTATTCGATTTTATCCTCCGTATACGCAAAGCAGACAACATGGGCAGAGCAGAACGGGTACGAGTGTACCAGCGCATTGTTTGAAGTGTACGTAACAGACCCCTCTCAGGTTACGAAGGAGGATGAACTGATTACAGAGGTCTATTATCCGATTAGAAAGCGATAAAACGGAGGTCCATCAAATAGCATGAAACAGGAACGGATAGCGTCTTTAGAAAATAAAATAAAAAAAGAATATGGCAATCTGGCCGGAATCATGGTACGAAAAGATGATAATGCTGTTTACGAAAATTATTTTAATCAGTGTTCGGAAAATGACTCCATTCACATTTTCTCGGTGACAAAAAGCATCATATCCATGCTATTCGGAATTGCCATGGATAAAGGCTGTATCAAAAGCCTGGACGAAAAGGTAGTAGATTTCTTCCCGAATTATCAAATCAGAAAAAGGGAAAAAACAATACGGCATGTCACAATCCGCAATCTGCTTACAATGACGGCCCCCTACAGGTATAGATTTAACCCATATCCTAAATATTTTTCCAGTGAGGATTGGGTGATATCCTCTCTTGAGCTTTTGGGCGGAAGCGGAAAAATTGGGAGCTTCAGATATGCGCCTATAATCGGAATGGATATTTTATCCGGCATACTCATCAATACTACGGGGAAATCCGTTTTAGAATTTGCACAGGACAAGCTTTTTTCTTCGCTGGGAATTTCCGTTGATCAAAATATATATTTTCAAAGCAAGGAAGAGCAGCTCCGTTTTTATAAATCCAAGGGTGCAAATGGCTGGGTTGCCGACCCGAACGGGACGAATACGGCTGGCTGGGGATTATCCCTTACAACGAGGGATATGGCTAAATTAGGACAGCTATATTTGAATGAGGGAGATTGGAAGGGCAGACAGCTTATTTCCGGGAAATGGATTGCCGAGAGTACGCAGGTGCAAAGTGTTTGGAAAGCACGCCATCTAAAGTACGGGTACCTGTGGTGGGTTATAGACGAGGCAGAGCATTCGTATGCGGCTTTAGGTGACGGCGGAAATGCCATATATGTTAATCCTGAAAACAGAATGGTAGTTGCGGTTTCCTCTTTATTTGTTCCAGGAGTGAAAGACAGGATAGGTTTCATAAAAAGAGAGATTGAGCCCCTGTTTAAGTAAAATTAAGGGACACAGGCCACGGCAAGCTTTACAAAAGCAGATAAATGCGCTAAAATAAAAAAAAGATTGCCGTGAAAGGAGCGAAACGGAAGATGCAGGAGAAAAGAAATAGCAGGCGCATGAGCTTATCTGCTCGGTTATTAATTAAAAATATGCATGATAACTCAGAAAAAGGCGAAGAAGTAGAGATTGAAGTGCTGGATGTGTCGAAAACCGGCGTTGGATTTCGTTGCAATACGCCGTTGGAGATTGGAGCCGTGTATGAAGCTCTGCTGAAAATCTGGAACGACGATGTGATTCATGCATTTTTGAAGGTGGTCCGCATTGAGCAGACCAAAGATGATAAATATATGTGCGGAACGATCTTTATCGGCCTGCCGGAGATGAATGCCGCGCGGATTGAAGTATATGAGATGCTGACACGTATCAAGGAGGGGGAAGAGTAGGGACAGCCTCTGCATTTAAAAAGGACGTGAAAGAGCGGGGATGCTACGAGATAGGCCGGCCGGCTTGTTTTGTGGTATCCCCCGGTTACTGTCTGCCTGCCGTGCTTGGAGAGACGCCAAAATCGCAAAAAATGCTTGCCAAAACAAAGAATATGTGGTAACATCTAAGATGTCGCTAAACAGATGATGTGGAAAGGACATGCCCCAAGGGGCAGGAAATAAGGCTCCTTGGTCAAGCGGTTAAGACATCGCCCTTTCACGGCGGTAACACGGGTTCGATTCCCGTAGGAGTCATTTTAAGCATTACTTGGACCCATAGCTCAGTTGGTTAGAGCAACCGGCTCATAACCGGTCGGTCCTGGGTTCGAGTCCCCGTGGGTCCATTTTTTTGAAAAGGTGCAGGAATGCATTCGGTCTGTTTATGTGTCTGGCCCGATGGCTCAGTTGGTTAGAGCGCCGCCCTGTCACGGCGGAGGTCGTGGGTTCGAGTCCCATTCGGGTCGTTTTGGGGATCTTAGCTCAGCTGGGAGAGCATCTGCCTTACAAGCAGAGGGTCATAGGTTCGAGCCCTATAGGTCCCAGTTTACAGAGAGATCTGTAAAAATGCCGGCGTGGCGGAACAGGCAGACGCACAGGACTTAAAATCCTGCGGGACTAATCTCCCGTACCGGTTCGATTCCGGTCGCCGGCATGACAGCAGGCAGCCTTCCAGGAATGGAGGGCTGTTTTTGAATTTTAACCTCTCAGGAAAAGCCGAGAGAAAAATTTTGAAAAAAGGTTGATTTCTTTTTCACTTTGTGCTATGATAATCAGGCAGTCAAGGAGCGGGTTGTTCCGCTGTGAGACGTATGGATGTGTGGGCGTAGCTCAGCTGGATAGAGCGTTTGGCTACGGACCAAAAGGTCGGGGGTTCGAATCCTCTCGCCCACGTTTTATTTCGAGAAGCAGGAAGCCTTTCAGGACGGGCCTTCCTGCCTTTTTTCGCCCATTGACAGGATAGGGGAAACAGCGTAAAATCAAGACCATACAGGAAGGACGGAAAAGGCGGGACCGGCGGAGCGGACACGGCCCTGGTAGACCCGGCGGAAGACGAGGAGATGACATGGATAGATATGAATTTGTAAGTACCCTGCGGGCAGTGCTGAACGGAGAGGTGCCATCCTCCGTAGTGGAGGATAACGTGCGCTACTATGATTCCTATATTTCTCAGGAGATTGCAGGGGGAAAGAGCGAGCGTGAGGTTCTGGAATCTCTGGGAGACCCTCGCCTGATTGCAAAAACCATTATTGATACCAGCGGACAGCAGGGATTCCGGGAGACCTACGGGGGGACCTATACCCAGGAGGAAACAGGGAAGGGATTCCGCGGGGAATATCGTGAAAACGGCGGCGAGAATCTGAAGTATCATCAGCTTAGTCTGAATACCTGGTATGGACGGCTTTTGACCCTGATTGTGGTAATTGTGGTTTTGACGCTTGTTTTCTCGATTGTTGGCGGGATTTTGTCCATGGTTCTTCCGGTTTTGCTTCCGGTGCTTTTGATTGTATGGATTTGGCGTGCTTTTTTTGGGAAGCGGTGACGTCTTTCGTGTGTCCGGTTATTTATGGGAAGGAAAAAAATGGAAAAATAATTCGCGCAGGAATAGCCATAATAAGAGTGTAAAGCCTATTAAAAATATTAGGAGGAAACGATTATGGCAAACAATGCAAACAACAGCAGCAATGCAAACAACGCAAACAATGCGAACAATTCCAGCAAGAATTCTTCTTCTAACAGCTCTAAGAATTCCAGCTCTAAGAGTTCCACCAAGAATGCCGGCAATTCTCAGGATTGCAATTACTAAGGCTTAGATAAGCAGAAGAAAGGAAGCGGGCGCCTATGGGCGGCCCGTTTTCTTTTATGCACAGGCCCGTGCAGCGGAAGTATGCCGCTCATGCGGCGCACGGGCCGCGCAGAGAGTAGAGGAGAAGAACATTCCTCTACTCGATTGTATACATCGGAACTTTTTGTGTGGGGATGCATAAGATATGTTATATTACAATAGAATAAAAGGTGAAGGTATGGAATTTGAAACTATATCCCCACGGGAAATCGATTCCTATCTGTTTCGGGACGGTTACGTGGTAATTGATTTGAGAGAGCCCCGGGAGTTCAGAAAGCTTCATCTGAAGGGAGCCGTATGCATTCCCTATGAACAGCTGGAGGAGAGGGTTCGTTTTTTGCGGAACCAGACGTTGATTCTTTACTGCGAACGCGGCGGGACCAGCCTGATGGCGGCCAGGGAACTGAGTGAAAAGGGATATCGGGTGAAAACCATGATTGGAGGCATACAGGCCTACGAAGGCCGAAACAGTGAGAGCTATACGGGAAGGATGTAAAACCAGAGAGAGGCGGCTGCAAGACAAATCGGCAGACTGCCTCTCTTTTTGGGCAGAATTCCATAAATATAAGATTGACAGCAGGAGGGGGGCATATTATGATTAGTGGTAGACTACGGATGCGATGAAATGGAGAAGCCATGGAAGTTTATGAACTGATTGCACCCTGCCATTTTGGGCTGGAGGCAGTGCTGAAAAGGGAGATACAGGATCTGGGTTATGAGGTTAGCCTGGTGGAGGACGGCCGGGTAACCTTTCTCGGGGATGCCGAAGGGATTTGCCAGGCGAATCTCTTTCTGCGGACGGCGGAGCGAGTGCTTCTTCAGGTGGGGTGCTTTCGAGCCGTGACCTTTGACGAGCTGTTTGAGCAGGTGAAGGCCCTTCCCTGGGAGCGGTATCTTCCCAGAGACGGAAAATTCTGGGTGGCGAAGGCCACCTCGGTGAAGAGCCGGCTTTTCAGCCCCTCCGATATACAGTCTATTGTGAAAAAGGCCGTGGTGGAGCGCTTAAAAGATCAGTATCACATGAGCTGGTTTCCGGAGGACGGGGCGGAATATCCCATACGTATTACCTTTCTCAAGGATGAGGCCGTGGTGGGGCTTGACACCTCGGGGATTTCCTTACATAAGAGAGGCTACCGGGTCCGCTCCAGCAAAGCTCCCATTACGGAGACGCTGGCGGCGGCGCTTCTGATGCTGACGCCCTGGAAGGGAGATCGCATTCTGGTGGATCCTTTCTGCGGCTGCGGCACCTTTCCCATCGAGGCGGCGATGATGGCGGCGCACATGGCCCCCGGCATGAATCGGAGCTTTACGGCGGAGGCCTGGAGCAATCTCATTGCCAGGAAATATTGGTATGAGGCGGTTACCGAGGCAAATGATCTGCTGGATGACACGGTTGCCACGGATATTCAGGGCTATGATATTGATCCGGCCATGGTGAAGGCGGCCCGGGAAAATGCCCGGGATGCGGGGGTGGATCATCTGATTCATTTTCAGGCCAGGCCGGTAAAGGAGCTTCGCCATCCCAAGAAGTATGGCTTTCTGATTGCCAACCCGCCCTACGGGGAGCGTCTGGAAGAGCGGTCGGCCCTGCCGCAGCTGTATCGGGAGCTGGGGGAGGCCATTGCCCGGCTGGACAGCTGGTCTGCCTACCTGATTACGGGCTACGAGGAGGCGGAGCGTTATATTGGAAGAAAGGCGGATAAGAATCGCAAGATCTATAACGGAATGTTGAAGACGTATTTCTATCAGTATCTGGGGCCTAAGCCCCCGAGAAAATCACAGAGCCTATGAGAAAATTTTTGAGAAGAGGATTTTTGATTCTGGTTTTGACCGTCCTGTGTGCGGCTGCTGCCGAAAAGTATCTCCAGCAGCAGAGGGCAGAGGAGGAAGTCCTGGCCGTTGTAAAGACCGTGCTTCCTGAGGAGCTGAAAAAAGAGACCAAGATCCTGGCCATTGATCGGACCAAGGAGGAGGCAGAGCTTCCGGCCTCTTACGATTACCGGCAGGAGGGGCGCGCTCCCAGAGTGCGGGATCAGGAGCAGTTTGAGACCTGCTGGGCCTTCGCGTCTCTGACGGCCCTTGAGAGCACCCTGCTTCCGGAGGAAGAGCCGGACTTTTCCAGGGATCACTTAAGCTTTCACAACAGCTTTGAGATGGCGCCTGACGAGGGCGGCTCCTATATTATGTCCGTGGCTTATCTCACGGCCTGGCAGGGACCGGTCTATGAGGAGGATGATCCCTACGGAGACCATATTTCTCCTCTGGGGCTTCGGGCCGTGCGCCATGTACAGGAGGTGCGCATGCCGGCGGATAAGGATTATGAGGCCATCAAGCGGATTATCTATCTTCACGGCGGCGTGGAGAGCTCTCTCTATGTGGATTTTTCCGATCCCAGGGAGCCCTCGGAATATTTTAACCGCACGAATTTCAGCTATTGCTATGAGGGGGAGGAGGCGCCCAATCACGATGTGGTTATCATCGGCTGGGACGACGCGTATCCGGCGGAGAATTTTAGGATGCCCGCCCCGGGAAACGGAGCCTTTATCTGTCAGAACAGCTGGGGAACCGGCTTTGGGGACGGAGGTATTTTTTATGTGTCCTACTATGATACGAACATCGGGAAGTACAATGCGGCATTTACCAGGATAGAGGCTGAGGACAATTATGATGTGCTCTATCAGTCGGATCTCTGCGGCTGGTGTGGCCAGGTAGGCTATAATACGGATCGGGCCAGTTTCGCCAGTATCTATACGGCCACCGGTAATCAAAGGCTTCAGGCTTTTGGATTCTATGCCACAGGCAGGGACACGGAATACCGCCTTGCGGTCAGGACGGATTACGAGGACGAGAAGGATCTGGAAGAGGTGGAGTATGTGCAGTCCGGTTATCTTCAGGATCCGGGCTTCTATACTATTGCGCTGGAGACGCCCGTGGATGTCCGGGAGGGAGAGCGCTTTGCGGCGGTGGTGGAGATTATGACGCCGGACGCCGTATGTCCCATTGCGGTGGAGTACGCCTCGGAGGAGTTGGGAAAGGCCGTGAACTTAGAGGACGGCGAGGGCTATATCAGCCCGGACAACAGGCACTGGGAGCGGGTGGAGGTGGAGCAGACCAGCAATCTCTGCCTGAAGGTATATGCGGAGGATACAGATGAGTGATAAAATCATTTTTGCAACAGGAAATGAAGGAAAGATGAAGGAAATCCGTCTGATTCTGGCGGATTTGGGTGCGGAGATTCTGTCCCTGAAGGATGCGGGAATTGACATGGAGATTGCGGAGGACGGGAAGACCTTCGAGGAAAATGCGGTGATTAAGGCGAAGGCCGTCATGAAGGCCACCAGGGCTTTGGTGCTGGCCGATGATTCGGGCCTGGAGATTGATTATCTTCATGGGGAGCCAGGGGTTTACTCGGCCCGCTACTTGGGAGAGGATACCTCTTACCGGATTAAGAATCAGAATCTTATAGATCGCCTGGAGGGCGTGCCGGAGGAAGAGCGGACGGCCCGCTTTGTGTGCGTTATTGCGGCGGCATTTCCGGACGGACGGGTTTTGACGGCCCGGGGAACCATCGAGGGCATCATCGGCTATGAGGAGCGGGGAGAGGGCGGCTTTGGCTATGATCCCATATTTTGGCTGCCGGAATATGGCTGCTCTACCGCCGAGCTTACTATGGAGAAAAAGAATGAGCTGAGCCACAGGGGAAAGGCTCTGCGTGCCATAAAGAAGGAATTGGAGAGGGAAGGAATAAGATGAGGATCTTAATTGTCAGTGACACCCATGGACGGGACAGCTCTTTAAAGCGTCTGCTGGAGCAGGTGAAGCCTATTGACATGCTGGTTCACTGTGGAGATGTGGAGGGCAGTGAGGATTATATTCGCTCTATGGTGGATTGCCCGGTGCACATGGTGGCCGGGAACAATGATTTTTTCTGTGATCTGCCCAAGGAGGAGGAGTTCCTCATCGGGAAATACCGTGTGCTTTTAACCCATGGCCATTACTACTATATTACCATGGGAAGCCAGATGATCAAGGAGGATGCCAGAGCCAGAGGCTTTGATATTGTGATGTTTGGCCATACTCACCGGCCTTATCTGGAGCAGGATCAGGGCATCACGGCTTTGAATCCGGGAAGTCTGTCCTTTCCCCGGCAGGAGGGCCGTAAGCCCAGCTATATGATGATGGAATTGGACCGGAACGGACAGGCGCATTTTACCATTAATTATATAAAAAAGTGATTGACATTTAAAAAATCGTATAGTACAATATAACATGCGTCATGTAGAGAATGTAGAGGTGTAAGGCTTCGGGGTGTGGCTCAGCTTGGCTAGATCGCCTGGGTTGGGACCAGGAGGTCGCATGTTCGAATCATGACACCCCGATTGACGCGGGTGTAGTTAAATGGTAGAACACCAGCCTTCCAAGCTGGACACGTGGGTTCGATTCCCATCACCCGCTCTTTTGTGTTCGTAGCTCATTTGGATAGAGCACCGGCCTTCTAAGCCGTGGGTCGGGGGTTCGAATCCCTTCGAGCACATTTGCCAACTTGGCATTATGGTGGGTATAGCGCAGTTGGTTAGCGCGCCAGATTGTGGCTCTGGAGGCCAAGGGTTCGAATCCCTTTATCCACCCTTGCGAAAGCAATTTTGGGCTATCGCCAAGCGGTAAGGCACAGGACTTTGACT
>JAAVZL010000002.1 GCA_022791635.1 Lachnospiraceae bacterium
CAGAATGGAATGTTACGCAATAGGGCTTGAAAAGGCTTGATTTTCAAGGCGTTTCAGACACGAAAACCCACCGGGTAAGGGTTTTATACTACCCACCCGCGAAAACGGCTTCTAAGCGTCCACAGGCGCGTTTTGCGCCCCATTTCCCGCCGCACTAACAAGGGTTTGCGTCAATAACTAAAAAAAGCACTTGACAAAACGCTTCATGCCGGACGCGCTCGTCTGTTCCGGTAAAAACAACAATGAGCTCCGCAGGAACCTGTTGAAGAAGCGGCCTTAGAGAGTCCAGGCAGCGTTCCAGCGTGGCAATTCGATTGGAGGCCAAAAGGGATATGGTAAGGGGCAGCTTCATAGGGGGATACTCCTTTTCTTAAATAATGAGTCAAAATCGTTTCAAGAACAAAAAAGAACCGGTCCAAAAGGACCGGCGCTTTTTTGTTGTGTATTCAGCTTACTGCAGTAACTGCAGAACTCCCTGCGGTACCTGATTAGCCTGAGCAAGCATAGCCTGAGAAGCCTGAACCAGAATATTATTCTTGGTGTAAGCCATCATCTCTTTCGCCATGTCTACGTCACGGATACGGCTCTCAGCAGCGGTGATGTTCTCGGTCTGAACACCCAGGTTGTTGATGGTATGCTCCAGACGGTTCTGAAGAGCACCAAAGGTGGAACGCATAGAGGAAACCTGATCAATTGCATCGTTGATGATGTTGATAGCATCCTTTGCCTTAGCAGCAGTGGTAATCTTAATCGTGGAAATAGTCTTAGTGGTATCCAGCTTACCAGTGGCATCTTTTTTACCAATCAGGCTTGTGGACATTCCGCTAAGGGAAATTTTTAACTGGTTATGAGCGGCAGAGGTCTCTCCTACATGAAGAGTAATTCCCTTTCCTGCTCCCGTTCCTACCAAACTTCCACTGAACAAAGTCATGCCGTTAAAGTTTGCGCTCTTGCTGATTCTGTCGATCTCTTCATTTAACTGGTCGATCTCTTTCTGCATCTCATCACGGTTAATGCTGGAATAAGTTCCATTGGCAGACTGAGTAGCCAGAGCAACCATACGATTGAGCATGGAGTGAACCTCAGTCAGAGCACCCTCAGCAGTCTGTACCAGAGCAACGCCGTCTTCAGCATTCTTGGTAGCAGTCTCAAGACCAGTAATCTGAGCTCTCATCTTCTCGGAAATAGCCAGACCTGCAGCATCGTCGCCGGCGCGGTTGATCTTATAACCGGAGGACAATTTCTCCAGGTTCTTTCCTACAAAAGAGTGGTTGTTGGTTAAGTTTCTGTGTGCATTTAATGCAGTAATATTGTGCTGAATTCTCATATTTTTTCCTCCTTGATAATTGCGGGAAACATCCTTTTCCCCGTAAAGTTATTATTTGGATGCCTGATGTGCACTCTTCGGACTGCCGGCTATTGTCCAGTAAAGCACACCTTATCGGACGTAAAAGAAAGCCCTTTGGGTTATAAAAAATGTCCGTTCTCACCACCAAGTCTCCTTGCTGTGAAAACGGACATCCACTCTACTCTTTCCGCCTCTCATACTCCTCATTCAGCCACCCTATCGCCTCGTCAAATCCTTCCTGCGTAAAGGGAAATTCCCGATAGGTCTTCTCCTCCTCCGCCGTGGCCTCAAAGCTGTAGGGCTCCGGATAAACCACTGCCTCCAGAAAGGATCCCTCTTCCTCCCTGGTCACCTTTCGCAGCCGATAGCGTATTCCCTGATAGCTTCCTGTATAAGCGTTTCGGTTTACATAAGGCAATCCCGCCTGTCCATGCAAATCAATCATTTCCATCTCTCCCAATCATATCACGGCAAATGAATCTCTGTCTGAAATAAGTATAAATTCTCTCTTTCCAAAAGTCAATTCCGGTGCTATCATAAAGGAACACCTACACAAATATTGATACAAGAGGAAAACACATGACACAAAAATTATATGAGCAAAACGCCTATCAAAAAGAATTCACCGCCACGGTAACCGGCTGTGAGGCCCTTACAGACGCTTACCGCATCTGCCTTAATCAGACAGCCTTCTTTCCCGAGGGCGGCGGTCAGAGTGGGGACAGCGGCTTTTTAAACGACTGCGCTGTCTTTGACACTCAGGAGCAGGAGGGCTGTATCTGGCACTATGCCAAAGCTCCCCTGGAGCCCGGAGCTCAAGTTACAGGGCGCATCGACTGGCAAAAGCGCTTTGACCGCATGCAGCAGCACACCGGAGAGCACATTGTATCCGGCCTGGTTCACAGACGCTTTGGCTATGATAACGTAGGCTTTCATCTGGGGGAAACAGAAGTGACCCTAGACTTTAACGGGCCTGTTTCAAAAGAAAAGCTTGCAGAGATAGAACAGGAGGCCAATGAGGCTGTGTGGGCCAACCTTCCCATAGAAATTACCTATCCCTCCAGGGAAGCGCTGGAGACCCTGAATTACCGCAGCAAAATCGAAATTCAGGGGCAGGTGCGCATTGTCACCATTCCCGGCATTGATATTTGTGCCTGCTGCGCCCCACACGCGGCATATACGGGCGAAATCGGCCTCATCAAGCTATTTAGCGTCCAGGCCCACCGGGGCGGCGTACGGGTCCATATGGGGGCCGGAAGCCGTGCTCTCGCCGACTACCGGGAGAAGGTGCAGAATGTAAAGGCCATCTCCGTGCTCCTCTCCGCCAAGGAGGGGGAGACCGCCAGAGCTGTGGAACGCCTCAAGCAGGAGAACTTCAACCTCATCGGACAGATCCTAAAGCTTCAAAAGGATCTCATCCGCCAAAAGGCAGAGTCCGTGCCGGAGTGTTCGAAAAATATCGTATTTTTCGAACAGGATCTGGATGCCAATACGGCCCGGGAATTTGTCAATCTTCTTACCGGGCGCTGTACGGGAGCTGCCTGTGTTTTTACCGGAAATGACAGCGAGGGCTACCGCTATATTCTGGGCAGCACAAAAGAGGATGTGCGGCCTCTCTGTAAGAGCTTAAACGAAGCTTTTCAGGGAAAGGGCGGCGGAAAACCGGAGATGGTACAGGGCTCCCTTCACGGTGCAAGAAAAGCCATCGAAGAGGCCCTTGCCCGCTGCTTCCAGTCCCTCTGAGCCTGAAATTACCGCGCCCACCACTCTCTTCTCGTATTCAGCAGTGCGGCCAGACAGCAAAAGGTGCTGTTGGAAACCATCATCCTTTTGCATTTGCTCATGAGCAACAGGTCAATATAGTTCCTGCCCTGCACATTTCCCTCCACATAGGTGACCTGTGCAAAGCGGTCAAAATCCATTTCCCCGGCATGCTCCCTGCACCAGGGAATATCATCGGAAAAGACAAACAAATGCCAGTCTCCGAATGCTTTCCCCAGAAATTTTGTTACCTCTTTTCGATATTCCTGGGTGTCATAGGCCCACCCCAGAGTCACAAAGTCTCCTCTGCGCACATGAATGGACACGGAATTACACTCCTGAATTTGCCTTGCATATTCCTGATTTTTCTCATCCGTAATCTCTGGAAAACGGAATTCCTGCCGAAATATATCCTTATAAGCCATAAACCAGTCAATATTAATCCAATACCCATGGTAATATACATTTCCAGGCAGATTCTGAATCTCCGGATAGTATTCATCCTTTTGGACGGAATACACCTTTCCCTGAAAAGGGTTAAAATGTCGATGCCCCTCTCCCACCTCAGACACCATGCAGATCTCAATTCCATTTTCTGTCAATATCTGGGGGATGCTCTTCCCTTTCTTCTTTTCCTCAAGCATAAAGGCCCATACGTCCTCACTAAAGCATTCGCTCAACATAGGAGCTTTGATTCCAAAGACCTTTTCCAGCTCATAGCCATTATGTACCGTATTCAGCGCAAAGTAGCTGTCATCCAGGTACATAACCTCTCCCGGGTGGGACAATGCATAGTATCTGGCAAATACATACTGAAATGCCTGATTGCCAAGGCCGCCATTTAAAAATGCTATCTTCATGGTTCTCCTTCTACCTCTTCTCCTGCATCCTCCCAAGCAGCTTCTCATAAACAGGCAGCATCTCCCGCTCTGTGACCCGCTTTGCAAGCTCCCCGAGGGGAATCCAGACCACGCCGCTGTTCTCGTCTGCCTTTACCTTAAGAACCTCTTCCTCGTCTGCCTCCAGGAAGTAAGTCAGATTCAGATGCTGATGAGAGCTCACGTAACGGCCTCTCTTAAAATGCCCCCACACCGGCAGAATATCCAGGCTCTGGGCCTTACAGAAGATTGGGCGCACCTCCTTAATCCCCGTCTCCTCTTTGGCCTCCCGCATGGCAGTCAGCAGCAGATCCGTCTCCCCGTCCGCATGACCGCCTGTCCAGGACCAGGACCGGTAGATATTGTGATACACCATAAGAAGCTTCCCCCGATCCTCATTGAAGATCAGAGAGGAAGCTGTCATATGTCCAATCTCGCACTGTCTTGTGCCAATGGTCTTGGGAAACAGCCGGAGATATTGAAGCATCAGCTGCTGATCCCGCTCCTCCTGCTCACAGGCAGGGAGGTATTCTCGAATTTGTCTTTCGTACGCGTGCATTATGCCTCCACGAAATCCTCTTTACCGACGCCGCAGATAGGGCACACCCAATCCTCCGGCAGATCCTCGAATGCCGTTCCGGGCGCAATACCGTTATCGGGATCGCCTACCTCCGGATCATACTCATAGCCACAGGGTTCGCATACATACTTTTTCATGTGTAACTTCTCCTTTCCTTATATAAATACATTTCAGGCACTTTTGCCCTGAAGTTTGACAGATTGAATCAAAAGCTGTGATTCAATATCCATTCTACTAGAATATACCAAAAAATCAATCCTTATTCCATAGTATTTTTATCGAATTGAAAATATTTTTTTCTAACATTTTTCGGCGAAAGCCCTTGATTTTCCTGGTATTTTTACAAAGCTTTCGGAACCAGTAAACAATATCTTGTAATTGTTATTGACAATACCACTATATCTTGTTACGATAAAGTTCGTCACCAACTATTCTATTACCATTAAGAAATTGAGGGAAATTTATGAAAATCATTAAAAGAAGCGGTACCGAGGTGGAATTTGATCCGGAAAAAATCGTTATCGCCGTAACCCATGCCAATGACAAGGTTGTTCCCAGCGCACGAATGACCCCCATCCAGATCAAGCGGATTGCGGAGGATGTTGAGAGCGCTGCTCAGAATATGAACCGCTCCCTTAGTGTGGAAGAGATCCAGGATATGGTCGAGGAGCAGATTATGAATCAGCGCGCCTTTGACGTGGCCAGACGCTACATCACCTACCGCTATCGCAGGGCCCTGGTTCGTAAGTCCAACACCACGGATGAACAAATCTTAAGCCTCATTGAGTGCAACAACGAGGAGGTTAAGCAGGAGAACTCCAATAAGAACCCGACGGTCAACAGCGTACAGCGGGACTACATGGCCGGTGAGGTGAGCAAGGATATCACCAAGCGGATTCTGCTTCCCAACGATATTGTGGCTGCTCACGATCAGGGACTCATCCATTTCCATGATGCAGACTACTTTGCACAGCATATGCACAACTGTGATCTGGTAAATCTGGAGGACATGCTTCAGAACGGAACGGTTATCAGCGGCACCATGATTGAGAAGCCCCACAGCTTCTCCACAGCCTGCAACATTGCCACCCAGATCATTGCTCAGGTGGCCTCCTGTCAGTACGGCGGACAGAGCATCAGCTTAACCCATCTGGCTCCCTTTGTGGATATCAGTCGCCGGAAAATCCGTAAGCAGGTGGCGGACGAGCTTCACTCTATCCATGAGGCAGTGACGGAGGAGGAGATTGATACCATCACGGAAAAGCGCCTTCGGGAGGAAGTAAGGAACGGCGTACAGATGATCCAGTACCAGGTAGTCACCCTCATGACCACCAACGGACAGGCTCCCTTTGTGACGGTCTTTATGTATCTGAATGAGGCAGAGACCGAGCAGGAAAAGAACGATCTGGCCCTCATTATTGAAGAGACTCTGCGCCAGCGTTACCAGGGCGTAAAGAATGAAAAAGGAATCTGGATTACCCCTGCCTTCCCCAAGCTCATCTATGTGCTGGAGGAGGATAATATCCACGAGGACAGCAAGTACTACTACCTGACCCAGCTCGCGGCCAAATGCACGGCCAAGCGTCTGGTTCCCGATTACATTTCCGAGAAAATCATGCTGCAAAATAAAGTGGACAAGAACGGCGAAGGCCACTGCTATACCTGTATGGGCTGCCGCAGCTTCCTGACTCCCTTCGTAGATGAGAACGGAAAGCCCAAGTATTACGGCCGCTTTAATCAGGGCGTGGTTACCGTCAATCTGGTGGACATCGGACTCTCGGCGGAAGGCGATATCGACCGATTCTGGGAGATTTTTGATGACCGTATGGAGCTCTGCCACCGGGCTCTTCAGTGCCGCCATGAGCGCCTCACCGGAACCCTCTCCGACGCGGCTCCCATCCTCTGGCAGCATGGCGCCCTTCTGCGCCTTAAGAAGGGGGAGACCATTGACAAATACCTCCACGGAGGCTATTCCACTCTGTCCCTTGGCTATGCAGGCCTTTGGGAGTGTGTTTACAGCCTCAATGGAAAGAAGCTTACGGAGCCGGAAGGCGAGGCTCTGGGCCTTGAAATCATGAAAAAGCTCAACGAATACACGGCCAAATGGAAGGCAGCGGAGCAGATTGACTACTCCCTCTACGGCACTCCTCTGGAAAGCACCACCTACAAGTTTGCCAAATGCCTCCAGAAGCGTTTCGGAATCGTAAAAAATGTAACGGACAAGAGCTATATCACCAACAGCTATCACGTCCACGTAACAGAGAATATCGACGCCTTTGACAAGCTGGCCCTGGAAGCCAAATTCCAGGCCCTCTCTCCCGGTGGAGCCATTTCTTATGTGGAGGTTCCCAATATGCAGAATAACCTGGAGGCGGTTCTCTCTGTGATGCGGTTTATCTACGATAATATCATGTATGCGGAGCTGAACACCAAGAGCGATTACTGTCAGGTCTGCGGCTATGACGGCGAGATTGAGATTCAGGAGGACGAGCACGGAAAGCTTATCTGGAAGTGTCCCAATTGCGGCAATACAGACCAGAACAAGATGAATGTGGCCCGTCGTACCTGCGGCTACATCGGAACCCAGTTCTGGAACCAGGGAAGGACCCAGGAGATTAAGGAGCGCGTGCTTCACCTATGAATTATGCGGTGATCAAAAAGAATGATATTGCCAACGGTCCCGGCGTGCGGGTTTCCCTCTTTGTCAGCGGCTGCCGCCATCACTGTAAGAACTGCTTCAATCAAGAGGCCTGGGATTTCGCCTACGGCACACCTTTTACGGAGGAGACCATAGAGGAAATCCTCACGTCCCTTGCCCCTGGTTATGTGGCCGGCCTTTCCCTTCTGGGAGGCGAGCCCTTTGAGCCGGAAAATCAAGCGGAGGTGCTTCGCCTGGTAAGCCGGGTGCGGCAGCGCTTTCCAAAAAAGAGCATCTGGTGCTATACCGGCTTTACGCTGGAACGGGATCTCTTAGCCGGACGGATAGGAGATCCACAGACGGTCCGGGAGCTTCTCTCCTGCCTGGATGTGCTTGTGGACGGAAAATTCGTGGAGGACTTAAAGGATCCGGGCCTCTTGTTCCGGGGCTCCTCCAATCAGAATATTATTGACGTTCCCGGCTCCCTGAAGGAAAATCGTATGGTTCTTCTTCCGGGAACATGGTACCGAACCATGGGAAGCGGGAATATTGACGAGGCTTGAGGGTTTTAAACTACTAAGTATAAGAACAGAAAGCCGGCAGATGTGACGAATGTCTGCCGGTTTTTTATGTGCAAAAAATTTCTGGACTCTTGGCCCGAAGCGCGCTAAAATAGATTACGATTACATATGAGGAGAATTGATTATGAGAAACGAAAACAGGAATTGGTTTCTTAAAGGGCTACGGGACGGCATCCCCATTTCCCTGGGATATCTGGCCGTGTCCTTTACTTTGGGAATTGCCGCCAAAAACGCCGGCTTTACCCCCTTTCAGGCCATGCTCACCAGTCTCACCAACAACGCCTCTGCCGGACAGTTTGCCGGCTTTACGCTGGTGGCCGCCGGGGCCGGATACCTGGAGCTTGCCGTAATGGAGCTGGTGGCCAATGCCAGGTATCTATTGATGTCCTGCGCTCTGAGCCAGAAGCTATCCCCCAATATCTCCCTCCTTCACCGGCTTCTTATCAGCTTTGACGTGACGGACGAGATCTTCGGCGTCTCCATGAGCGTTCCCGGAAAGCTGAATCCCTTCTATACTTATGGACTCATCGCCATTGCAGCCCCTGGCTGGGCCTCGGGTACCTACCTGGGAGTGCTCATGGGGAATCTTTTGCCGGTCAATGTGGTGCGGGCCTTAAGCGTGGGACTCTATGGCATGTTTTTGGCCGTCATTATTCCTCCGGCCAGAAAAAGCAGGGTTCTGGCAATTGTAATCCTGGTTTCCATGACAGCCAGCTTTGCCTTTACGAAGCTGCCCCTGGTTTCGGACCTGTCCACCGGTACCCGGACTATTCTGCTGACGGTTTTGCTGGCCGGAGGCGCCGCCCTTTTATTTCCGGTAAAGGAGGAAGAGGCATCATGACCCACAATATTTATCTCTATATTCTGGTGATGGCAGCCGTTACCTACACCATCCGAATGCTGCCCCTGGTACTGATACGCAAAGAGATTACCAACCGCTTTCTCCGCTCCTTTCTCTTTTACGTGCCTTATGTAACCCTGGCCGTGATGACCTTCCCGGCCATTCTCTCCGAGACCGGAAGCCTCTGGTCCGCCTGGGCGGCGCTGATTACCGGCATTGTGCTGGCCTTTCGGGGGAAGAGCCTTCTGCAGGTGTCGGTCTGCGCCTGTCTGATGGTGTTTGTGCTGGAGCTGTTCTTGGTATAAACAGCCCCCTTGAACAGATGATTTACATATTCGCTACACGCACTCCTTCGCCGAAAAGTCCCTCCCAGTCATCCTTGAACTTTTTAAGCGTGCCCTCTGTCATAGGATGAACTGCCATCTGCTCCAGCATGGGAAGGTCCACCGTCACATTGTCTGCCCCGGCCAGAACCGCTTTTTCTATGTAAATGGGACTCTTTAAGGATGCAGCGCTCACCATGCATCCGGTGATGCCATGGATCTGAAACGCCCTTTTAATCTTCGCTACCGTCTCAATGCCATCCGCGCCGCTGTTATCCAGACGACTCACATAGACGGCCACACAGTCGGCCCCGGAAAGCGCTGCCAGCATTGCCTGATTAAAGTCATAGATTGCCGTACAGGAGCAGCCGATTCCTTCTTTTTTTAACAGCCTGATCGCTTTATAGCCCTCCGGACAGGCCGGAATTTTCACCAAAGTATTCCCCGGAATCTCTGCCTTGATTGCTCTGGCATCCTCAAGCATCTCTTCTGCCGTATCGCCCATGGCTTCCAGATAAAAAGGCGTATCCGAACCAATCACCTTCCGAATCTCTCTGGCATTTTCCAGGAAGCTTCTTCCCGTACCCTTCAGACAGTTCACTGCAATAGAAGGATTCATGCTAAAGCAGCTGACCGGGTAGAGCCCTACGGTCTTTTTCACCATTTCCAAATCGCCGGTATCCAAACAAAACTCTATCATACTTCTTTCCTCCTTATCCGAGAATTCCCAGTATTCCAAATACAATACCTGCCGCCATAATAATTACAATCTGCAGCAGCACATTTACATGCTTACGGTTCATCCAATATAAAAGTCCTACGGTTCCCAAGGGCAGAAGCTTCGGAAAGATAGAATCCAGAGTTTCCTGCAGGGAAAAGGCTGTGCCGCTGATATCAAAGGCAATGGGCGTGGCCACCGATACGGTAGATGCCACCATTCCTCCAATCACCATCAGCCCCACAATGCCTAAGGCCATCGTTAATTTGTGCATAACGTCCGTATCCGCAATCTTGGTAATCAGGCTGTTTCCGAACTGATACCCATATTTCACGCCAAAATAGCGAAACGCAATGTTGGGAACATTAAAGATCAGCAGGAACAAAAGAGGCCCCAGCAGACTGCCGTTCATACATAATCCCGCAACAATGCCTGTTGCAATAATACGAAGCGTTCCTCCAATCAGGGAATCTCCGATGCCGGCCAATGGCCCCATGAGCGCAACCTTCATGGCGCTGATAGAAGAGGTATCAAATTCCGGGTTATTGGCATTTTCCTCCTCCATGGCGGCTGTAATGCCAAAAATCAATGGCTGCATGGTGGTATGCGTGTTGTAGAATTCCAGATGGCGCTTATAGGCGGCTATCCGATCTTCTTTTTTATCGTAGAGCTTTTTAATCACCGGGATCATGGACCAGGCAAAGGCCATATGCTGCTGCCGCTCAAAATGCCAGGCATGAGAGGTGGTAAATGTCCTAAAGAAGCCGCTCTTTAATTCCTTTTTGGTCAGTTTTACAGAATCAGAATTCATTGTCATCGTCATTTCCTCCCTCCGGACAAACCTTTTTATTGGGTATAAATTCATGAACCATCATCAAGATCCCTACCAGCACTGCGGAAAAGCATACAATTCCTACAATGGAAATTCCCAGGTATGCGCTCAGCAAAAAGCCAAAGAAGAAAAATACCGCTATATTCTTCGAAATAATCATGCTGATCAGCTGTGCAAAGCCCAGCGCCGGCAGAATTCCGGCGGCAATGGTAATGCCGGTGGTCAGCCATGTAGGAATTGCCGCCACCAATGCGGAAACGGCGTCTCCGCCAAACAGAAAAGCCACAAAGGCAATTACCCCAAAGGTTGCGTCAAACAAAAAGCCGTTTGACAGAAAAATAACCGAGATTCCCTTGTCATTATCCGCAGCCGCATATTTATCCGCAGAGCGGGCCATCAGAGGCGTAATCACACCGTAAAACAGGTTTACCACAAAAGCAGAGAGAATTGCCGCCGGCATGGCGATGGTAATGGCTGTCTCCACACCGTTGCCTGTAGTAATCGCAAAGGCCGTACCCAGTACGGATCCCATAATCATATCCGGCGGAATGGAAGCGCCTATGGCCTGCATTCCCATAAAAATCAGCTCCAGTTCGAACCCAATGGTTACGCCTGCCGGAATATCTCCCAATACAATCCCTGTGAGAGCTCCTAATACTAGGGGTCTTCCCAGCATGGCAGTGCCAACAAAGTAGTCGGCCTTGCCCAGAAATACAATAAGTCCAATCCATATTGCCTGTAACATCTCTTACCCTCCTTAAAAACTTTTCTCTGTCAACAACTGCTTTTTGTCGCTGGGCACCTGTCTGACCTCCAGATCCATGCCCTCTGCCGCCAGTGCCTGCAGGCTCTGACAATCTTCCTTAGTCAGATGAACGGCCGGCTCAAAGGATTTGATCGTGTGATCACTCTTTTTCGTCCCGCCCAGATTCAACGATGTAATAGCCTGGCATTCTCTTGCCAGTTTGACGGCGTCCGCTACGGTTCCCACTACAATCAGCAGCTGATATCGATCCGTAACGCCGGAGTTAATCGCTGCAATGGAGTCTGCAACACTTTTGATTACCAGCTTGGTCCCCGCCGGCTTTGCCAGCCGCATAGTTGCCATTCGAATCTCATCTGCCGCCGCCTCGTCGGAAGCCACCAGAATACAGTCTGCTCCCACTGCATGACACCAGGAAAACGCCACCTGACCGTGCAGCAAACGATGATCCACTCTGCAAAGCTTAATCATAAAAGTTCCTCCTTTCTTTGTACTTTATGTTAGTTTAGAAATAAGGAAGCTGTATCTCCATCAGAAGTCCTCCTCCACAGCTTCACACTCTTTTAACAGGGTATTACAGTTTACAATCCCCTTTCTTGCTTCTAAGAGATACGTATCCAGCGCCTCTTCCACATGCTCTGTATCATCCATGGTCAAGAGCTGAATCACCAGGGGCATATTCATTCCGGCTATCAGATAGAAGCAATCCTTTTTGATATATTTCATAAATTCATTGTTGACGCTGCCTCCAAAAACATCTGTTACCACAATTACCTTGTCCTCCGGCGCAAATAGCGACAGGGTCCTCTCAATCTGTTCTCCAAGCGAAATTCCCGGCTCACAGTAAGCGCAGATGGTTGTAACGGCATCCGTATTCCCCATAATCAGACGGACGCTCTCTCTCATGCCCTCCGCCAGCCTTCCATGGGAAGCTAACACTATGCGAATCATATTTCCTCCTCCTTGGTATCATTTGCAATATATTGGTATAAATAGGCGATTTCCACCAGCGGAAGCTCTACGTTGTATTCCCTGGTCAGGCGGTAAAAGGCTTCCTGAATCATGGAAATAAACCTTCCGTGCTCTTTTTCAAAGGCTTCTAAGTCCGAGTAGCTTTCAATGGCTTCCTTCATCACCAGCCGTTCCACCAGAAAACACACATGGATGTTGATGCCAATGATGGTCTTGCTCCGAAAGCGGACTCCCATCAGACTCTGCAGCTTGTCTACCGCCTCGCTGACGCCAGAGAGAAGCCTCTGGGCGTTCAGAATGGTCAGATGCTCTACCACTGACTGTAAAGAAAAATTGTTGAGCAGCGCTCTTTGAAAGGCTTCAATCTCTGTCTCATCCAAATATTCTGCCAGCGCCTCGCTGAGAACGCCAATATTCTCAAAGCTTACGATCTCCTCCAGGGAAACCGTTTTAATTCCCGGGATTTTAAGCCCTACCGAAGTAATCAAAAGGACTACTTCAAAACGCTCAAATACGGAATCCTGTTCCCGGTTCTGCTCAAGCTTCCGATAGTCGTATTCCATCATACGCAGGCGGATCTTCCGGGGAAGACTGGAGCCAAAGAGCTGTGCCATGCGCCCCGACACCCCAAGCCCCGTATCACTGGCAAATAAAATAGCTCTCTCTTTATTCGCCGCCCGAATCAGACGGTGATGACACACCGATTCCCTGGATGCTGTCTCAAGCAGCTCCTCAAGAGCCGTATGCCGGCAAATCAGCTCGCCTACATGGATTGCAAGGGAGGTAGTAACATTATTCAGCATCCCAATATCCATGCGATTATCCAGAAGCTCATAGAGCTGCTCCAACGAGCCCATATCCACAAGCAGAATCAGGCTGTTGAGATAACTGTTATCACGAATAAAGGTATTCAGCCTTGCGGCAATTTCCTCTGTCTGTATGTCAAGAGGCATATCAATGGCTTCAAAAATATGCGCCTCCAACAGTGTATTCGCCGCATCGGCAATGGAAGAAGCTGTGGAATACCCGTGGCAGAGAATTACGCCGGCCGCATCGGCAGGCACGCTGCTCTGATTAAAAAATCCGATGTTCAGAATCAGAAACAACCGGTTTATCACAGACAGCTCCCGATTTAAGGTGGCGGAAATTTTACGACAAATCGCATCCGTAAGAATGCTTTCGCTGATCATCGCCTCTCTGATCTGCTGTTCCATGTTCCGAACCGCCCTGCTGTTCTCCCGCTCCCAGATGCGGATAGCATAATTGCTTCCCTGCTCCAGCAAAAGAACCCTTGATATGGTGCGCACACAATTTAAAGGAATGTGGAGCTTTTTATCCCGTCTTGTCTGTTCAAACAGCTGCCCTATGATTCGCTCATAAGCCAGTACCCGGCTGTCCCAGGCCTCGTCGCCAAAATCCATGATGTCATAATAGCTGCGGATGATTTTCCGGGACTCTTTTAAGAACGTCTCTTCCGACAGACTCTTCTCATAGACCCGTACAAGCTCCTGATATACCTCCAGAATCCTGCCCGCAACCGAGGCCGAGCGAATCTCCTCTGTGGGAATATAGCTGTCGCTTTGATTTCCCACGGTAATTCCCTGGAGGTAGGGAATCGGCAAATGGCTGGCGCAAATGCGAAGCTCACCGCCGGTCTGCTCTGCATAAGCATTGGCGCACAGAGACACGATTACATTCTGCAAATCATCCAAATTTTGCGGAAAATCGTATTTTACAAGATCATGGAGAAGATTACAGGAAATGAATAAACGTTTTGCCAATTGCTTCTCCTGCTCCTCAAAAAATGCTGCGGCAAATTCCCGGCGCTCATCCTCACTGCGCTCTGCCCAGGAAGGCATTCTGCAAATCACCGGAAGAGCGGCCAGCATCCCGCTGGATAGATTGGTTTCCGGATTATCCCCATCCGAGAGAACCAGCTTCACATGAAGCTTCAGGACTTCACGACCGCGGCTTAGCTGCCCGGAGGTGATAAAGTCGGCCAGCTTCTCCTGTACGCTGTAATCCAGATATTCCACATGCCGGATATAGAGAATCCCTCCGTCGCTTTCCTCCAGCATTCCCTTTATTTTCTGTCTGCTTGCGCTGTCGTAATATCCGAACAGCTCTCTTTCATGCTGCAGGGATTTCCCATAGCGGGGAACCTTATAAATCGTAATTCCCGTATTCTTCTTCAAAAGCTTCCGGTTCACGCAGAATTCGTACATCAGCCGGACCAGATAATTTTTGCCTGAACCTCTGCCTCCGTACAGAAGCACCGGAAGGGAATCGGGATACAATAGCGCCGACTGAATCCGTGAAACCACATCGTTTAGACTTCCCTCGCAGCCTATCAGCTTCTGAAAGTCCCGAAGCCCGTCTCTGTGACTGCTGATATAGGCCACAAATTCATGGACACTTAAATATTCCAGCTCTGTAAGCCGCAGACCATACCTCTTTTCCAGAGCCTCTCTTGCGAAAAAATAAACCGGTCTGGATTTGATCTTTACCAGCAGCCGTTCTCCATTCAGCTCATTTAAGGTCTGGGACACCAGCGTCCGGGACATATTCAGATTGTCCGCAATGCTCATGGTGGTAAACAAAGACAGTCCGTCAAAGTCCATTTGCTTTGTGATATCCTTCAGATAACGATACACCATATCTCTGGTGTTGTTTTCTCTCATAAGCTCCAAGTCCTCCCTGCTTCTTAATTTCATTATAGGAATCTCCTTTTTAAATACATTTCTTACGACTTTTTTTGACACTTCCCCTTGCATTTGGAATGGATTCGTCACAAAAATCGGATTTGTGACACTATAAAAGGACCTTGAAGAATCTGTTTCCTCAAGGTCCTGGTTCGGTTTTTATTCTTTTGCTCTTCCTCAGAGCATCCTAGAGCTGCCTTTTAGCTTAAACCTTGCCACAAGGCTCTTCATAAGCTGTGACTGGCTGGACAGTTCTTCGCTTGCAGCCGCGCTTTCCTCTGCGGTTGCCGAGTTTGTCTGCACAACACTGGAGATCTGATCCACGCCCATGGTTATCTGAGAGATAGCATCCGCCTGCCCACTGCTGGCCTCTGAAATCTGTCCGATAATATCCGTCATCTTGTTTACGGCATTTACTGCCTGAAGCAGAGACTGTGCCGTCTCCCCGGCAATCTGGGTCCCGTTTTCCACTGCTTTTAATGAATTTTCAATCAAAGCGGAGGTATTATTTGAGGCCTCTGCACTTTTACTTGCCAGATTGCGGACTTCGTCGGCTACCACGGCAAACCCTTTTCCGGCGGTGCCTGCCCGGGCAGCTTCCACAGCGGCGTTCAGGGCCAGAATGTTGGTCTGGAACGCAATATCCTCAATGGTCTTAATAATTTTGCCGATTTCGCTGGAGCAATTACTGATTTCTCCCATTGCCTGTATCATCTGCTGCATCTTTTCATTGCTCACATTCATTTCTGCACTGACACTGCCTGCCATTTCATTGGCCTGCCGTGCATTGCCTGCATTTTCATTCACCTTGTCGGAGATCTCGTTAATGGAAGCAGCCAGTTCCTGCACGGAGCTTGCCTGCTCGGTTGCTCCCTGGGAAAGAGCCTGGGCGCCATTGGCTACCTGGTCGGATCCGCTTGCAACCTGAGAGGAGCTCTGGCTGATCTGCAGCATCGTGTCATTGAGCTTTTCTGCAATCCCCCGGAAGGAAACCAGCAGGGGATGGAAGCCTCCTGTGTACTCTTCTTCACAGACAGAATCCACGGTAAAATCCCCGGCAGCCATCTTCGCAAGGAATTTATTTTCGTCGTCAATAATCACCTGAAGCTTATGAATCAGTCTGCGTACCTGGTCGGCAAGAACTCCCAGCTCATCCTTGGAGGTATAGGAAATCTCTACATCCAAATCACCCTCCGCCATCTTGATAGCGGCATTTTCGATTTCGGAAATAGGGGTCTTAATCAGGCGTATGATCACAAATGAGAAGAAAACTCCCACAAGGATGATAGCAATGATAATTGCCGTCATAAGAAAGGTAGCCATTCTGTAAAGGGAAAAACTTTCCTCTGTTGCTGCGTCGCCGCCATCTGTGTTGTAGGTGATGATATCCTGAAACGCACTGTTGAGTGCATTGTAAAGCTCTACACATTCACCTTCCAGGATGGCACGGGCATCCTCCACGCGGCCCTGTCCCGCCAGCGCCAGAATTTCTTCATCCGCCTCCCTGTACTGGGTCCAGAGATTCTCTGCATTTTCGTAGAAGCCTCTCTCTTCTTCGTCAATTAACTCCTTATAAGTGGCTAAGAGGGTATCCATACTTTCTTTTTCGTTTTGCAGGTATTGAAGGCTGGATTCCTCTACGTCATCAGAAATTGCAGTAAGATACCCTAGCTCATTGAGGCGGATATTAGAGAGGGTATTGGCCAAGTCTCTTGCCGTGTCAATACTGGGAAGCCAGCTGGTTGAAATATCGTCTGTCATCTCGTTCATCCGGCCCATAAGAAAGAATGACATACCTCCTATAATAAGCATACCAATCAGCGCAACTCCGATAAGAATATAAAGCTTTAACCTGATTTTTAAATTCCGTATGTAGTGAATCATGTCTCTTCTCCTTTTGCATTCTGATATCTGTAACGGAAGATTGTGAAAAATAATTGTTTCTTCTATGCCGCTTATTTTCGCACAATATTTCCAAAAGTATATCGGCAGATTTTTCTTGTTTGTTAAGCAAAATGGGAAAAATGGAGTAGAAGAAAAAAAGGATCCTGAAGGTACACGCCCTCAGGATCCTTTTTTGCTTCTTCATTCAGTAAAGTATGGTTCTTTATTTGTTATTCAAAGCCGCCTGTGCTGCCGCCAGCCGTGCAATGGGTACACGGAAGGGAGAGCAACTCACGTAGCTTAAGCCTGCCTTATGGCAGAACTCGATGGAGGAGGGATCTCCGCCATGCTCACCGCAGATGCCAAGCTTGATGTCCGGTCTGGTGGCCCGGCCTTCCTCTACGGCCATCTTCACCAGCTTGCCCACACCGTTCTGGTCCAGCCTTGCAAACGGGTCGGACTCGTAGATCTTGGACTTGTAGTAGGAATCCAGGAACTTGCCGGCGTCGTCACGGGAGAAGCCGAAGGTCATCTGGGTCAGGTCGTTGGTACCAAAGGAGAAGAACTCAGCCTCCTCGGCAATCTCTCCGGCCAGAAGAGCCGCACGGGGGATCTCAATCATGGTTCCGATGTGGTACTGAATATCGGAATTCTTTTCCTTCTTCACCCGCTCTGCAATTTTCACAACCATCTCTTTTACGAATTTGAGCTCCTTCTTATCGCCAATGAGGGGAATCATAATCTCCGGTACAATATCGTAGCCCTTCTCTTCCTTCACCTCGATAGCAGCCTCCATGACTGCACGGGTCTGCATTCTTGCAATCTCCGGATAGGTAACGGCCAGACGACAGCCACGGTGTCCCATCATGGGGTTGAACTCCCGAAGCTCCTCGCATCTTGCCTCAACCTCCTCCGGCGTCATATGCATATCCTTCGCCAGAGCCGCAATGTCCTCCGGATCTGTGGGAACGAACTCATGGAGAGGCGGATCCAGATAGCGAACGGTCATGGGCTTGCCCTCCAGAGCCTCGTACATGGCCTTGAAGTCGCCCTTCTGATAAGGAATCAGCTCCCAGAGAGCCTCCTCTCTCATCTCCTCGGTCTCGGAGAGAATCATTTTGCGAATCTTCGGGATACGCTCCGGCTCAAAGAACATGTGCTCCGTACGGCAAAGGCCGATGCCCTCTGCTCCAAGCTTGATGGCATTCTTTGTATCTGCAGGAGTGTCCGCATTGGTGCGCACACCCAGGGTACGGAACTCGTCCGCCCAGGCCATAATCCGGCCGAAGTTGCCGCTTACGGATGCCTCCACGGTCTTAATATCTCCAAGGTAAATCTTACCGGTGGATCCGTCCAGGGAAATGTAATCGCCCTCTACAATGTGATGTCCGCCCAGATCAAAGTACTTGGCTTCCTCGTCAATCTTAATCTCGCCGCAGCCGGATACACAGGCCGTACCCATTCCACGGGCTACAACGGCTGCATGGCTGGTCATGCCGCCCCGAACGGTCAGGATACCCTCTGCCGCATGCATGCCCTCGATATCCTCCGGAGAGGTCTCCAGACGTACCATGATGACACGCTCACCTCTCTTGCGGGCATTCTTGGCATCCTCTGCCGTAAAGTACACCTTACCGGCCGCAGCTCCCGGAGAAGCAGGAAGGGCCTCACCGATGACCTCGCCGGCTTTCAGAGCTTCCGGATCAAAGGTGGGATGCAGAAGCTGGTCTAAGGACTTGGCCTCAATACGAAGCACTGCCTCCTCCGGCGTAATCTTTCCTTCATCTACCAGATCGCAGGCAATCTGAATGGCTGCGGGAGCCGTTCTCTTGCCGTTTCTCGTCTGCAGGAAGTAGAGCTTGCCCTCCTGAATGGTGAACTCCATATCCTGCATGTCGCGGTAGTGGTCCTCCAGGCGGTTGGCAATCTCCATGAACTGCTTGAAGCACTCCGGCAGATCCTCCTGAAGCTTTGTGATAGGCTGCGGGGTACGGATCCCGGCCACCACGTCCTCGCCCTGAGCATTGATCAGGTATTCACCGAAGATTCCCTTCTCGCCCGTAGCCGGATTTCTGGTAAATGCAACACCGGTTCCGGAGGTGTCGCCCATATTTCCGAATACCATGGCCTGTACGTTTACGGCGGTTCCCCAGTCGCCGGGGATATCATTCATACGGCGGTATACGATAGCCCGCTCGTTGTCCCAGGAGCGGAACACGGCCTTTACGGCCTCCATCAGCTGTACCTTGGGATCCTGGGGGAATTCCTCTCCCATTTTCTCTTTGTAAATTGCTTTGTATCTTGCAATGACTTCTTTCAGATCATCGGCTGTCAGGTCGGTGTCAAACTTGGCTCCCTTGGACTCCTTGATCTCGTCCAGAATTCCCTCAAAGAAGGTCTTGCTCATCTCCATAACCACGTCGGAGAACATCTGAATAAATCTGCGGTAGGAATCATAAGCGAATCTGGGGTTGCCGGTCTTTCTCGCAAAGCCCTCTACCGCCTCATCGTTAAGACCAAGGTTCAGAATCGTGTCCATCATTCCGGGCATGGAAGCTCTTGCACCGGAGCGCACAGATACCAGAAGGGGATCCTCCGTATCGCCAAAGGTCTTGCCCTGGAGCTCCTCCAGATTGGCAAGAGCGGCAAAGATCTGCTCCTTAATCTCATCGGAAATCTGCTTTCCATTGTTGTAATAGTCGGTACATGCCTCTGTCGTAACGGTAAAGCCCTGGGGAATCGGCAGTCCCAAGCCTGTCATCTCAGCCAGATTTGCGCCTTTTCCGCCCAGAAGGTTCCGCATCTCGGCGTTGCCTTCCTTGAATAAATAAACCCATTTTGCCATGTAACTGTTTCCTCCTGAATAATAATTTCTCCGGTGCGGTTTCTGCATAAGGCTTGTCCTCTACGCCCCCGCGTAAAGCCGCCCACACGCAAAGACGGCGCCGGATATGTGGTCAACGACCAAACCCTGCGCACATAAATAGTGTAACACATTTGTAAAAATTGTCAAGGCATTTTTAGCATATTTTAACAACAAAATCGGGTGCTCTTGCACCCGATTTTGTTTATTTTTTAACATTATCCCTCTGACTTATGCTTTCTCCAGCGCAAGGGTTCTGGTCGTAAGATCGCACACCTCGGTGGGTCCATAATACTGAATCGCTCCCGGAAATACGTAAGCAGTCTCCACCGCCCACTCATCTCTGTGGGCCTCAAAGTATTTAAACGGCTTTCCGTCCAGTTCCACAAGCGCCTTCTTGATAACCGGCTTGTCCGAACCGTGTCTTCTCTCCATATTCATCATTTTGGTAATCGGCATACCGCCTGCCACCCACTCTTCCGCCGGCCTGGACAGGTTGGAAACCTTGGAAAGGTAACCATTGTAGCCGTACTGGATTAACATAAACGCATTATATCCGAGAGAGTAGCAATAGTCGGCATCAAAATTGGAGGGGAATGCACATCTTCCCTCATAGCCAAAGAAATGCGTCTGGACTGCGTACTTGCCCGTATAAGTTCCTGCCGCTTTTCTTGCTTTCAGCTTATCGCCTACGAGAGCGGCAAACAGCTTCTCGGATTCAATCAGGGAAACCTGTACATTGCCATGGGGATCTCTCTCCAGGAAAAGCTGCTGCTGAATCGCCTGGGGAAGAATCGCAAATACTTCCATGGCCGCCCCCGAAAGTCCTTTCTCGATAAACGCATACTTCTCGCTCCAACTCGGAAGTGCATTAAACGCATCCGCCTTGCTTCCTGCCAGAAGCTCGTTGATCTCACCAATCAGAGCGGAAAACTCCGGAACGAACTCTACCACGCCCTCCGGAATTACCACAACTCCAAAGTTAAGACCCTTTGCCGCTCTCTTCTCCACAGCATCTGCAATATAATCTGCGATCTCGGACAGAGACTGCTTCTTTTCCTTAACCTCCTCGGAAATGAGGCAGATATTCGGCTGGCACTCCAGCGCGCATTCCAATGCAACATGAGAAGCGCTCCGTCCCATAACCTTGATGAAATGCCAGTATTTCTTGGCGGAGTTGCAGTCTCTCTCAATGTTTCCAATCAATTCGCTGTAAGTCTTGGTAGCCGTATCAAAACCAAAGGAAATCTCAATATCCTCGTTCTTTAAGTCGCCGTCGATGGTCTTCGGACAGCCGATGACCTGTACACCCGTGTTGTGGGCCGCCATGTACTCCGCAAGCACGCAGGCATTCGTGTTCGAATCGTCGCCGCCGATGATAACGATGGCCGTAATGCCGTGCTTCTTGCAGACCTCTGTGGCAACCGCAAACTGCTCTTCGGTCTCCAGCTTGGTTCTTCCGGAGCCGATGATATCAAATCCGCCGGTATTCCGGTACTGATCAATGTAAGCATCCTCAAACACGATATACTTATCCTCAATCAATCCGCTGGGACCGCCCTTGAAACCAATCAGTACATTCTCTTTGTTGGTGGCCTTCAGCGCATCATACAGACCGCACACCACATTATGTCCGCCAGGCGCCTGTCCGCCGGAAAGAATCACGCCGACTACCTGCTTCTTGGCGGCAGAAGTATTCTGTCCCTTCTCAAAGGTAACCTCCGGTTTTCCATAGGTATTCGGGAACAGCGCTTTGATTTTCTCCTGATCCGCCGCGCTGGTGGTCGCGCTTCCCTCTTTCACGGCAATCTCGGTGATGCCGTTTCTCAACATTGCCGGAAGCTTCGGTACATATTCATATCTTGCTTTCTGAAGTGGTGAAAGATTCATAATCATACTCCTTTGTTATTTTTTACGGAGCTTTAAACACTCCTATTTTAAACTATCACTATTTGGTAATTTCGTCAACCTTCAGCCCGCAGCTTAAAACTGAAACTTATCCGCAAAATAAGCTTCCAGCTCGTCGATCTTCACCCGAACCTGAGCCATGGTATCCCGATCCCGGACCGTCACTGCTTTATCCTCCTCAGAGTCAAAGTCATAGGTCACGCAGAAGGGCGTTCCAATCTCATCCTGGCGGCGGTAGCGCTTTCCGATGTTGCCGCGATCGTCGAACTCGCAGTTATAGGTCTTACAAAGCTTCTGATAGATAGCCTCCGCACCCTCATTCAGCTTCTTGGACAGGGGAAGCACGCCAATCTTCACAGGCGCCAGTGCAGGATGGAAATGCATCACCGTACGCATGTCTCCGCCCTCCAGCTCCTCCTCGTCATAGGCGGCGCACAGGAAGGCAAGAACCACCCGGTCTGCACCCAGAGAGGGCTCAATCACATAGGGAATGTATTTTTCTTTGGTCTCGTCGTCAAAGTAGGACAGATCCGCCTTGGATACGTTCTGATGCTGGGTCAGGTCATAATCCGTCCGGTCCGCAATGCCCCACAGCTCACCCCAGCCGAAGGGGAAGAGGAATTCCAGATCCGTGGTGGCCTTGCTGTAGAAGCTTAACTCTTCCTTCTCGTGATCCCTTGCCCGAAGCTCCTCATCCTTCATGCCAAGGGCCTTTAACCAGTCAATGCAGTACTGCTTCCAGTAGGCGAACCACTCAAGATCCGTATCCGGCTTGCAGAAGAACTCCAGCTCCATCTGCTCAAACTCTCTGGTGCGGAAGGTAAAGTTTCCGGGCGTAATCTCATTTCGGAAGGACTTTCCAATCTGAGCAATACCGAAGGGAACCTTCTTTCTGGAGGTTCTCTGTACATTCTTAAAGTTCACAAAGATTCCCTGGGCTGTTTCGGGGCGAAGATATACGGTGTTCTTGGCGTCCTCGGTGACACCCTGGAAGGTCTTGAACATCAGGTTAAACTGGCGGATATCCGTAAAATCATGCTTTCCGCAGGAGGGGCAGGCAATGGCATGCTCGTCGATGTAAGCCTTCATCTCCTCCTGGGACCAGGCGTCCACGGATCCCTCTGCCGTCACGTTGTTCTCCTTCATGTAATCCTCAATCAGCTGATCCGCACGGAAGCGGGCTTTACAGCTTTTACAGTCCATCAGGGGATCGGAAAAGCTTCCCAGATGTCCGGAGGCCACCCAGGTCTGGGGGTTCATCAAAATGGCGCAGTCCACGCCTACGTTGTAGGGATTCTCCTGAACGAATTTCTGCCACCAGGCGCGCTTTACATTGTTCTTAAGCTCCACGCCCAGATTTCCATAATCCCAGGTATTGGCAAGGCCTCCGTAGATCTCGGAGCCGGGATAGATGAATCCCCTTGCCTTTGCCAGAGCCGCAATTTTGTCCATTGTTTTTTCCATTTTTTCTATCTCCTTTTTATTCGAGTTCCGTCCCCTTGTACACGGAGGGTACTGTTTTTTTATTTATAAATGATACAGGCCTGCCCTGCCTCTTCGCTTATGGCCGCCTCCTTCTTTCCCACAATCTGTACGCTTCCGGAAGGGCTGACGCACTGAATTTCTCCCGGTACCTGAACCTTAAGCACCTCTCCGGTAATCAGCACCTTTAAGCTCTCCGGCTTGGACAGGCTGCCGATGTCTGTAAGGCTTCCGTCTGCTCCCAGAAATTCGCCCTCCAAATCATACTCTGCTTCCCGGGCCTCTTCAAGGGTCCCTACAAACAGGGTGGCGCCTGTGGAAGAGGTATTGTAGTAATAATCCTCAAAAAAGCGGGCTTCCGTGAAGGTAAGCTGCATTACCACAGTTCCTTTCTGTTCCTCCAGCAGCTTTAAGGCAAGGGGATCGGAGCCGAATTTTTGGTTGTAGGTTGCGATCTCGTCCTCTATATCTTTTTGAAGCCCTTCCAGATCGTAGAAGTCCTTTTGAAAGTCCTCCACCACCGTATAGGTTATCTCGCCTTTTTTATTCACGGTAATGGTAGTCTCGTCTGGCACTTTTTCCGAGCACCCTGTCAGAAAAAGGCAGAGTGTCAAAACGCATACACTGATTAATTTTCTCATGTAAGTTCCTCCCCTTATAAGAAAAACAGCAGTCTTCCCGTCCGATCTAGTATAGCGTCTTTTTCCTTTTTTTTCAACTCATTTCCTCCAGAATCTCCAGAGATTTGAATTTTCCTTCCATATAAAGTTCCCGCCAGCGATGAAGCACAAAGCGCAGTTCTTTCAGCACTTCCTCGGATACGGTAAAGGTGTAGAGTTTTTCCGGGGGGGAGGACACGATAAAATTCAGTGCGTAGCGGGCGGAGGGGCCTATTTCCAGCTCTTCGAACTCTACGGGGCACTCTCCATTGATGACCAGTGTTTTTAGCTCGTATATGTAGCGGACCAGCTCCCTGGGGATGTGGGTGTGAAGGAGAGCTCGTAAGGATTGGTATAAGAGCTTTAGCATGAGGATCTCGTCGTTTGCTTCTCGGGTGTAGTATTCTGCCACTTCGCAGAAGTAGAAGCCGTAGCAGGCGCCTTCCACATCTGTGCTTAGCTCGGAAAAGTAGTTGATTGCTTTGGCCTGCATGAGGTTGAAGGAGCTGCGGCCTTCGTAGACGAAGAATTCTCCGAATACGAAGGAATTGCACACAGCAAGAAGAGAGCTGTTCTGACGTCTGGCTCCCTTCGCGAATATGGTTATTTTTCCTCGTTCTTTTGTGAGCACGATCAGGCGCTTATCGTAGTCATTGTAGGGATATGCTGCCAGAATCATGCCGGTCACTGTGATGGTCTGTCCCATGTTCTGTCTCTTTCCGGGCCTGTATGCCGTTTGGTTCTCTTCGTTCTGTCCGGGTCTTTACGCGTCCTGCGGATCTTTTGTAGGAAAGATAGTCCTCCACTGCTCCTGTCTCTTCAAATTGCTCCCATGTCATTTTTATCGCCCCTGTTCTAACTTTGAATGTACCTTTACACAGGATGTGCTCGTTCCTTATTTTTAAGGACTTGGATTGCTTGTGTGTGTTTTGGTATAAGATTAGGATCTCCATGGGAGGGGTTCTTATCCTGTTAAAAAACTACCAGATCTTTTTTTGGGAAATGCCTTGACAGGGGTGGATATGGATCGTATATTTTTGGCTTTAGCGCTTTGTGACATTTTGGCGTATGCGAAAGAGTGTGCAGGCTCCGGGCAAGAACCGCCACCCAGATCCTAAGGAATCCACCAAGCCTTGCTTGGTACCCCTTAGGATAACTCCTAGCCGGGGCGGCCCTCCTCCCCTGCGCCGGTCATTCTGCATGGCTTCGTGGAGGGTGTTGGGTGTATTGCCCTCAGTGTGCAAGGGTGTATACAGTTTTGCATCTCGGATTTGCGATTCTGCTGTGGGAGTTCGTTAGGTGTCCAGATCTTTTTTGTTGTAGCCGAAGTTTTTGATGAGGTAGTCGCTGTCGCGCCAGTCTTTTTTTACTTTTACCCAGAGCTGGAGATTTACTTTTTGCTCCAGTTGTTGTTCGATTTCGTAGCGGGCGGCGCTTCCTATCTTTTTTAGCATGGCTCCCTGTTTTCCGATGATGATGCCTTTGTGGGAGTCTTTTTCGCAGATTATGGTGGCCTCGATATCTGCCACTTGGCCGCCGGATCGGGTTTTCATGGTTTCGATGGATACGGCTATGCCGTGGGGGATCTCTTCGTCCAGGCAGCGAAGGGCTTTTTCCCGGATGAGCTCTGCCACTATCTGACGCATGGGTTGATCGGTTATGGTGTCTTCGTCGTAGAAGTTGGGCCCGTAGGGGAGGTATTTGAAGATCTGATCTAGGAGTACCTCTTTGTTGTCGCCCTTTAGGGCGGAGACCGGTATGATCTCCTGGAAGTCGTAAAGCTTTTGGTAGGCGTCGATGACGGGGAGTAGCGCTTCTTTTTTTACGGTGTCGGTTTTGTTTATGACGAGTATTACGGGGGTGTCTACTCTTTTTAGGCGCTCTGCTATGTGCCGGTCGCCGGCTCCGATGAAGTCGGAGGGCTCTACCAGCCAGAGAATGATGTCTACCTCCCGGAGGGTGCGCTCTGCCACGTGGACCATATATTCTCCCAGCTTGTTTTTGGCTTTGTGGATGCCGGGAGTGTCTACGAAGACAATCTGTCCCTCTTTGCAGGTATATACGGTTTGGATCCGGTTCCGGGTGGTCTGTGGCTTGTGGGAGGTGATGGCTATCTTCTGTCCGATGAGCTGATTCATCAGGGTGGATTTTCCTACGTTTGGCCTGCCAATCAGGGTGGCAAAGCCGGATTTATTATCTGCTTTCATAGTCTGTTTTTGATTCCAGTTCCGCAAGCCTTTGCTTGCTGTGCATTTAAGCTATGGGGCTGCCGCAAAATAAGGCAACAGACTTTTCCAATATTCAGTGTCCGGCTGTTCTCGTACATTCTGTCTGATATGGACGGATATTGCCTTGGCAATGTCCGTCCGGAGCAGACAGAATGTACGAGAACCGTCCGAACACGGATATGGAAATGTCTGATGGTTTATTTTGCGGCAGCCCCTTCCATTTGCTGTTTGTCTAAAATTTCACCTGGGAATAATCGATGGTATCCTTTTTGCTCTGGACCCGGTTCAGTACATACAGAATTGCCAGCAGCAGCGCTATGGATACGATCAGGGGCACGACCAGGCTTCCGCCCATGAGACCCATGAGTACGTGGCCTACGAAGCAGCACGCCAGCACTGTGGATGCGTAGTACATTTGGGAGGACACGTGGTCCAGGTGGTTACAGCCTGCTCCGGTGGAGGAGAGGATGGTGGTGTCGGAAATGGGGGACACGTGGTCTCCGAACACGGCTCCTCCTAAGGTGCAGCCGAAGATGGGCAGAAGCAGGTGCTGTGTCTGAGGCGTGCTGGCTATGGCCGCTCCGATGGGAATCAGGATTGCCATGGTTCCCCAGGAGGTTCCTGTGGAGAATCCCAGGAAGGCTGCCACGATCAGGATCACTGAAGGGAGCAGGAAGGTGGGGAATGAGGAATTGGAAATGGCATTGCCCACCAGTTCTCCTGTGTTCAGATAATCGGAGCTGCATACGCCGCCGATGGTCCAGGCCAGTATTAAAATGGTAAAAGCGGGAACCATGGATTTGATGCCCTCGGTGATGCCGCCCATAAAGTCCACAAAGCTTAAGACTTTTCGGGGGATGTAGAGGATAAAGGTTACCACCAGTCCCAGGAAGCTTCCAAGCACCAGGGAGAAGGAGGAGTCGCACTCACCAAAGGAGGACAGGAAGGGGGTTCCGGAGAAGCCGCCGCCTGTGTATACCATGGCAAGCACGGTGCAGACGATGAGGGCCAGAATGGGAATTACCAGGTCGTACACTTTTCCCTTCAGGGCCTTTCCGCCGTTATTTCCACCGAAATCATCTGTCACTACATTTTCCGTGTGGGTAAAGAGATCGCCTTTCTCGATGGCGTTTTTCTCGAACTTTGCCATGGGGCCGTAGTTTACCTTGGTCAGGCAGATTACCAGTACCATCACGATGGTCAAAATCGCATAGAAGTTGTAGGGAATGGTCTTCACAAAGGTGGTCATTCCGTTCATTCCCGTGGCGTCTGACATGTAGGAGGCCACGGAAGCGCCCCAGCTGGATACGGGTGCGATGATGCAGATGGGCGCTGCGGTGGCATCCAGAAGGTAAGCCAGCTTTGCCCGGGAAATCCGGTGCTTATCCGTCACGGGACGCATAACGGTTCCCACGGACAGGCAGTTAAAATAGTCGTCGATAAAGATGAGGCATCCCAATGCGCTGGTAGCAAGGGCAGCGCCTCTTCTGGTGGTGAGCTTTCTGGAAGCCCACTCTCCATAGGCTGCGGAGCCTCCCGCACGGGTCACGATGACCACCAGTGCACCCAGAAGCCCCAGGAAAATCAAAATGTTCACATTGTCGCCAATCTTGCTTCCCATCAGCTCAAAGGCCGAGGTTACCATGCCTACTACATTGCCCTGGCTGTAAATTAGTGTTCCGGCCAGGATGCCGATGAGCAGGGAGGAAATCACCTCCTTGGTGATTAAGGCCAGACCGATTGCAATGAGCGGCGGCAGAATTGACAGTATCAGCTGTAAAGTATCCATTTACAAGCTCCCTCCTTCGTACTTTTCCAGGGCTGCTGTTCTATTTTGCGGCAGCTCCTTTCATGATCTATCCTTCCAGGGACAGCCGTCCCGTAAAGGCTTTTTTACTTTCAGTGGAACAGGTTTCTTATGGTATCAAAAAGCTGCCGCTGCTCTTCCAGCTTCGCCTCGTTGCCGATGACGCAGAGGTGATTCTGGGACAGAATGGCCCTCAGATAAGGGGCCAGAGCCCGGATATCCTTGCTCTCGCAGGTGAGCACCTGATCCCGCTCCCGCTGTACCGTTTCCTCTGAAAGACCCTGAAGCCAGGCGGCCATGGACCGGGCTCCCTTGGCATTGGGATTTAAGGGGGTATCCAGATTACTGACGGTGCCGATGATATATTTCGTCATATCCCGCTCTGACACCTCAAACTGCTCTGCATAGGCTGCGCTTTCCTCAAAGATGTCATTGGTCTTTTCCAGGTTGGGGTCCCGGTAGGACATCATATAGCCTGCGCCGGTCCTGGTATAGTTGTTCATGCAGCCGTAGGCGCCGCCTTTTACCCGGACATTGTTCCAGAGATAATCATAGCTCATAATGGTCCGCAGTACGGACAGTGCCCCTGTGTAGGCCAGCCCTTCCGCCCCAAAGCTTCCGGCTCTGGCTACGTATTGTATCTGGGAGGAGGTCTTGAGGCCTTCGTTGCCGGAATCGGCTTTTAAGCTCCAGTGCTCCTTTTTCACCGGCTCCCGGTAAAGCTTTGCAAGGAGAGTCTCTACCTGCTGCTTTAGAGCCTCCAGGCTCTTCTTCTCTGCCGTGTAGCTGACTGTCAGATTTTCCCTTCGGAACAGGCAGCGGGTCAGCTCCTCCAGATCCTCTGCCAGCTGCTCCCAGTCTCCCGAAAGCAGCTCTTCTGCTTTTTCCATAAACCCATAGAAGGCCACGCCTCCCGTTTGGTCTGCAAAGCGGGAGCTCTCGGAGAAATAGGACATGGCGCGCAGGGCTGCCATGGAGTGGCCTGCGGTGGTAAATACCATCTGAAGCCTGGAGCGGGTCTCTGCCGAAACCTCCGTCAGGCGCTTCCGATCCCGAAGCCTGGAGGTCAGCAGCATTTCCTCTATCATGGAAAATGCCTTGGGAAGCTCCTCATAAAGGGCCTTGCAGCGCACCTCAAACATGGCCGTGTACACCCCGGGCTCTTTGAGGTGATCGTAGGAATTGACTCCACAGGAAATGCCTCCCGTATGGAGGTTCAGCTCGGTGGCAAATTCGCCGTAGGTATAGTGCTCGGTGTCTACATTTCCAAGGACTGCCTTTAGAAGTCCCAAACAGGGCACCAGCCTTTCCGGGATCTCGTTGGCCCGGAACATCAGGTTGACATAACCGATTCCGTTGGTATAAAGGTCATGGTGTACGATCGGTACATCCTCCACCGAATGAACCTCATTTTGAAAGGATGGGGCCTTTTTCCCGATATCCTCCCGGGCCAGAAGGGGAATCTTCTTCAAATCCTCCTGGGAGGAGGGCTCGCTCTGATACTCCTTCAAATGCCTGGTAAAGGCGATCAGTTCCTGAAGCTGTCCTTTGTCAAGGCTCTCCTTATATTCCTGAAGCTGCTTTCTTAAACGCTCCTCCTGCCGGGCCGTCAGTCCCTTTTCCGGACGGATGATGACAATCGAGGCATGGGGGTTCTCAAGAAGATAGTTCCGTATCAGCCCCTCAAAGTATCCCTTATCCGCCTGTTCCTTCAAGAAAGCAAAGGTCTCCACGGCTTCCAGGTGAAGAAATACGGAATTTTCATCGTAGAGCCAGCTGTCAAAGGCCTGGAGGCCGTACATGAGGCCGGCGGGATAGCTGCCGAAATCTGCCTCTCGGTAGCGGAATTCAAAATAGTTGATCCCCGCCCGGAGGGCCTTCTCATCCAGTCCCTTCTCAAGAAGCTTTCGAAGGGTCCCCTCGATCACCTCCACAAAGGCGTCCTTTTGCTCTTCATTGGCTTCCTTGGCAATGATGGAGAAGATGGGCTGCTTTACTCCGTTGTCGTAGGAGCTTAAAATGTCCTTGCCTATCCCCGCATCCAAAAGGGCCTGCTTTAAGGGTGCGCCGGGCATGGAGAGAAGCACATACTCCAGCACCTGCATGGCCAGATACAGCTTTTTATCCATGGTATCGCCCACGGACTTATTGTAGGAAAGGTAGGTTTTGTCCCGGATTCCCTCCTCTGCGGAGACGGAGTAGGCTTTTACCACCTCACGGGTTGCCGTAAAGGGCTTCTGGGTCCGCACCTGGGAATCCACGGGAAGACAGTCGTATTTGCTCAGATAATTTTTGTCAAGCCAGGTAAGCTTTTCCGCCATATTGCAGTCGCCGTAGAGGTAAATGTAGCTGTTGGACGGATGATAGTAGCGGCTGTGGAAATCGAGAAACTCACTGTACTTTAAGGTGGGGATGGCTTCCGGATCTCCACCGGACTCATTGGCATAGGTGGTGTCCGGGTAGAGAGAATTCAGGATCTCCCGCTCCAGCACTCCCTCCGGAGAGGAAAAGGCGCCCTTCATTTCATTGTATACCACGCCGTTTAAGGTGAGAGGCTCCTCCTCAGACTCCAGCTCGTAGTGCCAACCCTCCTGCCGGAAGATCTCCTCCTTATCATAGATATTGGGATAGAACACTGCGTCCATATACACGTGAATCAGGTTCTGGAAATCCCGATCGTTGCAGCTTGCCACCGGATAAACCGTCTTATCCGGATAGGTCATGGCATTTAGGAAGGTATTTAGGGAGCCCTTGGCCAGCTCCACAAAGGGATCCTTTACCGGAAACTTTCTGGATCCGCAGAGAACCGAATGCTCCAGAATGTGGGGCACTCCCGTGTCGTCCGGAGCCGGGGTCCGAAATCCGATGTAAAAAACCTTATTGTCGTCCTCATTGGACAGCAGGCAGACCTTTGCCCCTGTTTTTCTGTGCTTTAAATAGTAGCCGGTGGATTTAAGCTCCCCGATCTCTCTTTTTTCTATCAGTTCATAAGCTTGCAATTGTTCTATGGTCATCTTGTATACTCCTGACTGCTTTGGCTTTGTGCAATGCACATTTGGTATAGTATACCACCTTTTTCCCCGGTTTAAAAGAAAAAAATCGAGTAGGGAAGATTTTTTTCGCTACTGCTCACACGTCACTGTTCCGCGAGGTGTTTCCGCACATTTTGTGCGGAAATCCCGAGTTCTTCAGCGCGAAATCGCATCTTTTTGCGATTTCTGTGCCTCGCGAAGCGTGTTGCTGGTCACGGAGTGAACAGTAACTTTTTTCTCCCTACTGCCGCGCGGCCCGCATATGGAAGTTTGCTGCATCAGCAGCAACCTTCCATATGCGGGCCTGTGCATCAAAAAAGGCGGAAGCAATCTTTTCGCGCCTCCGCCCTTGGGTTCTTATAAAAATTTACAGATTCTCTTTGAAGAAGTTCTCAATTGCCTCTGCTGCAACGTCCTCGTCCTCGCCGTCGATGGTTACGGTAAGCTCAACGCCCTTCTTTACGCCCATGGACATCACTGCCATGATTCTCTTGGCATCAGCCTTCTTTGCGCCGCTGTCCAGAGTCACTGCGCTCTTATACTTTGCAGCCTCCTTTACCAGCAGTCCTGCAGGTCTTGCGTGAAGTCCCAACTCGTCCTGTACTACATACTTAAACTCTTTCATGATTCTGTCTCTCCTTTATGTTTATTCATATTTCTAATTGTCCGGCGCAGCCAAAATGCATTCCCGCTGTTCCGCACAATGATTCACAGGTTTTCACAAACGCTTGGCGTTACTCTGCATCCCGAATCTTTTTGCGCAGCTCCAGGGTAAATACGGGAGATACGGAAAGCTCGTCAATACCCATCTGCAGGAATCTGCGGGTCAGCTCCATGTCTGCGCCGAGCTCACCGCAGATGCCGCACCAAGCGCCGTACTCGTGAGCGCACTCAATGGTCCGCTGAATCATCCGCAGCACTGCCTCATGGTGGGGATCGTAAATGTTATCCAAGGACTGGTTCTGACGGTCAATGGCCAGGGTATACTGGGTCAGATCATTGGTTCCGATGCTGAAGAAGTCCACCTCTGCCGCCAGCATATCTGCAATCATAACGGCTGCGGGAGTCTCCACCATAATGCCAAGCTCCACATCGCCGAAAGGAATATCCTCTCTCGTCAGCTCGTTCTTTACTTCTTCCACGATCTCTTTGATCCGCTTTACTTCATCCACGGAGATAATCATGGGGAACATGATGGAGGCCGTACCGTAGGCGCTTGCCCGGAAAATAGCCCGAAGCTGGGTCTTGAACACGTCCACCCGCTCCAGACAGATCCGGATGGCACGAAAGCCCATAGCCGGATTCTCTTCCTTGGGAATGTTGAAGTAATCCGCCTGCTTGTCGGCTCCGATATCCAGAGTACGGATAATCACCTTCTTGCCGTTCATCTTGGAAATTACATTCTTATATACGTTGAACTGCTCTTCCTCTGTGGGATAGTCGTCTCTTCCCAGATACAAAAACTCGCTTCGGAAGAGGCCGATGCCCTCGGAGTCATTTTCCAGTACGGAGTCCACGTCCTCCTCGCTTCCAATGTTGGCGTACAAATGCACCACCTTGCCGCTCTTGGTCACGGTAGGCAGGCCCTTTAAGCTCTGGAGCAGAAGCTTTCTCTCCTCCTCGCGCTTTTTCTTCTCCTGCATCACGGCCAGGGTCACTTCGTCGGGCTCAATGTGAATCTCTCCCGTAAAGCCGTCCACAACACCCATCTTTCCATTGAGTTCCGGATCCAGATCAATATCTGCCGTTACCAGGCAGGGAATGTTCATCATACGGGCCAGAATCGCTGTGTGGGAATTGGCGGATCCCTTCTGGGTTACCAGGGCCAGAATCTTATCCTTCTCAAACTGCACCGTCTCGCTAGGCGCCAAATCCTCTGCCAGAATAATTACCGGCTCCGGCATGGCCTCAGCGCTCACCTGGGTACCGCTCAAAATGGCAATCAGACGGCTGGAGATATCGTTGATATCCGCCGCGCGTCCACGCATGTAATCATCGTCCATGCTCAGGAAAATGGCCGCACACTGTTCGCCTGTCACAAACACCGCGTACTCCGCATTGACCTTATCCTGCTCAATCATGCCGGTGATTCCTTCCACAAAGTCCAGATCCTCCAGCAGCATCTGATGAGCTTCAAAAATCTCGGCCTCGGCCTCCCCCACATCCCGCATGGTCTTTTCCTTCAGAAGAGCAAGCTGTCCGGCGGCCTTTTCCTTTGCCGCCATGTAGCGGGCGATCTCAGCCTCGGGATCCTCAATGGCCCTCTTCTCCACTACCTGCGTGGCCTTCTTGTACACGAACAGCTTTCCGATTGCCACTCCGGCAAATACGCTTTTGCCCTGACGTGTCTCCATAGCATTTATACCTCCCTGTTTTTTATTGCGGTAAATCTAGTTTACCCTTAAACTCCACTAACATACAAAGCTATCTCTTTACCTTGGACAAAGCCGCCGGATCCGCAATCACGGTTACGTCCGGATGGAACTGGATAATGGAGGCGGGAACCTGGGGCGTAACCTCTCCGCAGAGGGCTGCTGCCGTAATGTCTGCCTTATCCTCGCCGTTTATGATCATCAGAAGCTTTCTGGCCCGCATAATGGTTCCGATTCCCATGGTATAAGCCTGACGGGGCACCTCGTCCGCAGAGGCGAAGAAACGCTTATTGGCCTCAATGGTCATCTCTGTCAAATCCACGCAGTGGGTATCGCCGTCAAAGAAGCTGTTTGGCTCGTTAAAGCCGATGTGTCCGTCATGTCCGATGCCCAGAAGCTGAATATCCACACCGCCCAGGGAACGGATAAGCTCCTCGTAGCGCTGGCTCTCCTTTTCCGGATCCGGCTGTGTGCCGTCGGGCACATGGGTCCGGGAGGGATCGATATTGATACGGCTGTACAGATGCTTGTTCATAAAATAGTAATAGCTCTGATCGTTGCTGTGATCAAGACCTCTGTACTCGTCCAAATTTACCGTAGCCGCCTTGGAGAAGTCCAAATCTCCGCTCTTGCACCACTCTGCCAGGAAGTCATAGGTTCCGATGGGTGTGGATCCTGTAGCCAGTCCCAATACACTCTCGGGCTTTAAGGTTACCTGAGCCGCCAGAATGTGAGCTGCCTTTCTGCTCATGTCTTGATAGTCTTTTGCTTCAATAATCCTCATAATGTTTCCTCCATTTTAGTTCCGCAATATCCCATTCCGTACCCAAAGCTTCGAGATGCATTTCCGGCCACGAAAAAATGTGCCCGTAAATCCATCTGGGTACTGACCGGGATATTGCTGTTTTTCATTCCGCAATATATTTCATAAGCTCCCTCCATTTTAACAAGTTTTGGTATGGAATGTCAACCTTTCGGACCTCCAAAAAAGCAAAACTGCCCAGCTTTTTTTGCTGCCGGGCAGTTCCTTTTGTCTATTTTTTCTATTCGGAATCCTCTACGGTCTCGGACTCCTCCTGAGGCGCCGCATCCTCGGGAATCTCATCGACCGCCTCCGGACCGGCCTCCTCTTCCATGAGCTCCTCCTCGGTAACAATCTTCACCTTACCGCTCTCCAGCTCCTGGATGGCTACGGAGAGAGGCTTTTTCCCGTCTCCCTGCACCAGAGGATGCTCTCCTGCAATAATCTGGCGGGCCCGCTTGGAGGTCGCAAGTACAATGGAATAACGGCTGTTTACCACGGGAGTTTCTCCCTCCTCCACGCCGCTGTTTACGACCTTCATTAAATCTGTGTATGACGGATGTAACATAAGAATCACCTTGTCCTTTCTGTCTTTTTCCTGTTTCTTCTAACTATTTTGAAAATGTCTTCAATTCCTCCCGAATCGACTGAATCTGCTCCCTACTCCGGCCGGTCCGGCTGCGCTCGCACTGTACAATCTGATGCACATGCTCTACGCACGCATTCAGGTCATCGTTTATCACAAAGTAATCGTAATCCTCAATTCCCTGGGCTTCCTCAACGGCTCTCTTCAGGCGATTCTCGATCACCTCCCGGCTTTCCGTTCCCCGCTCTGTGAGGCGGCGGCGAAGCTCCTTGGCGCTTGGGGGGGATACAAACAGCAGCACCGTATCCGGGAACCGCTCCTTGACCTTTCGGGCCCCCTGGATCTCGATCTCCAGCACCACGTCCCGGCCTTTGAAAAGCTGCTCTTCCACATAGGCTCTGGGCGTTCCGTAGTAATTCCCCACATAGGAGGCATACTCGATGAGCTGCCCCTTAGCAATCATCTGTTCAAATTCTTCCCGGGTTTTGAAAAAGTATTCTCTTCCCTCTTCCTCTCCCTCTCTGGGAGCCCGGGTGGTAGCGGAGACGGAAAGAGCATAATTGTCGTGCCGGCGAAGTAGCTCCTTCATCAGAGTTCCCTTTCCTGCCCCGGAAAAACCGGATACTACCAGTAAGATTCCTTTCTTTTCCATATGACTCCCTCTATTCGATGTTCTGAATCTGCTCCCGCACCTTCTCTATGCCGGTCTTAAGCTCGATGGCCCGGTCGGAAACCTCCAGGTCATTGGCCTTAGACAATATGGTGTTGGCCTCCCGGTTCATTTCCTGGGCGATAAAGTCCAGCTTGCGTCCTACGCTGTCCTTCTCCTGTAAGGCTGCTTTTGTGTGCTCAATATGACTTCTTAAGCGGACCAGCTCTTCGTCCACACAGATCTTGTCTGCAAAAATAGTAACCTCTGTGGCCAGGCGGCTTTCCTCAATCTGGGCGTCTAAGAGAAGCTCCTGTACTTTTTCCTTTAGCTTGCTGCGGTATTCCGCCACGATCTGGGGGGAACGCTCCTCGATAAAAGACACATGCGAAAGCAGCTCCTCCAGCTTGGCCGTCAGATCCTGCTTTAAGCTTTCGCCCTCCCGCATTCTGGTTGCCACCATCTGTTCACAGGCGCCTTTTAGGGCCTGCTCCAACAGCTTCCACAGCTCTTCCTCGTCTGTCTGGGTCTCCTCCATCACCAGGACCTCTGGATAGCGGGAAAGGGCCACCGCGCTGATATCGTTTTGCAGATCAAATTCTTCCGACATCTGCTTTAAGTAATTTAAATACTCTTCGGCCAGCTCCCGGTTGTAGCGCAGGGCTCCTTTTTTCTCGGACAGATCCTCGCAGGTGATGAAAAGATCTACCTTTCCCCGCTGGAGGTAGGTTTTCAGGAGGCTGCGGACCTGGGACTCGAAAAAGTTCAGCTTTTTGGGCATCTTGATGTTGACGTCCAGGTATCTGTGGTTTACGGATTTCATCTCTACCGTCATTTTGCGGTCGCCTTCGGACACCTCACAGCGGCCGAAGCCGGTCATGCTTTTTACCATAGTGGTTTCTCTCCTGTGTGCTGGTCATTTGGAATTTATTATAGAGGAAATAGATGGGGGAGTCAAGGGGGGTGGGGGAGTTTTGTTGAAATTTGGAGGATAGGCGTCGGACGCCGCAGAAAGGAAAATGATAATCCCGCCATGCTCCGCCTGAAGGCTAACACACTTGGCGGGATTATCATTTTCCTTTCTGCGGCTGGTTGTGGCGGTGTTGCTTGGTTAAGCCTGTCAGAATTGGATGGGGTCTACCTCTTCGGACAAGGGCTCCATTTGGTATTCGGGGAATTGATCTAGGAGCTCTTCCAGACAGTCTCCTGTCTCTTCGACTACATCGTGGGCCAGCAGGATAATTTTTTTGCGGCCCAGGGTGCTTGAGACGGCGTTCTTTATGAGGGTCTCGGCTTTTGGGTTGGAAACGGCGTCCTCGAGGCTTGCGTTCCAGTCGTAGTAGATATAACCGCGGCCCTCCATTTCCTGGGCGATCTGCTGGTAGACTCCTTTGTTGTGGTTGTTGATGCTGCCGCCGGGGAAGCGGAAGAGCTTTACTTCTATGCCGGTGGCGGCTTTTACGGCCTCTCGGGCCTTTTCGAAGTCTGCCAAGTAGCTTTCTGCACTCTGGTAGAGGGCTTTATAGTCGTGGCTGTAGCAGTGGATGCCGATGGTGTGGCCCTCCTGGGCGATGCGCTTTGCCATTTCCGGGTGCTTTTCTACGTTTTCCCCTACAAGGAAGAAGGTGGCCTTGATGTTCCGGGCTTTCAGGATGTCCAGTACATGAGCTGTGTTTTCCTCAGAGGGACCGTCGTCGAAGGTGAGGTACATGGTTTTGGGATTTAAGTAGGCCTCTATGCCTGCGGCAATGCCCTCGGCCAGCTGTTCCTGGTATGCAGGGCTTGCAAGTCTGGTCCGCTCGGCCGGGTTTGAGAGAAAGCCGGTTTCGATGAGGCAGGAGGGCATGGTGCATTCCCGGATAACGTGGAGCTCTTCGTTTTCTATCAGCTCCCGGGAGGCGGCGCCGGTGGCCTGGACAGCATATTTTCGGATGATTTCGGACAGGCGCTTGCTCTCGTCCGCCTGATTCTGACCGCTGTACCAGATCTCAATTCCCTCTGCCGCCCTTTCGTCGCTGGCATTTTGATGGATACTGATACACAGATCGGCTCCTGCTTCGTTTGCAGTCTTTGCCCGATCCTCCAGGGCAAGTTCTGTGTCTGCGCTTCGGGTTAAGCGTACCTGGTAGCCCTTTTCCAGAAGCTTTCTCTGTATCTGGTAAACAATGCGAAGGTTGAGCTCCTTTTCCTCCACACCCTCCCTTGCACAGCCCTCATCCATTCCCCCGTGCCCCGGGTCCAGAACAATGACAATATCTCCCGGCGCCTTATCAAAGACAGATATCGGGATCGTGGGAACAGGCTCCTGCTCTCTTTGGGGAATGAGGGTGAATGACTCCTTTGAAACTCCTGCCACGGCCGTTTCCGGGGCTTCCTCCGCCGTAGCCCTTATCTTGCGGACACGCCCTGCCGCGGAATTCACCGAGACAACCGCCAGGACAGCAGCCAGTAAAAAAACCGCAATATTTTTTCCTGTCTTGCCGACGGGCTTTTCCCTCCACTCTACAGAATGATTATATTCTCCGGCGTATTCTACATACAGTCCTCCAAGATACAGACCAGATCTTCTCATTTGTGTTGCCCCTTTCTTACTCTCTATCTACAGCATATTCAAGGGCAACATCAAAACTTCATATTTTTCGCATCATTTTTGCATATTTTTCAAATTCAAAAACTTTCCGTATTTCAAGGAGCGGCCGCAAGACAGGACAGCAGACTTTTCCGATATCCAGTGTCCGGCTGTTCGCGTACAGGCTGTCTGATATGGACGGATATTGCCTGGGCAATGTCCGTACAGAGCAGACAGAATGTACGAGAACCGTCCGAACACGGATATGGAAAAGTCTGCTGTCCTGTCTTGCGGCCGCTCCCCCCGTAAGCCACTATACAAGCTTCAAAAAAATCTCATTAATTCCCTCATAAAACCCAATAGTAACCACCGTACTACCCTCCTCCATTCCCGGAAAACGGTACTTTACAAAGTCTGAGGTAGTCTCCATCAGAGGACTGTCCGAGTCGTAAGGCTCTCTCCCCGTAAGCCCCAGATAACCGCCCCAAGCCTCTATCATCTCCTCCGGGTTGACCTGAGACCACAGAGCATCCGTCCGGGCATAAAAGCTATATATTTTCCCAGAATCCGCATCAATATAAGCATCAATAAGCCGGTTAGCCTTATCCGCATTCTGCTGGCTGGTGGAAAGGCTGACCCTCCATACGGCCATATTGTTCTGAGGCTCCAGCACATCAATAGCCGAGTACAGCACAGCCGTGTACGCCGAAGGATCCACCTCCCTTACGCTTTCCGAGAGAACCCCCAGCTCCTTTAAGGCCGCAAGCTCCTGGTTGCAGATATGGAAGATTTCCTCATCCGCGATCTCCTTATCCGAGGGTCCCTGGCGGTTAGTGACAAAGGCATAAGTTCCAAGAAGTCCCTCATAATCCACATCCCCCTTGTCGGCCTCCACCCTTGTAACAGCGCTCAGCTCGCTTTCCGGCAGCACCTGGCGGCTTAGGCACTCTGACAGGAGGTAAAGCTTTTCATTACTGCTTAAGGTATACCGGTAGCCCTGGTACAGATCCTCTATCTCCTCTGAGGTAATTTCATTTAAAATAGAGTGATCCTTATAGCGGGCGATCTGCTCCGGTCCCAGCACTGCCGCCAGCAGGATCAGGGCCGTCAATGCAATCACTGCCAGATTTCTGGCCTTCCTTTGTTCCATCATCCTTCATCTCCTCATACGGTATCCAAAAAGCAAAGGTGCTTCCCTCTCCTAAAGTACTTGTTATCTCCAATTTACTGCCATGAAGCTTCAAAATCTCCGCACAGAGTGCCAACCCTAAGCCTGCGCCGTTGTGGCTTCTGGAGCGGGATTTATCCACCATGTAAAAGGCCTCCGTGATCCGCTTGCAATCCTCAGGGGAAATCCCCACCCCCTTATCTTGCACGGCAAAATAATACCCCCTTTCACGGTTCTCTCCCAAAATTTCAATGGGGCTTCCGGGCCCCGAGGCCTTGCAGGCATTGTCGGCCAGATTGAGAAGCACAGATTTCAAAAGGTCCGCCTCACCCCGGATCCGCCCGGGCTCATAGCGAAATACAAAGGGGTGCTCCTTCTTCTCTCCAAACATGTCCTTCAGATAGCCGAAGAGAAGCTCAACATCCATCTCCTGAGGAATCAGTTCACCCCGCTTGGCTACAATGATATCCAAAAGCCGCAGAGACATGGCCTCCAGGCGCTTTCCCTCCGTATAAATGTAATTGGCCGAAAGGAAATGCTTCTCCTCGTCAAGCTTCCTGGACCGCAGAAGATCTGCGTAGCCAATCACTGCCGTAAGAGGCGTCTTAAGCTCATGGGAAAAGGCCGCGATAAAGTCCTCTCTGGCCTCCACCTCCGCCTCCAGCTTATGGATATTTTCCTCCACCACCCCTGCCATATGATTGAAATCCTGAGTCAGTTGTCCCATCTCATCCCGGCTCACCTGCTCGGCCCGATAGCTGTAGTCTCCGTCCGTCATGTTCCTGGCAGCCTTTGTCAGAAGACGGATGGGGCGGGTCAGCCAGGTGGAGATAAAGAGCATCAAAACAGAGCTCAACGCCAGTATGAGGAGGGTCATATTCCGATACACCGAAAAGCCTCTGGCCCGCTCTGCGTATACGGCCGTCACATCCCGCATAGTCTCCAGATACAACGTCCGATCAAGAGCCTTAATCTCCGCCCCTGTCTGGATATAATAATGATCATCCGGATGGATCACCCGGTATACCCGGGTCTGCTTCTCAATACTTGCCAAAAGCTTTGTATCCTCCACAAAGCCCTCGCTGGCATAGAGAATCTCCCGGTTCTCATCGGAAAGCCGAAGAAGCCGGCTTGTGCCCTGGCCTCGCTTTTCCAGATTCGCTCCGATGTCCTTCACGGCGGAATTCTGAAGCAAATCGTACTTGGCGGGAATGTTAAGAGCCGCCGTCTCAAAGGCAAACTGGAGAATGTTGCTCTCATCCGCCGCCTGCTCCATCTCCCGCTCCATGGAGGCCTCAAAAACGTCATTCACGAAAAAGTATCCGCCGATTCCCAGAGCCGCCGCCATGGTAATGATACAGCTCAGCAATATTTTATATGAGAATTTCATGTGACAAACCTCCGATTTCCGCCCCGCAGCTTATACCTCCAGCCGATACCCGACCTTATAAACCGCCACCAGATTTTTCTCCCAGCCCATTTTCCGCCGAAGCCTCTGAACGTGAAGCTCCAGGGTGCGGCTGTCCGCCAGGTATTCGTCTCCCCAGACCTTCTCGTAGAGGGTTTCCTTGAAAAGGGCCACATTCTTATTGCGGATAAAGAGCACCAGAAGGCCATACTCCTTGTTGGTGAGCACTACCGGCCTGCCGGCCCTTGTAGCCTTCCTGGCCTCCAGATCCACCGTAACGTCCCCGGCCGAGAGGATCTGCTCCGTCTTGTGAAACCTGCGCAGCACCACCTCCACCCGGGCGGCCAGCTCCAGCACGTCAAAGGGCTTTACCAGATAATCCTCCGCCCCAAGCTTCAGGCCCTTGATTTTGTTCTTTACCTCGCCCCTGGCGGTAATAAAGATCACCGGCACCTTTAAGGGGCGAATATACTCCATAATGTCAAATCCGTCTGCTCCCGGCAGCATAATATCCAGAAGGATCAGATCAAAGCTCTCCCGCTCAATAAGGTCAATGGCCGCAAGGCCGTCCTGGACGCTCTTGCACTGATAACCTGCGGCCGACAGATTGATATCAATCAAATCGCAGATGGGCTTCTCATCGTCCACAATCAATATCTTAATCATTCCTCTACCTGCCATCCCCAGTATTCCCGGATCTTTCGTATCATGTCTTCCATGGTATCCTCTTCCGTATACTGATAATAATTCTCAAACCCCGTATCCGCCTCAAAGCCGCTGGTTCTCTGATAGTAAATGGAGCAGATATTCTCCACTACCTGCTCTCCTGCCTCATCCTCCCGGCTGTAGCGGGCCAGCACTACCAGATCCTTCATGCCGTCCCCGTCCACATCTCTTCCGTTGATGCCCTTTAAGGAGTAGAGGCCGTCAAAGTCCAGCATAGGCTGAAGTCTCCAGACAATCTGTCCCTGCTCATTCACCAGGTAAATCAGAAAAAAATCATACCAGGCCATGCGGAAGACTCCGGGCACCACCTGAAGGCGGCCCAGGCGCTCAAATTCTCTGGTATAGCACTGATCCTCGAACACGGAAAAGCCGTTTCCCGTAAGCTCCTCCAGGGTAGTGGACGTGTACAGGAATTCCGTGGAAACACCGTCTCTTGCAAAAAACAAAATCTGATTGGTGCTCTTATTCATGCTGAACCGGTTGATCTTATCGGAAATCCGCCAGTCCCGGTAGAGGTAACCCTCTCCCTGGAAAATCACGTCTCCCACCTTGTAGGGAATTCCCGCATAGCCTCCTGTGGGATTCTCACACCTGCTGATCAGAATAATGTCCTTTAGCCCGTCTCCATTCACATCGGAGAAGGCAACGCCGGTGACATCCTTCACTGCCTGCCGAAGCTCCCCGGGAATCCGGTAATTGGCCTCCAGCTGATTGTAGCGGTACACCACCCGCCCCTCCTCATCAAGGAAAAAGAGGGCCAGCCGGTGAAGACTCTCATCCACGGCCGGAATCATGGTCAGCTCCTCCGGGGCAATGGATTCCAGGGTCACAGGAAAGATCTGCTCCTCCATCACCGCATAGGACTGTTCCTCCAGATCCGTCCGATCCTCAATGGAAGCAAACCGCTCCTCATAGGCCTGGTACTCCCTTCGAAGCTCCTTTGCCTCATCCTCCGCCCTTACGGCTCCTACAGGAAGGAAAAGCAGAACAAAGGCCAGCAATAGCCCCAAACTATGTTTTATTTTTTTTCTTATCTTTCCTGCTTTTCCTTTTCGCCTCATGGCTGCTCCCATTCCTCCTCAGCCGGCCGCCAGGCCTGTCCGAACTTCACATCCTGAAACAGGGCCGCAAGCCCTGTGATCTGCTTCAGTCTCAGAATCTCATCCCGATCCATTCCCAGATGCCGGGAGATCCAGGCGTCCGATCTCCCCAGCTCGTGAAGCTCCTTTACAATGTTGCTCATCAAATCCACATCGTGGCTTCCTCTGGCCCGATTGTGACGGATGGTGCTTGCCATCCGCTGAGCAATGGGCTTGTCAATCACCGATACGGGAAGATACCCTTCCTCCCGCTCATAAATATCCGGATACTCCAGCATGACCCGGTAGCGGTGAAAGCCGTCCACAATGACATACATGTCCCGGGTTTTATCGTAGTAGCACACGATGGGCATGGTGTAGCCGTCCTCCCGGATGCTCTCATAGAGCAGCTTCATCTCCGGTGGAGCCACGGTGTTGGGATTGTAGGTGTTTGGCTCTATTTTTCCGATTGGCACGGATATCACCTGATAAACAGGACTTTTAAACTTCATAGGTTATCTCCTCTAAGCTTTTGTACTTTCCCCGAATGGCGTCGATCTGCTTTTGCTGCTGGCGGCTGATTCCAAAGCCCATAAACCGGCAGGTGTGATCGTTTTTCAAAATGCAGTAGCACATCCGCTTCCAGCTTGGAATATCCTTGGTGGATTTGATGTCGTCCGTATGATCGGGGATCTTTCCGATAAAGACGATACGGGATTTCCGATTGATGGTATAGTTGGAAACACCGTTACGCCGGATGTGATAGCCGTGCTCCAAAAGCTCCTGAATGGTCTCCTCGTCCAGGCCTCCCCCTGTCTCGTGCCAGAATTTGATGGAAGTATTGAACTTTTTCACATAATTATTCCGAAGCCGTGCCGGCAGGGTATCTAAAAGGAACTGGGTGTAAGACTTCCAGGTATGGCCTTCGGGCAGGGTCACATTGCGGTAGCCCATGGCCTTTGTCTTTCCGTAAATAGCGGCAAAGTTGGCTCCCTGAACCCGGCCAACCAGCTTGACCCAGATCTCCGGATCAATCACCCGGTAGAGGTTGAGGGAATCCTTGGAGTAGTCATTAAAAGGGGAGGCTACCCGCATCTGGGAAACCTTAAGGCCCGCCTTGTAATAAAGATCATACAGATGATTGTAATCGTAGGCAAAGATGCAGTTGGCATGCCACACATCCTCCAGGGACCAGTCGTACATGGGGGAGGCGCACCACACATCCTTAAAGGTTCTGCTGATCCAGCATTCCCCGTGATAACCGTATTTCTTATTGAGAAAGCCGCTGTACCGCTGCAGGGACTCATTGGCCCTGGTTCCCAGAAGGCAGACGGTCTTCTCATTGTTGTGGGACAATCGGTGCCAGCGGCCGAACTGCTTGGCCAGATCCTCCTGGTGCATCCTATATCGGTAGGTGGTCACCGGATTATTTCCCATATGTATGACATAGTCTCCTTTGGGAAGCTCCCGAACCCAGCTCTCCTCTTTTTTGTCATCCCAGGGATACCAGTACATCTCATAGCTTCCCAGGGCCGTGCGGGTGGCCATGGGCAGGCACACCCAGTAAAGCTCCACCCCGGCCTCCTCCTTAAGCCCCTCAAAGGTGCGCTTTACGTATTCCGTTGTCACCGTATACTGAGCCTCAAAGTCCTGGTGAAACACACCCAGACGCTTTTCCGGAAAGAACTCTCTCCGAAAGTCCAGCACCAGATTTAGAAGAAGCCCGCTGTCCTTTCCTCCGGAAAAGGAGACGTAGATATTGTCAAACTCCTCAAAAATAAATTTCAGCCGTTTTCTAAGAGCTTCATACACATTCTGCTCCAAATATTCCCGTACCATCATGAATCTCTCCTGACTGTCTTTTGTGCGATATTCTATTTCCCCCTTCCCTATAATTTAGCACATCGATGAAGTAAATTCAACCGGGCAGAAAGGCTTTTCCATTGCGAAAAAAAACTCTCCGGGCCTGCATTTTGGGCTTTATCCGAAGAGTTTTCTTTTTATTTTTCCAGCTCTGTACTACTCAATCTTGCTGTAGCCAAAGGTATTCACAATGGCGTCCACCCTCTGGTTATTCCTGCACATGGGGCAGTTCTGGAACTCATAGGTGTGATAATCCGGAATGTCCTTCTGGGTGAAAATGGATTTCACCTCAATGGAACGGGCCTTATTTACCGCGCTGAAAATGGCATTGATTCCCTGGATTCTTCCGCCGTAATACTCAATGCATTTTAAGTTCTGCTCCAAAGTCTTTCCCGTGGTGGCCGTAGCCAGAAGAAGAAGCACATTCTTGTCCCTTATCATCATCTGCATATTATCCCGGAAGATGATCTGGCCGTCCGTATGGGACTCGGGGCTTGCTATGTAGATGGTCTTATGCCGGTTCATGGACATGATGCCCGCATTGGTCAGCTCCTCCGCCAGATAAGCTCCAATCACCGCACAGCCTTCCACGCAGACAATAGTATCCACCACCGTGTAGTTGCAGTACTGAGCCAGAATCCGGGCCGCTGCCTGAGCCTCCTTCTGCCTGGTTTTCAGCATAGCCAAATCAATGTAGTAATTGATATGGGAGTGGTTGGTTGCAAAATGCCCAGGGATGACCCGCAGCAGCACCTCCCGATCTGCCTGTGCCGGAATCTTGTACATACGTGTTTCCATAAACATGCCTCCTTTCATTAGCTTGCACACGGTTTTTGTGCATCTCTTTCTCTATGGTTCGTAGAATTTCAGTTCAAAGGAATTCTTAATAATCTCCCGGCCCTCGGCAATGCTTCCGATGGCTCCCGTAGCCACAAACTGCACAATGCTGTTGCCAAGGACGGATCCTTCCGTGGGACCTGCCACCACCCGCTTGCCGGTGGCCTTTGCCGTCAGCTCACACAGAAGCTCATCCTGAATGCCGCCGCCCACCATATTGATGCAGGGAATGGTCTTGCCGGTAATCTCCTCCATACCCTCGATGGACTTCCGGTACTCCTCCGTAAGGCCGTTGTAGATCGCCATAGCCATCTCTCCCAGACCTTCCGGGCATCCCTGCCCCTTCTCCTCACAGTAGGCCACAATCTCCTTCATCATATTCAAAGGCGCAGTAAACCGAGGATCCTTCGGGTCAATGATAAAGTCCTTCCGCTTTGCCGCCCGGGCCGCCGCAATAATATCCGGGAAGGATACCTCTTTCTCAAACTCACACCAGTTCTTCCTTAAGTTCTGCATAATCCAAAGCCCGTTGATGTTCTTCATAAACTGAATCTTGCCGTCAATGCTTCCCTCATTGGTGTAATTGTATTTGTAAGAGGCCTCATTTAAAATAGGCTCATCCAGCACAATACCAAGGAGAGACCAGGTGCCGCAGCTCAAAAAGGCCGCATCCTGGGATTCCAAAGGCGCTCCCGCCACAGCCGAGGCCGTATCATGGCTTCCCACGGCAATCACTTTTACACCGGAAAGCCCCGTCTCCTCCTCCACTTCCGGAAGCAGATCCCCGATGACGGTTCCCGGCATCACAATGTCGCCGAAGAGCTCCTTCTTAAGCCCCAGTCTCTCAATCAGCTCAAAATCCCACTCCCGCTTTCTGGCATCCAGAAGCTGAGAGGTGCTGGCAAAGGTATACTCCGTGTACATCACGCCTGTGAGGAGATATCCGAAAAGCTCCGGCATAAAGAGAAGCCGCTTGGCGTTATCGAGAATCACCGGGCGCATGCCCTTCTCCGCATAGAGCTGGAAAATGGAATTAAAATACATGAATTCCAGCCCGGTCCGGCTATAAAGCTCCTTAAGCGGAATGATTTTGGCGATCTCCTCCATCACGCCGTCTGTCCGGGAATCCCGATAATGAACCGGATTGCCGATGAGATTACCGTCCTTGTCAAAGAGGCCGTAATCCACCCCCCAGGTATCCACAGCCAGGCTTTGAATGGGAATCTTCTTTGCCGCCGCCTTCTTAAGTCCCTGCTTCAGCTCATGGTACAGCCGAAACAAATCCCAGTAAATATGGCCTCCGATGCGGATCTCATTGTTCGGAAAGCGGTGCAGCTCCTCAAGCTCCAGTTTGCCGTCTTCTAATTTACATAACACCATTCTTCCGCTGGACGCTCCAAAGTCAAATGCCAGATTGTAAAAAATTTCTCCCATAGTAAAATTCCTTTCTCTATTCTTTATTTTCTTCCAGGCAGCAAGCCTCTATTCCTCCGGAGCCACCAGGCGCGCCCCCCGCTCGGATAAGAAGGTCCTCCACTCCTCCCCGGGATCCCGATCGGTCACCAGGATATCTCCTTCCTTCATTTGCATGGTTTTCACAAAGGAAACGTGCTCAAACTTACTGCTGTCCACAGCCAGAATCGCTGTATCCGCACAGGAATACATAACGTTTTTGATATCGCTGTCCAGCTCATTGGAATCTGTCAGTCCATTGTGAAGATCGATTCCCTTGCAGGAGAGCACGGCCTTGTCCACATGGTAGCCGTTTAAAACCTTCTGCGCCGCATTTCCCACCAGAGAAAGAGAGGTCTCGTTCAAATTGCCTCCTGTAGAAATCACTTGGATCCCATCGTGACCTGCCAGTTCAATCAGCACCTCTACGGAATTGGTGATGACTGTCAGCTTATTCTTATTTTTCAGCTCCTTGGCAATCATCAGTGAGGTGGAGGAGGCATCCAGCATAATCCGATCTCCCTCTTCAATGAGGTCGGACACCAGCCTTGCAATGATCTGCTTTTCGTTGCGGTTGGTCTTCTCCCGAATGCGCAGAGGCATATCCACCTTCGTGTTCTGATTCAGCACCGCGCCGCCATAGGTCTTCTTTACATACCCCTCGCTCTCCAGCTTCTCCAGATCCCGCCGGATGGTCTCGTCGGTCACGTCGTAACGCTTGCTGAGCTCCGACACCAGAACCCGCTGCTCTTTCTGCAGAATCGCCAGAATTTCATTTTTCCGTTCAATGGCCAGCATATTGATCCCCCATTCCAGTTTCCCAGCGCCCAGCCGTTTTCTTCTCTCTTTGTCTAGTTTAACATATTTCTTTTTGTTTTTGTAGGTATTTTTGTTGACATTTTGGTAAATATTTTACGAAAAGGAAGTGCCGCAAAATAGGCTGGCCGACTTTTCCATATCCTGTGTTCGGACGGTTCTCGTACACGCAGTCTGCTCTTGTCGGACATAAAGTCCGCCAATATCAGACAACGTATACGCGAACAGCCGTACACCGGATATCGGAAAAGTCGGCCGGCCTATTTTGCGGCACTTCCTGCCACATTATTGCTTTTTATTGTTCAAAGCTCTTACTCAGCCTTGTAAAGATCGCCAAGCTTCTTCAGATACTCATATCTTGCCTTGGCCGTAGCGGCTGCCTTATCGAACAGCATGGCTGCTCTTTCCGGATTTGCACGCTTCAGAGCATTGTAGCGAACCTCGCCGTCCAGGAACTCCTTGTAATCGTCCGTGGGCTCCTTGCTGTCCAGGGTGAAGGCATCCTTGCCCTCTGCGGCCGCTGCCGGATTGAACCGGAAGCAATGCCAGTAACCGGCCTTTACTGCCAGCTCTTCCTCGGTCTGAGCCTTGCTCATGCCCTTCTTAATCCCATGGTTGATACAGGGAGCGTAAGCAATGATGAGAGAGGGTCCCGGATAAGCCTCTGCCTCTGCGATTGCCTTTACACACTGATTGTAGTCAGCGCCCATGGCAATCTGTGCCACGTATACAGAGCCGTAGCTCATGGCACTGGAAGCCAAATCCTTCTTCTTCACATCCTTGCCGCCTGCCGCAAACTGTGCAATCGCGCCGGTGGGCGTTGCCTTGGAGGAC
>JAAVZL010000044.1 GCA_022791635.1 Lachnospiraceae bacterium
CCGGTCTTGCCCTCTCCACCGCCGTGGGGATGGTCGTTGGGGTTCATAACAGAACCGCGGACCGTGGGGCGGATGCCCATATGGCGCTTGCGTCCGGCCTTGCCGATGTTGATCAGGTTATGCTCTGCATTTCCCACAACGCCGACCGTCGCTCTGCAATTCAAAGGAACCATTCTCATCTCGCCGGAGGGCAGACGAAGGGTCGCGTACTTGCCTTCCTTTGCCATCAGCTGTGCGCTGTTTCCTGCGGAACGAACCATCTGTCCGCCCTTGCCAGGATGCAGCTCGATGTTGTGTATCTGTGTACCTACCGGAATCTGAGCCAGGGGCAGGCAGTTTCCGATGCGCACCTCTGCCTCCGGTCCGTTCATTACCTTCATGCCGTCTTTCAGACCCTGGGGAGCCAAGATGTAAGACTTCTCGCCGTCTGCGTAGCAGATAAGGGCGATGTTGGCTGTCCGGTTGGGATCGTACTCAATGCCGATTACGGTTGCCGGGATTCCGTCTTTCTTTCTCTTAAAATCAATCAGTCTGTATTTTCTTCTGGAGCCGCCTCCGCGGTGTCTCACTGTAATTTTACCCTGGTTGTTGCGGCCGGCGTTCTTGTTCAAGGAAACAAGCAGCGCCTTCTCCGGTTCCTTTTTGGTGATTTCGGAGAAATCGGAACCTGTCATATGTCTTCTGGAAGGTGTATATGGGTTATAGGTTTTAATTCCCATTACAATTCACTCCTTTCGTTTCTGCTTTATTATTTGTTGTCAGGCTTCTTTGCCTATATTTACTATTTAGCTCGGATGTTCGCTTTAGCGGGAACGTTCACTCAACTAAGCTCAAGACTTCGCCTCCGGCTCTGTTTGGCCTAATCTTATAACCCCTCGAAAATCTCGATATCTGCGCTCTCTGCGGTCAGCTGGACGATGGCTTTCTTGGTCTGCGCCGTCTTGCCGGTTACCATGCCGCGTCTCTTCTTCTTGCCGTCCAGATTCATGGTGTTGACGCTTTTCACCTTGGTTCCTGCAAACATTTTCTCAACAGCTTCCTTTACCTGAGACTTGGTTGCATCCGTATGAACCAGAAACGTGTATTTCTTTTCGCCCATAGCCGCCATGCTCTTCTCGGTGATGACCGGTTTCAGGATGACATCATAATATTTCAAATCTGCCATTATGCGTACACCTCCTCGATTGTTGCCACGGCGTCTTTGGTTACGATTACCGTGTTGTATTTCAGAATGTCAAATACGTTGATGGTGTTTGTGAGAGCCGTCTTTACCGCAGGAATGTTTCTTGCGGACAGAACTACGTTTGCATCGTTCTCGTTCAGAACCACCAGCGCTTTCTCAACCTTCAGGTTCTTCATGGTATTCTGGAAATTCTTTGTCTTAATCTCGTCGAATTTGAGTTCGTCTACCACAATCAGCTTGTTCTCCAAAACTCTGGAAGTCAGAGCGGACTTCAGTGCCAGTCTCTTCTCCTTCTTGTTCAAGCGGATGGTGTAATCCCGCGGTGTGGGAGCAAATACCACTCCGCCGCCCGTCCACTGGGGCGCTCTTGTTGAACCCTGTCTCGCATGGCCGGTTCCCTTCTGTCTCCAGGGCTTCTTTCCTCCGCCGGAAACTTCGGAACGGGTCTTGGCCTTCTGGGTTCCCTGACGCTTATTTGCAAGCTGTGCCACAACGGCCATGTGTACCAGGTGTTCATTCACTTCCACACCGAATACAGCATCGTTTAATTCCATTGTGCCAACTTCTTTTCCTTCCATATTGTAAACAGATACTGTTGCCATCTGTAATTCCTCCTTTCCGCTAAAGATTATTTGCTAACCTTTACTGTTTCTTTAATTGTCACTAAAGATTTCCTGGGTCCCGGCACTGAGCCTTTCACCAGCAGCAGATTCTTCTCTGCATCTACCCGCACGATCTCAAGGTTCTGAACGGTAATTTTCTTGTGACCCATCTGTCCGGGCATCTTCTTTCCCTTAAATACCTTGCTGGGGTCGGAACATGCGCCGTTGGAACCTGCGTGGCGGTGGAACTTGGAACCGTGAGCCATGGGTCCTCTGGACTGTCCGTGTCTCTTGATGGCGCCCTGGAAGCCCTTACCTTTGGAGATTGCAGTTGCGTCAATGTGATCGCCTGCCGCGAAGATATCCGCTTTGATCTCCTGTGCCGGAGCATAGTTCTCTGCGTCTTCCAGTTTCAGCTCCCGCACATATCTCTTATAGGAAACGCCGGCTTTCTCGAAGTGGCCCTTTAACGGCTTGTTCACCAGCTTCTCTCTCTTGTCAACGAAGCCTACCTGAACGGCACTGTAGCCGTCGTTCTCTACGGTTTTCACCTGGGTCACCACACAGGGGCCGGCCTGGAGCACCGTAACGGGAGTCAGAACTCCGTCTTCGTTGAAAATCTGTGTCATTCCAACTTTCGTTGCTAAAATAGCTTTCTTCATTTCTTTTCCTCCTTTTTCTCTACAGCGGAACGCTTCCGTACCTTTCAGGTATCCTGCTGTGCCGGAAAACAGGCAGACAGGAGAAACGTTCATTCTAGCTGAGGATTATTTTGTTTTCATTTTGATGTCGATGTACACACCTGCCGGCATCTCCAGTCTGGAGAGGGCATCCACCGTCTTCTGGGTCGGTGTAATGATGTCGATCAGCCGCTTATGGGTTCTCTGCTCGAACTGCTCTCTGGAGTCTTTGTACTTGTGTACCGCACGCAGAATGGTTACCACCTCTTTTTTCGTGGGAAGGGGAACCGGTCCGCTCACCTGCGCTCCGTTCTTCTTTACAGTTTCGATGATTTTCTTTGCGGATGCGTCCACCAGCTGATGGTCATACGCCTTCAATGTGATTCTCATTACCTGAGTTGCCATAAAAAAAGTCGCCTCCTTTTCGTACTTTTAAGACCAGTACGACAAGCGGTGACTGTACACTCCCCCGTGTGTATCATGCTTAAAGCAGGATATCACACGTCGTTTCCACCCACAGGTGGACCTTTATTTGTACAGTGACTTGTCGCCAGTTTCCTAACTTGACATTCGCTCCACGGAAAACCTGCCGCATACGGGCAGCAACCTCACGCTTCACAGCTATCAATGTCACAACATTTGTGATTATACAGGAAGTTTCGGGGAATTGCAAGGGATTTTGCAAAAAAGTGCAGAAAAATTTTCTATCAAATTGCACAAATTTTTCCGCACATTTTTGTACACTTTGCCAGACAGTAATCCACACTATCCAAAGCCCCGGAAATCGTCATAACAGTTCCTTTGCACTTTGTTGACTTTTTCTTCCAAGTTGCTTATGATGCAAATAAGGATATCATTTTCCAAGCACTCACGAACATAATAGAAAGGAACTTTTCCCATTGACATACGACAAATGTGTAATCGGTATAGACATTGGCGGCACACATTCCCGCATCGGCGCCGTAGCCTTAGACGGAAGCCTGATTCACTCTGCAATAACCACCAGCAAAGCTCTTGCAGCCGGCACACCAGATACAGCCATCTCCGATCTTGCCGCCTACATTAACAGCTACATCAAACAACACGTATCCCAAACCGTTTTAGGCATAGCAGCAGGCTTCCCAAGAGACCTGTTAAAAGAACACGCCTTAAGCATGCTGCGCCATCCGCTGCCCGGGGATACCTTTCAGCTCCTATTCTCCCCGGCAGGCCAAAACGCCGGAATCCTGGGAGCCGCCCAATTTCTCTTCAAAAAGCTAAACCCCCCACCAGAATGCCCTTATTGAAAGTACTATATGGCCACGGTGCCACACCACTCTCGCCATAGGATAAGGGGATGTGGGAAAATAAGGCGGCAGGCTTTTCCGATATCCAGTGTCCGGCTGTTCGCGTACAAGCTGTCTGATATTGGCGAACTAACGTTCAAAGCTTCCCACAGGCAAAGCATCCAAAAAACGTTAGTACGACAAGAGCAGACAGAATGTACGCGAACCGTCCGAACACCGGATATGGAAAAGTCTGCCGCCTTATTTTCCCACATCCCCTTATCCTCCCTCACCCCCCCTCATCACCGCTCCACTCTCCTCTTATAACTCTTATACTCATCCACAATCACATTAATCATCAACCGCTCCATAAAAACCTGATTCTGCACCACCGAGGTAAAGGAAAACAACACCGGATAATCAATATAAGGCTCCCGCAAAGCCTCCTTATTGGAAGTAATGAGCGCTTTCTTCGCCCTTGTCTTCCGCACAAAGCTCCTGGATCTGTTGGTGGTCTTCATCCCGTCCTGATAAATATACTGCCCCGTATTCGAAAAGATCACAATCAAAGTATCCTCATCCGCCATCTGAAAATACTCCTCCTGGTGCAGATCATGAATACGTGTCTCCACCGTCTTTCGAAGCTCCGCCATCTGAAACACAAAATCCATGGCAACCGTCTCCGAATACACCATCCCAAAGGCCGCCACTCTCGGAGCTTCATAGAGAGCCTTCACCAGCCTGCGGACCTGCTGCATGTCAATCCCGGACATAAACTGCTCCACATCCCTGGACAAAAGCTTCAAAAAATTGTCCATACGGTACTTCTCAATGTATTTCTCCATCTCAAGCCCCGCATTTCCCGTATAAGAGGAATCCTCCTTCTCCCGTGCCGCATTTTCCCGGAAATCCTTGTAATTTTCAAACCCTAGGATTTTCACAAACTTGGAGAGAGTGGATTTAGACACATTGCATCTCTCCGCCACCTGATCAATAGACATCCGCTCCAGATCCGTAACCATTCCCAAAAGCTGTCTGCACATGTGCATAGTTGTGGAATTGTATTGAGAATTATTCAAAAGATTCGTCAGCCGATAGACCACAATATACATAAAACCCCTCTTTTCTTCCGGCTCCTATTAGGTAACCTCTTCTCCTTCTTTATCGAAGACTTTCATGATTTTTATAATAGTAAAGCTGCCAGGAAATAAAGCAGCAGACTTTTCTGATATCCAGTGCACGTAAACCGTCCAAACACAGAATATAGAACTGGCTGGTGTCTTATTTTCCTGACAGCCTCTCCATAACCTTTTAATCTTTCAAGAGCTCCTCCAGCGCCCGCACCGCTGCGGCCACCTGCTCACTGTCCGTCTGCCAGATGGAATAATCATCCCGGCCCGGCTGACCCATACTGGCACCCTCCGGCCGATACTCCATGGCGCTGTCCACAGCCCGCTTTCCGGACATATGATAGGACGTAATCCCGGTTGCCGGTAAAAGCTTTCGAATCACAGCCTCCCCAATACCGCCGCCCGCCAGAATCTGAATTCTTCCGGCGCTCTTCTCCTGAAGCTTCCTAAGCGTCTCGCGGCCATCCCAGGCCAGTACCTCCTGGCCCCCGGTAAGAATGGTCTTCATCCTCAGAGAAACAGCCTCCTCCAGAGCCTGATAGGGATCCCGGCAATTATCAAAGGCCCGGTGAAGAGCTACGTCCATAGACCCCGCAAGGGTCACAAGCTCTCCCATCCGCTCCACGTCCAGATTCCCGTCCGGACGCAGCATACCGATAACGATGCCATCCGCCCCCAGCTCTCCATACATCTGAACCTCTTCTTTGAGCTGTTCAAACTCATAGGCATTGTAACAGTAATCCCCATACCGGGGACGAAGCAGCACGCGAACCCGCAGATCCGTATACTGTTTCACCAGTCGGAACAGAGCCCTTCCCGGCGACACGCCCCCAATAATCAGGTTGCTGCAGAGCTCAATCCGATCTGCGCCGCCCTTTTGCGCCTCCAATGCGGAATTCACATTGTCGGCACAGACCTCAAGACAATAACGCTTCATGTCCTTTCTCTCCTACAGATGCCAGATTCTGGAGCCATACTTCGCCTCCAAAACAGCGTTGAACTCCCGTCCGCCGTCAATATTGGCGCTCTTGTATACAGGAGGCTCATAGCCCTTCTCAAGCATATCCTTAAGAGCCTCATAAATCGTCTGCTGTAATAACAGGCAGGTGGTGAAGGAAGAGGTTCCGCACACTTTGCTGTCCAGTCCCGGAAGCTCTAATGCAGCGTCGCCGAACTGAGAATGATTGTCAAGCACCACATCCGCAAACTCATAGAGAAGCTTGCCGGAGGAATGACGGGAGGTAGAGCTCTTGGATACCTCAAGGGCAGTCACCACAATCAGCTTCACGCCCTTTTCCTTGATAATCTGTGCCATCTCAATGGACATGGGATTTCTTCCCGAGTTGGAAATCAGGATCACCACATCATTGGGCTGAATGTCAATGGTACGCATCAGGAAAGGCGCATTGCCCTCCACGCTCTCATACATGCCCTCTGCCTTATCACGGATTACCTTGCTGGGAATCAGGCCGCCGGCCCGTCCGCACACCTCAATGGCGCCTGCATAGGAATGTCCGCTTCCAAATGCCTGCAGAATTCCGCCGCTTCTGATTGCCTCAGAAATCAACATAGCCGCCGCATGGATATTTTCCTGCTCGGCCTCCTCCAGCTTCTGCATCATCTCTTTTGCCTTTTCAAAATACTCAAATGCCATAATACTCCTCCATAATGGGGCTGCCGCAATAGAAGGCAGCCCTTCCCTTTTTAAATTCCTATTTTGTTTTTCTGTCTTATCCTGTTTATGCCAGGAAGCCGATTGCATAGAGCACAATCGAAAGCACCATCACAATCAAAATTGCCTTTGTGGACGTCATATTTTTCTTGCCCAGCAACGTATAAACACCGGCTACCAAAAGAACGGGAAGCAGCTTGGGCATAATCTGATCCAGAACATCCTGGCCTGCAACCGTAACCTCTCCGGATACAAAGCTTGCGGCCACATTCACCCGTATTACTGAGGCGATCAATGCACCAACTACGGTGATACCAAGAAGGGTAGCTGCCTGGGTAATGGCATTCAGCCGATCTCTCGTGGAGGTCACCATCTTCATACCCTGCTTATAGCTCATGCCTACGGTAAAGTAACGGCCAACCATCAGAAGCGCCTGTACAATCATCCACAGCACAACGCCGGTGGGATTGCCGTTTACACCCATGTAAGCAGCGATAGATCCAAAGATAGTTCCAATCAGTACGCCCACGATGGTATCGCCAACGCCGGCAAAGGGGCCCATAAGACCGGTCTTAATACCATTGACAGCCTCTTTTCCCTTGATTCCCTCGGACTCCTCGGTTGCCATATCAATACCAAGGATAAAGCCGCCCATATGAGGGGTTGTGTTGAAGAACTGAAGATGATTGTGCATCATTTCCTTCAGCTCATCTTCTTTTGTATATAATTTTCTCAAAACCGGCAGCATAGCGTAGAAATAGCCAGGCGCCATCATTTTCTCATAGTTCCAGGTAATCTGGGATGCCATAATCCACCGCCAGCTGACCTTCTTAATATCCTCATCCGTAATCACTTGTTGATTAATCTTCAAATTCTCCATCTACCAAGTCCTCCTGACCACTATTTCCATTAACAGCTACTACATTCTGATTCTGAGCTCCATACTGCTTGAAAGAAATAATTGCTAATGCAAGACCGATAATTGCAACTCCCACCATGGGAACTGTCAGATATGCAGCAAGGAAGAAGCCAATCATCAGGTACGCAATATAATCCTTTGTAGGCAGGTAACGCAGCAGGATTGCAATACCTACTGCAGGAAGCAGACCGCCGGCAACGGACAGACCGCCCATCAGCCAGTCAGGCAGATACTTAATAATCAGGTCTACCAGGTCACTTCCGAAAATCAGCATCAGGAATACGGGAATGGCTCTGGAAAGTCCCCAGGGCAGAGCTCCCATCCAGGTGTTACGTGCGATGGCCTTGAAATCCAATTTGTCAACAGCCTTCTCAATCCGGTTCTGGAAGAACACATTGCTGAAACGGGCAAGAATATCAAGCTGTACCATCAAAAGTCCTACCGGAACGGCCAGAGCAATACCAAACTCCGCACCCTGTCCGGATGTAATTGCAAACACCGTACCTACAATGGAGCCTGTCATATAGTCGGGAATGGAAGCTCCGCCGTATGTACCGATACCCAGCATCAACAGCTGAAGGGTTGCACCTACCACAAGTCCTGTGGTCATGTCTCCCATGATAATGCCTGCAATCGTACCGATGATAACCGGCTGTCCTGCGCAAATATTGGTCATCAGGTTCTCACAGATGCCAAAGAATGCCAGGAAGGTCAATAAAAGAATCTGCCAAAATTGTATTTGCATACTATATCTCCTCCTATTTATAGTCCCGCAATATCCCACTCGACGCTTCTTTGTCGAGAACAATTTCCGGCCGTAAAAGCATACGTCCGTAAATCGTTCTATGCATCTCGGGGATATTGCTGATTATAGTCCCGCAA
>JAAVZL010000045.1 GCA_022791635.1 Lachnospiraceae bacterium
AGGGTACAGGAAAGAACAAAAAGGAAGAGGAGTGTTTTCGGTATGTCAGGACATTCAAAATTTGCGAATATAAAGCACAAAAAGGAAAAGAACGACGCCGCCAGAGGCAAGATTTTTACCATCATCGGTCGTGAGATTGCCGTGGCCGTGAAGGAGGGCGGCGCCGATCCGGCCAACAACAGCCGGCTTCGGGACGTTATCGCCAAGGCCAAGGCCAACAATATGCCCAACGATACCATTGAGCGGGGCATTAAGAAGGCGGCCGGCAATGCGGGTGCGGTAAATTATGAGTATGTATCCTATGAGGGCTACGGTCCCAGCGGAATCGCGATCATCGTGGACGCGCTGACGGACAATAAGAACCGGACGGCAGCCAATGTCCGCAGCGCCTTTACCAAGGGCAACGGCTCCGTGGGAACCCAGGGCTGCGTTTCCTATATGTTTGATAAAAAGGGACAGATTATCATTGACCGGGAGGAATGCGAGATGGATCCGGACGATCTGATGATGCTGGCTTTGGATGCGGGAGCGGAGGATTTCTCCGAGGAGGAGGACAGCTTCGAGGTGATTACGGATCCGGATGCATTCAGCCAGGTACGCCAGGCGCTGGAGACAGAAGGGATTGTGATGGCTCAGGCAGAGGTTACCATGATTCCTCAGACCTATGTGTCCTTAACGGATGAGAATGATATCAAGAACTTACAGAAAACCTTGGACCTTCTGGACGAGGACGATGACGTTCAGAATGTGTACCACAATTGGGACGAATAATAAAACGAAAAACAGCAATACACTGTATGTGCACAGACAGGGTATTGCGGAACAAAATTAGGAGAAAAAAATGGATATCGTAGCGTACGGTGAGAATTACAACAGAGCCATGCAGGGAATCGAGGATATGCTTTTTCAGGCTGGAAATCCACTGGATTCCTTTAAAAGGCATCTTTACCCGGAATCCTTTCAGGCATATCTTCGCAAATACATAGAGGTGATCGACGCCATTGAGCAGGTCTATTTAAAATCGGAAAGCCCGGATGAGGAATGGCTTGAGAAGCTGGCGGATCATCTGGTGGAGCAGGCGGCGAATGAGCTTGAGCGAATCCCCAAAAAGGGAAAGCGCAACGAGCAATTGGTCAATTTCAATATGATCCTTGCTGTTTATGTATTTCCTGCTATTCTGGAGCAAAAAGGGCAGTCGGCGGAGCCCTTCACGGATCTTTTGGTGGAGAAGTGGAATACCGCCTTCAAGACCTCGGTGGGGAAGGCAAACTATGAAAAGATAGAGAGCGGCTTTCATCGGAAGCTTTGTTATATCACCACAGCCGTGTGTGAGAGTCAGGGGAAGGCGGATGACTGCTACGAGCTGGAGCTTCTCCGTGATTACCGGGATCAGTATCTGCTTTCCACTCCTGAGGGAGAGGCCCTGGTGGAGGAATATTATAATATTGCGCCCACCATTGTAAGCCGGATTGCCCGCTCTAAGGCGCCCAGACAGGTATACGAGGAGATCTGGCAGAATTATCTCTCTCCCTGTGTGGGGCTCATTGAGGAAGGGCAGAGGGAAGCCTGCCGGGAGCGGTATATGGCGATGGTATACGATCTGAAAGGAAGGTACATGGCATGAGACAGGATACCCTTTGTGTGCAGGGTGGGTGGAAGCCAAAAAAGGGAGAGCCGAGGGTGCTTCCCATCTATCAGAGTACCACCTTTAAGTATGATACCACGGAGGAGATGGGGCGCCTCTTTGCCCTGGAGGACAATGGGTATTTCTATACCCGGCTTCAGAATCCCACCAATGACTGTGTGGCGGAGAAGATTGCACAGCTGGAGGGCGGTGTGGCGGCTATGCTCACCTCCTCGGGACAGGCTGCCAATTTCTATGCGGTGACCAATATCTGTGAGGCGGGAGATCATCTGGTGTGTTCGGCCAAGGTGTATGGGGGAACCTTTAATCTCTATGCGGCGACCTTAAAGAAGATGGGGATAGAATGCACCTTTGTGGATCCGGATGCGTCCGAGGAGGAGATTGCCGCAGCTTTTCGTCCCAACACCAAGGCTGTGGTGGGGGAGACCATTGCCAATCCGGCTTTGGTAGTTCTGGATATCGAGAAATTTGCCCGGGCAGCCCATGCTCACGGCTGTCCTCTGATTGTGGACAATACCTTTGCCACGCCCATTAATTGCCGGCCTTTTGCGTGGGGGGCGGATATTGTGACCCATTCCACCACCAAATATATGGACGGACATGCTATGGCCGTTGGCGGCTGCATTGTGGACAGCGGAAATTTTGACTGGGAGGCTCACAAGGATAAGTTCCCGGGGCTTACGACACCTGACCTCACCTATCACGGGGTGGTTTATACGAAGCAGTTTGGAAAGCTGGCTTATATCACCAAGGCTACGGCGCAGCTGATGCGGGATCTGGGGAGTATTCCTTCTCCTATGAATGCGTTTCTGCTGAATGTGGGGCTGGAGACGCTGGCCTTGCGGGTGGAGCGGCATTGCAACAATGCGAAGGCAGTGGCAGAGTATCTCCATAACCATGAGAAGGTGGAGTTTGTGAATTTTGCCGGCTTAGAGGGGGATCCCTATTATGAGCTGGCGCAGAAATATATGCCAGGGGGAACTTGCGGAGTGATTTCCTTTGGTCTGAAGGGTGGAAGGGAGGAAGCGGTACGGTTTATGGACAGCTTAAGGCTGGCGGCCATTGTCACCCACGTGGCGGACGCCCGCACTTGCGTTCTTCATCCGGCCAGCCATACCCATCGGCAGATGACGGACGAGCAGCTTGCTGAGGCAGGAGTGACGCCGGGAATGATTCGGCTTTCTGTGGGGATTGAGAATCCGGAGGATATTATTGAGGATTTGAGGCAGGCTTTGGAAAAGGCTTAATAGGAATAAAAACCAGCTTCATTTTCCATACTAAGTAACAAATATGTATGGAAGTGAGGCTGGTTTTTTTATGAGTACGGATAAGAAGGAACAAAATCAGGAGCAGGAGGAGAAGCAGACGGGAGAGCGGCAGGAGCAGCGGGACAAGCAGGTGGAGGAGTATGGACAGCTGACTTTGGAGGATGGGGAGGCGAAGATTCATCTTCTGAATATTATCGGGGAGATTGAGGGGCATGAGTGTCTGCCTTCCAATTCCAAGACTACAAAGTATGAGCATGTGATTCCGCAGCTGGCGGCTTTGGAGGATAGTAAAACCATTCAGGGGCTTTTGGTGCTGATCAATACGGTGGGAGGCGATGTGGAGTCCGGGCTTGCGATTGCGGAGATGATTGCTTCACTTAGTAAGCCTACGGTTTCTCTGGTGCTTGGGGGGAGTCATTCTATCGGGGTGCCTCTGGCGGTGTCGACGGATTATTCGTTTATTGTGCCTACCGGGACTATGATGATTCATCCGGTGCGAATGACGGGGCTGATTATCGGGGTGGCCCAGACTTTTGATTATTTTCAGAAGATACAGGATCGGATTGCAGGGTTTATCACGGAGCACAGCAGGATTTCGGAGGAGCGGCTTTTAAAATTGATGCTGGAGACGGGAGAGCTTACGAAGGATGTGGGGTCTGTTCTGGTGGGAAGACAGGCGGTGGAGGAAGGGATTATCAATGAGGTTGGGGGGATTCGGGATGCTTTTGGGAAGTTGAGGGAGATGATTGGGACGGGCACGGATGCTTGAGACGGACGCCGCCAAGTAAGAAAATCTCTTCTGCTCCTGCTCCGCCCAGAGGGCTAACACGCCTGAGCAGAAGAGATTTTCTTACTTGGCGGCTGTGTTGTTGACGGTCTTGTTTTCTGGTGATTGTGGATTAGAGGAGATGGTAGTGGCGCAGGGCATTGGCGATTCCGTCGTTGTCGATGTCGGTGGTGGTGTAGTCGGCGGCGTCGATTGCTTTTTTGGAGGCGTTTCCCATGGCTACACCGATGTGGGCGAACTCCAGCATGTCGGTATCGTTGTCGCCGTCGCCGAAGGCCATGATGTTGTCTGGGCTTAAGCTGTAATGCTCTAATAGCTTTTGGATGCCTGGTAGATGTTTCCGCCCTGGTAGGCTTCCACGGGCGGGTGGAGGGAAGGAGCGTTTTTTAGAGCTTTTCCGGAAGGCTTGTATGCAAGGTTGGCGTAGCGGCGGTTTTCCTCCATTAAGGTGAGGGGAACCGTTTTTTTGTTGAAAAATTTTATGATTTTTTCGGTGTCTTCCCGGCAGATGGGGTTCTTGTAGAAGATCTGCTTCTCGCGGTCTAGGCAGATCTGGCCGGTGAGGGAGATGTGGCCGTCAAAGGGAATTTGGCTGCCCAGAAGGTATTCAATCATAAGCATATGTCTTCCGGTGGAGGTGAAAAGGAGGATTCCCTGCTTTTGGAGCTGCTCTAGGGCTTTGAGGGCACTTTTGGGGACCTGGTATGTTTTGTGGGAGTACAGGGTTCCGTCAATGTCAAAAAAGATTGCTTTTATCATTTTATTGCCTTTCCTGAATGGTCAATGGTACTGGTGTGACTGGATTATAACATACAATGAAACAAAATAATATATAAATTTAGCAATGTGACCGGAAATAAAACGAGGAAGCGAAGCGTAGATGCCAGGGAGAAAGAAAATATCCTCTGCTCATGCGTGTTAGCCCTTTGGGCGGAGCAGGAGCAGAGGATATTTTCTTTCTCCCTGGCCTAATGCCGTAAAATTTAAGAATTGTTTAAGCTTTTCTTTTCCGGCGAGGGTCTTGTCAAACTTCTCAAAAAGAGTTATACTGATACCAGTCTAAGAGACACACCAGACAGGGAGGTTTTGCAATGATTGAGGCAACCAGTTGTGGCGGTGTGGTGATATTTCGGGGGAAGATTCTGCTTTTGTACAAGAATTACAAGAACCGGTATGAGGGCTGGGTGCTTCCCAAGGGAACTGTAGAACCGGGAGAGGAGTTTAAGGATACGGCGGTTCGGGAGGTAAGGGAGGAGACAGGTGTTGAAGCTTCCATTATTAAATATATCGGGAAAAGCCAGTATTCCTTTTCCGTGCCGGAGGATACGGTGGAGAAGGATGTTCACTGGTATCTGATGATGGCGGATAATTATTACAGTAAACCACAGCGTGAGGAATATTTTGTAGATTCGGGATATTATAAGTTTCATGAGGCTTACCATCTTCTGAAGTTTTCCAATGAAAAGCAGATTCTGGAGCGGGCCTACAATGAGTACCTGGATTTGAAGAAGAGTAATCTTTGGGGAAGTAAAAAGTATTTTTGAGCTAAGATGTGAGAGGGAATGCCGCAAAATAAATCCGGGTGTCTGATTTGCGGTGTTCCTTTCGTGCTTTTGGGACATACTTTTTCTGGAAAGGCAAGCGTTCTATGAGGTGGGCGAAGGATCTTTATCTGAGTGAAAAGACAGCCAAAAAAAAGGACAAGATTATCCGGAAGGCAAACAGAGGCGTTGGAATGGTCAGCATTTACTTTATTTCTCTGGCATCCAATAAGCAAAACCTGTTTGATATCTTTCATGCGGCCCATTTGAAGCAGCCGGCCTTTTACGGCCAGAATCCCTTTGTGGTTGGAATTGCCTCCGGATATGAGGAAGCCTTGGAGCTTACGCAGCAGATGGTGGAGGATATATACCGGGAAACGGGCGGCTTTCGTGTGCGGGAGTATTTTCAGGCAGAGGAATAGGAGAGGTAGATGCTGCATGTAATTTTATTTCTTTTGAAAATCATCGGGATCTTTTTGGCAGCTCTTTTGGGGCTGTTGCTTTTGATCCTCTTGCTGCTGCTCTTTGTGCCTGTCCGTTACAGGGGGAGACTTCAAAAGGAGGGAGAGCTTGCAGTCCGGACAAGGGTAAGCTGGTTTTTGCATGTGGTAAGTGTACCCATAAGCTTTCAAAAGGGTGTGCTTTCCGTGAAAATCAAGCTTTTTGGAATCACGGTCAAGAATCTGACGGAGGATGAGGAAGAGATAAGAAGGGATACAAAGGAGCTGTCGCGCAGGACAAAGGATGCGGCAAAGGAAGAGGAGGAGCAGATAGAGAAAGCCGAAGGAGCCGGGATGGAACCTAAGGCTAACCTGGCAGAGGAAGCCCGGGAGAGGCCGGAGCCTGAGGATGGGGAGCATCCTCCGAAAGAAGAGGAGGCGGCGGATGAGGATGCCGGAGATCCCTGGGAAGAGGAGCCGGATAAGAATGAGGATGAGAAAGAAAGCCGAATAAAGCGGATTCTTCAAAAAATAAAAGCTTTTTTCCGGAAGCTTTTTAGTTTCTGGGAAAAAATGAAAAATCTCAAATATACATTCCGCCGTTTTTGTGATAAAATAAAAAGAGGAATCAAAAAGTATCAGGATACAAAGGAATTTCTGCAGGATGAGCGGACCAGGAAGGCTCTTGGGCATGCCTGGAAGGAAGTGAAGCATCTGATTGGAAGGCTGCTTCCCAAAAAAATCAGAGGAGAGCTTCATTTTGGCACGCAGGATCCTGCCCTTACGGGAGAGATTTTGGGTGGTATCAGTATATTCTATCCGATTTTTATGGATAATGTTAAGGTATACCCGAATTTTGAACAGTCTATTCTGGAAGGAGATCTTTCCGTAAAGGGAAGCTTCCGTGCAGTGACGGCGGCCTTGATTTTATGGAGGCTCTGGAGGGATAAAAATGTCCGCTATGTCTATAGAAGGTTCACCGGCGGCAGAGGATAGCGAAAATACAGTGAAACGGTAAAAGGAGGATTTGCACCATGAACAATAATTTTGACACAACCGTACAGTCTCTGTTTCAGGGGATGGACAGCTTTATTACCACCAAGACGGTGGTGGGGGATGCGGTGACCATAGGGGATACCATTATTCTGCCTCTGGTGGATGTGGCCTTTGGCGTGGGCGCGGGAGCATTTTCAGGGGATAAGAAGCAGAATGCAGGAGGCGGCATGGGCGCAAAGATTTCTCCCAGCGCTATTTTGGTGATCTCCGGCGGAGTGACGAAGCTGGTGAATGTGAAGAATCAGGATACGGTAACGAAGATTCTGGATATGGTGCCGGATTTTGTGAACAAATTTACCGGCGGAAAGAAGGAGAGCAGTCCGGTGGCCGATGCCATTCAGGATGCGGTGGATGTGATAGAGAAGGATGAGGCTTAAGGAGGCTGGGAAGCTTCCGGCAGCATTTTTCCAAAAGAGATTCCATAGAGAAGAAGGGGCGGCAGGTATCTGTCGGCCCTTTTTTTGCATATAATAGAGTGAGAACCTTTTGTGTGGGGAGCCGTTATGAAGCAGTTGCTTGGATTTGTTATGTTTTGGATCGGAGTTGGGATCCTAACCACCTTTTTTATGCCTGTGCAGGGCTGGTTTGTGCGGGCGCTTGCGGCATTTTCCCTGATGCTGGTGGGATATAATCTGTTTTCCTCAGATGGGAAATGTGGGAAGTAGGAGGATGTTTCTTAAGAAAGTTTAAATATTTGTAACAAATGCTTTCCTTTTTTGTAAAATTATTGTAAAATATTCAGGAATATGCTCCATGGTCTGATAGGCAGGAGCAAAAGATACAAAGGTTGGGGGTTCAAGAGAATGTCTGTGACGATGTTAAAGCGCATTGCTCTGGTGGCAATGGTAATCAATTATGTTGGAGCGTTTATACCGGGGACGCCTGTCTGGTTTCAGTGGATTGGACGGCTTTCGGCGCCCCTGTTTTTTTATGCTATGGCCTGGAGTATGGACAGGACCAGGGATCGAAAACGATATTTGATGGGGCTTTACCTGTGCAGTGTGTTGATGGCACTGGCGAATTTGGGGCTTTCTTTTGCGGCCTCGAAGCTGGGCTTTTCCACTGTGGTGACGAATAATATGTTTGCTACGCTGTTTGCGGGAGCCTTTTTTATTTGGGTGCTGGAGTATGGACGGGAGTATCCGAAGAAGCGGCTTAAGCTGTGGCTGATTTACGGTGGATGGCAGGTGGTTTTTGCTTTGGCCTGGGCGGCCCTTTATGAGCTGGTGGAGGTTCCTTATGAGCTTTTGAATTTGCTGTCGGCTGTTTGCGGGAGCGCTTTTATTTGTGAAGGGGCGTTTTTCTATGTGCTGATGGGGGTTTTGTTTTATTATACCAAGGAGGATCGGAAGCGGCTTACCATCTGGTATGTGGTTTTGTGGCTGGTGTTTTTTGTGAATGCGGCTTTCGGGGTTTGGGGGAAGCTTTTTATGCTTATCGGGAGTGATGTGCTGGTGGTTTTTATGGAGATCATTTCGGGGCTTGTGCTTTGGGGAGCTTCTTACCGGCCGATGTTTGATTTGATGCATATGCTGTACAGTGATTTTCAGTGGATGATGATTGGGGCTTTGCCTTTGCTGCTTCTCTGTAATGGGGAGCGGGGACGGGGGAGGAAGTATTTTTATTATGTGATTTATCCGGGGGTTGTTTATTTTTTTTGGTTTTTGGGGGTTGTGGTTTTGGGGTAGAAGGACGGACGGAAGCCGCAAGCCGAGACAGCACGCTTTTCCATATCGGTGTTCGGACGGTTCGCGTACATCCTGTCTGCTCTTGTCGAACAAATTTTTTCTGGGCTTCCTGCTTGGGGCTTTGGGTTTGTTCGCCAAGATCAGACAGGCTGTGCGCGAAAAGCCGGACACCTGATATCGGAAAAGCGTGCTGTCTTGGCCTGCGGCTTCCTGGTGGTTGGGGGTGGCATATTTTTGCTGCTTGGGTCTGGGCAATCGGGGCTGTCCTATTTTACGACAGCCCCGCCGCGCGGGGCGCATGTTGCGTAGCAACTAATTTCATTATGCGGCCTTGTGTATAAAAAAAGCTGTTGCTTTTGCAACAGCTTTTTTAGACTCGGGATTTACTCTTTTACGCTCTTTCTACTTTGCCGGATCTCAGACAAGATGTACATACGTACATTTTCTTGGAGCCTCCATCAACCTTGACTCTTACAGACTTTACGTTGGATTTCCACATTTTGTTGGAACGTCTATGTGAATGACTTACAGCATTTCCGAAGTGAGCGCCTTTTTCACAAATTGCACATTTAGCCATCTTAGCACCTCCTTGATCTTTAGTGAACCCTATATCTGGGCTC
>JAAVZL010000003.1 GCA_022791635.1 Lachnospiraceae bacterium
AACAAAGGATTTGTAAGTTGCGACCGTTCAACAGGAAGCAATCTCTATACCTCTCTTATTTCCGAAAATGAATATAAGGCCAAAGCCAGCAGGCACTTTCTTGAGAAGCTGTATAACAATTCCATCCAAAATATGATAGCTACCCTGTACAGTGATAAAGCTATCAAGAATTCGGATGTGGTAGAGCTTCGAAGATTTCTGGACGAAATAGAAGCGGAGCATTCCGGGGAGGATGAGCAATGCTGACAAACCTGTTTCTTTCCGTTTTGGAAATATCCCTATCAGTCAGTCTGATTGTCGCTGTACTGCTTATATTTTCACCCCTTTTAAACAGGCGGTATGCTTCCAAATGGAACTATTGGATCTGGATCTTTCTGGCTCTGCGGCTTGTGATTCCCTTTCATCTAATACAGGGACAGTCGGTTACAGCCCTTTTTCAAAGAAAGTCCCCGAGCACATTTGGTTCAAAAGAAACCTCACCGGATATTGCTCCTGACGAGACGATCTTAAGTCCCATAACGGTTGAGCTGCCGCCCCAATTAACGGCACCAATCCTGCCCCGGACAGCAAAAGATGATATCCCCATCACCTTGCTGGATATAGCAGCCCTCCTCTGGCTGGCCGGATGCCTGGGCTTTCTGTCTGTCCATCTGATGAGCTATCTCCACTATAAAAAATGGCTGCTAAAAAAGGGATTGGCCCTAAAGGACAAAAAGATCTGGGAGCAGCTATTGGAATTGGAACAGGAATTACAGGTGGATATGATCGATTTAATCGAATCCCCCAGAGCATCAAGTCCCATGATGATAGGATTTCGAATGCCTGTTCTTGTTCTGCCAAAGGAAAAGTACACTTCAAAAGAACTCTATTTCATCTTAAAACATGAGTTGATTCATCTGAAACGCAGGGATGTATATAAGAAGCTTCTCTTTGTAGTTGCAAATGGAGTACACTGGTTTAATCCCCTGATCTGGATGATGCAGAGAAATGCCGTTATAGATATGGAATTATCCTGCGATGAAATCGTTATACAGGGAGGGGATTATACTCTGCGGAAAGCATACACAGAAACCCTGTTTTCCACACTTCACAGACACTGTACCAGAAAAACTCCTTTATCAACACAATTTTATGGAGGGAAAGATATTATGAAAAAGCGTTTTCTTAACATTTTAAACAAAAAGGGAAAGAAAAATGGGGCGGGCCTGTTCCTGTGTGCCATTGCTTTCACATTCATTTTCGGAACGCTCATAGGCTGTACGGTAACAAAGGAAGCTTCCAACGATACGGATGACACAGCTAATCCGCCAAAAACGGAAGAACTTCCCGTGGATAAAGAAGAGGAAAATACCGTTACGGAGCCTGCAGGCACGCTCGATTCGGACAGCCGGCCTGCTGCCGAAATTCCGCAAAGCGGACAGATCTATGGCTATATCTCTGAATTTAACAATGATTCTGTTTCCCTGGATCGGAAGCTTTGGATAACCATGGAAAGCGAAGACTGGAAGCCGGAATATGATGAGGATGCAGGCTTTGAGGTTGTTGACGCAGAAAGTGACGATATCACATATCCCATTCATAAAGACTGTACTTATGCTGCCCTGGAAAATCATCAGGGTCCGGTAGCGGAACTTGGCAGGGCGGAATTTGAAAGCTATCTGCAGGACATGGAATTTCCCATTCTCTGGATTATTGAATTGGAGGACGGACAGATAAAACGTATATCAGAGCAGTATCGGCCATAGAAGTAGCAATTCAGACGGACAGCAGACGGACTTTTCCATAGACATAACAAAAAGCCCTCATACCACCACAGAACAGATTGAAAAGCCAGATAGTATATGATAGTATGATATTCAATAGATGTCCAAAAAAGCGACGAAATGAAGTTTGGAAGAGGGCCATAGCCATGAACAATTACAAGATCCTGCTGGTGGAGGATGACCGGGAAATCAGCGAAATGCTGAAAAACTATTTAACGGCAGAGAATTATGAGATAATCTGTGCTTTCGACGGTCAGGAAGCCTGCGACAAATTTGACGCTTCCTCCTGCCATCTGGTACTTTTGGATCTGATGATCCCGAAAATCAGCGGTATAGATGTCATGCAGCATATTCGAAAAACCAGCGTTGTTCCGATAATGATCCTTTCCGCAAAGGATACGGAGGGAGATAAGATGCTGGGCCTGGGGCTGGGGGCGGACGATTACATCACAAAGCCCTTTTCCGTGGTGGAGCTTCTGGCAAGAATCAAAGCAAATCTTCGTAGAACCACCCAATATGACAATACAGCCGCTGCAATCCCGTCTACTCTGACAGCGGGGGAATTGCTGATGAATCTGTCCGATTATACCCTGACCAAACAGGGAAAGAAGATTGAACTGACAGCAAAGGAATTCGAAATCTTAAAGCTCCTTTTGCAAAATCCCAAAAAAGTTTATACCAAAGAACAAATATACTCTCTCGTCTGGAATGACGCATACTGCGGCGATGAAAATGCCGTAAACGTACATATCAGCAGGCTGCGGAATAAGATAGAAGACGATTCCCGAAATCCCAAATATGTGCTTACTGTCTGGGGAATCGGTTATAAACTGGGGGAACTCTTATGAACAGCGGGGCGATCTTGTTTTTTCTATGTCTAATCATTTGCATTCTCCTTGGTATCATCCTGTATCAGCAATGGGCCTTTCGTACCGGTACTCAGAGAAAATTGCGGGAAATCCACAAAAAATTGGAAGAAATCATAGCTGCGGACAGCAGTGAATCCGTCATGGTTTTTACAGACAATCAAGAATTAAAGGAACTGGCGGCACAAATCAACAGCATATTGGAGCATCACCGGAGAGCAAAAGCCGATTACCGCCGTTCCGAGACGGCTTCCAAAAAAATGCTCTCCAACATTTCTCATGACATGAAAACACCCATGACGGTAATTTTGGGATATCTGGAAATCATGAGGTTAAACGGCAAAGCCACGGAGGAAATGCTTGCAAAGACCGAGGAAAAAGCCAGAAACCTTATGGAACTGATCAATCAATTCTTTACCCTGGCAAAAATAGAAGCGGGAGATATGGATTTAGAACTATCTAAGATCGATGCCTGTGAAGTCTGCCGGGAAAGCATCCTGGATTTTTACGAGATATTGACAAAAGCGGATTTCCAGGTGGAGATCGGTCTGCCGGAACATGCTGTTTATATTCAGGCCAACCGGGAGGCCTTACAGCGTATTCTGCTGAATCTTATTTCCAACGTGCTTCGCTACGGCCTGGAGGGAAAATATTTGGGCCTGTTTCTCAGGACAGACGAAAAACACGTATACATAGATGTGGTGGATAGAGGGAAAGGAATTGAGAAAGCATTTGCAGAGCATGTCTTTGATCGACTTTTTACCCTGGATGATTCCCGAAGCCGCAGCGTTCAGGGCAACGGACTGGGTCTGGCAATCGCCAAAAGCCTGGCATTGCAGCTAGGAGGGGAGCTTTCCCTTGAGAGCATTCCTTATGAGAGAACTGTATTTACAGTTAGATTAAAAAAGCTCTTCTGTAATCCATTACACTGAAAGAAATTTGTAAGATTTATTCAAGAGTTTTGAAAAATGCGGTTGTTATTATGATAATTGTAAGTAATCGCCAGTGGTCTGTACCAGAAATATACACAAGGATTTCCGATACAAACTACTTGTCAAGTTCCAGGAAAGGAGAAAAAATGTCTTATATTTTACAGACAAATCATCTTACAAAGATCATAAGCGGAAAAGAATTGGTGAGAGATGTAAACCTCCACACGAAAAAAGGTGAGATCTACGGCTTCCTTGGTCCCAACGGCGCAGGCAAGACCACGGTCATGAAGCTGATTACCAACCTCTGGAAGCCTACGGACGGAACCGTGGAGCTTTTCGGGAAAACGCTTACGCCGCAGTCTTATGAGGTGTTAAAGCGGATAGGAAGCATCATTGAATTTCCCACCTTCTATGAGCATATGACAGGGTATGAGAATCTGAAGCTTCATGCAGAGTATATGGGCTACTATCAGCACGGGAGCATAGAACATGCGCTTGAGCTTTTGGCCCTTTCGGACGCCGGTAACATGGCTGTGAAACAGTATTCTCTGGGCATGCGGGAGCGCCTCGGGATTGCGCGGGCCATTCTTACCAGACCGGAGCTTTTGATTCTCGACGAGCCTACCAACGGGCTGGATCCTGCCGGTATGAAGGAAATCCGGGAGCTCTTAAAAACGTTGTGCGCAGAATATGGAATTACCGTTCTGATCTCCAGCCATCTACTCTCGGAGATTGAGAGCATTGCGGATACCATTGGTGTGATTCACCACGGAAGGATTCAAAAGGAAGTCTCCATGGAGGAAATTCGGGACATGAGCTTTGCATTTATTGAGCTCTCTGTGGAAAACCCTAAGCGGACGGCTTATGTGCTTTCCGAGAAGCTGGGACTTACGAATTTTAAGCTTGTCTCTGAAAGGCAGTTTCGCATCTATGACAGCCGGGTTTCCACTTGGGAGCTTTCAAAGGCTCTTGCCCTTGCAGAAGTGGAGGTAACGGCCCTTGGAAAGAAGTCGGAAACACTGGAGGATTATTTTCTGAAGTTGACGGGGGAGGATCGGGATGTTAAAGCTGATTAAATTGGAATGGAAGAAAAACAGGATTGGGAAATATGTTCGGAATGCGGTTTTGCTGGCTCTTATGCTGTGTCTGTTTGTCTTTGCTTTTGCGTTTCTGGGGATTGTGAATGATCCGGAGACCGGAGTGCCGGATGCGGCTTTGGAGACGGGGATGCTCTCTTCCTCTATTGAAATGCTTACCAGTATGAGCTTTTTGGTTTTTACGGGGGTGATGCTGGCATCCTTTATTGTGGGGGCTTATCAGAATAAGACCATGAATCTTATGTTTTCTTATCCGATTAAACGGCAGAGGATTCTGGTTTCCCAGATGCTGGCAGTTTGGATTTTTAATTTTGCAGCGCTGGCGCTGGCAAAGCTGCTGCTTTATGGGTGTGTTTTTGTTGGAGCACGTTTTCTGACACCGGCATTTGCCGTTGATTTTGATATGACGGAGGCTGGGTTTTATGTGCAGGTGTTTGTGAAATCCGGGGTGACTGTTACTATGGGGTTTGCGGCGCTGTTTGTAGGACTTCGGATGAAATCGTCGAAGGCGGTGATTGTTACTTCCTTTTTGCTGATTGTTTTGACTCAGGCGAATGTGGGGGATGTTACGCTTCGGGATCAGGCAATAGTTCCTTTGATTTTGATGGTTGCTTCGCTGGGGTTTGGGGGGCTTTCGGTCTTGGGGGTGGAGAAGAGGGATTTGATGTGACGGACGGAACCTTGGAAAAACCAGCGGCCTTATCTTTCCAAGGTTCCTGTGTTGTGGGGAGTGAGTGAATTCTGTCTTTAGGCTTATGCTTTTTGGTTGAAGGTGGATCCGGATTTTTGGAGGTGGCTTTCTACGGATTCTCGGGTGATGTTGTCCAGGGCGCCGTAAGGGATTGGGCGGCCGATTTCCCAGGTGGGGTCGGCTTCTCTGGCGGCGGAGAGAAAGGCCTGGCGGTAGGCACGTTCGTATTGCTGCATGGTGTAGCCTGCTGCAAGGCGGTCGTTTTTCGTGACTTTGCGGTACATGTTGGTGTAGACGTCGGAGCGGCGGGTGGTGTCGCCGTTTAGGATGCCGTTTTCCCGCAGGAATTCTTTTTTGGTTTGGTTGAACATTTCTTCTTTGCTGCTTTCGGGGATGGAGATGATGCGTTTGCGGCTGGCGGCGTTTTCTTCGGTTAGCAACAGGCCTGCAAGGCCGGTGGTGGGATCGATGTAGTCGCCGTCCTTGTCATAGGATTTCATGGAGTTTTTGATGGCCTGGATGTTAGTGTACATGGCTTTGTTTCCTTTGCTGGCCTGCATCATTTCGTTTATGACGGCTTTGTATTGCTTGCTGTTGGTATTGATGCCTGCTGCCTTTAGCTGTGCCTGGACGGAGGGGCTGTTGAGGCTTGAGAGCTGAAAGCTTCCTATGGGATTGGCTGTCTTGGCTGCGCCTGGCAGGCCTTGGAATAAATAACTGTAATCTATGATTCTTGACATATGGATTTCCCCCTTCTTAATTGTAATTCCTATTTATTATATCGTAAAAAATATGGAGAACTTTATGGTATTTCACATCCGGTATGGATTTGTTTGCAACAATCTTTTTTTGCTCTTGTTCGGAATGGAATCGTATCGTATAATAAATAACAGCAATGGGCTTTTTATAAATCAGAGCAAAAGGAGCGATAGCACAATGTTTAATTTATTTGGAAAAAAGGAGGTCTCTCCCCTGGAACGCATAGGAGAGTGCCAGCGGAAGAAGGACTGGGTGGGGCTTGTAAAGGCTTATTATCAGCTTGGAGTGGATGCTATGGAGCAGGGAAGGCTAAATGAGGCAAATCTGTGGCTTTGCCGGGCGGATACCATTTACAGCGCCAGGGATGCGGTCTACGAAAAGGTGGGGGAGGCTCTCACGGAGGACTGTTCTGATCGAATTGGGGAGCTGGAGGATGCACCTCTTTTGTACAATGATGTGCCTGCTATGATCGAGGAAAAGTCTGAGGGGCTTCGATATGCCAAGGTGCGCATCTGGGGGCTTCTGTCTCTGGCAAGGCTTGTGAAATTGGGAGAGCATCTGGCGGCCCTTCCTGGCTGTGAGGTGTTTGGAAGGCTTGGATGGGCTGTGGATACGGTGTTCAAGGCTTTACAGGAGCCGCCCACAGAAGAGGCGTTTAACGGGATCCGTGATCTGTGCAGTGCGTTCTATGAGCTGGGAGATGATCCGGCCTTCTGGGGAATGGGAAGTGAAATCCGCGTTCCAGAAGGGGCGCCTTTCCAGATATTTGATTTGAATGGGCTTCAGGGAATTCATCTGGAGATGGATGCCTATCTGGACGGAGTGCTAAAGATGGTATGCGCTTTAAGCCAGGGAGAGGAGGAGCCGGCGCCGGAGACGGGGATCATTGCCGGTGCCCTGCTTCCCGATTATTATGTGCGAAACGGCGCTGCCAATTTGGAGGAGGTTCCTCAGATCAAAGGGGAGCTTGCAAGAATTTGGAGCGACTATGAATTTGTATCCTCAGACATTACCTGGGAGATGATTGAGGAGCGGATGAAAGAATATAAGAATTTGGATGTTCTTGCATGATTTGTGAGCAATCGGAGGATTGAGGGAATTACGTCTTTCGTTTCCAAAATCGAAAAAGGAGTTTTAGCAAGATGTATGATGTGATTATCATCGGAGCCGGCGTCTGTGGCTCATCCATAGCCCGGGAGCTGTCCCGGTATCAGGCGAATATCTGCGTACTCGAAAAGGAGGAGGATGTTTGCTGTGGCACTTCTAAGGCCAACAGCGCTATTGTGCACGCCGGTTACGATGCGGCAGAAGGATCACAGAAGGCAAGGCTCAATGTGCGTGGAAATGAGCTTATGGGGAAGCTTTCCAGGGAATTGGATTTCCCTTTTCTCAGAATCGGTTCTCTGGTTCTGTGTTTTGGAGAGCCTGATCTTGCGAAGCTTAAGGCCCTTTATGAGCGGGGGATTGCAAACGGGGTGCAAGGGCTTCGCATTTTAAACAGAGAGGAAACCTTAGAGCTGGAGCCCCATGTTTCCCGGGAGGTGTATGCTTCCCTTTATGCTCCTACGGCGGGAATTGTCTGCCCCTTTGAACTGAATTTTGCATTGGCGGAAAACGCCTATGCCAACGGCGTTAATTTCCAATTTCAGACAGAGGTAACCGGGATTCAAAAACTTGCGGAAGGCTATGAGCTTACCACCACCCGCGGCGTCTTGAAAGCCCGCTGTGTGGTAAATGCCGCCGGCCTCTACGGGGACAAGCTCCACAATATGGTAAGCAAGCAGAAGCTTCGTTTCACAGCCCGCAGGGGAGACTATTGCCTCCTTGATAAAGAAGCAGGCGCTCATGTGAGCAGAACGATATTTCCTCTGCCGGATCAGAAAGGAAAGGGGATTCTCGTCACTCCCACCGTTCACGGCAATCTTCTGATGGGGCCGACAGCCATTGATACGGAGAATAAGGAGGGAACGAATACCACGGCCGAGGGGCTCTCCCAGGTCTTGGAGAGTGCCAAAAGAAGCGTGGAGGGGATCCAGGAAAGGCAGATCATCACCTCCTTTGCAGGACTGAGAGCCCACCCTGAGGGAGAAGATTTTATCATTGAAGAGGTGGAGGATTCCAAAGGCTTTATCGATTGTATCGGCATTGAATCCCCGGGAATTGCAAGCTGTCCTGCCATCGGGGAACTGGTAGCAGAGCTACTGCGAAAAAACATGAACCTGAAGGAAAAGGATGACTTTCTTTCCGAAAGAAAGGGCCTTAAAAAAATAAGTGCTATGAGTCTTGAGGAGCGAAATGCGCTGATTCGTAAGCAGCCGGCTTATGGCAATATTGTCTGCCGCTGTGAAATGATCTCCGAGGGGGAGATTCTGGAGGCAATTCGCCGTCCCTTGGGGGCAAAATCTCTGGACGGCATCAAGCGCAGAGTAAGAGCCGGAATGGGGCGCTGTCAGGGAGGCTTTTGTACGCCCCGGGTGATGGAGATTCTGGCCCGGGAGCTCTGCCTTTTGCCGGAAGAGATTACCAAATCCGGCGGAAATTCTCAGATGCTTCTGGGACAAAACAAGGATCACTTATAAAAGAGCAGGAGCATAAACATGAAAAACTACGACATCATTATCATTGGCGGCGGTCCGGCAGGTCTGGCCGCCGCAATATCCGCCAGAGAAAACGGAGTGGAGAATCTTTTGATCCTGGAAAGAGACCGGGAGCTTGGAGGGATCTTAAATCAGTGTATCCACAATGGCTTCGGCCTTCACACCTTTTCGGAGGAGCTGACCGGTCCGGAGTATGCCAATCGCTTTGTCAGCCGGGCAGAGGAGCTTAAGATCCCGTATTTTCTCAATACCATGGTAATGAGCATCAGTCCTGAAAAAGTGGTAACGGCAATAAACCGGGAGGAAGGAATGTTTCAGCTTAAGGCAAAGGCTCTGATCCTGGCCATGGGCTGTCGGGAGCGGCCCAGAGGCGCGTTAAATATCCCCGGATACCGTCCGGCAGGGATTTATACTGCCGGAACCGCCCAAAGGCTTGTGAATATGGAAGGGCGGCTGCCCGGCCGTGAGGTTGTGATCCTGGGTTCCGGCGACATTGGCCTTATTATGGCCCGCAGGATGACCCTGGAGGGGGCAAGGGTACAGGTTGTGGCAGAGCTGATGCCCTACAGCGGAGGCTTGAAGCGGAATATCGTTCAGTGCCTGAATGATTATGGCATTCCCCTAAAGCTTCAGCATACGGTGGTGGATATCAAGGGAAAGGAGCGGGTGGAGGGCGTAACCCTGGCTGAGGTTGACGAGAAAGGGAAGCCCATTCCAGGGACAGAGGAATGTTACTCCTGTGATACCCTTCTTCTTTCCGTAGGTCTGATTCCGGAAAATGAGCTTTCCCGGGAAATGGGTGTAAAATTAAATCCCGTCACCTCTGGCCCCAGAGTCAACGAAAGCCTGGAGACCAGCTTAAAAGGCGTCTTTGCCTGCGGCAATGTACTCCATGTACACGATCTGGTGGATTTTGTCTCAAAGGAAGCGGCTTTGGCCGGAAGAAATGCGGCGCACTATGTAAAAACTACCGGGGAAAAGAAGGATTTTGCGCCGGAGATTCCGTTAAAGCCCGGATTCGGAGTCCGCTACACGGTTCCGGAGACGCTTTGCGTTTCCAGGATGGACGAGGAGCTTCCCTTACGTTTTCGGGTTGACAGGGTGTATAAGGACAGCTATGTGAGCGTTTATTTTGATGATAAGAGAGTGCTTCATAAAAAGCGCCCGATTGCGGCGCCCGGAGAAATGGAGGAAGTGAGGCTTCACAAAAAAAAGCTGCTTGCACATCCGGACTTAGCATTCATTACCGTCATGATTGAGGAGGACTGACCAACGATGGAAACGAAAAACCTAACCTGCATCAATTGTCCTTTAGGCTGTGCCCTTACGGTTACACTGGAAGGGACATGTATCCTTGAGATAAAGGGAAATACCTGTAAGCGTGGGGCGGAGTATGCCAAAAAGGAGGTCACAAATCCGGTACGAATGGTCACCTCCACCGTAAGGGTCACCGGCGGAGTCCTTCCCATGGTATCTGTCAAAACAAGAGAAGCCATTCCCAAGGAAAAAATGTTTGCCTGTGTCCGGGAATTAAAGCAGATTTGCCTTAAGGCGCCTGTGAAAATGGGAGCCGTAATTCTTTCAGATGTGGCAGGAACAGGCGTAGATATAGTGGCAACAAAAGAAATAGAAGAGGAAGAAGTCAAGCAAAATGTATCATGAGATTGATTTAGAAAAAATAGAGTTAAAATCAGAGCCGCCGGCAAAAGAACCGGACAGGCAATATTACTTTATGGCAAAATGCCGGGAATGGGTTCGGGAGTTTGAACAAAAAAACGGGCGATCCCCGCTGGCATTTACTCAAACGTTCGGTTGCCAGATGAACGCCCGGGATTCGGAAAAGCTCACGGGTATCCTAAGGAAGGCGGGCTTTGTGGAGGCAGAAAACGAGCAGGCGGATTTTGTGATCTACAACACCTGCACGGTGCGGGAAAATGCCAACCTCAAGGTATACGGCCATCTGGGACGCTTAAAGCATGAGAAGAAGCAGAATCCCAAGATGCGCATTGCCCTCTGCGGCTGTATGATGCAGGAGCCGGAAGTAGTGGAAAAGCTGAAAAAAAGCTACCGGTTTGTGGATCTTATTTTCGGCACCCACAATATCTTCAAGTTTGCGGAGCTTTTGGCCAAAACCTTGGAAAGCCATGAGCAGATCATTGATATCTGGGAGGGCACAGAAGAGATCGTGGAGGATCTGCCTGCTCTTCGAAAATATCCCTTTAAATCCGGAGTCAATATTATGTTTGGATGCAACAATTTTTGCAGCTACTGCATCGTTCCCTATGTGCGGGGGCGGGAGCGCAGCCGAAAGCCGGAAGACATTCTGGGGGAGATTAAAACCCTGGCTGAAGAAGGAATATCCGAGATCATGCTTTTGGGGCAAAATGTGAATTCCTACGGCAAAACCTTAAAGGATCCCATTTCCTTTGCCGAGCTTTTACGCCGGGTGGAAGAGATGGAAGGAATTGCACGTATCCGTTTTATGACCTCTCACCCCAAGGATTTGTCACCGGAGCTCATAGAGGTGATGAAGGAATCCAGGAAAATCTGCCGTCATCTCCATTTGCCGCTTCAATCCGGAAGCACACGCATCCTAAAGGCTATGAACCGGAAGTACACCAAGGAGCAATATCTTGAGTTGGCAGAACGGATCCGTAGGGAAATTCCCGATATTTCCCTGACCACGGATATCATTGTGGGCTTTCCGGGGGAGACGGAAGAAGATTTTCTGGAAACTCTGGATGTGGTGCAAAGAGTCCGGTATGACAACGCCTATACTTTTGTCTATTCCAAACGAACGGGAACTCCGGCAGCCTCCATGGAAAATCAGGTGCCTGAGGCAGAGGTAAAGTCTCGCTTTGACCGGCTTCTCGCTGTGGTGCAGGAAAATGCCAGGGCACAGACAGCCCGCTTTGCAGATACGGTTCAGGAGGTTCTGATCGAGGAGGTCAACGAGCACGATCCCTCCCTGTTAACCGGACGGATGAGCAACAATCTTTTGGTACATTTTCCAGGAGATCCCTCTTTGATTGGAAGCATCCAAAAGGTGAGGCTTGAGAGCTGTAAGGGCTTTTATTATATGGGAAGCCTGCTTCCAAAATAGCTTTTTAAGGCCGTGAATCCAGCTTTCCACCTCTGCCTCAGGAATAGAAAGCACGACAACTGGGTATGCTCTCAATAAAAGAAGCTTTAAGGAGACATACCTATGGCATTACAGGCAGAACCCAGCAAAAAAGGAATCCTTTCTCTCATTGCGATCGTCTTTCTGATGATTTTTGTAACCGCTTTATCCAATCCTATCTACCGCCTTCTTACCGGCAAAGGCGGAGGAGTTACCTACACGGCCTCCAACCAGGGCTATGGCGGTGAAGTAATCATCGCGCTGACCGTGGAGGATGAGCGCATCACCGCGCTTACGGCCGAGGGCAATTCCGAAACGCCGGCCATCGGACAGAAAGCCATTGCCCAGTACAATGAAACCTCCTTTCTGGAGCTTTCCGACGCTTACATTGATGAGGTAAGCACTCATCTGGACGCAGTCAGCGGAGCCACCATTACCTCCGGCGCCGTGGCGGCAGGCTTCCGGGAGGTTGTGGAGCAGGCCCAGGCGGCAGAGGCGGCAAGCGCCGACTCTAAGACCGTGCAGTAGCGCTGTAGCATAAGCCTAGCGCAAAATAGGACAAATTGCCACAAGGAGGCCAGGCCATAGTGATTATCGGTCTGGCTTTCTTTATACAAATGAAATAGAAACTTCCACGCCATTTGTCAATGATGATAAAAGATGATTACATAGATTTTTTAATGTTTGAAGATTGACGATAAAACCTATAAAAAGTATTTTTCGATGCGCAGGGAGAAAAGCAAGTGGTCGGGCAAAAACAAGGAATTAGCCAAAAGGCTTGAAGAGCAGGGACATATGACTGATTTTGGCAGAAAGAAAATAGAGGAAGCCAAAAAGAACGGCCAATGGGATGCGGTAAATCCGCTGGCGGTTATTACGAAAGAGCAGATTGCACAGCTCTCTGCGATATTGGAAAGCCATGAGCCTGCCTATACAAATTTTCAGGCGATGTCTTTATCTGTGAAGAAGACTTATACACGGGCGTTTTTTGATGCAAATACGGATGACGGACGGGAAAAGCGGATTGCGTGGATGGTGGATAGACTTAATAAAAATCTAAAACCCATGTAAGGAGAACCCCAGTATGTAAAATTGTTACTGTTCACTCCGTGACCAGCAACACGCTTCGCGTGGCACAGAAATCGCAAAAAGGTGCGATTTCGCGCTGAAAAACTCGGGATTTCCGCACAAAATGTGCGGAAACACCTCGCGGAACCGTGATGTGTGAACAGTAACGTAAAATTCAGATTATTTGCAATAACAGAAGACGGCATGATGACATCCGTCTCTTTTTGTGGTATACTGTTAAAATAGGCATGAAGATAAAAGGAGAAACCATATGGAAACAAAGCGTTACAGCCTGAGGCATCCATATTTTTCCATAAAAACACAGAACGACCGCTCTTTTGGAGGAAGTCAGACTTGGTCATCCAGTCGTATCATGCGTAAATACGGCTGCGGCGTGGTGGGAATGGCGGATGTGCTTTTGTACCTGGGACTTCATCAGACCTCCTGCGAGACGGATCTTCTGTATGGAATGCTGCGAGAAGACGGCCTTTTGTCCTATCCCCGCTATGAGCGCTACCTGATGAAAATGCGCCGCAGATATCTTTCCGTTATTCCCGGCTTTGGGGTTCCCGGTTTTTTCCTCCCCCTTGCCATGAACCGTTATTTCCGCCATTACCGGATCGATCTGAAGGCCAGCTGGTGTGTCTATCCGGGAAAGATTCTGCCCCGAATCGAAGAAATGCTCCGGCAGGATATTCCGGTCATTCTGGCTATCGGTCCCAATTTCCCCGTGTTTTGGGGGCAGCATAAGGTTCCTTTTTATCGGAAGGAAAACGGAGAATACCTGTATGCCACAGAGACAAAGGCTCATTTTGTGGTGGTTACAGGTATGATAGATGATTATTTTCAGATATCCTCCTGGGGAAAGGAATATTACCTCCCCATAGCAGAATATCAAAGGTATCTCAAGAAATACAGCACCTGTCTGACCAGCAATATCTGCAGGATTCAGGCAAAGAAAAAGAGAGGAAGGACGAGGGAAAAGGCATGAACAGTTTTTTTGCCATGATGTCCCGGATGAAATACATCGATCGCTGGGCTCTGATGCGCAATTCCCGAGACGAGAACCTAAGCGAGCACAGTCTGGAGGTTTCCATGATCGCCCATGCCCTGGCAGTGATTGGCACTACCGGCTTAAAAAAAGAGCTTAACGCGGAAAGGGCGGCTGTTCTTGGCTTATATCACGATGCGACGGAGATTATTACGGGAGATATGCCCACGCCGGTGAAATATTATAACACGGAAATCAAAAATACCTATAAGGACATTGAGCGCAAAGCATCACATACCCTTCTTCGTATGCTTCCGGACAGTATGCAGGAGGCTTACCGGAGGATTTTTGAAAAGCAGTCGGAGGATGACTATCTTTGGAAGCTGGTAAAGGCCGCCGACAAGCTGTCCGCCTACATCAAATGTGTAGAGGAGGAGCAGACCGGCAATCTGGAATTTGTCCGCGCCAAGGAGCAGACTCTTTGCCATATCCGGCAGATGAGGCTTCCGGAGGCAGAGCTGTTTTTAGAATATTTTATGGATGCTTACGGGAAAAATTTGGATGAACTGACAGGAGGAGAAGCATGAGCGAGAAACGAGATTTTGACTTTTGCCCCCGCTGCGGGGCTTTAATGCAGAATGGCATGTGCCAGAGCTGCGGCTATGGAAACCAGAGGCCGCCTCAGATGCAGAACGGTTATCCCATGCAGAACCCTCAAACTCCCATGCCGCCAAACGGAAATCCCGGCATGTCAAACGGCTATGGAGGTCCGGGAGTCCAGCCCACCTATGTGTATGCCACACCTACCAAGCAAAAGAATCACACAGTCGCCATTGTGATCAGTGTCATTGCTGTGGTAGTTCTGGTGCTGGGACTTGTGATTGCTCTCTTTGTAGCTGTGGCCAATTCTACCCGTGACAGTGTCCGGGGGGAGGAGCGAAGGTCCGAGAGAGATACCTACGACGAGTTTTATGATGATTACTACGGCGGCTACGACGACGATTACGACTATGATTACGGCTATTATGAGCCGGACGAAAGCGATCCCTATTATCAGGAGATCGTAGACTGTACCCGCACGGATCTGAATTACAGCCTCCAGTGGGTGGTGGAATCCCTGGATCCCGATGATTCGGAGGATGACTGTACCTACTATACCACTTACCCTCTTCTGGAGATGGAGGACGCCGGACAGCTAAGCCAGATCAACGACACGATCCGGGAGCGGGCTTTGGCTTATCGGGATTCCTATAAGGAATGTGAGAGCGGTATCTCCACCTTCGGCTATGTAACGCTGATGGATGAGGATAAAATCAGTGTGGTTTTCAAGCACAATTTTTATAAGAAAAATGTCACCGAGGTTCTTTTAGACGCCTGCACCTTCTCCATCGAAACGGGAGAAATGATAGCGCCGGAGGAAATGGTTGAGATCGATCTGGACCTGGCCATGCGCTTCCAGTCCCAGGATAAGCTTCAGAACGACGGCGTGGACGCCGTGCAGGATCGGAGTGCGGAGGAACTGGTGGAAATCTTAACGGATCCCGAGAAAGCCGTATTTTTCTACACGCCGGTGGGCCTGGAGGCCGGATTTAACTATGAAACCGGCTGGGTGACCGTGACGCTGAAGGAACAGGCCCTTTAGGAACAGGAGTTTTGTGATGATACTGCATATTGGAAGTCATATTTCCTCCTCCAAGGGGTATGAGGCCATGGGAAAGCAGGCCTTAAAGCTTGGAGCCAATACCTTCGCCTTTTTCACCCGAAATCCCCGGGGAGGAAGCGCAAAGGCCATCCTTTCGGAGGATGTGGAGCGCTTTCAAAGCCTTTGGAAAGAGCAGGGCTATGGAAAAATCGTAGCCCATGCCCCCTATACCTTAAATGCCTGTTCTGACAAGCCGGACGTCCGCCGCTTTGCAAGAGAGACCTTTGCGGATGATTTAAAGCGCATGGAATACACGCCTGGCAATTATTATAATTTCCACCCGGGAAGCCATGTAGGACAGGGGGAGGAAGCCGGAATCCGTCTGATTGCCAAGATGCTCAATACCTGTCTTAAGCAAGAGCAGACTACCACCGTGCTTCTGGAGACCATGGCCGGCAAGGGCAGCGAGATCGGGCGAAGCTTTGAGGAGCTTTCCCGGATCCTTCAGCAGGTGGAGCTCTCCGAAAAGATGGGCGTTTGCCTGGATACCTGCCACGTGTGGGACGCGGGCTATGATATTGTGGAGGATTTGGACGGCGTATTGGAGGCGTTTGATAAAACCTTGGGGCTTGCAAGGCTTAAGGCCGTCCACATCAACGACAGCATGAATCCAAGAGGAAGCCACAAGGACCGGCATGCTCCCATTGGAGAGGGATTTATCGGTCTTGCCGCCTTTGAGCGTATCATCAATCACCCTGCTTTAAGAGAGCTTCCCTTTATTCTGGAAACTCCCAACGACGATGCCGGCTGGGCCCGGGAGATTGCCATGCTAAAAGAACGTTTTCATTGTATTTCCGCCTGAAAAACGATATAATAAAGGTAGAAAAATGCTCGTAAAAAAACGAAAGGAGATGTCAAATGAAGCTTACATTTTTGGGAGCGGCACATGAAGTAACGGGAAGCTGTCATATGCTGGAGGCCTGCAATAAAGTGATGCTCATCGATTACGGTATGGAGCAGGGGCCCGACTATTATAAGAATCGAGAGATTCCCGTAGCGGCGGCAGATATTGATTTTGTATTCTTAACCCACGCTCATATCGATCATTCGGGTCTTCTGCCCCTTTTGTATAAGCAGGGCTTTCGGGGCGTGATCTTCGCTACCAAGGCCACCCGGGATCTGTGTGAGGTGATGCTTCGGGACAGCGCCCACATTCAGATGTTTGAGGCGGAATGGCGGAACCGGAAGGCAAGACGTTCCGGCGGGGAAGAGTATGTTCCTCTCTATGACATGGCTGCGGCGGACGGAGCCATAAAGCTGCTCTGCGGCTGTGCCTACGGAGAGCAGATTTCGGTGGCTGAGGGAATTACGATTCGCTTTACGGATGTGGGGCATCTTCTGGGATCCTCCTGCATTGAAATCTGGCTGACCGAAGGGGAAGAGAAGCGTAAGGTTGTATTCTCCGGCGACATCGGCAATCACAATCAACCGATTTTAAAGGAGCCAAAGACCGTGGAGGAGGCCGACTATGTGGTCATGGAATCTACCTATGGAGATCGCAGCCACGGGGAGCGTCCTGACTATGTAGAGTCCCTGACCGCTATCCTGCAGGAGACCTTTGATCGGGGCGGCAATGTGGTCATTCCCTCTTTTGCCGTAGGCAGAACACAGGAAATGCTCTATTTCCTGCGGGAGATCAAGGAACGAAGGCTGATTCGGGGACATGAGGGCTTCAAGGTCTACGTGGACAGTCCTTTGGCCGTTCAGGCTACCACCATTTTCAATAAAAATATGTACGAATGCTTTGACGAAGCCACACTGGAGCTCGTGAGAAAGGGCATCAACCCCATTTCCTTCCCAGGGCTCAATCTGTCCATTACCAGTGATGAGTCAAAGGCCATTAACTTTGATGAGGAGCCGAAGGTCATCCTCTCAGCCTCCGGCATGTGCGAGGCCGGGCGTATCCGGCATCACTTAAAGCACAATCTCTGGAGAGCCGACAGCACCATTCTCTTTGTGGGCTATCAGGCTGTGGGAACTTTGGGCCGTGCCATTGTGGAGGGCGCTTCTACCGTAAAGCTGTTCGGTGAGGAGATTGAGATACGGGCCAAGATTGCGAAGCTGGCGGGCATCAGCGGACATGCGGATAAGGAAGGACTGATTTCCTGGCTCCAGGGCTTTGAGAAAAAGCCCAGAAGAGTGTTTGTGGTTCATGGAGAGGATACCATATGCGATCAATTCGTGGAGTGTCTGCAGGATTATTACGGCTATGATGCCAGGGCCCCTTACAGCGGCGGCTGCTACGATTTGATTACCAATACCCATCTTCAAGTGGGCAATAAGGTACGGATCGAGAGAGAGAAAAGGCTTGCCAAACCCACCTCTACCGTATATGATAGATTGGTGGAGGTTGGAAAGAGAGTTCTGCGCCTGATCGATCGAAGCAGAGGCTGGGCCAATAAAGACTTGGCAAAGCTTGCGGATCAATTACAGGCCCTCTGTGAAAAGTGGGAAAAGTAAGCGGCAATCTTGCTGCGAAAGCGGATACAAAAAGAATGAGGGGATGAACAAAAGCCATGGAGCGCAACGAAAGAGAAAGGGAGATGTCCCCGGCGGAGCGTCGGAGAAGAATGGAGGCCAGAAGAAGACGGCAGAAGGAGCGGGAACGCAAAAGAAGGATTCGGATGATGATTCTCATCGGCGGCGGAATCCTGGTTCTTGCGATTCTGGGATTGATCATTTTCGGAATCGTCCGTCTTGTTTCCGGCGGGGGCAAGGCCAAGGAGATTTCTGCCAAGGGCGACACCTTTGTCATAGCTATTGACGCCGGCCACGGAGGCGAGGACATCGGACAGAGCAATGGCGATACGGTGGAGAAGAATGTAACCTTTGACATCGCTTCCAAGCTGAAAACCATGCTGGAGGGTCAGGGCTGTCAGGTAGTCATGATTCGTGAGGATGATACGCGGATTGCCAAGGAGGATCGGGCTTTGAAGGCCAATGAATCGGGAGCCGATCTGCTGGTGAGCATTCACGGAGGCTACTCAGATGACACCGGCGCTTCCGGAGCAATCAGTTACTATAAGAAAGGCAATGCCCAGAGTCAGTATCTGGCGGAAACGGTTCAGAAAGCCCTTGTTAAGGAAAGCGGCGCCATGGACGGCGGAACTCTGGAGGGAAGCTTCAGCATTATTGCCGATACCCAGATGCCGGCAATCCTCATAGAGGTAGGCTTTCTGAGTAATACGGAGGAAGCCGCAAAGCTTTTCGACGACAGCTATCAAAACGATCTGGCAAAGGGAATTGCCAAGGGAATTATTATGAGTCTAAAAGAATCATAGACAGAGAAAGGATGATCAGAATGGCAAATCATACAGTTGTTACAATTGGACGGCAGTACGGCAGCGGTGGCCACGATATTGGAATAAAGCTTGCGCAGGAGCTTGGAATTCCCTGCTACGACAAGGAGCTTTTGTCCAGAGCGGCCAAGGACAGCGGCTTATGTCAGGAGTTATTTGAAAATCATGACGAGAAGCCTACCAACAGCTTTTTGTATTCTCTGGTAATGGACACTTATTCCACCGGCTATTCTTCGGCCGCATTTTCAGAGATGCCTTTAAATCACAAGGTTTTTCTGGCGCAGTTTGACAGCATCAAGAAGATTGCCGCAGAGGGTCCCTGTGTGATCGTGGGAAGATGTGCAGATTATGCTCTGGAAAATGTCCCCAATGTGATCAATGTATTTCTCTACGCAGATCTTCCTTCTCGCATTGTCCGCATTGCCAGACGGCATGATCTCACCGATGCCAAGGCCAAGGAGCTGATCCGCAAGACGGATAAGGGCCGGGCCAGCTATTACAATTATTATACCAGTAAAAAATGGGGAGATGCGGCCGGCTATGATCTATGTCTCAATACCAGTACCCTTGGCATTGAAGGCGCCATTCATATCATCCGGGAATTTATTACATACAAGGAAAAAGAGCACGAACGAATCTAGGAGTTATTATTTTTATGAAGTTTGTCATACAGAGAGTGTCCCATGCATCGGTAACGGTGGATGGGACTGTTATTGGAAGTATCGGAAAGGGCTTTCTGGTCCTCATCGGCGTAGGACGGGAGGATACTAAAGCGGAGGCGGATCGGCTGGTGAAAAAGCTGCTGGGACTTCGGATTTTTCAGGATGAAAACGGAAAAACCAATCTGTCCCTAAAGGATGTGGACGGGGAGCTTCTTCTTGTTTCCCAGTTTACCCTCTATGCGGACTGTAGCCACGGCAACCGGCCGGGCTTTACCAATGCGGGGGATCCAAGGCTTGCCAGGGAGCTGTACGAATATATCATTGCGCGCTGTAAGGAACAGGGCGCAAGGGTTCAAAAAGGAAGCTTTGGCGCCGAGATGAAGGTGGAGCTTTTAAACGACGGCCCGTTCACCATCATTTTAGAGTAGCAAAAAGCAGGGTATGGTAAGCTTTGTGCCTGCCCTGCTAATTTATAAAGAGGAGAACATATATGAGTAAGAGAAACGATATCCACAAGGTTTTGATTATCGGATCCGGCCCTATCATCATTGGCCAGGCCTGTGAGTTTGACTATTCCGGCACACAGGCGTGCAAGGCGCTCAAGAAGCTGGGCTATGAGATTGTATTGGTAAATTCCAATCCGGCCACCATTATGACCGATCCCGGAACTGCAGATGTAACCTATATTGAGCCGCTCAATGTGGAACGGCTGACACAGATAATTGAGAAGGAAAGACCAGATGCCTTATTGCCGAATCTCGGCGGACAGTCCGGTCTTAATCTTTGCTCGGAGCTTTCCAAGGCGGGTGTTCTGGACAAATACCAGGTGAAGGTCATCGGCGTTCAGGTGGATGCCATTGAGCGCGGCGAGGATCGAATTGAGTTTAAGCATACTATGGACAGCCTGGGGATTGAGATGGCAAGAAGCGAGGTGGCCTACACGGTGGAAGAAGCGGTTTCCATTGCGGAAAGGCTCGGTTATCCCGTGGTCTTGCGGCCTGCCTACACCATGGGAGGCGCCGGAGGCGGTCTTGTCTACAACGTAGAGGAGCTAAAAACCGTCACAGCCAGAGGCCTTCAGGCAAGCCTGGTAGGGCAGGTTCTGGTGGAGGAGTCGATCCTGGGCTGGGAGGAGCTGGAGCTTGAGGTGGTCCGGGACAGCAAGAACAATATTATTACCGTGTGCTTTATTGAAAATATCGATCCTCTGGGCGTGCATACGGGAGATTCCTTCTGTTCCGCCCCCATGCTCACCATTTCCGAGGACATTCAGAAAAGACTTCAGGAAAAGTCTTACCGCATCGCCGAGGCGATTCAGGTGATCGGCGGAACCAATGTCCAGTGGGCCCACGATCCGGTGACAGATCGGGATATTGTCATCGAGATCAATCCCAGAACCTCCCGTTCCTCAGCCCTGGCCTCCAAGGCTACCGGTTTCCCCATTGCCCTGGTTTCCGCCATGCTTGCCTCCGGACTTACCCTGGATGAGATTCCCTGCGGCAAATACGGAACGCTTGATAAGTATGTGCCGGACGGAGACTATGTGGTGATTAAATTTGCCCGCTGGGCCTTTGAGAAGTTCAAGGGTGTGGAGGACAAGCTGGGCACCCAGATGCGCGCCGTAGGCGAGGTGATGAGTATTGGCAAGACCTACAAGGAGGCCTTCCAGAAGGCCATCCGAAGCCTGGAAAACGGGCGCTATGGACTGGGCTTTGCCAAGGATTTTCATAATAAGACCAAGCGTGAGCTTCTGAAAATGCTCCATGCGGCCACCAGTGAGCGGCAGTTTATTATGTATGAGGCAATTCGCAAGGGCGCCACGACACAGGAGCTTTATGAGCTGACGAAGATCAAGCATTATTTTATTGATGAGATGCGGGAGCTGGTGGAAGAGGAGGAAGCCCTTTTGGCCTCCAGCAAGGGCCGGGTTCCGGAAGACGCCGCCTTAAAGAAGGCGAAGCAGGACGGCTTCTCTGATCGGTATTTAAGCCAGATTCTCGGGGTTCCTGAGGAGGATATCCGTAAGAGACGCATTGCCATCGGCGTGACGGAGGCCTGGGAGGGGGTTCATGTAAGCGGTACCAAGGACAGTGCTTACTATTACTCTACCTACAATGCGTCGGATCATAGTACGGTCCATGCGGATCGGCCTAAGATCATGATTCTGGGTGGGGGACCCAATCGGATCGGCCAGGGAATTGAGTTTGATTACTGCTGTGTCCATGCGGCCATTGCCCTTAAAAAGCTGGGCTTTGAGACGATTATTGTCAACTGTAACCCTGAGACGGTTTCTACGGATTATGATACCTCGGATAAGCTGTATTTTGAGCCTCTGACCCTGGAGGATGTATTGAGCATTCACGAGAAGGAGAAGCCTGTGGGCGTGATTGCGCAGTTTGGCGGGCAGACACCGCTTAATCTGGCGGCGGAGCTTGAGAAGAACGGTGTGCGTATTTTGGGCACCAGTCCGGAGATCATTGACCTTGCGGAGGATCGGGATCGATTCCGGGCCATTATGGAGAAGCTTGAGATTCCTATGCCAGAGGCCGGGATGGCGGTGAATGCGGACGAGGCTTTGGCCATTGCAGAGAAGATTGGTTATCCCGTTATGGTGCGGCCTTCTTATGTACTGGGAGGAAGGGGCATGGAGGTGGTTCATGATCCCGAGAACCTCATCGGTTATATGCGTGCGGCTGTAGGGGTGACGCCGGATCGGCCGATTTTGATTGACCGTTTTCTTCATCATGCCATGGAGTGTGAGGCGGATGCTATCTGTGACGGGACCCATGCTTTTGTGCCGGCGGTGATGGAGCATATTGAGCTGGCCGGGGTGCATTCCGGGGATTCGGCCTGTATTTTGCCTTCTCTTAACATTTCGGAGGAGAATTTAAAGACGATTAAAGAGTATACGAAGAAGATTGCGGAGGAAATGCATGTCTGCGGTCTGATGAATATGCAGTATGCCATTGAGGATGGGAAGGTTTTCGTGCTGGAGGCCAACCCAAGAGCTTCCCGGACGGTGCCTTTGGTGTCCAAGGTCTGCAATATTCAGATGGTGCAGCTTGCCACAGAGGTAATTACGGAGGAGCTGACGGGAAGACCCTCGCCGGTTTCGGGGCTTAAGGAGCGTCATTTCCATCATTATGGGGTGAAGGAGGCGGTGTTCCCCTTTAATATGTTCCAGGAGGTGGATCCCCTTCTCGGGCCGGAGATGCGTTCTACGGGAGAGGTTCTTGGGCTTGCTTCGAATTTTGGTGAAGCTTTCTATAAGTCTCAGGAGGCGACCCAGACTTGTCTGCCTTTGTCGGGGGCGGTTCTTATCAGTGTCAGTGATCGGGATAAGCCGGAGGTGCTTGAGGTGGCGAGAGGATTCTATGAGGATGGATTTTCGATTATGGCTACGGGGCGCACCTTTGATATGATTGTGGCGGACGGAATTCCGGCTAAGAAGGTGAAGAAGCTTCAGGAGGGGCGGCCGAATATTTTGGATGCCATTGCCAATGGGGAGATTCAGCTGATTGTGAATACGCCTTCCGGGAAGGAGAGCCGGTATGATGACAGTTATATTCGCAAGGCGGCGATTAAGGGGAAGATTCCCTATATGACGACCATGGCGGCGGCGATTGCTACCACGGAAGGGATTCGGAAAGTGAAGGAAAAGGGCGGTAAGCTGGAGGTGAAGTCGTTGCAGCAGCTGCATAGTGAGATTGAGTAAAGAGAGGACGACGGACGAAAATGGCCCGGGGGAGAGGGGCTGGCAGGCTTTTCCATATCCTGTGTTCGGACGGTTCGCGTACATTCTGTCTGCTCTGGACGGACATTGCCCTTTGGAAGCTTTTGAAAAGCAAGAGATTTTAGGTCAATGTTCGCCCATATCAGACAGTCTGTACGCGAACAGCCGGACACTAGAAAAGCCTGCCAGCCTCTCCCCCGGGCCATTTTCTGGTTGTGATTTCATGACATTGGCGAATTAGGGGGACTTCTTGGATAGGGCCTGGATGTATTCCAGGGATTTGTAGGGGCTGTAGAGGCTTTCCAGGATGGCTCGGAACATGCGCTCGGAGGTGCCTGGATGTTCTTGGTTTAGGCTTTTGAGGAGAGTTTTGGCGTATTCGCGTTTGGTATGGCCGTCGGCGGGGCAGGGGCTTTTGCAGACGGGAAGACTGTATTTGTGCTGGAAGCCTATGATGTCGGCTTCGTCTACGTACATGAGGGGGCGGATGACGGTCAGGTCCATGCGATCCAGGTAGGTGACGGGGGCAAAGGTGTGAAAACGGCCCTCGAAGATGAGGGAGAGGAGCATGGTTTCTATGACGTCGTTTTTGTGGTGGGCGTAGGCTATCTTGTTGCAGCCGGTTTCCTTGATGACCTGATTCAAAGCGCCTTTTCGCATCTTGGCGCATAGGGCGCAGGGGTTGCTTTCCTGGCGGATATGAAAGATGACCTCGTAGATATCCGTAGGGACCACCGTGTAGCGGACGCCCATTTCCTCGCATAAGTCCCGGATGCCGCTTAAATCGAAGTCCGGGAAGCCCAGATCTACAGTAATCGCCTCGATCTCAAAATGAACTGGATAGAAGCGTTTTAAACCGTGGAGGGCGTAGAGCATGGCCAGGCTGTCCTTTCCGCCGGAGATGCCTACGGCGATTTTGTCTCCTTCTTGTATCATATGGTAGTCGTCCACGGCTCTGCGTGTATAGCTTAGGAGCTGCTGCAGCTTCATTTTGATGTCCTCTTTCTGAAGTTTTCTTTTTGTTTTTAACCTTTATATCATATCATGTGGGGCTGGGTTCTGGCAACCCGTCTAAACTGTTATCACTGAAAACATTAAAAAGCAAATATTTTGGATAGTTCTTGAATAAGTCTCTTAATTGTGATAAATTAGTATTATATAGGGGGCGAAAGAAAGGAAGGTAAAAGGTTATGACTGTAAGAGAGTGCTATGAGGCCATGGGAGCAAATTATGAAGATGTGGAGGCTCGTTTACGGACGGAGGAGCGGATTCAGAAGTTTTTGCTCCGGGTGTTAAATGACTCCAGCTATGATTTGCTGTGCACCTCTATGGAGGCTCGGAATATGTCGGAGGCTTTTCGGGCGGCTCACACCATCAAGGGCATCTGCCAGAATCTTTCTCTGGATCGGTTATATGAATCCTCTCATGCGCTTGCGGAGCTTCTGCGGGATAGACAGGAATACGGTGCGGATCTGGAGCCGGCATTGGAGAAGGTGAAAGAGGACTATCAGATGACCATCCAGTGTATCAGACAGCTCTTGTAGCATATTTTGACGGATCTTATTATTCACATATCATAGAAGGCTCATAAAAATCCGAACAAAAAATCGAACAGTTTTTCGAACATATGTATTGACAAACAGTTGTTCTGCATGTATAATGCAATTACAAGAACAGTTGTTTGGAAAATATGTTCGGAAAATGTTTTTCTTTGGGGGGATTATTTGATGATGTGTGGAAGAAAGAAAGCGGCTTTGTTTGGAGGTTTGACTCTTTGTCTGGTGATTTTGTTGGCGATTACGTTTGGAAGCTTTCTGTCAAGAGCTAAGGATAAGGAGCCGGATGTCGTTTATTACAAATATTATACCAATATTGAGATTCAGCCTGGCGATACCTTGTGGGATCTGGCGGACGGATATTTGGAGCATTATGACTCCAAGGAGACTTATATTCAGGAAGTCAGCCAGTTAAATTCCATTCGGGACGGGAAGATCATTTCCGGCCAGAATTTGATTATGCCTTATTATTCTACGGAGTATAAGCTTTGAATATCTCAAAGATTGTCTGGAGATTTTTTATAAAAGCCGCTCTGCTTCATGCAGGGTGGCTTTTGATATACATGGATGCTTAAAGGAATGCGATGGCTCTTCGTACTTTTTAGTGTAAAAGTTTGAGGGTCTACAATTAAAAATTGATTTGCAGACAGATCTATGTGAAAAACATGTGTTTGTCGCATAGATCTGTTTCTCTTCTATAAGTTACGAAGTAATTAAAAAGGCATCTGTCATAAGAACGATGTACAAAGCTTTTGATTCCAAAAATAGCTGCAGTTTTTTTGGATCAACACTTTGTATCGCTCCGGACAGATGCCAAGGCATCCAAAGCGACTTTCGGTGTGAGTAAGCTGAATGCCGTCACAGCTTATCAGACCTTTGAGCATTAGATGGTACGGTTCCACATAGAGCATTCCATAATGTTTGCCATGGTCCATGGCCAGCAATAAAAAACGCCTGCTTCCCTAAGAAACAGACAGATACAAAAGCCTTTGGCATTTTGACAGGAACTGAACTTTCTTCGGAAGTCTCTCCTCAAGCATAAAGCAGGTTTCCTGGCTTGCAGATCTGCATATTTTCCTTTCCTTCTCATACAAAACGTTGTACAATGGATTTGTTAGGAAATACTCCCTGCTTACAGTGACCGGATCGCTCAGGACTTGCACCTGATTCCCTCTTTCCTGCCAGAAGCCCTTACATTCTGACAGACACTTCATGCGGATATGGAATTGTACTTTTTTATTATAGCATTGCATTTTCTACACGTCAAGACTCTGTAGAAAACACAAATAGTTTACGTAATAATATTATGGTAACCACGGAAGGAACGCTACTTATGGAATACAGAAATTATCACGAGCAAAATGATATGGAAAATATTCGCAAGCTGCGGGAGGTCCTAAAGACTCTGCCTGGCTTTGCTAAGGATTATTTTCGTGCTGTAGAGCCTACTACCTCCACAAAGACCAGAATCTCCTATGCCTATGACATCCGAGTCTTTTTTCGTTTTCTCATTGAAGAAAACCCCTTGTATAAACATTATCAGACAACCGATTTTAAGCTGAGCGACCTGGATCAGATTGAAGCTGTAGATATTGAGGAATACCAGGAATATTTGAAGCTGTACCAGAAACGGATCTCCGTTTCAGGCGGGGACACAGAGGGAGAAGCCTTCGACGTGATTGATATTACCAATGGAGAACGTGGACTAAAGCGGAAAATGTCGGCGCTTCGGAGCTTTTATGCCTATTTTTATAAACGGCAGCTTTTGGAGCACAATCCCACTGTATTCGTGGACATGCCAAAGCTTCACGACAAGGCTATTATCCGCCTGGATGTGGACGAGACAGCGCGTCTGCTTGACTTTATTGAGCATGGCGGGGACGGCCTTACCGGACAAAAAAAAGTCTATTATGAAAAGACCAAGGAACGGGATCTGGCCATTGTCACTCTCCTTCTTGGAACCGGAATCCGGGTGTCTGAGTGCGTGGGACTAGATATTACAGATGTGGATTTCCGCAATAATGGAATCAAGGTAACCCGAAAGGGCGGCTCGGAAATGATTGTTTACTTTGGAGACGAGGTGGAGACAGCTCTTAAGAATTACATCAACGGGAGCCGCAAGCACATTGTGGCTCAAGAAGGACATGAGCAGGCACTCTTCTACTCCACCCAGAGACGGCGGATCGGAGTGGGAGCCGTAGAAAATCTAGTAAAAAAGTATGCCAAGGAGGTTACTCCGCTCAAGAAGATTACGCCCCATAAGCTTCGCAGTACCTACGGGACAACACTTTATCAGGAGACAGGAGATATTTATCTGGTGGCAGATGTGCTGGGACATAAGGATGTGAATACAACCCGCAAGCATTATGCGGCTCAGGACGAGAATCGGAGAAGAATGGCAGCTAAAGCAGTAAAGCTAAGAGAGGATTAAAACAACCAGAGAAGGGCCTCCGATAAGAGAACGCCAGCCTTTTCCAATATCCAGTGTTCGGCTGTTCGCGAACGTTCTGTCTGATATGGACGAACATTGTCAATACATTTTAAGCTTTAAAATATATAAAACAATGTACATCCAGAGCAGACAGAGCGTACGTGAACCGTCCGAACAAGGGATATGGAAAAGGCTGGCGTTCTCTTATCGGAGGCCTTTCTCGTCCCCCTCCTCAATTAATACATCTCTTCTCCTTACTGAACCACCAACTCACTCCAGCGGGTGTCAGCTACAAAGCCAATATAAGTCTTGCCTGTGTTAACCTGAATTTCATTTCCTTCCGTATCATAATAGACAGTACGCTCCGTGTCAGAAGTTTTGCTCCAGGTGATGGGAATAGCTTTTCCATTGGTAATGTAGTAGCCTTCCTGTCCTGCATCCAGGCAATTCCATACCATATAGCCATGGGCATCCAGCTGATTAAAGCCCATTTTTTGAAGGATTACGTTTTTGAATGCAAGCTGCTGATTGCCGTTGCCCGGATCCCGGTGCTCTCCGCCGTACTCAGAGTAGAGGTAAGTACCGGAGGCCTCGTCGTAATCAAGCTGTGATCCGTTGTGTCCAAAAGGCAGATCTACCAAAGTACAGTCAAAGCAACCAGGCTTCTCTTCCATCTTCACAGGCTTTTTCTCGGATACAAAGTTGAAATGCTCTTCCTGAGGCTTGAATTCATTGTACTCTCTGGAAACCTTGGAGTTATTGTTGAAATTTTTCTCCATATCGCCGGGCAAAATATACTCCGTGAACTCCCGGGGCTTTCCATTATTTACACGGGAAAAGGTTCCACTAAAGTGATCCACGTAGGGATTCTCCAAAAAGCTGTTGATGTAGAAGGGGCCGCCGTCGTGGCAGACGATGGCATTCCACTCCGGTGCAATCATCAGGTTAGTGGGACGTACGCTTCGCACGCTTCCAATCTGATCAATGCTGTCATAATCCTTGATAAGAACCATGAAACGAGTAATCTGATCGTTTAAGGTGCTGTTCATCATTTCATAAATAACGTCCGCCTTAGTGAGACCATAATGAGGCAGAGCTGTTTTCTCATTGTCTACCATTACGGCAATGGGACGCTGGTTCTGCAGATCCACACTGATCCACTCATGGGTCAGCTCACTGCGGTACATGCCGTCCGGAGCAATCTCCTCTTCCTCTTCTTCCTCCTCTTCTTCGGGAACTTCCTCCGGCTCCTCTGCCAGAATTTCATCCTCTGTGGAGTTTACTTCTGCCGGAGCAGAGGCCTCCTCCTCCTTTTTTCCACATCCAGTGGCGCAGATTCCTACGGCCACTGCCAGTAGAATCCACAAGAATCGTTTCCTCATAAGTAAATTCCTTTCTGTTTTTTTCCTGTTGTGTGATAACTTCTTAAAATTCGTAACAATTATATCATATTCTTTTAAAATATACTAGGAAATTTTTATTAATATTTAACTTATTTCCAAAACATTTGTTTGCAATTTATTCGAACATATGTTACACTTAATACAAGAAACGGAATTTAACAGCATGCAACATAAAGGAGGAAGAACCCTATGCCCTATGGCAAAATTTCCAAGAAGCAGACTGAAATTTTAGAGTACATCAAGTCACAGATTTTAAATAAAGGCTATCCGCCGTCGGTTCGCGATATCTGTGAGGCCGTGGATTTGAAGTCCACCTCCTCGGTACATTCCCATCTGGAGACTTTGGAGAAGAACGGCTACATCCGCCGGGATCCGACGAAGCCCCGGGCCATTGAGATCATTGATGATAATTTCAATCTCGTGCGGCGGGAGGTGGTCAATGTTCCCATTGTGGGACGGGTAGCTGCCGGTCAGCCCATTCTCGCTGTGGAGAATGTGGAATCCTACTTCCCCATTCCCATGGAATTTATGCCCAATGAGCAGTGCTTTATGCTGAAGGTTCAAGGAGAGTCCATGATCAATGCAGGGATCTTTGACGGTGACACGATTCTGGTGGAACAGTGTCAGACAGCCCGCAACGGGGATATGGTCGTGGCTCTGGTGGATGATTCTGCCACGGTGAAGACCTTCTACCAGGAGGCGGATCATATCCGTCTTCAGCCGGAGAACGACTCCATGGAGCCCATCATTGTTCCGAGCTGTCAGATTCTTGGCAAGGTGTTTGGAGTGATTCGGTTCTTTCAGTAATAGAAAATGATAAATGAGCCAACAGGATATGGAAAAGCCTGTTGGCTCATTTTGTGACTGCCTATTTTGTTAAGAAAAGTCAGGTTTATTCTGATAAAAAAGCAAACGGCTTTTTCGGATCATCGTGGAGAAAATGCATCATCATATAACCGCACATCAGGGAGACATGCTCCTCTTTCAGTATCCGTCGAATCTCCTCCCGATCTGCAAGAACCACCTCGATTTCCTCTGTATCCTCCTGATCCTTTTTGGAAATCTCCCCCTTAGCCGTACCGTAGACCGTAGAGCAGGCCTCGTCGGTCATTCCGATGGAGGTGAAATACGGCTTGGAATACATGGGATCCACGGGGAGAGGCTGAAACTCAAGACCTGTCTCCTCCTTGAGCTCCCGGATTCCGGCCGTCTGAAAGTCTTCGCCCTCATCCACCAGTCCTGCGGGCAGCTCATAGATATAGGTCCCGATGCTGTAACGATACTGCCGAATCAGCACCACCCGATCCTGCTGCTCTCCATAGAGGGCATATATGATCACTCCGTCCGGCTTGTTTTTTCCTGTGGCCAGCTTCAGCTCCTCCTTATGGCGGGCTCTGGAGGCTATCTGGTAGGGATGGGGATTGCCGTTCTTGTCCTCTACCTCCATGTCGTACATATTTAAATAGCGATTATTGGTAACCTGTGTAACCTTAAGAATCTTTCCCATCTATGGTATCTCCTCTCCTGTTCTTTCTCTACATGAACCTGCACAGCAAAATGGGCAGAAACACGGCCGGTATGGAATTCATGACGCAAATCTTATTTTTAAACAGCATATTGATGGCCACTCCCATAATGAGCAAGGAACCTACGCAAGTCATCTCGTTGATAACGGAGGTGGTCAAAAAAGGCGCGATAAATTGAGCGCAGACAGCCAGTCCTCCTTCATAGACGAGACAAAGCACGCCTGCAAAGAGAACTCCAAATCCCAGACTGGAGGCCAGTACCACAGCCGCTATCCCATCGATAAGAGACTTGGCAAACAGGGTGCTGTGATCCAGGGATAAGCCGCTCTGGAGGGAACCTACAATGGTCATGGCTCCCGTGCAGAACAACAGGCTGCTTGTGACAAAGCCTTCTGCCACAGATACCTGACTGTCTTTGGACTGAAATCGATTCTGGAGCAGCTGCCCCAGGCCCTCAATCCTGGCATTCAAGTTCAGAAGCTCTCCAATCACTGTTCCGACTGCCATAGATATAATGGTGATCAAGACATTTTCTCCCTCAAAGGCTCCGCTGATGCCAATGTAAATCACACAGAGAGAAAGAGCCTTCATGACCGAATCCCCCATACGCTCCGGAAGTCCTTTTTTTAAAAGCAGTCCCACGGCGCTTCCGACAAATACGGCAAGTGCATTTACCACCGCTCCTGTCAATATCATTTGTATAACCCTCCTGTCTGTTCCAAATGCTGTCTTTTTAAACCAAATGGCTGCTGTCCTATTTTGCAACAGCCCTCACTATTCCAAATCCTCTGCCTGAATCAGGGCTCCGTCCCGCCAAATTCGCTCCAAATCGTAAAATAGCCGGTTTTCCTCATCAAAAACATGAATGATGATATCTCCGTAATCCAGAAGAATCCAATTGGCCGTCTGATAGCCCTCTACCTGTTTGGGCGTAAAGCCTGCTTTGTGAAGCTCCTCCTCCACATGATCCACCATAGCCTGCACCTGATTGCGGTTTGATCCGCTGGCGATCAGAAAATAGTCAGCCAGCACGCTGACCGATGAAATATCCAGGATGCGCACATCCCTTGCCTTCTTATCCTCCAGGGCCTTGCAGGCCTTTTTTGCCATCTCCTTTGACTGCTTGAGCGTCATATACTGCCTCCTTTTCCGTTGTCAGGCGCGCTTTCCTGCTTTGCCTTATAGTATTCATATGCTTTCACGGTCATCTCATCAATTTCACCGGCGCCCTTGTCCAGATATTGTAAGGTATCCGAGAGAATCCGATACAGAGCCTGATTGAGATCCAGAAAGGCAAGCTTTCGAACCTCCGGCAGATTCTCCGCCTTATTGCGCTTAGGTTCAATGTAGTCTGCCACGTAGACGATTTTATCCAGCAAAGACATGTTGGGCTTGCCGGTGGTATGATTGAGAATGGCGCTTACAATCTCCTTGTCTGTAACGCCATACTGATCCATAGCTAAGAAGGCTCCCAGCTTCGCATGGAGCAAAAAGGGATTCCTCCGCTCTGTCTCCGTAATCTGAATGTTATGCTTTTCACAGAGCTTCAGCTTCTTCCCGTTGGGGATGCATTTGGCGCAGTCATGAAGCAGGCCTGCAAGCTGTGCCTTCTGAATGTCGTATTCATAGCGCATGGCCAGGGCCGCGCAGGTATACATAACACCCATGGTGTGTTGATAGCGCCCCTCATCCATCTCATGCTTTAATTTCTTCTGATAAGCTTTCATATCGTAGTTTTTCATACCAAATCCTCATTCCTTATGGTTTTTCACGATATAAATGTTGTTCATGGATATAGGCCTCCACAGCCTCCGGAACATAGTAACGGATGCTCTTTCCCTTTTGTACCCGATCCCGAAGCATGTTGGAGGAAATGTCAATGTTGGGCGTCTCCAAGGGCTCAATGCGGGCCCCGTACTCCCGCTCTAAGCGCTCCATATGCCCCTTAAGCTCTTCGGTCTCCATCCGGTCCCTTGTGGCGGCCAGAATGTGACAGCATCTGCAGATGCGTTCCGGTTCCATCCAAGTATGGAAGTGAACCAGGGAATCGGCGCCCAGTATAAAATAGTAATCGGTATCCGGATGCTTTGCAGATAAAAACTCCAGGGTCTCATAGGTGTAGTGATAGTCCTGGGGTGTTTTTTCAAAGTCCGATACCCGAAAATGTGCATTGCCGCGAACTGCAAGCTCCGCCATATGGGTGCGCTGCTCCATGGTCGCTTCCACCTGTCCTGGCTTGTGGGGCGGGTTGCCATTGGGCATAATCAGCACAAAGTCAAGCTCAAAGGCCTCATAGGCTGCCTCTGCCAAAATGAGGTGGCCGGTATGGATGGGGTCGAAGGTTCCGCCCAGAATGCCTACTCGTTTTTTCCCCTCAGTGGGGAAGTTCAATCCGCTTTTTCTCATCCTTGCCCTCTTTGTAGAGTACGATTTTTTTTCCGATTACCTGGACCACCGAGGAACGGGTCCGCTCTGCCAGCATTTCGGCAATGACCTTGGGATCGTCCGCGCAGTTTTGCAGGACGCTTATTTTTATGAGCTCTCTTGCGGCCAGGGCCTCACCGATGGCGATGATAAGCTCCGGTGTTACGGAGGCCTTGCCTACCTGGAAGATGGGATCCATGGTCATGGCCAGGCTCTTTAAATAGGCTCTTTGTTTGCTTGTCATGGGGTTTATAATCTCCTTTATTTGGTGACGATTTACTTCGCTGTGTAGCAGCAATGTCATGAAGTTAAGCCTGCAAAGACTGCCGGCGGAGGGGAGGAGGGCCGCCCCGCTAAGGGGTGGCGGTTCTTGCCCGAAGCCTTTATTAACTTTTCAGGGCTTAACTTTATGGCATTGTGTACGGCAGAACTGTTTATCATTTAGTCCGCCGTGTAGCTGTGGGGAAATAAGCCGTTGGTATTTGCTTTTCACGGATGAGTCTGTGGGCTTATTTCCCCACAGCTTGCGGGCTTCGCCCTATGGAAAAAGTCAAATGCGAATCTGCTTATGTGCGAGCTCAACGCAGCTTCGCATTTGACTTTTTCCGCACGGCTCATTGCCTAGCGCATAAATTCGAACTCTAGTCCGTACATTTTTACGGTGTCGCCCTCCTGTATGCCGGCATCTTCAAGCTCCTGAAGGATTCCGGTGTTCTTTAGGAAGTTCTGGAAGAACATAAAGCCTTTTTCTGAATCCAGGTTGGTGTAGCCCAGCATCTTTTCAATCCGGGGTCCTTCTACGAGGAAGACGCCCTCCTCCTCGGTGGAGCGCTCTACGGTATAGGGAAGCTGCTCGTCCATCCGCATTTCCTCGGGGAAAAATTCCTGCTCGAATACGATGGGCTTTTGCTCGGTATGGGCAAGAAGCTCTCTTGTGTAATAGAGAAGCTCCTTAAGGCCGGTTCCGGCTGCCGCTGAGATGGGAAAGACCCGGATTCCCTTTGGCTCAAACTCCTCCTTTAAACGATCGACGGGATGCTTCTCCCCGTCCTCGTAGATGGCGTCAATCTTATTGGCCGCGATCACCTGGGGCCTGGCCGCAATCTCCTCATTGTAGGCCGCAAGCTCCCGGTTGATGGCGTAGACATCCGCCACCGGATCCCGCCCCTCTGTGGAGGCTGCGTCCACCAGATGGATCATCACCCGGGTGCGCTCGATGTGACGCAGGAATTCATGGCCCAGGCCTGCGCCCTCTGAAGCGCCCTCAATCAGTCCCGGGATATCCGCGATCACAAAGCCTCCGCCCTCTAAGTCCACAACGCCCAGATTGGGATTCAAGGTGGTGAAATGATAGTTGGCAATCTTCGGCTGTGCGTTGGTGACGCGGGAAAGCAGGGTGGACTTTCCTACATTGGGAAAGCCAATGAGACCTACATCCGCAATCACTTTTAGCTCTAAGAGCACCTCCAGCTCCTGGGCCGGCTGTCCGGGCCTTGCGTACTTTGGCACCTGCATGGTGGAGGTTGCAAAATGCTGATTGCCGGCTCCTCCCAGGCCGCCCTTTAGGATCACCTGGCGGGTATTGTCTCCGGACATGTCCGCAATGACCTTCCCGCTCTCCGCATCCTTGATCACCGTTCCTTCCGGAACCTTCAATATGATATCGCCGCCGTTCTTCCCATGGCAGCGTCGTTTTCCGCCTTCTTCTCCGTCTCCGGCCTTGAATTTGCGCTTATGACGGTAATCGTAGAGGGTGTTTAAGCCCTCGTCCACCTGAAAAATCACATCGCCGCCCTTGCCGCCGTCGCCGCCGTCCGGCCCGCCGTTGGGAACATAGAGCTCCCTCCGGAAGCTCACATGCCCGTCGCCGCCCTTGCCAGAGCGGATCCATATTTTTGCTCTATCTGCAAACATAGAGATAACCTTTCCTATAAACCCACCTGTCCCTGGAAGGCCTGTGAGTTAAAAGAGGCTTCAAATCCTATCGACTTGAAGCCTCAACCAAACTATTCTGCTGCTACCGGAACGATAGAAACCTGTTTCTTATCTCTTCCTTTTCTCTCAAACCGGACAATCCCGTCTGTCAAAGCAAACAGGGTATCGTCTCCTCCGCGGCCTACATTCACGCCCGGATGAATCTTGGTTCCCCGCTGACGGTAAAGAATATTACCGGCCTTTACAAACTGTCCGTCCGCTCTCTTTGCGCCCAGACGCTTTGCCTCGGAATCTCTGCCATTCTTGGTAGAACCCACACCTTTCTTATGTGCGAACAACTGAAGGTTCATCTGCAACATGGTCTTACACCTCCTTATAGATCAATCTGATATATTGCTTTCCATAGTTATTCTGAATGTCTGTTAAGCCAAGCACCATGGAATCCATCAAAAGAACCGCCTGCTGTGACAGGGGAACTTCCAACTGGCAGGTGAGAAATCCGTTCTTCTCCTCTGCCTCAAGTCTGTCTTCGGTAAATCGCTCTATGGAATTTACCGTATTCACCGTAAGAGCGCTGACCGCCGCACAGATGATATCAAAGCCCTCCTGTGCATAGCCGGCATGTCCCTCCACGGTAAAACGCTGATACTGACCGGAATTCTTATATATGGTAACTGTAATCATAACAACTTATTCTGCAGCTTCTGTCACGGCTTCCTCAGCAGCCTTCTTTGCACGGGGCTTCTTCACAGCGATCTTCTCGATCTTAACCTCTGTGTACTGCTGTCTGTGGCCGTTCTTCTTGTGATAGCCGCTTTTTCTCTTGTACTTGTAAACGATGACCTTCTTGCCTTTTCCATCGCCGATTACAGATGCGGTAACAGTTGCTCCCGCTACGGTGGGGGTTCCAACTGTCATGGTCTCTCCGCCCACTGCCAGAACCTGATCAAACTTATACTTTGATCCGGCCTCCGCGCCGAGCTTCTCCACCCTGATAACATCGCCCTCAGATACTTTGTACTGTTTACCACCTGTTGCAATAATTGCGTACATATGGCACCTCCTATTATCATTACTCGCCAGCTTCGGTGACATGCCTTTTCCTGAAAAAGCACATACTTTTACCCCACTGTGCGGCATCCGTAATAGAATAGCATGTATGGATTAAAATGTCAAGAATTATATTTGTTATTTTTGATTTTTATCCGTGTTCAGTCCAACCGCAATTTTACATAGCTCTTCTCTCATCCTTCATTCCTCTCTACCCTCATCTGCTCCTTCAGGGGTTTTCGTACCTTTTTCCGCGTAATCTCCACCAGACCTAAGGGAGTCATGTCCACCAGCACGGTTTTCACCGGATCCTTTCGAATCTCTTCTTCCAAATGCTCCATCAAAGCCCTTCTGTCCGCTTCCTCTTCCATATCAATAAAATCCGCCACAATGATCCCCGACAGATTCCGAAGCCGCAGCTGCCTTGCAAGCTCTCCCGCTGCTTCCAGGTTAATGCGCAGAAAGGTCTCCCGAAGCCCCTTACGCCCGTCGTATTTGCCCGTATTGACATCAATCACCGTTAAGGCCTCCGTAGGCTGAATCACCAGATAGGCCCCGGATTTGAGCCACACCCGTTCCCTAAGGGCCTGCTCAAAGGCAGTCCGGATTCCATAGAGCCGGTCAAGGGAAGGGCTTGTCTCCTCATAAAACCGAAGCTTTCCAAGGTCCTCCAGCTGATATTGGCCAAGGTAGGCGGCCAGGGTATCATAAAGCACACGGTCATCCGTCACAATCTCCAAAAGCTGCTCCCGGTTTAAGTTGCGAATCCCGGCCGCATAGGCAGGAGGCTCCTCATAAACCCTGGAAAAACACCGCTGATGCTTCCCCGTATCCAAAACCCGGCGGGCAAGTTCGCATAGCCGCTCAAGCTCCTCCTCAAGTGTTTCCCTTGTGACCCCGGCTGCATTGGTCCGCACGATCACGCCGAATTCCTCCGTAAGAAACGGTTGTATCAGCTCCCGTAAGCGATCCTTTTCCTTCGAGGAAAGCTTTGCGGACAGCCCAAGCTGCTTCTTTCCCACCGTAAGCACCAAATACGTTCCCGGAAAAGTGAGATTACAGGTGACCGTAGGAGCCTTTGTCTTCACCGCCTCCCGGCAGACCTGCACCAAAAGCTCATCCCCCTGGGACAGCCTGTCTCCTTTTTTTTCTTTTATATAGAGAGGCGTCTCCTCATCCCGCAGGGAATAATAGCAGAGCATTCCCTCCCCGATTTCAACAAACACCGCTCCAATATTTCGGACAATGTTTTTTACCTTGCCCACATAGATACTGCCAAGAAGCTGCTCCCTGCCGCAATCAAAGCAGGACAGCTCCACAGGCTTTCCATCCTCATAAAATGCAGAGAGAATCCGCTCCTCCTGTCTTATAAGAAAAAGTCTTCCGCTTTGCTTCATAAATCACTCCACAGAGATCTCGTTCGACTGCGATCCCAACAAGAATCTCACGATAGCTCCTCTCCCAATGCCTCCAAAGATACAAGCTTCCTCGCCTCTTCGGTCCCCATATCCGCATACACCTCCTTGCGATGCACCAGAAGGGCGAATTTGGGAAGCTCTTTCCCCACAAAGGAGGCAAAGGCCTCCATCACAAGCTCCGGTTTTACATTGCGGGCGCTTCCCGCAGCCACAGTAAGGAGAATCCTGTCTCCCTGCCGTTCCATCCGGTAGATCAGGGGGCGAAGATCCAGCTCCCGCTCTCCTTTTTTCGATTTTTTCACCACGGAAATGGAGGTGCGCTTACAGAAGGCGTCAAAGTCCTCCTGCCACCCCTCCCAGTCACAGCCCTGCCGAAAGCGCACCTCATAGTCGGCTGCCGCCGTAAGAGCCATGGCATTGAAAGCCTTGCCCTCGGGGCTCTTCCGAAAGGACGTCACCTCAACGCCCTCCGCCATCACCTGATTCAAACGCTCTATGGCCTCCCTGGAGGAGGGAGCCTCCTTGACTTCAATGTCCAGATATTCTCCGTCACTGGTCAGCCCTACTCCCAGGGGAGAAGCAAAGGACATGATCATATGGGGACTGTACCCTTCCGAATAGCAGATAGCAATGTCTGCCCTGCGGATGGCCTTCTGAAAATAGCGCATCATATCCAGATGACCGATGAATTTCATCTCTCCGTATTTGCAAAATTTTATGCGGATCTTCATGCCTCTTCCCTCTCCGTTTCTTCTGAATCGTCCGAACGCCTAAGGCAGACGCCGCTTTCATAGCGACCGGCCCCGCAGCCCTGGCACTTAAGGCGGCAATTGGGAGACACCGTCCCGGCCATGGCCCGCTCCCACTCCCGGTACAAAAAGCTTTTCGTCACACCGCTGTCAATAAAATCCCAGGGAAAGCATTCCTCTTTTTTCCGCTCCCTTGTGGTATAGAAAAGGAGATCCGTCCCCGTCTCCTCAAAGGCCTCCATCCATTTCTCATTGTGGAAGCACTCTGTCCAGGAGTCAAAAAGACAGCCCTTCTCATAGGCCTTTAAGAGAAGCCCGGATAGTCTTCGATCCCCCCTGGCAAAAACGCCCTCCAGAACGGTTACGTCCGCCTCATGCCAATTGTATTTCATGCTCTTTCGATTTAACTGGTCCTTAATCTCCTGATTCACGGTGTGTGCACGCTCCAGGAATTCCTCCCGGGTGCACATTCCGGCCCACTGAAAAGGCGTAAAGGGCTTTGGCACAAAAAAGGAAGTGCTCACGGTGATCTGGCATTTTCCCTTCCGCTGCTCCTTGGGAATCTCATAATAGCGCCTGGCAATCTTTTCTGCCAGCCAGGCGATGCTTTTCTGATCCTCCTCCTGCTCTGTGGGAAGGCCAAGCATAAAATAAAGCTTTACCTTACTCCAGCCGCTGTCAAAGGCATCCCCGGCGCCCTTTAAAATTATCTCCTCGGTAAGCCCCTTGTTGATCACATCCCGCAGTCTCTGGGAGCCTGCCTCCGGAGCAAAGGTAAGGCTGCTCTTGCGAATATCCTGGACCTTGCTCATCACCTCCAGGGAAAAGGCGTCAATACGAAGGGAGGGCAGAGAAATATTGACGCCCTGCTCCCCGAAGGTATCGAGAAGAAAGGTCACAAGCTCCGGAAGTCTTGAATAGTCACTGGAGCTTAGAGAGCTTAAGGAAATCTCCTCATGCCCCGTTGCCCTCAGCATTTCCCTGGCAGAGCTTTTCAGCATTTCAAGCTCCCGCTCCCTAGTGGGACGGTACAGCATGCCAGCCTGACAGAATCGGCATCCCCGGATGCAGCCCCGCTGAATCTCGAGAACTACCCGATCCTGTGTCACCTTGATAAAGGGCACCAGAGGCTTTTGGGGATATACAGCCCCGGTCAAATCCGTCACCACCTGCCGCTCAACCTTTTTGGGAACCCCTGAAACACAGGGCTTCATAGAAGCGATGGTTCCGTCAGCCTCATAGGCAACCTCATAAAGGGAGGGCACATAGATCCCCGGAATCTGCGCTGCCTTCAAAAGAAAATCCTGCCGCCTCCCACCTGCCCTCTTATGCTCCTTGTAGGCATCCATCAAAGCGTCATAGGAGGTCTCCCCCTCTCCGATATAAAAAAGATCAAAGAAATCCGCCAAAGGCTCCGGATTGCAGGCACAGGGCCCTCCCCCTATGACAAAGGGATCCTCCTCCCCACGCTTGTCCGCCATCAAGGGAATCCCGCTCAAATCCAGGATCTGCAGCACATTGGTATAGCACATCTCATACTGGAGAGTAATTCCCAGGAAATCAAAATCACTCACCGGATCCTGGGATTCCAAGGCAAAGAGAGGAATCTGCCGTTCCCGCAGGATCCGATCCAGATCCACCCAGGGAGAATAGACCCGCTCACACCATACATCCTCCCTCCGGTTAAACATATCATAGAGGATCTGGATACCCAGATGGGACATGCCGATCTCATACACATCGGGAAAGCACATGCAGAACCGGACATCAATCCTGGACTTATCCTTGTACACCGCATTGATCTCATTTCCCAGATAGCGGGCCGGCTTCTCCACCTCCAACAATATGGTATCATCCAATGCCAATTTTCTCATATTCTATCTCCATTCCAGTTCCGCAGAACCTCTTGAGCTTCTGCTGTTTCCCAGTTCCGCAGAACCTCTCTCATGCATTTTAAACTTACCTATTTAAGGCAACATCACCCGATCCGGAACCAGGTTGGGAATGCCCACATGCCAGAAAGCAAAGAGAGACAACAGACAGGTGCACACCAGAATCCCCCGCAAAAGCCTGTCCTTCTCCGGCTCCTTTATCCGGCCAATCAAATACGTCACAAAGAACAGCACCGGAAGCAGGTAACGCCCCTGAGGCTGAAAATCAATAAACCAGGAGTTAAAGACAATCAGGGCATACTGAAGAAAGCAGCAAAATCCCACCGCAAGATACTCCCACCACTTCTGCCGATCCCTCATACGCACAAACTGCCAGGTAATCCGTCCCAGAAGAACAAGGTACAAAATCCCCATCACAAGATAATACCAGTCTCCCTCTCCAAAAGCATAGCTTCCAAAAAAGCCCGCAAAGGTCCGGAAAAGATTTTTGTGAAACTCATATTCCGTAAGCAGTTCCCCTAAGGTAATGCCTTTTCCGAAAAAGCTCATAGAATAAGCCTGCTCAATAGGCGGTGTGGACGGCTTATATCCATACTCCGCCCTGCGCTCCGTCACCTCAATCACCACGCCAAGCTTATCAAAGCCATAATAAGGATAATCGGTAATCAGATACCGCACCACAAAAATCCCCAGAGTAAGCCCCACAAGAATCAGATATTTCCGCAAAAGAGGCCCCCGCTTTTTCTTCTCCTGATAAAGCAGCCGAATAAGCAAAATCAGGAACAGAAAGACAAGAATCGGATAAAAAGAAGCCTTAGCCCACAAAAGATGAATAAACAGGACACTTAAGCACCCATAGTACAAAAGATGCCTTCTATGGTAAGGCTCCCGAAGAAGCCGATTCAGCATACTCTCCTTCTCCAAAAGCTCATAAAGACTCAAAAAACCAGCAAAAAAATCCAAAGCATCCGAAGTAGAATAGCTAAAAATATACCACACCTGAGGCGTCAAAAGAAGCACAAACAGCATGGCATAGTGCTTCCGAATATTTTTAAGCGTAATCCCTGCCATCACCCCAAAGAGAATCAGACTAAACAGCCGAATCCGCACCGTAGGATCCGCAAAAAACTGTCCCAGCTTCCCCGCATAAAAATAAAACAGATTCCACTCAAAATGCCGGGAGGTCCCATACACCGGAAAGCTGTCGCTTATCACATCACTTCGAATATCCGGCGGCATAAAATGCGTAAAATAATAATTCACAGCCGCCTTCACATCATACTCATCCGGATTGAGCCAAAAAGGACTGCGAAGCCCCGTATACACACAAAGAAGAGCCGCCCCAATCAGTCCGGCCGCAAAGAGCGCTCCCGTCACCTGCTCTGTCCGGGAAGCCCCTTCCATCTCTCTTTGAAACCAGAGACAAAAGACAAAGAGAAGTCCCCAAAGCCCCAGCGAGACCACAAACCCAACCAAAAACACTGAAAACCGAAACTGCCGGTACCGAGCACAAAAAGCCTCTGTAGGGAGAAGCTGCGGATCCTCCCCGGTAACCGCAAAGGTAAAGCCTGTCTCATCCGTAAAGGCCACCTGCTCATTCCCCGTAAAACAACTTCGAAGCTCCTCACTCCCCAGCTCCAGAATCAAAACCCCATTCTGCCGAACCGTAAGCCGTTCCACCGTCAGAGCCTCCCCATCGTAAGCCTGATCCAACGGATCAATCCGCTTCAGAGAACAATGACTTCCATAACGGACCTCCAAAAAAGAAATCTGCGCCGTCCCACTATTGATCACCCGGCTCTTCGCATCCGAAGGCCGCACATGCTCCCTAGGTCCTGCATAAACCGTGGTAATATACTCCCCGCTTGGATCCTCCGCAAAGCTCAAAGTCACAGTCGTATAAATAGGCGTCAAAACCACGCACACAAGCAGCCACAAAAACACAGCTCCCCCCATGACAAGCCCAAGCCTTTTTCTGTCTGTGAACCATTCTTTTCTCCTAAGCATTAAAACGATGCTCCTCACCATCTTACGTCTCTCAAAAGTGTAAATCTTCGCCAGGGATGCCGCAAAATAAGACAGCAGGCATCTCCGATATCCAGTGTCCGGCTGTTCGCTTATTTTGCGGCATCCCCAACCCCCTCCGTCACCCAAATCCCCTCAAGTGCCCTGGAAACCGTCTCCTCCAGATCAAGCTCCGCCGTCAAATCCCGTTGCACCTCCGCCACAATCCTGGCGCTGTCCACCTCATAAAACGAGGCCTTCGTATAATCCAGAATCACATAACAAAGAAACAAGCAAAGACAAATATAAAACCGAATCCGAAAAAGACTCACCGGCTCCTCCGGCTCCGCAATCCGCTGCCCCTGCTGCGCAAGCAGCATCTGCCGATACTGCCCGCCTGTTTTCTGCACCTTAGCCATAAGCTCCCCTCCCAAAAGAGGAAGTTTACTTGATCTTATGAAAGGCCCCTGAAAAATATGAACGTGCCCCCGGCTCCCGCTTCCACTCAAGAGCGCAAAACACAGCCAAAAACAAAAAGCCAAAATTCAAAAACACGCTGGTCCGCTCCACAGAAATATAGACCGTAGGCGACATCCCCATACTAACCTTGGAAACCACTGCGCTCACCAAAAGCACAAGCATATCCCATCCCTTTTTTGTCGTCCCCCAAATCAAAAACAAAGCATACACCACACAAAAACAACAAACCGTATAAATCAACATCAAAAGCCTGGCCTTATTGGGAAGCGCCCCCTGATACCAGACAACCGGCTGATCAAACTCAAAAATATTTACAATATAATGAACCAGATCGTTCCCGCAAAAAGGCGCAATCCCTTTCAGAATCAAAAGCCCTACATTGGAAGCAAAGGGAAGTCCTGCCGCCACAAGCTCGAAAGGCCGCCGCTTCTTTATGGCAACGGTAAAAAACAGCACTCCCGTAAAGATCACATAAGTCCAGTTCATCTCCTTATAAAGCGTTAAGAGCACACTATACCACCCCAAAAGCCCCTTTTGCACAAGATGAAAGCCTGCATACCCCGGAAACCAGAGATCCGCACTGAATGCGCTCCGTATCTGATTTCCCGGGCAGGTCAGAATCAGAAACAGAGAGACCAGAGAAAGCCCCAGAAGCAGATACACATACCAGAAGCCCCCTCGCCTCTTTTTTCTGTCCCGCAAAGCCAGATACAAGGCATAAGTCAAAACCAGAAGACAAATCTGCTCATGATTGACGGCAAACACAGCCGCAGGAACGGAAAAAACATACGCCCAAACTCTTCCTCTTACCTCCCCAAGGGTCAGCGGAAAGAAGGCCAGCAAAAGCGCGGCCAAAGACCACCAATAATTGACGGTAGTGGTCATCCATCCGGCCGAAGACAGCTCCCGAAAGTCATAGGAAAGCAAAAGAACCAACAATAAAACCACCGGCGCTGCAGGAACCTCCCTTTCCCGGTAAAAGAGAAACCACACCGCAAGAGCTGCAATCAGCATGGAAGCCAAAATATCAAGCGCCATCCACACCCAGGGACCTTGCTGCACAACCAAAAGCAGAACCGCCTCAATGATCCCCCGGGAGGACCATTCATTCCAGCGCTCCCATAAAATCTCGAAAAAAGAACTCTCCATAAGGCAGGCCTGATAGTAGGAATCATCTCCCTTGCCAAGCTTTAGAAAGAAAAGGTGAAAGGCAATGACCAGGATGCCGTAAATCAAAAGAACCCGTTGTATTTTCTTATCCCTGAATAACGCCATCTTAAGTCCTTTCTATAAGAGCTTCCATTGGCAGAGGCTTATACGCTACCGGTTGGCAAGCTCCCTGGTAACCTCCTCCCAGGTGATGCCCCGCTCCACCATCAGCACCATGGCGTGATACAGAAGATCCGAAAGCTCGTACTTGATCTCCTCTGGATTGGGATTCTTGGCCGCAATGATAAGCTCCGCAGACTCCTCCCCGATCTTTTTCAAAATCTTATCAATGCCCTTTTCAAAGAGATAATTGGTATAAGACCCCTCCTTGGGATGAACCTTCCGGTCCCCAATCACCTCGTACACATGCTCAAACACCTTGAGAGGATTACTGCTCTGATAATCCGTCTTCGCAATCTCATGGAAAAAGCAGGAATGATTCCCCGTATGGCAGGCCGCCCCAGTCTGAGACACCTTGGCCAGAATCGTATCACAGTCACAGTCCACCCGCAGCTCCTTCACATACTGGAAATGGCCGCTTGTCTCCCCTTTGAGCCAGAGAGACTTCCGGCTGCGGCTGTAATAGGTCATTTTCCCACATGCAATCGTCTTATGATAGGCCTCCTCATTCATATAAGCCACCATCAGAACCTCATCCGTCCGGTAATCCTGAACCACAACGGGAACCAGCCCGTCGGGGCCAAGCTTGAACTCGGACCAGTCCATATTGCAGTTTAAGGGGCGAAGCCTTTCCTCAAAGGGCTTAAGCTCTTCCATGGAGATTAGCTCACTCACATACTCCTCCGCCAGAGCTGCCGGAGCGCTGACCACATCGGAGCTGTCCACAGAGGCCGCAATCCGCTCCTTTCCAAAGCGCTTGGAGACCTCCTCGGTGAGATCAATATTGCTCTGCTTGGCATAATTTAATACCGCCTTGGCGCAGCCTGCATAGAGGAGCTTCTTCACATCCTCCGCCCGCTCAATATGCCCCCCAGCCTTTACGGGAATCTCCGCCACCTGGCAGATCTCCTTGATAAGACCGATGGCCGCCTCATGATCCTCCTCTGTCTTGGAGCAGTCAAAAATCAGGATCTCCTCCGCCCCATTATCGCTGTAGTATCTGGCAAGAGCTGCCGGACTCTGCTCCCTTTCTTCCCCCTCCAGGGGTAAACGTATCACTGCCTGATTCTTTTCCATCATTTTACAAACTTCCTTTCGTTGATAACACATCTGTGATCCTGGGATCCAGGGTCACCGCCATAGCAAGAGCCTTGGCAAAAGCCTTAAACATCCCCTCAATCATATGATGGCTGTTCTCCCCCGCAAGCATCTTAAAATGCAGATTCATACCGGCGCTGTAGGAGATTGCATAGAAGAATTCGCGGACCATCTGAGTATCCATATCTCCCACGCGCTCTGTGGGAAAGACGGAATCCGATGCATAGTAAGGCCTTCCGGAGAGATCAAGCGCACAGAGCACCAGAGCCTCATCCATGGGAAGGATGCAAGAACCATAGCGAACCATGCCCTTTTTATCCCCCACGGCCTGGGAGATCGCCTGTCCCAGCACAATCCCCGTATCCTCAATGGTGTGGTGGCAGTCCACCTCCAGATCCCCCTTCACCTGACAGCTTAAGTCAAAAAGCCCGTGGCGGGCAAAGCCATGAAGCATATGATCAAAGAAGCCCACTCCTGTGGAGATCTCTCCCACACCGGTTCCATAAAGATTTAAGGACAGTGCAATCTGCGTTTCCTTTGTAGCTCTTGTAAGAGATGCTTTTCGCTCCATGGTATCTCACTCCTTTCCCTCTTCAAAGCGCACGGCAATGGAATTGGCATGGGCCGTAAGCCCTTCCGCCCTGGCAAAGCGAATCACATCCTCATGTACCTCCTCAAGGGCCTCCCTGGAATAGTACACCAGACTGGATTTCTTGATAAAGTCATCCACCCCAAGGGGAGAGAAAAATTTGGCCGTCCCGTTGGTAGGCAGCACATGATTGGGTCCCGCAAAGTAATCCCCCAGAGGTTCGCTTGCATACTCTCCGATGAAAATGGCGCCTGCATTGCGGATCTTCGTCATCACCTGGAAAGGATCCCTGGTAACAATCTCCAGGTGCTCCGAGGCAATGGCATTGGCCGTGTCAATGGCCTCCCTAAGCGTCTCGGCCACCAGGATCCACCCATAGTTTTCCAGAGACTTCTCCAAAATATTCTTTCTTGTAAGCTTTTCCAAAAAGGCATCCACCTCCCTTGACACCTCCCGGGCAAGGGTTCTGCTGGTGGTTACCAGAATCGCCGAGGCCATCTCGTCATGCTCGGCCTGGGAAAGAAGATCTGCCGCCACATACCGGGGGTTGGCCGTCTCGTCCGCCAGCACCAGGATTTCACTGGGGCCTGCGATGGAATCAATGCTCACAAAGCCATAGACTGCCTTTTTGGCAAGGGCCACATAGATATTCCCCGGCCCCACAATCTTGTCCACCTTGGGGATGCTCTCCGTTCCGTAGGCCAGAGCGCCGATGGCCTGGGCCCCGCCCACCTTATAGATCTCATCCACGCCGGCCTCCCGGGCCGCCACCAGGGTGTTGACGCTTATCTTTCCGTCCGCTCCCGGCGGAGTGGTCATCACAATCCGCTCCACACCGGCCACTTTTGCCGGCACAATGTTCATCAACACCGAAGAGGGATAGACCGCCTTTCCTCCCGGCACATAGACCCCCACAGAGGCCAACGGGGTAATCTTCTGCCCCAGAAGGGTGCCGTTTGGCTGACTGTCGAACCAGCTGTTTCGCTTCTGCTTTTCGTGGAAGCTTCGAATGTTCTTAAGCGACCGCCTTATCACCTGAAGAAGCTCCGGATCTACCTGCCTATAGGCCTCCTCTATCTCGCTTTGTGTCACCTTAAAGGTTTCCCTTGTGATATGCGCCCCATCAAAGCGCTTCGTATAGGCAAAGAGGGCCTCATCCCCCTTCTCCTTTACCTCCGAGAGGATGGCATTTACCTGCTCCCCATAGGCTCCATAGTGATTGGGGCTTCTTTTTAACAGCTCATCCAGCAGGTTTTTCCGGCTGGATGCATCCAAGTCTACAATTCTCATTCAGGACCTCCCTAGCAAATATTTAAAATATCGGTTACATATCCAGATGATCGGAACCTCCGCCACACAGGCCATAATCGCAATGCTTCCATAAAAGACCGGATCTGCCATAGGCACAAGCTTCCGCACAAAAAACATTCCCAATGATACATAGTATAACACGAACATGCCCGCATGTGTACACATAATCACAAGAGAATTTCGTCCCAGATACGAAAGCACACGGCTTACCGGCAGAGCCCGCACAAGGTGCAGAAGGCCAAAGCTTGAAGCGGCCGCCGCCACATAGTGCCAAGGCTGCAGATACAGGTAATGAAGATCCAGCGCCGGGTTATACAAAGACAAATATCCTCCCGCCAAAAGCAGCAGAAGGCCGAGAATCATCAGGCGGCCCTTTGTCTGTCCCTGCTCCCTAAGCCTGGCATAAAGCCATCCAAACCAGAAAAAGGGCTGCACCGCCAGAACGCGAAGGAACACAATCAGCAAATCCATCCCCACATACCAGAGAAGAGATTCCTGCCGGTTTGTATATTCCTGTACGCCAAAGACCTTGGAAAGGCCTATCGCAAGAGCTGCCGAAAGGAGGACGCCAAGGCCTGTCCGCCAGTGCTTTCCGGTTCTGCCCCGCAGCCGAAAAAGAAGCAGGGAAAACAAAATTCCCGACAAAAAATAGGTGGGCAGAAACCACAGGGTATGAATGCCGTATCCGGTGATCGCCTCCACAAGCTGCCTCAAAAGCTCTCCCCCCGTGATCCGCTCCGGCTGGAAAATGAGTTCAAACACCCGCATGGTCAGCATCATAATAGAAAAGGAGGCATAGGGGATCAGAATTCCTTTCGCCCTTCTTCTCCACTGGGCCTTAAGCATGTACGGGCTCTCCGGCTCCTTTTGATACGCCAGAATTCCGCCAATGACAAAAAAGAGCGGCATATGAAAGGAATAAATCCAGCGCATGGCGCTCTCTGACAGATACTCAATGTGCCCAAGGACCACCAGAAAAATGCCCACACCCTTTGCCATATCCAGATAATCCAGTCTCTTCTTTGGCATACAATCTCCTTTTTCTAAGGTGCTGCCCGTCAAGCTTTGCCCCTTCCGTCAAAGAACGGCTTTCAGCTCCCGAATAAGCCCTGCAATACGCTCGTGCTCCAGCTTCATGCTCACCTGATTGACAACCATGCGGGCGGAAAGAGGCATGATCTCCTCCAGCACCTCCAGACCGTTCTCTCTTAAGGTGGAGCCGGTCTCCACAATATCCACAATCACTTCCGAAAGACCCACCAGGGGCGCAAGCTCAATGGAGCCGTTCAGCTTGATGATCTCCACGGTCTGATGCTTCCGGTTGTAAAAATAGTCCTTGGCAATGTCCGGATACTTGGTAGCCACCCGAATCTGCTCCTGATGCTTTAGCTTCTCCCTGGCTTCCCCAGGACCGCAGACACACATGCGGCATTTTCCAAAGCCCAGATCCAGAACCTCGTACATCTTCCGGCCTTCCTCCGCCAGGGTATCCTTGCCCACCACCCCGATATCGGCGGCGCCGTACTCCACATAGGTGGGTACATCGGGACCCTTGGCCAGGAAAAATTTGAGCTTTCGCTCCTCATTTACAAAAATCAGCTTTCGGCTGTCCGGATCCTTCATTTCCTCACAGGTAATGCCTGTCTGCTCCAGAAGCTCCAAAGTCTTTTTCGCCAGGCGGCCCTTGGTCAGAGCAATGGTCAGATAGCGTTCTCCCTCCGGGACGGCCTCCCTGCCTTTTTGCTGGCTGCTGCTTGCCGCCCGCATGAGCTGATCAATGACAATGGCAAAGCCTACGGCCGGAAGCTGCCGTCCGAAATGGGACAGAAGCGTGTCATAGCGGCCTCCCTTTACCAGGGGCTCCCCGTATCCATAGGAATAGGCTCTGAAAATAATACCGGTATAATAATGATACTTACTCAGCATCCCCAAGTCAAAGCTTACGTAGTCCTCCAAGCCCCGCTCCCGCAGGCCCTCATAAATCTCCTTTAAACGGTCAAGGGCCAAAAGGGCCTCCTCATTGGCGGTAAGCTCTCTGGCTCTCTCTAGGACCTCCACACCGCCGGAAAGGGTCGTCATCTCCAGAAAGCTCTGACGCAGCTCATTGGGAAGATCGCAGCCGGAGAGAAGTTCCTCCGCCCCGAACTGATTTTTGTCCGAAATCAGCTGCCGAAGATTTTCTTCCGTAGTGCTGTCAATGCCCGCCTCCTTTAAAAGGCTTTTGAAAAACATGACCTGGCCTACGCTTACCTGAAATTTCCGAAGCCCTGCCTCCTGTAAGGCTTTGATAAGAAGGGACAGCATCTCCACATCCGCTCTTGCACTTTCGTCCCCCATAAGCTCCGCCCCAAGCTGTGTGCTTTCTTTCAGTCTTCCCAGGTATTTGTCATAGTTGATAAAGGTATTCCCCATATAGCAGAGGCGAATGGGAGTCTCCTCATGAAAATATTTGGACACGGCCCGGGCAATGGAAGGGGTAATATCCGGCCGCAGTACCAGAGTATTGCCCTCCCGATCAAAAAACTTGTAGAGCTCCCGGGAGGGAACCGTTCCCACTTCTTTGGAGAACACATCAAAAAATTCAAAGGTAGGGGTCTCAATGCCCTGATAGCCCTCTGCTGCCAGCAGACGATAGAGCTGCTGCTGAAGCTCAAACTTTTTTACAAATTCACTGCCGTAAATATCCCGAACACCCTCCGGTGTGTGTAAGATCTGCTCCTGATTCTTCATTTTTGCTATCTTCTCCTTATGCTGTACAATCTTCTCGCTTTACTCTGCTAATCTAATAAAGCAGCAGTTGCTATTATATAGCATTTATTCCTGGCTGTCAATGACCTTTGAGATTCCGTCCAGATATGGCACCAGATAGCCTCCATGAGGGATAAGCACAAAGGCTGGATCGAGCTCCTCATGACGGAAGCTTTTGCGCCCTCCATTCTGGGCCCGATCCCAGAATTCCCGCATTTTCTCATAGGTAAGAAAATAGAGCTCATTGCGGTGGGAAAACAGAAGAATCAGAAAGGCAATCCCCTCCTGCCGCTCAAAATCCTCCATAAACTTTACCTGGTGTGCGTGAATATTCTGAAGGGGAAAGGTGTCGCTCACGCATTCCTTGGCGTCAAAGCACACGGGAATCCCCTGAACGGCTCCGATATAGTCCACAGTGCTCTTCTGCTCAAAGTAGGCCAGGGTAATGTGCCGGTGCTCCTTATCAATCTTGATGGGTGTGATGGGCGTGGGCACCTTCTGAATCAGCGCCAGGCCCTGCTCCCGATACTTTTCATTGGTCCGGTTTACAAGCTCCTCCAGGGTGGAGCCCCGAAGACCTCTGGAATTCCAGGTTGCCATAACAATCGCTCCTATTTAAAAGAAATGCACCAAAAGCCAGGGAATCAGCATGGCAAGGACGGCCGCATAGACAAGATCCAGCCAGAAAATGCTGCCAATGGAGCACAGATAGATAAGCCCCACAAAGGGCGCCGCAACCACCTTCCACAAAAGGCTTACATCGGGATTTTTCAGAATTCTCTCAATCATCACCTTTGCATCCCCTCTGCTGGGAAAAGCATGCATCAGAATGGAGAAGCCAAGCCAGCCAAGAACCAGATTCAAAGGATCGTGATACTCCCGAAACATCATCAGCTCAATGGACGCCGGAAGCAGGATCACCATTCCTAGAAGGCTGTTGATGAAAAAGGGACCCATGCAGGTGAGGAACACCTTCCAGGGGCGATCCGTGGATTCGTGGATCACATAGCCATTGGGATTATTTATCTGAAAATATTTTACCTCAAAAACCTCAAGGCCGCAAAGCATACAGAACAATTGATGGGCCAATTCGTGAATGATCACCCCGGGAAAGGTGATGATAGAAATCAAAACGCCAGGTATTATCATATGCCGCCTCCTATTCCAGTTCCTCCGTATAGTATTCCTGCAGGGTCAAGGTCCCATGAAGAAGCTGACGGGTATCCTCCTCAAGAGGTCCCTCAAAGGTCTCTATCTCCTGAATCATCGCCTGCTTTCCCTCCTCGTCCCCATTGACATGAAGCGCAATCAGATAGGTATCCCTCACATACAGGCTGTCCGGATCGGCCTCATAGGCCCCTCTGGCCTTTATAAGGGCTTCTTCCTTATTATTCTCCAGCATAGCAAGAACTGCAAGCCCTCTAAGGGCTCCCGGATCGAGGGCCTCCTTCTCAATGGCGGCCTTAAGGAGGGTGTGCGCCTCCTCAAAATTTCCGCGGCTGCGCTCGGCATTTCCAAGGAGAACCCGCACATCAAAAAGCTCCGGATCCAAGTCGTAGGCTTTTTGAAGGTCCGCATAATACTCCTCCTGATCCCGGGCCGTGACAGCTTCATAATAATAGAGATACGCCTGATCCTGATCCTCATCGTCGTGAAGCCGTGCAAGCTCCTCCCGAAACCGGACCATACGCGCCTCCAAAAGCTCCTCGCTCTCCCCCTCTTCCACGCCCTCTGCCAGCTCCTCCATCAGCGCCTCTATGGAATCATAGGTGAGATAGTAGCTGTCCAGGCGTCTTGAATAGCGCATCATTTTGGCATACTGTCCGTCTGTCAGGCTCTTTCCCACCAGATATTCATTGAACACCTGGGCCGCCAGATCATAGTAGCCGGAGTCCATGGAAAGCTCTATCAGCTTCAGGGTTATCGGCAGGGACTGGGGATGCTCCTCCTGTAGCTCATAAAGCTCCTGGAGCGCAGCAGCCGTCTCTCCGCTTTCGGTTCGCTCCCTGGCCTTGATGAAAATCCGGTATTCCGAAAGGCTCTTGGGAAAAAGTCTCATAGAAATGCCTGCCAGCAGCAGGGATACCAGCACAAATAAAAGAACCGGAATGGGAACGCTGTTCTTTTTCTTCGAATCCTTCGTCTCAAATCCCGGTCCCAAGGAACTGTAGTCTGTTCGATCACCCATTCTTTCTCTCTCCCTCTTTTGCATATATATGGTTTTTGTTCCCAGGAGCTGTCTTTGCTTGCCAAAGCTCCTACTGAGTCGTTTTCTTCAGATTATATACCATATTTGCCGTAAATGCAATCGGCACAGCCTTTAGGTATGGCTGTGCCGATTGTATTTGGCATTCTATTTGATGGCCTGCAAAGCCTCAAACCGCCTTGCATCCATAAATCCGGCCACAAACTCCGTTTTGGGATTGCGGCAAATCTCTTCCGGCGTACCAATCTGCTCAATACGCCCCTCATTCATAAGAATGATTTCATTGGCTACCTCCATGGCCTCTTCCTGATCGTGAGTGACAAAAATGCTGGTAATTCCTACCCTGCTAATCATTTCCCTAAGCCAGGTTCGAAGCTCCCTCCTTACCTTTGCATCAATGGCTGCAAAGGGCTCGTCCAGCAAAAGCAGCTGGGGATTGGGCGCCAGAGCCCGGGCAAAGGCCACACGCTGACGCTGTCCGCCGGATAACTGATGGGGATAGCGTTTTCCCAAATTCTTCATAGAGATAAGCTCCAGAAGCTCCTCAACCTTTGCTGTGATCTCCGCCTTGCTTTTTTTCTGTACCTTAAGGCCGAAGGCGATATTGTCCGCCACGGTCATATAGCGAAACAGTGCATAATTCTGGAATACAAAGCCAATGCCGCGCTTACTTCCCTTGAGATCATTTACCCGAATCCCCTGAATCAGAATATCCCCAAAGTCCGGCCGGTCCAGACCTGCAAGCATTCGGAGAATCGTTGTTTTTCCGCTTCCGCTTGGACCCAGGAGCGCTGCCAAATGTCCTTTTTCAATTCCGAAGGACACATCCCGGGATGCGTGAAAGCCGTCAAAGGTTTTATTTACATGTCTCATTTCCACATACATAACAACTGCTCTCCGTATCTGTTGTTTTACTTTCTCTTCCATTCCACAAGATTTCTTGCAATCAGTATCAGTACGGCCAAAAGCACCAGAAGCGAGGAGACCGCAAAGGCTTGCGTCGTATGGAATTCATTGTAGAGAATCTCTACGTGAAGGGGAAGGGTGTTGGTCTTCCCTCGCAGGTGCCCGGATATCACGGAAACCGCTCCAAATTCCCCCATAGCCCGTGCCGCACAAAGAATCATGCCGTACAGAAGAGCCCATTTTATATGGGGTAAGGTAATTCTGCGAAAGATCGTAAAGCATCCCGCTCCCATCAGAGCGGCCGCTTCCTCCTCATCCTTTCCCTGGGCGCTCAGCACCGGAAAAAGCTCCCGAAACACAAAGGGAAGCGTCACAAAAATCGTAGCCAGAATCACCCCCGGCACGGCAAACACAATTTTTATCCCGTTTTCCTTCAGAAATTCTCCCATCCATCCTACATTTCCAAAGGTCAGAATGAACAGCAGGCCCGCAATGACCGGAGAGATGGAGAAGGGAATGTCAATCAGCGTTGCCAGAAGCTGTCTGCCGCGAAAATAAAATTTGGATAAGAGACAGGCGGCAAAGATCCCAAATATGGTATTAACCGTCACGGCGCACAGCGTTGCTGCTAATGTAAGTAGAAACGCTTTCATCGTGTATTCATCCAGAATTGCTTCCCTGTAAACGTGAAAGCCCTCCCGCAGTGCATTCCATACCACTACAATTAAGGGCAGAATCAGCATGAAGAACAGAAACAGGGCGCTGACGCCTATGAGTGCATATTTCAATCCATGATTCGGAGACTCTTGGGGCGGCTCCAACACCTTGCGTATAGAATAGATTCCGTCTCCCACAATGTCCTGTTCGTAGCTTCTTGGGATTTTTTTTGCCATCTCACACCTCCGTCCGTATGCTTTAGGATCTGCTGAAACGCTGCATATAAATCTGTGCGGAATTAATCAGAAGCATCAGCACAAAGGAAAAGAACAGCAATACCAGCGCAATGGCCGTAGCGTCGGCATATTGGTACTGTTCCAGCTTCGTCATAATCAAAAGGGGCGCAATCTGCGTCTTATAAGGAATGTTGCCGGCAATAAACACCACGCTTCCGTATTCTCCGATTCCTCTGGCTAAGGCAAGGCCGAATCCGGCCAGAAGCGCAGGGAATAATTCCGGAAGTATTACCCGAAAAAAGATGTAGGTTCCGCTTGCTCCAAGGGTCATGGCCGCCTCTTCATACTGCCTGGGAAGCTTCTCCAGCACCGGCTGCACGGATCTTACCACAAAGGGAATTCCGACAAATATCATGGCTATGGTAATTCCGATGCGGGTATAGGCAATCCTCACCCCTGCCTTGGCAAACAGGGTCCCAATCCATCCCTTATCGGAATACAGAAAGGTAAGAGAAATACCTGCTACTGCCGTGGGAAGAGCAAAGGGAAGCTCAATCAGCCCATCCATCAGACGCTTTCCCGGAAACTCGTAGCACACCAGGACCCAGGCCAGAATAAGACCAAACACAGCATTGATCAGAGCCGCAAAAAAAGCACAGGAAAGACTGACCACGTAGCCGGATACTATCTGCCGGGCCGTCACGACCGCTAAAAATTCCTTTAGGTCAAGCTGACCGGCGCTTAGGAACAGAGAGGCCAATGGGATCAGCACAAGACAGCTCAGCATGGTAAGCGTTACCCCAAGGGAAAGCCCAAAGCCCGGTATGACCTGGATCCCTTTTTTATTTTTTACCTTTACGATCTGCTGCTCCATAAAGCATCGGTTCCTTTCTCAAGCACGTCATTCCCCATAGATCTGGTCAAAAACCGCACCATCCTGAAAATAGGTATCGTATGCAGCATTCCATCCCCCAAAGTCATCGATGGTGACAAGCTCCATATCAAGATGAAACTGTTCGGAAAACTCCTTGAGAATCCTCTCATCTGAGGGACGATAATAATTCTCTCCGGCCAGCCTCTGGGCATCCTCACTGTAGAGGTATTCCAGGTAAGCCTTTGCAAGCTCCTCTGTTCCATGCTCCCTGGCATTTTTGTCCACCACCGCTACGGAAGGCTGTGCAAGAATACTGATACTGGGTGCTACTATTTCGTACTCTCCCGGATATTGCTCCATGGAAAGATAGGCTTCATTCTCCCAGGCAATCAATACATCTCCCTGCCCGTTCTCCACAAAGGTGTTGGTGGCTCCTCTGGCGCCGGAATCCAGCACCAGCACATGCTCATAGAGCTTTTTTAAGAAGTCCCTGGCTGCCTTTTCATCTCCGCCGCTGTGCTTCTCCTCATAAGCCCAGGCCGCAAGAAAATTCCAGCAGGCGCCGCCGGAGGTTTTGGGATTGGGCGTAATCACCTCAACTCCGTCCTTTATCAAATCATCCCAGTCTTGAATTCCTTTTTCATTGCCTTTTCGCACGAGAAAAACGATGGTGGAGGTGTATGGGGCACTGCTTCTGTCAAATTCGTCCATCCAACCAGTCTCAATGAGTCCGGCCTCCTCAATGGCCGTGATGTCATGGGCCAGGGCCAGAGTCACCACATCCGCCTCATTTCCCTCAATCACGGAACGGGCCTGAGAGCCGGAGCCTCCGTGAGACTGGGTAATCATGACCTCTTCCCCTGTCTTTTCTCTCCAATATTCTGCAAAAAGCTCATTGTACTTTTCATAAAGCTCCCTGGTGGGATCATAGGACACATTCAAAAGCTCCATACCTTGACTCTCTTCTTTGGAAGGTTTCCCGCATCCCGCAAACATAAGAGCGCATACCATTGTTATAACCAGCGCTCCTGCCATCACTCTTTTTTTCATAATCCTCTCCTCACATCTGTTTTTCCAAAGCCTTTAATACTAGCTCTGCGGATTCCCCCAGAGACTGCCGGCTGGTATCTATGACAATCTCCGGCCTTTCCGGAACCTCGTATGCGCTGGATATGCCTGTAAAATTCGGGATTTTCCCTTCCCTGGCCTTTCGGTACAGCCCTTTGACATCTCTGCGTTCACACTCCTCAAGAGAGGTGCTCACATAGATCTCAATAAAATTTTCCTTCCCGATGATCTCCCTTGCATTCTGCCTGTCACTGGCAAAAGGAGAGATAAATGCGGTAAGCACAATAAGCCCCGCGTCATTCATCAGTCTGGCAACCTCCGCAATTCTTCGGATGTTCTCTATCCGGTCCTCCGGCTCAAAGCCCAGGTTTTTGTTGAGCCCCATGCGGATATTGTCTCCGTCCAGAAGCATGGTATATTTCCCGGCAATGTTCAGACGCTTCTCAAGCTCATTTGCCAGGGCGGATTTTCCGGAACCGGACAGCCCGGTAAACCACAAGGTCAGCGGCTTTTGTCCCATTCTTCCTGCACGGATTTCCCGGGTGATGTCCAACTTCTGCCACACGATATTTTCGGATCTTCTTAAAGAATGCTCCACCACTCCACAGGCTGAGGTCATATTTGTTACCCTGTCAATGAGAATAAAGCTGCCGATTCCCTTATGCCTTTGGAAGGTATCGTATACCATCTCATCTGCCGCTGCAATATCACAGACGGCAATCTCATTCTTATACAGATGATTCGCTGCCAAATGTTCTCCCGTATTTATATCCATACGGTATTTGATGTCCATAACAGAGGCCGGAATCAACCGGGTTCCTATCTTAATCAGGAAGTTTTTTCCCTGCGTCAGCTTCTGGTCATCCATCCAGAGAATGGTTGCCGTAAACATGCTGCTGACAATCAAGTCCGTATCCTTTACCAGGATACAGCCACGGGAAACATCGATCTCCCGGTCAAGGGTAAGGGTTACCGCCTGTCCGCTCCCTGCCTCCTCTGCTTCCCGATCTGTCACCAGAATTGATTGTACCAGAGCCTTTTCCCTGCTGGGAAGGGCTGTGACCGTATCTCCCGTATGGATCTTCCCGGATTCAATCTGTCCCTGAAATCCACGGAAGGTATGATTGGGCCTGCAGACCCTCTGTATGGGCAGAACAAATCCCTCTTCCTCTTCTAGCTCTGCCGTATCTACGGTTTCCAGGTATCCAAGCAGCGTCTCTTTCTCATACCAGGGCATATGGGAGGATTTCAATGTGACATTATCTCCTTCGGTGGCACATACGGGAATCACATGGACATGTCCAAGATCTAGATCCACTGCCAGCTTTTTGATTTCCTTCTCGATTTTTCGATAAATCCCCTGCTCGTAGCGGACCAGATCCATCTTGTTGACGGCAAATACAAAATGGCGGATTCCCATCAGCGCACAGATTCTGGCATGACGTCTGGTCTGTGTCAGGATTCCCTGGGAGGCGTCCACCAGGATCACCGCCAAATCTGCAAAGGATGCCCCCACTGCCATATTCCGGGTATATTCCTCATGGCCGGGGGTATCCGCAACAATAAAGCTTCGCTTCTCCGTGGTAAAATACCGGTATGCCGCATCAATGGTGATTCCCTGCTCCCGCTCCGCCATCAGTCCGTCCAAAAGCAACGAATAGTCTATCTTCCCTTCCCGGCTTCCCACCCTGCTGTCAAGCTCCAGGGCACGCGCCTGATCCGTAAATAAAAGCTTGGCATCGTAGAGCATATGGCCGATCAGGGTTGACTTTCCGTCGTCCACGCTTCCGCAGGTAATGAATTTCAACAGTCCATTCATCAAAAATATCCCTCCCGTTTGCGTCTCTCCATGCTTCCCGCCGCCTCGTGATCAATCACCCGGCTGGTCCGCTCGGAGGTCACTGCTCCGAGGGTCTCCTTTACAATCTCTCTCAGGGTATCTGCCGTGGATTCTACGCCTCCTGTGAGAGGATAGCATCCCAGGGTCCGGAAGCGGACACTTTTTGATTCTATCTTTTCTCCCGGAAGGAGACGCTTCCGCATTCTGTCATCGTCTATCATGATAAGATTGCCGTCCCGATACACAACCGGACGCTCCTTTGCAAAGTACAGGGGAACAATTTCGATCTGTTCTCGCTCAATGTATTGCCAGATATCTTTTTCCGTCCAGTTGGAAATGGGAAATACACGGATGCTTTCCCCTTTATGAATCTGGGTATTGTACTGTTTCCACATCTCCGGCCGCTGATTCTTTGGATCCCAGGCCTGCTCACGGTTGCGGAAGGAGAAAATACGCTCCTTAGCCCTTGATTTTTCTTCATCTCTGCGGCCGCCTCCAAAGGCTGCCGTGAAGCCGTACTTGGTAAGGGCCTGCTTTAAGGCCTGGGTCTTCATAATGTCCGTGTAAGCGGAACCGTGATCAAAGGGGTTGATTCCCTGTCGTATCCCTTCCTCGTTGGTATAGACCAGCATTTCGATGCCTTTTTCTCTGGCAATGCGATCCCGAAAAGCAATCATATCCCGAAATTTCCAGGTGGTATCAATATGTAAAAAAGGAAAGGGCGGCTTTTCCGGATAGAACGCCTTCAGAGCCAGATGCAGCATGACGGAGCTGTCCTTCCCGATGGAGTAGAGCATGACCGGCTTTTCACACTCTGCGGCCACCTCTCTTAAAATGTAGATGGCTTCTGCCTCCAATGCGTCCAGGTGGGTGTTTGTGTTCCCTTTTGTCATATGGGGTCTCCTTTAAATATCATTTCTAATTTCAATATAAATCAATTTTCACTTTCGTTCTCTAAGCCAAATGCCTGTATCGTCTCCTCTGAAAATACAAGCTTTTCATTCAATAAATGTATTTTTTCTCTCTGATACTTTGTTACAAGTTCCTGGTACAATTTTTTTCTTGATATCTCAAATGTATTAGCAATTACAATAGCCGCATTTGGTACGTCTGAAATAACGATTGGATTCTCCACGGGCAGTCCCATAGCTTGAAGCTGCTTGTAATTCTGATCTACCCATGCTTCCACCCGGCAAAAGCCCGTTCTTTTCAGATATCGATATAGCCTCTGGCCATAGGTCCCTGCTCCATAGAGAATGATATCTGTGCCTTTCTTCACCTTTGGAAAGGGAAATAAATAGTCAAGCTCTTCATATCCTTTGTACAGTCCGTCCGAACGGGGCACCATCAGGAACAACACATATTTCTTCCATTGCTGACGCAGATCAAAGATTTCAATATCTCTTTCAAAGCTTTTATTTATGGTCTGATAAAAAATCCGGAACTGCTCTCGTTCCGTTTCGCAATCCGGTATCTTTTTTACCATAGAAGATACTGTCTGCCTGTAATGGTACAGACATTCCTGCAGGATATAGATACTTTCCGCATGCAATAAACAGGGATATACACAGGCGGCGTCCTCCCCCATCACTATGCGGTCATCCACCTCCATCTGGAACTGCTCCAGGCATTCCCTTCGAAACAGCTTGTCCCAGACGCTTGGGAAAATTCCCCACTCGAAAAAGGCTTCCTTTGCAATCATCTGAGGATATACGTCCCGTATCAGCCCCTCCTTCCCGTATCGGCCCTCCGGTATTCCGTGAAAGACCTTTCTGCTGACATCCCCGGTATCCTCATATCGGCCGCACATGACCACATCCACATCCTGTTCTTTCATTGTTCTGTACATGCGTTCATACATATCCGGCTCTATAAAGTCGTCGCCGTCCACATAGGCGATGTATTCTCCCTTTGCCATAGAAAGGCCTGCTTTCCGTGCGCTGACCAGGCCGCCGTTTTTCTTATGGAGCACTCGGATTCTGGAATCTTTCTGTGCGTACTCATCACAGATTTTGCCGCTTCCATCGGTGGAACCGTCATCCACCAAAAGGATTTCCATATCAGAAAAGGTTTGGTATAAGAGGCTTTCGATGCATTGAGGAAGGTAAGCTTTTATATTATAGATTGGAACAATTATTGAAATCTCTGCCACAGCTCCTCCTATTAAAATATCCTCAGCAGATTTGACGTACTCTTAAAATTCTGCATAATGTCTGAAACATAATCTTTCCCTACTCCTAAAAGAATCCTTTGTTCCAAAGCATTTTCCAGTTCTGTCCATTCATATACCGGATGTCCGAACAGGCTGTCCTGACCGCTTTTCCGTCTGCCCTGCGAGACAATAAACCCCTGAAAATGATAATTATTTCTGGCATACCTCCAGTAAGCCTTGGAGGCGTACATTCCCGCTCCATATATATAAAAGTCCCCACCTGACAAAAACTGTTCAATTTGTTCGTCATTATTCATCTGGGAGGGAACCTCCACAATCTCCGGAAGCCGATAAGAATCAATTGTCCTGATTTCCTCATATTGGATTTCCAGTCCATAAATGCGTCGTATAGAATCCAAAATCAAATTGACATCATAGGTTGTCTCATATTTTATGTAGCTTAACGTACAGCATATATTGTCCCAGTCCTCTTCCGGCTTTGAAAAAGTCTTTTTCTTTACAATTGGCAGATGATAGTCTTTTAAATATGCATAGCTATACCGATATACATCACAGTTACATTCCATCGCATACATCGCATATCTCATCCCTGCCTCTCTGCTGAGGAAATCAAACAGCCCTGTTTCAAACTGGCAGTATATATCATTGATCTCTGTGGTCGTTTCATCTATATTCTCTTGAAAATAACGGTGCAATAATTGCATCTGAATAATTCCTTTTCGAAACACTAAAAAATACGATTGAATATGTGCAAATACGACATGAAAAAAGCCGTTAAGTCCCCAAAAATCACAGGTTACATGTTCCATTTTTTCAAATATTTCTTTCCATGAACAGAACGGTCCAAAAAAGGTATCATTGCAGAAAATTATCTCATCATATTTATCCAGCTCTTCTTTCTTCAATATCTCCCTAAGAGCGTATTTATACGCTCCTGCATCATATCCCATATTTTTTCTGATATAAATCTCATCCGTAAATCCATAAAAAATATTTTTCCCACGTATATCAATCGTTCCGTTTACAACAATGATCAGTCTGTCGGTCACAAAAGATAGTTCTTTCAAAAGTACTATTACATAATCATTCACGTAACCCGTTCTTTCAAAAAAGCTGAAAATACAAACGCGTTTTTTCGTATTTTCCATTTCATCCTCTCCACAAATAGAAAGATTATATGATACGCTTTGGTTTTACCAAAATTATCTTGCTTTCAGGAATTCCCATATAAATCAGATTTCTTTTAATGTCACATGCCGCCTTTTTATCCCAGACTGCAATCAGCAATAGGTCAAATACTTTCTCTTTTATCCGTTCCGGAGGGATAATCGCAACCTGATTGTACGCTTTCAACTCCTTGTAATTCTTATCCGCCCATCCTGCAATCTGTGCATAGTCTGTAAGTTTCAAGCTGTTGATATACGATTTCCCTACGATTCCTGCCCCATAAACAAAAACCATGGCCCCTTTTGGAATTACATTGTAAGGAAAATCATAAATCGCAGGAGAAAGCTCGATTCCATACCAGCTTTTCATCATCATTGCAAAAAAGGAACGCACATAATTCTCTATCTGGTATCTCATCTGAACCAGCATTCCCATCTCATCAAAGAGGCGCATAAGATTATCCTGAAATGCTTTTACTTCTGTGATTCTTTCCAATGGATAAGTGTGTGTACAGGAATCATTATTAGAAGTGTAATGATAGCAAGCTTTATTGCATAGGAAGATACGTTCCGCCATACAGACTGCCGGATAGGTTACAAGTGCATCCTCTCCAAGCGTAATCCTGTCCTTTACGGATTCTGTCACTTTTGTAAATAGCTCCTTTTTTATCCATTTACAGCATAAGGATGGGTTCAGTCTCCTTCCTCCTAAGGCGGAATCGTACATCATTCCCGGAACAATCTCGTCTCTGATTTCTGTTCCGCAGTATAGCCGCTCCTCATAGAAGTGTTTTTCAACCTTTCCCTCGCCATAGACATAGGTATAGGCAAGGATATCCGGATGATATTTACGAAATATCCGCATTACCGTCTCAAAGGCATCCTCTTTGAGCCAGTCATCTGCATCTGCAAATGTCAGGATCTCTCCTTTTGCTATTGTTACGCCTGCTTTTCTGGCTTGAAACGGACCTGAATTTTCTATATGTATGGCCCTTACCCGGTGATCCTTGTGTGCATACTCCTCACAGAAAGCTGGAGATTTGTCTGTGGAGCCATCGTCTACCAAAATCACTTCGAAGTCTTTGTAGGTCTGATGTAAAATACTTTCCAGGCAGCGTTTAATCGTAGCTTCCCCGTTGTAAACCGGTATAATGACGGATAATTTATCTGTATCTTTATTCACAATTTTTTACCTGCCAGCCAATATTAATAAAAACTAATATTCTTTAACGTTGTAATATTTATAAAATCCAAATATATTTTTAAATCTTTTTCCTGATTACTCATTGGTGTAACTATTATGAATATTACTTTTTTACCAAATCTTTGGGACTATATCTTTACATATAATCACTTCAACTTCGGGCATTTTATTTCGTATTGATTTTACAATTTCATTTACTTCCTTTTCTAATGCAACAAACACGATATCTACCTTTGGCAATTCCATTTCAATAGAATATGCCCTTATCTCTTTGATCTCTTCATACCTTTTATCAATCACATAGTCCACTTGTATTTTTAAATGGTTTAAATACTTTTTCAGCCTTTTCCCCCAGTGCCCATATGCATATATACAAACATTCTTATAAGCACAGATAGCAGTCAATTTATGAAGAAATCCTGTGTACTCCTCTATCATAAATTTAAACTCCGCCTCGCTTAAATTTAGCATCCTCCTAATTTCATCATTCTGAAATTTCCCTTGTACACATTCGTAATAATAAAAATATTTTTTTAAATAAACTTTTTTATTGTACGCTCGATACTTCGTTTCAACTCTTAAAAAATGTGCCCAGCCTTTTGGGTTGTCATAAAACAGCTGCTCACCCTTTGCCGTTAATCCGTCTTGCAGATAGTCGCATATTATAAAACTTTTATTTATCCATCGAATCTTGTATCCTTCATATGCAATCTTGTCCCAAATAACAGCTTCTGTAATAAATCTTTCATTTTCGTACTCCGGAAAAGGAAATTTTCGTAAAAGCTCTGTTTTAAACACTTCTGCCTTATCCCCTTGCAGGCCAAACTTTTCGCGTTCTAAGTTTGTTGCGTCAACATATTCCTTAAAATCCGGCCTGCCTCCTATCACTGTGCCATTCTTATTTCTCCTAAGTCCGGATATTCCTGCGTATTGACTATTAACTTCAATTCCACCCCAGTATTGCAAAATAGTTTCTACGGCATCATCCTCCAAAAAATCATCACTATCTACAATAAAAAAGATTTCATATTTTGCTAATTTCACTCCATCGTTTATGGCACAGTGCTTCCCTCTGTTTTCTTGTCTGTAAAATCTTATTTTAAATGGATGCGTCTCCTCTATCCATGGATATATGATTGATGCCACATCATCTGTAGAACCATCATCAACAATCAGCCATTCAAAATCATAACAAGTCTGACGTAATAATGAAGCGTACAGATTTCCTATGATATAGGCACGGTTATAAATCGGTGTAAATATAGTTATCATTTCTGCTCCATTTTTTCATGGCTGAAATTAACGCGCTCTTTTCTTGCTTATCTTCTATCCACGATCCGGCAAAATGATGAATCGCATAGGTATGTTCCGGATTTCTTTCTATTCTAAAGCTATAGGGGCTCATCCCGCATAATATGCGCGATGGATATACTGCCATTCCTTCGATCATTTGAAAGCTCCCGTCACATTTCAATCCATGTCTTTTCATTATGTTTGTCTGTATAAAGGGGCACCTGGTTAAATCTAACATTCCGTTCTCTTGTATAAAAGGAGTGCCGTCATAATATTCTTTTATCTCCCGCAATATGAAGTTGTCTTTCTTTGCTCCAAATCCCAGACCATAATTTACATACATGCTATTTTCAAACCCGCAAAATGCCTGGTTCATTAACATCTCATCTATATTTTTTATTAATTCAACGTCAACATCCAGATATACGCCGCCGTATTGATGGATGATATCTATGCGGGCATAATCTGACACAAATGCCCATTGCTTCATTTTATAAGCCTGACTTATATACCTGCTTTTATGTACGTCATAATTCTTTTCGTTCCATTCAATGATTTCATAGTCCGGACAGTATGTTCTCCAACTTTCCATCCATTTTCCGTACGGAATGGGGATCTCTTTTCCTCCAAACCAGCAATAGTGAATTGTTTTTGGGATTTGTAACTTTTTATTAAATGACAATTGTGACGGCATTTTCATTTTTAATCGTTCATAATCATATTGTTCCATTCGCAAAATAGGATAAATAGAATATGATACATCGCAAATCGTCTTTACGCTCTCGAGCTGCCCTATAATTTCTTCATAAGCATCCGTTGTAATAAGAATTTTATCGCTGCTTTTTATGTCCTGAATCATTTTTTCAAATGATATAAGCGGAATCGAAAAACCATTCACTTCTTTTGCCAAAGCTTTTACTACATCTGGATTGTTATCTACAATGGCTTTTATTTTATCTTTCAAATCGTAATCTGCAAATTCTTCTACAAAAGAATCAAATACTCTTCCTGCACCAAAGCAATAAATATTCTTATTCTTTTTACTGAATAATTCAGATAAAAGTTCTGTTGTATATGTCATAATTCTGTCCTTCCATACCCTAACAGTACTCTTATTTCTAATGAAGTCCTTTTATGTTTTCCTTCCACTGATTTAAAAAGCTTCTTTTTTCTTCCTGTGAATAAAAATGATCCATCTTAGAATTTCCCTGATAATAGTGATTCACATACTGCTCGGGTAATTGGATTTCTTTTCGCATTTGTGCGTATGCTAAACTGTACCACTTTTGTTCTGCTACATTTGCATCAATATTTGGAAGTCTGTCTGCGCCTACAAATTCACTGATTTTATCTAAAATATCTTCCATTTTCTCTACTTTAAACAAAAATAATTCCACATCATCTTTCTTTATGATTGTGTATCCTTTTTCCCGATCAAAAGGATATTGGAATACATCAATTCCTATAAATTTTTTAATCTGCTCATCAAACCATTCAAATTCATCATTCCATGTATATGGCATGGAATTTCCCAGTTTCTCTTTTGTGTATGCGCTTCCCTTTAATAGATAGTCAATAAAGGTATTGTACATATTCTGAAAATCATTCTCTAACAAAGGCATCCACATTATATGCTGTACATCTTCTGTAAAAGCCTGCCAAAAAGCCGAGTAATCTCTGCTTAAGGGTTCCCGCACTGCTATTACCAGCTTAAGAAATCTCTTTTCCCGAACCTGTTTTTCCCAGACTTCTCTATACTCCTCTCCCACAAGATGATTGGGATACTCCAAATAGTGTCCGGTATAAAATGGAATATTACTTCTTATCAGTCTTGCGTTCAAAGAAGAAGATGCTGTTTTCCCTGGCTGTATCACCCATATAGGTTTATGCACGGATGTGAGCAATGACCGTACATAATCAATTCCTAAGTTCATATACTGGTTTTTATGTATCTTATTCTCTATCTGTAAAACGGCAAGGCGTTCCGGCTTGTTTTCGTATATTTCTTTTGCATGTATCTGTATCGCTGTCATCATCCCCCAATAGGTAATAACGCGGGCAGCTTTCATCTCCATACCTTTCAACAAATCCAAAAGCTCCTTCGGATACGGAATACATGCTATCATGTACAAACTCTTATACTTGTTTTCACTGTGTTTCATTTCAGAGGGGGAAATAATTTCTATACCCTCTATGGAGCCGCCCCATTTCTTTTCGTCTATATCGCAAAATTTATCAACCGCTATTCCTGCGTCCTGAAGCCAGCCTAAAATATCCCTGCCCTTCCCACCTGCGCCATATAAAAAGATCTGTTCTGCATCCTGCAAAAGGTGTATATTTTTGCAAAGCTCCAAATCCCAGACGATTTTATTACTACATTCCTGCATCTATACGCTCCTCCCATATTTTTTTATAACGAGAAATTTCTTCTTCGGTATAAAAATGTAAATATGCCAAATTATTATTATAGTAGTACTGAAAATATTGTTTTGATATTTTGATTCTATTTTTTAATTCGTAATAAGCTGCGCTGTATATTTTTTCTTCGCTTAAGTTTTCCCTTTTTAATTGAAATCCATCCCGCTCTAAAAAGTCTCCAATCATTCCTTCAAGATTGTTCAATGCTTCTAATTTATAAATTAAAATTTCCACATTTCCTTTGCGGATGATTCCATATCCCTTTTCTTTATCAAATGGTTCCTGGAACACATCAATTCCAAACACGCGTTTTATCTCATACAAAAACCATGAAAATTCATCCAGCTTATACTCCATAATAATGTTCGATAACTCAAAAAAAGAGCTCTCCAGATTATCTTTCCATCTGGGAATACGCTTTATAAGCTCGGAATATTCTAATTTCTTGCTATCATTTCCTAAAAAATCTCCGTATAACCAAAAAATGTTTGAATTAAATTGGTGATATGGCCATAAATCGATATCACTGTTTTGAAACATCGCCGCCAGATCTCTGGCTATGGGCTCTCGGACTCCCGTAATAATTTTCAGTTTTTTCCTTCTTATTTTAGACAGATAATACGTTAACTGCTCTCTTGGAAACTCTTGAAAGCCAAAGGGAATGACCAGAGAATGGATCTGAATGCAATCACCTCCAATGGATTTCCATACACTCTGTGAACCAACTTTCCCCGGTTGGTAAATGAAAATATGATTGGGTCCTGCCGCTTCCACAAGCATGTCAAGTGCATATAATTTCATCTGATATTCGGCTCGTCGTTCACCTAAAAGCAAATTATAGGTTATCTCCATACGCAGGTCTTGCGGTATATGCAAATGCTCATAATGAATAAAAACTGATTGATAAAAAGCATAGACAGAGCATATATGGGCGTATAAGAAATTCTGATTTTCACAATTTTTCAGCATTTCCTTATGGTAATCCATACTGGCAATAATCATCAACACCTCAGGTTTATCATACTTCTCTTTTACATCCCGGATGGAAAGAATCGGATAATGGTTGAATTCAGAATCTACTTTTTCCGTATTACATACACCTAAAATATGCGCATTCATTTTTTTCAAAATTTCATAGACCTGCTTACCCCAATATCCGGTTCCATAAATCACAATGCTGCTTTCTTGAAGATAAGAAAAATGCTCACATATAAATAGGTCATTTCTTTTCATATCAAAATTCTCCTGTGTTCTTCCATCGGATTTCAAAAAATTATCTATTCCTTTGCCAGTCTCCATATAGTTTCCCCGAAACAGTTGCTGCCCAAAGAATTTTGCTCTTGTATTTCTTTTTTCTTCATCATCAACAGCAACTCCTGAAACCGTATCTCTTTTTCAGTAACGACTTCTCTTTTCAATAATTCCTTTTTTACCTTACTTAAATAGCCCTTTAAATCCTTTCTGTTCATTAAAACAAGCGGTATTATTTCAAGGCTGTCCTTATCTTTTTTATACTTTACAAGATGACATCCCATAGGAAGAAATCCATACCATATTTCATCAGCGCCCCATCTCCCAAAAAATCTATCAGCAAGCTCTATGTCGTAGTCCTCGATAAGCTCAGGACGGGGAAAAATATCTTTATGCTTTGACAAATATTGCCCATGGAACTCCTTGCCCTCGATCACTTCGGTAACTACAAGTGTTTCCATGTTTAGCTTTCTAACGGAAAAATTTTTCTGATCCGGCAGGAAAAAAATCTCTTTTTCCCCCAGGATTACTTCTTCCACAATGAAGGGTTCTTCCGCCTCTTTTCGAATTTCTATTGCTTGTATCGATCTGTCCTCTAAATTATAAATGTGAATATGCCTGCCTCTCCGGGGACAGAAATAAATATTTCTATCTTTCAAAAAAATTTCTTTATGCATATTTCTTTTCGAAATTCTTTCGTTCTGAAAATCCCCTAAAAAGGTAGTTTTTCCGGTTGCAATTTCAACCATAAATAAACCGTTATAAAACCGATTTGAGAAAAAGGCGCATCCATCTACCTCAACAAAATGAATGCAGGAAATTTTTTCTGTTACAAGCATCGTGCACCTCAAATCCGCCGTCCATCGCATAGTTTTTATATTTCACACTATTTTTATTATTTAATCTACGATAAATAATAAAATATATTGATCACCTTCCCGGTGATGCCAAGCTTCTAAAGCCCGACTTCGCTCCCTGCTACGTCACATGCCTATGTGTTCACAAGGTCTTGGCATACTCAATACGCAGACCTATCCGCCTGCCTTCTAATGCCGTTCTTTTTTTTATATCATGAATCGTCCTATAATCCTCTCGGTGAAAGGAAGCTTTTACACCTCATTTATTTATAGTCCCATTCTTATGATCCTCTAAAACGCTGTCAGCCGCCTGTCCTCTCTTTCTGGCATTGCGGGCCGCATTTACTTTATGGTCAAGCACAAGGCCGCAGACCGGACAGTGAAAATCCGTTTCCTTCTTATCGCCAATGCTTTCGCAGTGGCTGCACTCTCTGCTGATATCTTTTCCGAACACCTCCATTGCTTCTATGGACTGTTCCCTGCATTTTTGCAAAAGCCGCCTGCGAATGTAGCCTCTCTGCCACAAGCCGGCCATTTGATTGTATTTTTTGACCTTTCCTCTCGGACTGTTGGCCGGAAGCTTGGGAAGATAGACCGCTTGCGGCTTTTCCTCCCACAAAAAGCGGTTTAGCTCCTGGTTGATGTATGCATGAAGTCTCTCATCCAGCTTCCGCTTCTGCTCCGTATAGCGCTTTCTTCCGGGGTTGTCCTTCTTATTTCTCTGATAGCTTTGGTTCTCCGCCTGAATCCATTCTGTCCGCTGCAGCATATATTCCCCCAGCTGTTCCCCATAGGTATGAGCTTCGTCCGTGGTCAGCATGGTAAACATTCCAAAGGATATGCCCACCTCATTTTGATAGTCCGGATGGCGTTTTATATGGATATCTATGGGCACCAGAAGCTCCAGTGCATTCCTCTCCGGATAAAGCTTTACCGTTAGCTGCCTCGTATACCGGTTATTATCCGTAAGGGGGACAAATACGCGCTTGCGGCTTTCCTTGGTAGAAATATAGATCCCATGCTCTTTGTACCGATAGGCCCTCTCTGCAATGGAAAATCCGTCCGCCTTATCCGTATGCAATTTTTTCAGATGCCTTCGCACCTGCCTGCACAGATACTGATTCAGGCGATGAATGTCTGTCTCAAGTGCAAGCTCCTCATATCTCTTTTGATACTCCTCCGGAAGCCCTACCGGCATATGGTTTAATATTGCAGCAAAGCAGTTGCTGATTTTCAGCACAAACCGAAGGTAGTGAACATCCTTTGGCGTAAAATTCTCATTGCTCCCCACTGCCTTTTGAACTTTTTCTTTTACCTGTGTCCACTGACTTCGGATATCTCCAAGGGCCTCAAAAACAGCAAGGTAGAAGTACACAGAAGGCATGCCCAAATCGCTCCGAAGCTTTTCTTTTGCCATTTCGTTTTGTACGGTATATCCGGGGTAAAGCTTCATAAGGCTTGAAATCCCACCGTAACGGGCATATACATAATTTTTTACCGTTCGGTAATCCTTTGCAATTTCCAAAAGCTTCTGCATATCGGACTGCGGAATCGGATCTTGGCTATACTGACGGATGGTCTTACACATGGTATCCGGCGGCATAAAGATTCCCTTTCTATCTTCATTGGGAAATGAGGATTCTATAAAAGTGTACTTTTGTGTTTTACTTACTTTATATGTTATCGGCATGATTGTAACATAACATTAGCTAATTCTGCAAGTTTTTTTCTTCCTTTTTTGTGCTATATTTCTAAATTTTTCCCCTTGTTTTTCATTCTATAAAAGTACACTTTATGAAAATGCTGTATTATTTTCTAAAAATGTCTTTTTGTTCTTTATTCTAAAGTTTCTTTATGGAATCATAAAAATATTGCTAAATCGTTGTTTTACCCATATAATAGATTTAAGAAGCGTATTCATAAAATGTCTTACAAAAATGAAGGGAGGTCCTAAATATGGCTACTTCAAGTATTTTTGCTAATATAAAAATTACAGAATCAAAGAAGATTGAAGACTTTGTTAATGCCCTTGAAGCTTCCATCGCTGATCCAACACCGTCTCCAGGACTTCCCAAAAAGGCGGTACTATCCGATCCGAATAAAATAAAGGAAATATTGGCGAAAAAGGAAATCAAGTAAATGAGCATAACTTCAACTATGCAAGTGATTAATATTTTAGATGTATTGGAATATGATGGAGAGGAAAATTTAAAAAATAGGCTTGCGACTTTTTCTTGTCCTAAAAATACCGAGATAGATAGTTTTTTGAAATTAAATGCTTTAAATTTTGCCAAACGAAAGTTATCCATCACATACCTTATATTTGACGAAAACGATGGCGAGATTCTCGGATATTTTACTTTGGCACACAAAGCACTCGAAATAAAGGGTGACAATATGAGTAACACAGCCCGCCGAAGGCTATCCGCCCATGCCAGATTAGATGTTGACAGTAATTCTTTTACTGCTTCGGCATTTTTACTTGCACAGATAGGAAAAAATTACAGTATAGATAAGGGGAAACGTATTACAGGAAATGAGCTGATCGGATTTGCTAATGATATCATGGCCGATATTCAGCATCGAATTGGAGGTGGAATCATTTATCTGGATTGTGAAGACAAAGAGCATTTAAAAAACTTTTACATAATCCAAAATCATTACAAAATATTTGGAGAACGCTATTCTCATACAGAAAATGTTCGTTATTTACAGATGATTCGTTTTTTCTAATGGTTAGGGGACGCCGCAAAATAAGACAGCAAACTCATTTTGTGACGTCCCCTTATTTTTACTCTATATTCCGATGCCTCCCCTCCATCTCCTCATGAGAAATACAAAGCTTCTTCTCCAGCATCATCACAATGATATCAAACAGCAAAAACAAATGCTGCTCAAACAGATTTCCCATGGGCTGTATGGAAGGAACCGCTCTTTTGTCCGTACCGTTAAAGACGCTGGCCGGGACAAAAAGCACGAGATCCGCCAGGGCCGGCGTCTTCTCCTTTGGCCCTCCGGTGACTACCAAAAGCTTAGCTCCGGTTGCTTTAGCCTGCTCTGTCACATAGTGAATATGGCCGATTCTGCCGGAACCGTTTACAACAATAAACAAGTCTCCTTTTCCCATCCCCGGCGTGGTATCATCCCAGATCCAGTGGACCTCCTTGCCAAGATGCATAAGCCGCATAGCAAAGCTTCTGGCCGCAATACCTTCTCTTCCCACACCCATGACGAAGATGCGCTTTGCCTCCCCCACAGTCTCCATGAGAGCATCGATCTCCTCCAGGCTCTGCGCCTCAAAGACCTTTTCATGCTCCTTAAGTAGGGTTTGATACAGCTTCTCGTAATACTCCTTCATACTCCTTCTCCTTTCCTTTCTCTCTTTCGTTTTCTTGCTTCATAAAAAACGGATACCATATAGTTGAGCCCCAGAACCAGCAAAAGCATAAAGCCCCAGATGAGCTTTTTCGTGTAGGGTGATAAGGACATGATGGTAAAGGCGCTGGACATGACCCGCATCAAAAGAACGGCAATCACCACCCCCTGTACCTTGCCGATCCCCCCATTTGGGTGAATTCCGCCTATGACGCAGACAATCATAGTCTGCAATAGATAAGAATCTCCATACCCCACCTTTGCGGAATTGACCCGGCTTAAAATAATGAGCCCGGAGAGTCCGGCTAACAGCCCCGTAATCAAAAACACACTGATACACAGCCGCTCATTGGAAATGGCGCTAAACCTGGCCGCCACCGAGTTTCCCCCGTACAAATACAGGCTTCGTCCAAAAGCCGTATAGGTCAGGACAAACCAAAGAATGCCCGCGGCCAGCAGAAAAAGCCAGAAAATAAAGGGAATTTCCAGAAGCTTAAGCTTCCCAAGCTCCGCAAACTCCGCAATGATATTTCCCACACTGGAGCCGCCGGTTAAGGCCATACCGATTCCCTGAAAAAGCGTCATGGTCCCCAGGGTTGCAATGATAGGCGGAGCCGAGGTCCGGGCAATCAGAAGACCGTTAAACAGCCCGAACAGCAGGCTGATTAACATACCGATGATGGCGGCCGCAATCACAAGAGGCCAGCCATCAAGTCCGAGAGGCCAGCTTCCGTTTAACAAAAGTGCCGTAAAGACCGCCACCGTATTGGCTGTGGCAATGATGGACAGGTCAATGCCTCCGATAAGATTCGACATCATCATGGCCAGAGCCAGAAAGCCAAACTCCGGGATCTGAAAGGCCATAGACTGGATATTCTTGAGGGAATACATAGAATTTCCAAAGGCAAAGGCGCAAAGGAGCAGAATCAGTAAGGTAACTCCGGTCAAAATGCTAATGTTCAAGTCCTCTAAGACGATCGTTTTTATTCTTTGCATGTCTCCTCCTACTCTGTGAAAATCAGATGATTTCTGTTTTTGATTCGCTCCTGATAGGAGGTAACTGCCACGGAAATCACCAGGATAGCTCCCACAAACAGGTTATTCCAGGAGGATGACAGACCAATCAAAATCAGGGTGGAATTCAAGAGGTAAATGATGGCTGTTCCCAGAACGGCACCCAAAATTTTTCCCTGACCGCCCGTGATCTTGGTTCCTCCGATGACCACAGCTGCCACCACCATCAGCTCGTCTCCCACCAGCTTATTGGGATAGAGTGCATTGTTCTGAGCCGTATAAACAATCCCCATCACCCCGGAGAGAATTCCGAAATAGCCATATACAAAGAGACGCAGGAAAAAGGGGCGAAAGCCGGCTCTTCTGGCAGCCTCCTCGTCATTGCCGATTGCCACAATCCCCCTTCCTATCATGGTGTGATACAAAAGGAACCAGGTAAGAATTCCGGCAAGCGCTACCGGAATCAGAGAAACGGTTAATGCCGTACTTCCGTTCTCCGTGGGAAGCTTTAGAAGAACTGCCTGTCCAAATCCATGAAGACAAGAAGGCAGCACTCCGGCGCCAAAGGATTTGTCGCTGATAAAGGTAGTCATAATCCCATGAAACAGGTTTTGTGTTCCCAGGGTAATGATAAAGGTGGGAAGCTTTAACCAATTGATAAGCAGGGCATTCACAAGTCCAAGCAAAAGCCCTAAAAGAGCGGAAAACCCAAAGGCAAAGACCAAACTGTTGATCCCAAGAGAGATCATCAGATTGATGGTGGTATAGCTTCCAAAGAGTGCAACCGCCATAAAAGACACGTCAATCCCTCCGGAAATCATAACCACCAACAGGCCAATAGCCACAATCATACTGGCCGACGAGGTGCGTATCAGATCAAACAGGGTTTCCATGCTGAAAAAAGCAGGATTTTTTATGGTGACAAAGATACTGTACAGTACAATGACACCCAGCAATATTTTCTGGAACTGATCCAGTTTTCCTCTCATAGAACCACCTCCCCAGTCTCATCTTTTTGTCCTCCCTGGCCGCCAATCAGCTCCGAAAGCCGCTCGGCCGCATCCTCCCGGTTCAGATCCTCCTCTTCCAGGAAGGCAACCTCCTTTCCCTCGGCCAATACCAGCACCCGGTTACAGTTTGCCAGGATTTCCTGAATTTCATCGGAAATCAGAATGACCGCCATGCCATCTCTGGCAAAGCTGTGAATCTGCTCATAGATCTCTGATTTGGATCCAATATCAATCCCCACCGTGGGGGTATCCATGATAAAAACCCTGGGCTTTGCCGCCGTCCACTTTGCGATTACCACCTTCTGCTGGTTGCCTCCCGAGAGGGTTCCCACCACCGTATCAATGGACGGTGTCCGCACCTTTAGGGTATCTACATAAGTCTGTGCCGTAAGCGCCTCTTCCTTTCGGTTTAAAATCCCCCGTGTGGAGATGCGATCCAGAATGGCAGAGGAAATATTTTCCTTAATTTTCCGCTCTATAAACAACCCCTGACGAAAGCGATCCTCCGGAACCAGAGCAATGCCATGGCGCTTGGCCTCCATAGGGGAACGAAGGCGCACTTCCCTTTTATCGATGTACACAGAGCCCTTGTGAACGGGATTGAGGCCGAATAAGGACATGGCAATCTCCGTACGCCCGGCGCCCAAAAGTCCCGTGAGCCCTATGATATCTCCCGGCCTTACCTTGAGACTGATATTCTCATACTGTCCCCTTCTGCCTAAATCCCTAAGCTCCAGAATTTCCTCTGTCTCCTTTCGGGTACGGTGATACCTGGGGTACTCCACCTCTCTGCCTGTCATGTAATAAGACAGCTTCCTTTCGTTAAGCTCACTGCTCTCAAAATCTCCGATTTTTTCTCCGTCCCGGAAAATGGTAATGGTATCTGCAACGGAAAAGATCTCGTCCAGCTTATGACTGATAAAGACAATGGCCAGTCCCTTTTCCTTCAAATCCTCCATAATATGTAACAGGCGTTCCACTTCCTTTTTGGTCAAAGCCGTGGTAGGTTCATCCATAAACAGGATTTTGGCATTTTGAGCCAGAGCCCTTAAGATGGCTGTCAGCTGGCGGTTTGCCATGGAAAGCTCTCCCACCGGCCGTGTAAGATCCATTTCCACGCCGATTTTCCGAAGCTGTTCCTCGGCAATGCGGTGAATCTCCTTCCAATTGACAAATGCTCTGTTTTCAAACTTTAGACGGCCAATGGCAATATTTTCCGCAGCCGACATATGAGAAAAGAGAGACAGATCCTGGTAAATGACCTGAACTCCCTCGTGCATTGCCTGCACGGGCGTCAGAGAGTGATAGGAATGGCCGTTCAGGATGATCTCTCCTAAGTCCGGCGTATAGACTCCGGAAATGCTCTTCACCAGCGTGGATTTTCCACAGCCGTTCTCTCCGGCCAGGCAATGGATTTCGCCGGCCCGAATGGTCAGTGAAATATCTTTTAACGCCTGGACGCCGATAAAGGATTTCGATAAATTTTTGACTTCTAGTACTACACTCAACTGTTTTTCCTGTCCTTCCTTCAAAGCAAGAAAGCTGTCCACCAGAACGGTATGCAGGCCCTTCACCGGCACACCGTATACCTGTGCACAGCTCTCTTATTTTCGTAACTGTTCAGATAACAATGTCAGTAAGTTAAGCCTGCAAAGACTACCGGCGCAGGGGAGGAGGGCCGCCCCAATTAGGAGTGGCGGTTCTTGCCCGGAGCCTTTATAGCCTTTTGGGGCTTAACTTGCTGACATTGGTTCAGATAAAGAACCGTCTACGTAAGCTTAGAAATTATAATCATCAATGTTGTCGGCAGTAAATTCCAGAGGCGCATTTCCGTAGGCAATATTTCCCTCTACATTCACGCTCTCATAGCCTGTAATCTTCAGATCCGTACCGGTCTCAAGCCCCTGGCCGGATGCCAAGAGATAAGCTGCATAGCAGGTGGCATAGCCTGCATCCGCCGGCCTCCAGGCCTGTCCGTGCTGCATGGAGCCGTCCTTTAGGTAGGTAGCGGACATGGAGGGAAGAGCAAGAGACACCACCTTCACGCTCTCCAGCTTGTCCTTTTCCCGCAGAGCCTCGCAGATACCGCCTCCGTGAGCGGAGCAGTCAAAGAGTCCCTTGATATTCGGGTAGGAAGTCAGGATCTCAAGGGTCTTGTCATGGGCGCCCTCAATGCTGTTGCCGTCCTCATAGGGCTCCTCCGTCACACAGGTCATATCCGGATAGTTTTCCGTAATGTAATCCACGGCAGCCTGATACCAGGACATATGGGTATCCATGGTCAGTCCTCCCACAAAGCCTGCATATTCGCCCTCGCCTCCCATTACCTCTGCCAGCTTTTCACCAAACAGCTTGCCGAACTCTTCGTTTACAAAGGCCTCTACGTCCAAATCTACATTTTCCGCAATGCCGGGCGCCTCGTGGGTCACTACTACAATGCCTGCTTCTCTAGCTTTTTCAATGGTAGGAATCAATGCGGAAGGGTCATTGGGCACGATACAGATGGCGTCCACGCCCTGAGCAATCAAGTCCTCCATAATAGAAATCTGGCTTGCGGCGTCTCCTGTCTCCGGCACCTGAACGGATACGTTAAGGCCTGTATCCTTTCTAAGCTGCTCCACTCCCGTTGCCATGTCGTCAAACCAGGAATCGCTCTGCTTCACGATCATTACCACATTGTACTCTGAGGGGTCTGCGGTCTTTGCTTCCTCACCGCTCTCTCCTTCTTCCGTATCCGTCGGAGCGCTCTCCTCTGCCTCCGCGGCTGGCTCTTCCTTCTTTTCCGGCTCATTACTGCTGCAGCCGGACAGAAGTCCTGCCATCAAGACTGCACACATCAGACTTGCCAATAGCTTCCTTTTCATAGTAATCCTCCTTTTTCTTATGGTAGGCTCAGCGTTTCCGGGGATGTCGGGAAATAGGGTGGTAGGCTTTTCCGATATCCCCTACACACCGTATGCTCATTATATTCGCTCCCAAATGATAAAAAAACAAAAAATTCCGACTTATTCTTCTAAAAATCCGACTTCCGATTCCTATTTCTTGTTTTGGAATAAAATTTGACTTATAATAAAAACCTAACAGGGAGGAGAGGAGGAAGGGAACCCATGAAGAAACAAATCAAAGCCTGTGGGAAATATATTGCCAATCTGCCTCTGGAGAAAAAGATTTTATCCCTGCTGTTCTTTTCCATTTGTTCCACCTTTTTTCTCTCCCTGTTTGGCACAAGCTACGTCCTTCGCTCCAGCAATGAGCTTTTATATCAAACCTTAGCCGGATCTCTCAATTACAGTGCAGAGACCATTTCCATGAAGCTTGGCAATATTGAGGCAATGACCAGCACTATGGTCTCCAACAAAACCCTCCAGAAGAACCTCATCACCGTTTATGACGATACAAACCCCATCCGGCTTGCAAATGCCAGAAACACCCTCACCACCCTGATTTTTGATTACTATCAGAACAACACGAAGAACAATCTAAACTACATGAACCTCTACACAGACAAATTTACGGTCAGCAGCTATGAGCCGCAGATCTCCGCCCTTCCCGATGACGTACTGGAAGGAATTCTTCAAAAAGCCAATAAAAATTCCGGATATCCCTGCTGGGTTTCTGACTACTGCAATGAATACGGACTCTTTCTTGTAAGAGACAGCAGGCGGGTAAATCAGATGAGCTTTGAAACCCTGGGAACCATCGTGGCAGCCGTGGATATGGACAAGCTCATCAAAAGCTCCACCAAATCCATCCTGCAGTCGGAAGCAACGCCCTATCTGCTATACCAAAACGGAGCTGAGATCTACCATTCCAAATCTCTGACTCAAAAGCTTGCCCAAGAAATCCGGCAGCAATTTAAAGCCCCCTACTGTATTCTGGATATAAATGGAGAGCCATACTTTTGCGCCAGCGGAACCATATCCTCTATGTCCTGGGAATATATTTGTATGATTCCCTATCATTCCATTGCACATACCATCCGGTTTTCCCACATGCTTTCCGTTACCCTGCTTTTGGCTGCTTCCGGTCTTCTTTTACTCCTGGCCAGAACCATGACCCATACCATAACCAAGGATTTTCAGCGGCTGGTCTATAAAATGAAAGCCTTTGGAAAGGATGAATCCCGCCTGCCGGATATCGGTTATGACTACAGTGTCCGGACAGATGAAATCGGAATTCTCCACAACCAGTTTGACCAAATGGCCGGCAAGCTCCAGCAGCTCATACAGGAGAATTATGTCAATGAAATCCTGACCAAAGATGCCAAACTAAAAGCCCTGGAAAACCAAATCAACCCCCATTTTTTATACAACACCCTGGAATCCATCAACTGGAGGGCAAAGGCCATCCACGAAGAGCAGATCTCCGCCATGGTAGAAGCCCTTGGCTCCATGCTCCGCTTTACCCTGAACAGCAAAAAGCAGCCGGTGACCCTGGACGACGAATTATCCATCGTCCGTGATTACATCACCATCCAAAAACTCCGCTTTGACGACGGACGATTGTCCTACGAGGAAGAAATTCCAACAGAATTTCTTTCCCTGCCCCTCCCCCAGCTGACCCTGCAGCCCCTTGTGGAAAATGCCATCCGCTACGCTCTGGAGACCAACGACGAAGACTGCAGGATTCACATCGTATGCAGGGAAACGGACGGAACGATTGCCATTGAAATCATCAACAGCGGTTCCCAATTCGAGGAAAACCTCTTGGAAAAGCTGGCAAGCAAAGAAATCCTCTCCAAAGGCTTTGGCATCGGACTTCTGAATATCCAGCACCGGCTAAAGCTGACCTTCGGAGAGGAATACGGACTCTTTCTTTTCAACCTAAACGAACAAAATGCGGTAGCCCAAATCCGCATTCCAGGAGACCATCATGTTAAAAATCTTAATTGCCGACGATGAAAAAAACATACGGGAAACCATAGCCAGCCTCATTGACTGGGAAAGCCTCGATCTGAAGCTGATCGGATGCGCCAGAAACGGCCTGGAGCTGATAGAAAAAATATACACCCTGAATAAAAACACCCAATTCGTGATCCTGTCCGGCTACAACGAATTTGAATATGCCCAAAAAGCCATGCAGTTTGGCGTAAAACACTATCTCCTAAAGCCCTGCAACGAAAAACAAATCATCCGCTGCTTAAAAGAGGCCGCCGATGATTACCGAACCCTCTACGCCGCCTCCCCCGCCTTTTCACCCTCCTCCCCCTTAAACACCCAATTCCAGAACAACCTCATGATCAACCTGATCCATCAAGGGCTCACCTCCTTCTCCGGCGATCCAAAGGCCTTTCAGTCCTTCGCCTTCCCCTCCTCCCGCTACGAGGTATGCTACCTTTATTATCTGGAAGAGCAAAACCGCGACGAGGCCGTAAAAGCCATGATTTCCTACCGAAATCAGAACTTTCCGGCCCTCAAAATCTACACCCTATACGTAAAAAACACCTGCATCTTCCTCTTCGACTCAACAGGCGTCAACTACGAAGAGCTTGATAAATTCCTCTCCTCCCTCACCTGTCCCAATCAGACCGCAGAGACAAGCTACGAACGAAAAACCTACGACAGCTTTTCCCACGCCCTCTACGAGATCATCCGCAGAATCCGAAAATATGAAGTGATCTACTACACCAACGACACAGACTTTATAACCATCAACAACCACAACAACTTAATTCACGACGCCCTCGCCCTCACAGACAGGCTCTTTCAAGCTGCCCCAGAAGATATCCACATCATCTTCCTCCATCTAAGCGAACTCCTCACCGGCATCACCAATACCGCCTTCCTAAAACAGATAGCCTCCTCCGTGATCATCACTTCCGTATCCCGCCACCCCACCTTCACGGCCGTATCCGCCGCAGAACTCCTAATCCACATGGAGGAATCCGAAAACTGCCAGGAAATCTGCACCCTTCTGACCGATCAGCTGGAAATCCTCATCCGCGAACGCTCCTCCGGCAATTTCACCGGAACCCTAAGCAAAAAAATCCAGCAATATGTAGAAGAAAACCTGTCCGCCTGCGACCTGTCCCTCAAATGGATTGCCGAAAACTACCTCTACATGAATGTAGATTACGTAAGCAAAAGATTCTTCAAAGAAACAGGACAAAAATTTTCCAAATACCTCACAGACACCAGAATCCAAAAAGCCAAAGAGCTACTAAGCAGCAGCGAAACCGACAAGATCCAAAACATCGCCCGGCAAATTGGCCTGGAAAACAACCCCCAATACTTCAGCCAAATCTTCAAAAAAAATACCGGCATGACCCCCAGCCAGTATATCCGAATCATGCAGGGAGGGGAGGTAGAAAAGTAGGGCGGCAGGCTTTTCCATATCCGGTGTACGGCTGTTCGCGCACAGGCTGTCTGATACGGACGGACATTGACCAAAAATCTTAAAATATCAAAGATTCTACAGAACAATGTCCGCCCGGAGCAGACAGAATGTACGCGAACCGTCTGAACACCGGATATGGAAAAGCCTGCCGCCCTACTTTTCTACCTCCCCTCCCGTCCGTCCTCCAAAACCCTTTGAAACACCCCCGGAAGCGGCGCCATAAATTTTCGATTAGAAAGCGACCCCAAAGTCCCTTTTAACTCCGGAAACTCCAACCGAAAAGCATGAAGAAGCTGATACCTCAACCCAAATCTCTCTCCAACATACCTATTTACCCCAGCATCCCCATACTTGGAATCCCCCAGAAGCGGATACCCCATACTGGCCAGATGAGCCCGAATCTGATGAGAACGCCCGGTAATCAGCTGAACCTCCAGACAAGTACAAGGCATCTCTCCCAAGGCAAGCGTCTCAAGCGGCGTATATCCCATACAAATATACTGACTCCCCACCTGCTCCTCCCCAAAAATCCTCACCTGATTCGTCCGCCCATCCTTGCGAAGCCACCCCTCCACCCTCTGCCCCTGCAAAACACAGCCAGCCACAACACACCGATACAGCTTACAAACCCCATGCCCCCGAACAAGCTCATTCATTGCCTGAAGCCCGGCCAAACTCTTTCCGGCCGAAACAATCCCACTGGTATTCCGATCCAGCCGACTGCACACACCAGGCCGAAAGCTTTCAAGCTCCTCCTCCGTAATCTGCCCGGATTCCAGCAGATAATCCGTGAGAAGCTCAACCAAAGACACATCCTCCGGCCTAGCCTTCTGAGATAAAAGCCCAGCCGGCTTATTCAAAAGCAAAATATGCTCATCCTCATAAAGAATATCCAGTTTTGGCACAGAACCATACCTCTTCACCTTCGAATACACCCGTTGCGTCCGAAACCCCTCTATGGTTTCCTCCGACAGAAAAAGCGAAATCTCATCCCCTACCTGAAGCCGCTCACTCCCATCCGCCCTCTTTTTATTCAGGGTAATATTCTTCTTCCGCAGCATCTTGTAGAAAAAGCTCCTAGGCGCTTTATCCATATATTTCCCCAGAAATCTATCCAGACGCTGATTCGCCTCATTTTCCCCCACTGTAATAAGCTTCATAAGACCATTTTCCCTCTCAGATAGACAATGCCAAAATCACTTCCCGGATCACCTGCTCCCGGCTAAAACCCGGATAGCGCTCATCCGGCGTAAAGGGAAGATTCTCCTGTTCCTGGGCAGACAAAGCATCCAGACGCTCCAGAAATTGCCGGTAATCCCGGAAAATGTGTACATGCACCCTGAAAAATCCATTATGCTTCAGCACGGCTCTCAAATGCTCCTCCGCCTTCTTCCAGTCCAGCTCTCTTGTTTCTTCCGCATAACCAGCCACCTCATTTCCAACGATCACCAAAGCCGTGACAGGATAAGACTGCTCATAGGTCGTGAATACCAGCTCATAGGCAGTCTCCACCCCCTTTGCATGGGAGGCAATCTCCTCATAGAGCCTTTCCGGGATCGACCTGCGCTTCCAGAACAGAAATACATTCACCAGCTCCTTGCAGGCCGGAAGACACCCCACCACAGCCACAATGGTAAAATAATTCTCCTTTGTCTTCGTAGTCAGATATCCCACAAGAAAGATAGATATGGGCAGAAGAAAAAAAAGAAAGGTTTTCAGCAATTGTTGTTTCTTGTGGGCATCCGTGTAACCATAAGAGCCCTTTGGTATCCTTTTCATAAGGCAGATCCTTTCTATATAAAAAACGAATTCTCTTTTGAAATCATTGCAGGAAACAGCAGTTCGCCTAACAGAAAGCTATAAGAGACACTCCATCAAAAAGAGCAGAGCTCTGTGAGGCAGCACCTTTGCCGCCAAACGGACCAGTTGAATGGAACATCCATACACAGACAACACCTTTCCCGCCTCAGCATCAAAGAGGGCCTTCCTTACCACCTTCTCAGGCTTTGCCAGAAAAAGCCGTTTCAAGGGGCTTAAGACAATGCCTCCCGTATGAAAGAACTCCGTGTCCACAGGACCGGGACAGACAGAGGTCACGGTAATCCCCCTGCTTCGAAGCTCTGCCCCAAGCGCCTCATCAAAAGAAAGCACATAAGCCTTGGTGGCCGCATAGACGGCAAAGCCCGGCTGGGGAAGAAAAGCAGCTCCGGAGTCTACTTGAATCATACGGCTCCTTTTCTTCAAATAAGGCAGACAGATCATAGTCACGGCCGTAAGTGCCCTGCAGTTCACATCCACCATCCGGCAGGCATCCCGCCAGTCCTGATCTGCCACAAGACCGCTTATACCACAGCCTGCACTGTTAACCAAAAGGCGAATACAAGGCCCCTCCTTCTGAAGCTGTGACTCCAGCTCTTCCAGTCCCGCATCCTTAGACAAATCGAGAGACAGAATCCGCACATGCTTCCCGTGAAGCACAGCTTTCAGATCCTCCAGAGCCCCACGCCGTCTGGCCACTACCCAGATTTCATCCAGGGAGGGATAGGATGCCGCTATTTGGAAGGCAAATTCTTTTCCGATTCCGGAAGAGGCTCCGGTAATCAATGCAATACGTTTTTTCATAAGGACTTCTCCCTTGCCTCTGCCGGCCGCTTATGCACATTTCGAATCGTTCTTCGCTTTCTGGGGCCCTTTCCCTGAGCCTTCCCCCCGGGACGTCTGCCCTGTGAAGCAGCATCCCTTCCGCCCCGCTGACCCTTCCCCTGATTTTCAGGCCGGATCAGACACTTAGGTCCATAGCCAATGAGATCCGTTCGATGCCCTTTTTCCAGAGCCTCCCGCACAAGCTCGTAATTCTTGGGATCCCGATACTGAATCAGCGCCCGTTGCATGGCCTTCTCGTGAGGATTCCTGGGCACATAGACCTCCTCCATACTTCTTGGATCCAGGCCGGTATAATACATACAGGTAGAAATGGTAGAAGGTGTAGGATAGAAATCCTGCACCTGCTCCGGCATATAGCCCAGATCCCTGCAGTACTCTGCAAGCTCAATGGCCTCCCTTAAGCCGGACCCCGGATGAGAGGACATGAGATAAGGAACGAGATACTGCTTCTTCCCCAGACGCTCATTCATACTCCGATACTGCCGGCAAAACTGTTCATACACCGCCCGGGAGGGCTTGCCCATTTTGGAGAGAACCTTGTCAGACACATGCTCCGGCGCCACCTTAAGCTGACCGCTCACATGGTAGGTGCAGAGCTCCCGAAGAAAGGAGGGATCCGGATCCGCCAGCATATAATCAAACCGAATCCCGGAGCGAATAAAGACCTTTTTCACGCCCGGAAGAGCCCGAAGCCTTCGCAAAAGCTCCCGATAATCCCTGTGATCTGCTTTAAGATTCTTACAGGGCTTTGGATATAGGCACTGCCGATCCTTACAGGCCCCATAAGTCTCCTGCTTTTTACAGGCCGGATGACGAAAATTAGCCGTGGGACCTCCCACATCGTGAATATAACCCTTAAATCCCGGCTCCTCCGTCATCCTGCTGGCCTCCCTTAAAAGAGACTCCTGACTGCGGGACTGAACAATGCGTCCCTGATGAAAGGTCAGCGCACAAAAGGAACAGGACCCAAAGCAGCCTCTGCTGCTGACCAGGCTGTACTGTACCTCCAAAATCGCCGGGATTTCCCCCTCTCTTAAGGCAGCAGGATGGCAGGCCCGCATATAAGGCAGATCATAGACCTCATCCATTTCCGCCTGAGACAAGGGCTTTACCGGAGGATTCTGAACCACAAAGAGCTTCTCCCCATACCGCTCCACCAGCCTCTTTCCCGTAAAAGGATCCGTATTCCGATACTGAATGGAAAAGCTTTCTGCATAAGCACCCTTGTCCTCACACATGCTCTCATAGTCCGGCAGATGCACTGCATCAGAAAGAGCCTCCGGCTGACCGGTTCGATATACGGTTCCTGCAAGATAGGTCAGATCCGAGACGGCAATCCCGCTGTTTAAGGCATCCGCAATCTCCACGATAGAGCGCTCTCCCATTCCATAGGAAATCAAATCCGCCCCGCTGTCCAGCAGAATGGAACGCCGAAAGCTGTCAGACCAGTAGTCATAGTGAGCCAGTCTCCGAAGGCTGGCTTCAATCCCGCCCAGAATCACCGGCGTTTTCTTGTAGGTCTGCCGGATGAGATTGCCGTACACAATCACAGCCCGATCCGGCCTTTTGCCCATAGCGCCTCCCGGCGTGTAGGCATCCCTGCTCCTGTGCTTTTTGGATACGGTATAGTGATTCACCATCGAGTCCATATTTCCGGAGGACACCAGAAAGGCAAGGCGGGGCTCCCCGTAGACCTGAACGCTCTCCTTACTCCTCCAGTCCGGCTGCGAGATGATGGCTACCGTATAGCCGCGGCTTTCCAGAACCCGGCTGATAATGGCAGGCCCGAAAGAGGGATGATCCACATAGGCATCCCCGATGACATACACGAAATCCGGCTGTCCCCCATAGTCCCGATCCCACTCTTCCCTGGTAGCGGGCAAAAATCCTCTTCCCTGCATCCTTCTCTTTTCCTCACAGACCAGACCCTTTGAGACGCTGATAGCCTCCGTCCAGAATCTCGTCAAAGCTCTCTATGTAGTAATCCGCCAGCTCCAAAATTTTGCCCTTCCACCGAAGGGACTGCTCCTCGGCTACGGCACAGACCCGGCTTCCGGCGTTTAAGCCTGCCTGAATTCCCGCAACCGTATCCTCAAAGACCAGGCACTCCTCCGGGAGGACCCCAAGGCGCTCCGCCACCTTCTGATAAATATCCGGCGCCGGCTTCCCCGCTCCCGCCTCACAGGAGGTCATACAGTAATCCATATAGTCGGAAAGCTTTAAGGATGCAAGCACCGCCTCCAAAAGGTCTCGGCTGCTGCTGGTGGCTATGCCCATGGGAATCCCCTGCTCCTTTAAATGATTCAAAAACCGGAGCGCTCCGGGCTTTAACACAACCTCGTGAGCATACTTGTCTTTTGCCATCTCAATCCATTCCGCCTGTATCGCCTCGGCGCTGTCCGCAAGCTTAAAAAACTCCTTAAAATAAACGGCCGCCTCCGAAAAGCTCATCCCCTCAATGGTATGCTGCAGATCCGAGGGCACTTCATATCCGTGCCTGCCCAGGTATTCAATGTCAATCTCGCCCCACACCCACAGAGAGTCCACCAGGGTTCCGTCCATATCGAAAAGTACTGCCTTTACATTCTCCAGCATCTCACACCTCAATTTCCTTTTGTAGCCCCAAAAGCTCCTCTTTTGTCAGAGCCCGATATTCCCCGGGCCTAAGGCTCTCATCCAGCCGCAGGCTCCCCATGGAAATCCGCTTTAAGTAGAGCACCTCACAGCCCACCGCCTGAAACATCCGTTTCACCTGATGATACTTCCCCTCCCGAATGGTCACCTCCGCCTCCGAGATCTCCCCGGAGGTGTGAATCTTAAGAAGCGCCGGAAGGGTAGGGCGCTCCTCCCCGATGTCAAGCCCCTCCCGAAAAGCCTCCACATGGTCTTTCGTCAGCTCCCCCCGGACCCGCACCTTATAGGTTTTGTCCACATGGCGTCTGGGAGACAGCAAAAAATGTGCCAGCTTTCCGTCGTTGGTGATGAGCAGAAGCCCTTCCGTATCCTTGTCAAGCCGCCCTACCGGAAAGAGATCCTTGCGTTTCCTATCCGGAATCAAATCCAGCACCGTCTGGCATCTCTTGTCCGTACAGGCAGAGACACAGCCGGCAGGCTTATAGAGCATATAGTACTCCAGATCCACATAGGAAAAGGACTTTCCCTCCACACAGACCCTCTGCTCCTTTTCCACCTGCTCCTCCGGCCGCCGCACAGGCTCCCCGTCCACGGTAACCAGGCCCTTTCGTATCATCTGCTTTACCTGGGATCGGCTTCCCGCCCCCATATCACAGAGAAGCTTATCCAACCGCATGCTGCCACCTCCAGCCCGGATAATATTTATTGCGAAGCTGTCCCTGAATCACTTTGCCCCAGCCAAGGGGGAAACCGTCCACCCCCACCACACACCAGCCGGAATCCAAAGAACACGCCTCTCCATCCGAAAGCTCCGGGCTTTCCCCCTTGAGATACCGAATCACTCTGGGATCCGAGGCGGAAAAATCCACCCAGGCTTTCAAATTCTCCCTCCTTAAGGTCATCGCCAATGCCTGGCTGGGGGTAAAGCGCTTCCTTTCTACCTCCCCCAGGTACAGCCCTGTGCGCAGAAACCGAAGCCCCCGAATGGGATGGGTAAGAAGCTCCCCCGGAAGGCTGTAGAGCCGCCCGTCATAGAGACGAAGGCTTTCCTCGGGAACCGTGATGCCAAGAGCCCTTGCAAACTGCTCCCACTCCGGACAAAGCGCCGGGGCCTTCTCCGCCTTGCAGGCAGGACTCTTTTCTCTGTCCGAAGCTGCCGGGACCTCTCCCTCCTTTTGAAGCAGGGCCAGGAAATGCCCTTCTCCCTTCATCCGATGAGGATAGATCCGCACACAGCGGCGAAGCTGCAAGAGCCTCTCCTCGCTAAGCCCTTCTGCTTCCTCTGCCGCAAGATCCGGCCTGCCCGGGGAAAATCCGGCGTAATCAGGAAGCTCACATACATGAAAGGAGGAATCCGCCCTAAGAAGAGAGGCAACCGCTCCCTCATTCTCCATGGGAGAAAAGGTACAGGTAGAATAAAGCAGCATACCGCCGGGCTTCAGCATCCCTGCCGCCTCCAAAAGAAGCTCCCGCTGTATGGTTGCATACCACTTCGGCCCGTGCTTTGTCCAATCCTTCACCATAGCCGGATCCTTTCGGAACATGCCTTCCCCGGAGCAGGGGGCATCCACCAGAATCTTGTCAAAAAATCCCTTAAAATACGTCCCAAGCCGCCTGGGCTCCTCACTGGTCACCAGAATATTCGGAAGACCGAAAAGCTCCAGATTCTTTAAAAGTCCCTTGGCCCTGGAATTGCTGATGTCATTGGCCACCAGAAGGCCCTTTCCCCTAAGGCGGGCCCCAAGCTCCGTGGCCTTTCCGCCTGGAGCCGCGCAGAGATCCAGGACCCGATCCCCCTCCTCAACAGGAAGGCAGGCCGCCGGCGTCATGGCGCTGGGCTCCTGGAGGTAGTATAGCCCCGCCCCATAGTAGGGATGCCGGGAGGCCTCTGCCTCCTCCTCCACATAAAAGCCGTTTTCTATCCAGGGAATCCGCTTCAAAGGAAACGGAGAAATTTCTTCAAATTTCTCCGCCTTAAGCTTAGAGGTATTCACCCGAAGCCCCCGAAAATGCAAAGCTTGCCCGCTCTCCAGAAAGGCCTCGTATTCCACCCCCAATAATTCCTTCATTTGCTCCAGAAACCGCTCTGGTAATTGTATTGCCATACACTTCTATCCTTTTCCTTCGTATCCAGGGCCCTTACCGGAAGTCCCGGCAGAGCCTGTCACGTAATCTTCGTCCCATCGGTCAGCGCCTGAGCCCGGTAGCCCTCGGCAATCATATCCAGCTGCTTGTCAAACCGCTCCAGCTTCTCAATATCGTTCATGGCATAGATGCGGTAGAATTCATCCTGAATTTTAAGAATCTCCCGCTTATTGGCCACGTTGTAGAGGTTCTGAATATTGTTGAGAATATCCGCCACAATGTTGGCCTGAATCTGGAAGGAAATCTGCGCATCCATAATCTCACTGCGCACATTGGACATCTCATTGTCCAGCACAATGATGGCATCCGCCGCATTTAACAGGCGTTCCTTGATATGCTCCGGAATATTCCGCTTATACTTATACTGAAGGGAATGCTCCACCGTGGCCCAGAAATTCATGGCCATGGTCCGGATCTGCACCTCCATCTGAAGCCTTCTGGGCCCCTCCAGCGTGTCTACCTCATAAAAGATGATCATATGATAGCTGCGGTAACCGGAGGACTTCATCTGTCGGATATAATCCCGCTCCTGCTTGACCTCCATATCCTTCCGGTTGCGAATCAGCTCCACCACCTTGTCAATATCCTCCACAAACTGACAGATAATGCGGATGCCGGCCAGATCCACAATCCGATCCTCAATGCGCTCCGGGGCAATCTTTTTCTTCTGGCATTTATCCAGAATGCTGGCAATGGTCTTTACCCTTCCCTCTACCCGCTCAATGGGACAGTAAAGGCCCTTATCCTTGTGCTCCTTTATCAAATGGTTAAACTTGGTTGTCACTTCCTTGACGGCAAGCTCATAAGGATTTAAAATCTCCCGCCACAATTGTATTTCCATGGTACTCTCCATTCCTTTTCCGAAGCAATCCGGCTGCGGATAATCCTGCCCTGATCCGAACGGAAACATCCGCCTCAGTAAGCGCAGCGCAGCTTGCTCTGCTCCAGATATTTTAGGAACCAGTAGGGATTGACGGAAAGCTCCGGGATCTCCTCCGTCCGTATGTAAATCCCCAGGTGCAGGTGCACGTCAAACTTGCCGCTGGTTCCCTCCCTGACTCCATAGCCCGTATCTCCCATATAACCCAGGATTTGTCCGGCCTTTATCACATCTCCCACCTGAAACTCCTCCGCATAGGAGTTAAGATGGGCATAGTAAAAGTATACGTCGTGAAGACTGCGGATTCCGATCCTCCAGCCGCCCTTTTCCAGCCAGCCAATCTGCTCCACCACCCCGTCGCTGATGCTCACCACCGGGTAGTAGCCGGCCTCCTGGATTCCGGCCATGAGATCCGTCCCCTCATGTCCGTAGGAGCCGCCGTAAGTCCGCTCAAACATCCAGCTGTTTTCATAGGTCACCACAGCCTCCTCATTCTCCGTGGACTCCGGCACCGGAAAATAGACCAGATCCTTCCAGATATTCTCATACAGCTCGTAATACGCCCGGGCCTCCTCTGCCGCATCCGATTTCTCTGTCTTCAAATGGGTAAGCTCCTCCATCCGAACCAGCTGAAACTGAATCAGAAAGCAGACCGTAATAATCAGTAACAGATAAGAAGCAATTGACAGCCGCATATACGCTCCACAGTTTATACTCCATCCATTACTATATGCTTACCGCAGCTCTTTTAGAACCTCCAGCAGGAATTCATATACGCGTTTTACAGAGGAAATGCTGATGTGCTCCTTGGGGGTGTGAACATCGTACATATTGGGACCTATGGAAACACAGTCAAGCCCCTCGATCTTCCCGCTGAAAATGCCGCATTCCAAGCCTGCGTGGATGGCCTCCACCTTGAGCTCCTTCTGGTAAAGCCGCTTAAATACCTCCACCATGGTCTCCCGCAGGGCGGAATCCTTCTTATATTCCCATCCCGGATAAGAGCCCGTCTCCTCATAGCTTCCTCCCAGGAATTCCACACAGTGGCAAAGCTTATTTCCCAGGGCCGCTTTTTCCGTCTCCACAGAACTTCTCACGCTGAATACCACGTGAGCCTCTTCCTCCATAAGCTTTAAGGTTCCAAGATTTAAAGAGGTCTGCACCAGTCCCGGAATCTCCGTACTGTATCTCTGGACTCCGTTCGGAACCATGTGAAGCATGTAGAGAAGCTTGGATGCGCTCCCTCGCTTTAAGACGCTTCCCTTTCTCTGTCCTTTTTTCTCCCAGGAAACCGTAACCCCCGGATCGCTGGAGGCATATTCCGCCTTGTAAATGGCGTCCCACTTGGCCAAAAGCTCTGTAAGAAGCCCTTCCTCCTCTTCCTTCACATAAATCTCCGCTTCCGTTCTCCGGGGAATGGCATTGTCCATCAGCCCTCCCTCCAGAGCGCCAAGGCGAAGGTCTAGATCCTCAAAAAGAGCGCAGAGCAGACGGCCCATGAGTATATTGGCGTTGCCGTGCTCCTTGTGGATTTCGATACCGGAATGGCCTCCCAGTAAGCCCTCCACGGCAATGCGGACACAGATTCCTTCCGTCTCCTCATATTCCACCGGCAGAATGCATTTGCTGCGCATACCGCCGGCACAGCTTACAGTCAGGATTCCCTCCTCCTCGGAGTCAATGTTGATGAGACGCTTTCCCGAAAGCCTGCTCATATCCATGGCATTGGCCCCTAAAAGCCCGATCTCCTCATCGGTGGTAAAGACGCACTCCAGCCTTGGGTGTGCAAGAGAGGCGTCATCCAGCACCGCAAGGGCCATGGCTACGGCGATCCCGTCATCTCCGCCCAGGGTCGTACCGTTGGCCGAAAGCAGATCTCCCTCCACCAAAAGCTCAAGACCGTCTCTTAAAAAATCCGTGGGATTCCCGGTCTCCTTCTCGCAGACCATATCCAGATGCCCCTGCAATATCACCGTGGGCGCATTCTCATAGCCCTCGGAAGCCTCCTTTACGATGACTACATTAAAGGCCTCATCTTGCCATGCCGTAAGCCCATGCTCCTTTGCAAATTTCATACAGTAATCGCTGACGCCCTTGGTATTGCCGGATCCGTGGGGGATGGCGCACAGATCCTCAAAATAGCGAAACACCTGCTTTGGTTCCAGTTTTTCCAATTTGCTCATAAGCTACCTCCTGTCTTTCATATATATGAACATGATGAAAAAATTACTTTATTTTTCCGTAACGCTTCTCCTGCTTGCCTTCCTTCTTGTGGATCCTGTTCAGGCGGTGGATGCCTCCAAGTCCGGGTTGATGCTTTGGTTTCATACGCTGGTGCCCACACTTCTGCCTTTTTTGATCCTGTCCAGGCTTTTGATTGCCATAGACGGAATCGGATACCTGACCCGCTTTCTCTACCCGGTTCTTCACCGGATTCTTGGCTGCTCCAGGAACGGCTGCTTCTGCATTGCCTCCGGCTTTCTCTGTGGCTACCCCATCGGCGGCAAGCTTGCGGGGGATCTGACCCGGGAGGGACGCATTTCCCGGGAGGAGGGCGATTACCTGCTCACCTTCTGCAACAATGCCAGTCCCGCCTTTCTCATCGGCTACTGCCTTACGGATTCCCTCAAATGCCCGGGGCTTCTTCTTCCCACCCTGCTCCTTGTCTACGGCACGCCTTTTCTTGTGGCCCTTTTTTACCGAAAGGGAAGAAGCTTTGAAAATCAGGCTGCAGAAAATAAGACATCCCGATCTCAAATCAGCTTCAAAATCGTAGATGTCTCTATGATGGACGGACTGGAAAGTATTCTGAAGCTTGGGTGCTATATCATCCTGTTTTCCATACTGGCAAGACTTCTGATACGGATCCCCTGTCCGTTTTCCTTTGGTACCTCGCTGAGTGTGGGATTTATGGAAATGACAAACGGAATCGCTTTGGTTGCGGCCGATTCGTCTCTTTCCATGGATACAAAGTATCTCCTGGTTTTGTGCTTTCTCTCCTTTGGAGGGCTTAGCGGAGCTGCTCAGACCCAAAGCATGATCCTGGACAGCGGCCTGTCCTTTTGGAATTATCTAAAAGCCAAGCTTCTCACAACCGCCCTTGTGGTCTGCCTTGCCGCAGGGTTCCTCTTCACTCTGTGACCCATAGCGCCGCCAGAGTCCTCACTCCTCCAGGTCGGTGAGATCCTCCTCGTTCAGGGCCGGGGCCAGCTCACTGCGGTTGTTGGCCAGAATGTCGCTGAAGCTTCGAAGGGAGCCCATCATACTCTCGTACTTTGCCATATGGCTTTCCATGGTCTTGTGAATCAAATTCTGGAGATTGCCAAGCATATCGTCCGTATAGTGCATGGCCTGCATCCGGAAGTTGTTGGCCTCAATGGTGGCCGCATCCAGCTTCCGCTGCGCCTCCGCCTCCGCCGCCGCCATAATCTCGTTCGCCTGAATATACGCCTGCTGCATGATCTCGTGCTCGTTGATCAATTCGGAGGTATGTATATTCGCCTCCTTGATAATGGCATCTGCCTTTGCCTGAGCGTCCGCCAGAATAGCGTCCCGATTGGCAAGGACCTTCTGGTAGCGCTTGATCTCCTCGGGGGTCTTCATACGCAGCTCCCGAAGAAGCTCCTCGATCTCCTCTTTATTTACAATGATATTGGTCTTTGAGAGGGTCTGGGGCTTACAGCCGTCAATGTACTCCTCAATCTCCTCAATAATCTGCTCGATTTTGCTGCTCATGGTTGCTCTCCTTTTCAAGATCTCTACTTCCTAGCTTACCCCTTTGACAATGCTTCCATCCGTTCCTGAATCTTTTTTTCAACAAAAGGCGGTACAAAGGCGGAAATATTGCCGCCAAAGCCTGCTACCTCCTTCACCGTTGTGGAACTTAGGTAGGCATATTCCAGGCTGGTCGTCAGGAATATGGTATCCAAATCCGGATTCATAATCCGGTTGGTCTGTGCCATCTGAAGCTCGTAATCAAAATCCGTAATGGCCCGAAGCCCCCGGACAATCACACGCGCCTCACATTCTTTTGCAAATTCTACCAACAGTCCTGTAAAGGATCTGATCTTTACATTCGGGTATTCCTTTGTTACTTCTTCTAACATCTTAACACGTTCTTCCACAGAAAACAACGGAGATTTTGCACGATTATTCAAAACGCCCACAACCAGCTCCTCCACCACCCGGGATGCGCGCACAATGATATCCAAATGTCCGAAGGTTACCGGATCAAAGCTTCCTGCATAAATTGCTCTTACCATGTTTTTTTCCAAACCTTTCCCCTTCTTCCTCTGTGCCACAAGACCTGTCCTCCCCCTCCGGCTAGCCTTCCTTACGCCTCAGGAACAGATGACGGTTGGTCTTATAGTTCTTTATCTTAAAGGCGGTAAAGCCGCAGTCCTCGATCCAGTCCGTATCGCTGTCTCTTGCGGTCTCCAAAATCACGAGCGTCTCCTTGTCTGCAAGGCCGGAATCCCGAAGAGCCGCAAAAACCTGCTGCTCCAGCCCCTGATTATAAGGCGGATCAAGGAATATCACATCAAAGGCAGGCTCTCCTTGAAGCCGGAACACCGCCGAGGCCGCATCCATTTTCAGTACCCTGGCCCGATCTGCAAGCTTTGTAAAGGACAGATTGTCCCGGATACAGTCAAAGGCCTTTGGCTGATTCTCCACAAAGACAGCTTCTTTTGCCCCCCGGCTTAAGGCCTCGATGCCGATGGCGCCGCTGCCTGCAAACAAATCCAGGAAACGGCAGCCTGGGATCTCCTGCTGAAGCATATTAAAAAGGGTTTCCTTAATGCGATCCGTGGTGGGACGGGTATCCAGTCCCTCGATACATTTGAGTGGAAGGCTTCTGGCCGTTCCGGCAATGACTCTCATGCGGTTACCTCCTTATCTGGCCGTTTCCGTAGATCTGATATTTGTAGGAGGTGAGCGCCTCAAGGCCCATGGGACCTCTGGCGTGAAGCTTCTGTGTGCTGATGCCGATCTCCGCCCCGAAGCCAAACTCAAAGCCGTCCGTAAAGCGGGTGGAGGCATTGACGTACACGGCCGCCGCGTCCACCTCTCTCAAAAACTGCTCTGCATGGGAGTTATCCTCCGTGATAATGGCCTCCGAGTGGCCCGTATTGTAGCGGTTGATATGGGCAATGGCCTCGGAAAGGCTGTCCACCACCTTTACGGAAAGAATATAGTCCAAATATTCCGTTCCCCAGTCTGCCGCAGAAGCTTCCTTCATGGGAACCGCGGCTCTTGCCCGCTCGTCTCCCCGAAGCTCCACCTGCTTGTCCAAAAGCCAATCGGCAAGGAGGGGAAGGAAGGCATCCTTCACTTTCTCATGGACCACCAGGGATTCGCAGGCGTTGCATACGCCGATGCGCTGGGTCTTGGCATTGTAGACAATCTCCGCCGCCATGGACAGATCCGCTGCCTCATCCACATAAATGTGACAGTTTCCGGATCCCGTCTCGATCACCGGGATGGTGCTGTTCTGAACCACCGTGGCAATGAGCCCGGCGCTTCCCCTGGGAATCAGCACATCGATATATTCGTTCAGCTTCATAAAGGCCGCCGCCGTCTCCCGGCTGGTATCCGAAAGAAGCGAGATGGCCGTTACAGGGCAGCCGCAGGCTGTAAGGGTCTCTCTTAAGACCTCCACAATGGCCTGATTGGAGAAGAGGGCGTCGCTTCCTCCCCGGAGCACCACGGCGTTGCCCGTCTTAAAGCAGAGCCCAAAGGCATCTGCCGTCACATTGGGCCTGGCCTCATAGATGATTCCGATAACGCCTAAGGGCACCCGCACCTTGCGGATCCGCAGACCGTTTGCCGGGGTATGCTCCTCCATCACCTGCCCGATGGGATCGGGAAGGGCAGCAATCTGACGAAGCCCCTCCGCCATTCCCTCTATCCGCTTTGGCGAAAGCTGAAGCCGATCCAAAAGTCCGGCCTTCATGCCCTTTTCTCTTCCCCGGGCCATGTCCTTTTCATTGGCCTTTAAAATCCGATCCGTATGCTTCACCAGATCCTCTGCCGCCTGGTTTAAAACCTGATTCTTCTTTTCTCCGGACAGGGTGCGAAGAAGAGGCTCCGCTTCCTTTGCCTGACGGCCAATCTGCTCTAATAATTCCATATAGTTCTCCTATTCCAGTTCCGTACTATCCATCCAATACACGGTGTCTAAATCAATTTCCAGCCGCAGGAACTTGCGTCTGTAAATCGATTTGTGCATTGGATGGATAGTATTGATTTATGTAAGTATCCGCCTCTCTGTCACAACCTTTGCCGGGCGGATGTCGAATTCCTCAAAGGGAACCTCCTCCCTCACCTGGAATTCAAAGGCCAGGGCCACGGTGGTAAGCCCCGGATGCTGTTCCAAAAAACGATCGTAAAAGCCGCCGCCATAGCCTACCCGGTGCCGCTGTAGATCAAAAACCACTCCGGGCATCAAGAGCAGAGCATCCTCGTCCCCGGCAGGGGCATCCTCCTTGGGCTCCTGAATGCCGAAGCTTCCCTCTTCCAAATCCGCCTCAAAGGAGGTGATGTAAAAGAAGCGCATCTCCTGGCCCAAAACCTTGGGCACGGCCACCTTCTTTCCCTGAGCCCAGGCGCAGCGGATGAGATCCCGGGTCTTTACCTCGTGCTTATAATCCATATAGGCGTAGAGGGTTTCTGCCCTCTGATATTCCATAAGCCCCAGAACCTGCTCCTTTACGGCCAGGCTCATGCGGTGAATCTCCTCGTCCGTATGTGCCTTTCGAAGGCGCGAAATTTCCCGCCGAAGCTCTTTTTTCTGCTGCCTGGTATCAATGTCCTTTTTTTGCATGCTTTTCCCCCAGATTTGTAACCGTGCCGTCTGCCTCCCTGATATCAATGCGATCCAGCTGTCCCCTCAGATTCATGCGGACTGCCTCGATGTACTCCCGACGAAGAGCTGCCTGCTCCTCCTTCTCCGCATCGTTAAGGCCCTCTGCCTTAGAGCGATGATACAGCTCATTGATCCGGGCGATTTTCTTCTCATCCATCATGTTATCGTTCCTCCCCTTAAGGCTCCCAGCCCAGATAATTCGTTACCTGGGAGAAGGTATCCTTTGCATATTCATAGCCGTGGTTATAAAAATCCGTCAAAACCCTCACATTATCCTCCGTATTCTTTACCACCGGAACCTGAGGCCGAATGACCAGAACGCGTCCCCGCTCCTCCAAATCCTCCAAAAGCTCCATAGTCCGGTTATAGAAATACGCCCGGTTCTTAATGGCCCGAATGAGATAGGGATACTTCTGGTAGAGGATCCGCGCCATCCGAAGAGATCTTTTTGCTGGAGCCTTCCGATAGCCCTCCTGCCTTGTGAGGATCACGATATTCTTCTTGACTCCGTCGTGGAGAGCCTTGCGGATCGGAACGGAATCGGCAACGCCTCCGTCCAGCATGGGAACTTTGTCCACCTCTACCATAGGGGACACAATGGGGAGACTGGCGGAAGCTCTGCAGGCTTTCATCAGCCGCTCCCGGCTTCCCCGCTCCGTAAGGTAAGCCGCCTTTCCCGTCAGGCAGTTGGTCGCCGTAAGGATACAGGTCTGTCCGGAGGAAAAGAAGGCCTCATAGTCAAAGGGAATAATCTTATTGGGAAAGATATCAAAAATCAAATCCATATTAAAAAGGCTGTGATTCTTCACCAGACTCCGAAATCCCACATAGCTTCCCGCCTCGAGAAAATCAATGGTGCAGGTCTTCATCCGTCCCTTCTGGTGAGATACGTAATTCACCGCATTGCAGGCCCCGGCAGACACTCCGATGACATAAGGCAGGTAAAGCCCCTGCTCCATAAAGTAATCCAGAACCCCAGCCGTAAATACGCCTCTGGTTCCGCCGCCCTCCAGTATCATTCCTGCTCGTCTCATCCGATTCACGCCTCCAAAGCTTTGTATAACACTTCTAATTTACACCATTCCCAATAGAATAGCAAGTTTTAACTGGAGTAATTCTCCAAAAAATCATAAAGCTCCCCGGTGCTTGAAAGCCCCTTCCTCTTTAGAACCTCCCCCTTTAAATCCTCCGGAAGGTCCTCCAGGGTAATCTCCGTCTCCTCATAGAGCGTCTCCCCATCCGCCAGATAGATATTGACATAGCCCTCCTCCGACACCAGATAATAGAGATAAGGCTCTGCCTCCGTGTGCACGGCCTCTGCCTGAGCCGCAGCCTCCTGTTTTAAGGTCTCAAGCTCCCGTTCCCGCCGCTCCTGCTCTTTCAGCTCCTGCTGATAGCTCATGCGCTCCTCCTGCAAAAAAAGAGCTATGGGAGCCTTTAGGCGAAGCTCCTCCTCTCTCTTCGTTTCCGTATAGAGAAAGCCGGAATAATAAGCAAGACCACCCAGAATTCCCACGGTCAAGAGGCAGGCAATGATCCGTTTTGTCATAAAAAATCCTCCTTTTTGTTTATTATGGACAAAAAAGGAGGATCTAAATCTTATAGAAGATGTATTTTTTTTAATATCCGCACCAAAACATGGCCTTTGGGGAAGGCACGAAGCTCCTCCTCCCTGATTCCCTGGAGAATCAGCATGAAAAAACCATAGATCGGCACAGCCAAGAGGATACAGACAAGGGCCGTAAGCCTTGCCCCAATCAAATCCTCCAGAGGAATGGAAAGCAGCCAGCAGGAAAGCCCCATGATCGTGGAGGATACTATCGGAATCAAAAAGGTGCGCACCAGCTCCTGCCGGTAGCGAAGATGCTTTCGAATAGCCAGTCCGTTTAAGATGCACATCATCACGGCGAAGAACAGATAGGAAATCACCACTCCGAAAATGTGAAGCTTACACACCTGAACCAGCACCACCATCAGCCCCAGATGAAGCGCCAGAGAGATAAGTGCGTTGCGCACCGGGATGTGCATCTTGTCAATGCCCTGCAAAATTCCGTTGGTCAGGGTAGAAAGCCCATAGAAAATCACAGCCATAGAGCCCACCCAGAAAAGCTGAGGAGCTATTGGATCCGTATTCCAGGAGAGAAGCTTTAAAATGGGCTCTGCCAGAGCCGTAAGTCCAAAGGCGCTGGGAATGCAGATAAACATCACCATCCGGATAGCCCCTTCTGTCTTTTTGCGCATTTCCTTACGGTTTCCCTCCATCCGCGCCCGGGTAAGAGCCGGAATGGTAGAAGCACACAAGGCCGAGGCCACGGCAATGGGAACATTGGTAAGGAGCTTATACTTTCCTACGTAGATACCCCAGTAAACCTCTACCATGGACTTTTCCACCTTCTGAACGTCCAGCATCAGATATTTGAACAGCCCCTGATCGAGAACGCCGCTGATGTTGTACACTGCAGTGCTTAAGATTACCGGCACAATGGTCAGCATAAGAAGCCTTAAGATGGCTCCATAGCTCTCCAGACTTCCCGCGCGATCCTTACGAATCTGCCGCTTCAGCACCCGGTTGTACATGAGCATTACGATAATCAGAAAAATCAGTCCCGCCAGGGCTCCCATGCTGGTTCCCAGGGTGCTGCCCGCCGCCCCGTAGATAGGGCCGCTTCTGCCATCCGTAATGCCCGCCTTCTGATCCAGAGACACGCCGTACCGGAACAAAAGGCTGGCAGCCGAAATGCTCACCACCGCATTGAAGATCTGCTCAATCACCTGGGATACTGCCGTGGGCATCATACTGCCCATTCCCTGGAAAAACCCTCTAAGCACTCCCATCACAGCCAGGAAAAATACGGCCAGAGCCAGAACCTTAAGGCTTAACTCACTCTCCGGCGTATTGAGAAGCTTTCCCGTAAAAAAGCCTGCACCCAGGTAAGTGACGACAGAGCCCACAAGGCCCACCACGAGAGCCAGATAGAGGGCCCCCTTAAAAATGCGCCTGGCGTTGCGGTATTGTCCCAGAGCCGCCTTGGCGGAGACCAGCTTTGACACGGCCAGGGGCAGGCTGTAGGAGGAAATGAGAAGGATGATATTGTAGATCTCATAGGCCGCAGAATAATAGTCATTGCCGTGATCCGTAATGATATTGGTAACCGGAAGACGGTACAGCATTCCGATGATTCGGCTTAAAATAGAGGCCGCCGCCAAAATACTGCCCTGCATAATGAAATTAGAGCGGTTTTTCGTCTTTTTCTGCTTGCTCATATCTGTCCTTCCACCAGTGTACCGATCCCTTGGGAGCCGCACGAATCACCGGCCTCTTAAAAACTACTCGATTACCACTTCATCCGCATAATCATTCCAGACAATACAGATAAAGGTTTTTCCGTTGTTCAGCACAATCTGATTGTTGTCCATATCATAGTACCGGGCCGGGGTTCCCAAATCCCCTGCCGTATTCCAGTAGCCCTTAATCATTTTTCCGTTGGTAAACACAATACAGTCATTGTTGTAGGCCTGGCTGGCAAAATGAAGATAATCATCCTCATCCAGAACAACGCCGTCGCAATACTGGAAAATCACATTGGTCACAGCCACCTGCTCTCCCGTAAGCTCATCTATGTGGGGATTGCCGTAGGTGGAACGGTAATACTTGCGATCCTTTGGATTGTACTCAAAGGTGGCCTTCACTCCGCCGAAGCCGTTTTCCCCATGGGTTCCCCCCGGCTGAAGGAAGACGGCGTCCTCATAGCCCTCATACTCCGCGATCTCCCCATCGGGAGCAAAACGGAACTTCTCATAATAATCCGAGGGCATTTCCATATCATAGCCCTTCTTCTCGATATCCTTCCAAATCCCCTCCGGGAATGCATAGAGGGTGTGCTCGTGAGCCTTTCCGGGACGGGGCACCCGATCATACATATTGGAAACCGGCTTCTCAATGCCCTTGGTTCCTCCCGAAAGCACGTCAAACTCCCCGCTGTTCAAGGAGTCCAGGGCATAAAAGGCCTGTCCGTGATGGGCGTACACAGCATCAAATTCCTGCGCAAAATGCAGAAAATAGAGGCGGCAGCTTCGGATAGAGCCAATGCGCTCCAGATCCTCCCAATCCTCAAAGATCCCCATCCAGCGGGTGATTCGCTTCTCTACCGGGCATTCATAGATCACACTGGCATTGTTCACGCCGGACATGGGAAGGGATTCCTTCTTGTTATTGAGCATAATGGCCAGCGGGCGCCGCGTCCCGATCTCCTGGTCAATCCATTCCCCGGTAAAATAGCTGCGGACCTTGCCGTCCACCACCTCCCGGGTATCTGCGCTTTCTCCCCGGGTGTCCTCCCCATCCTGAACTTCTTGCTCCGTATCCGTCTGGTCTTCCTTTTCCCTGGCCTTGCCACAGCCTGAAAAGACCAGCACAAATGCCAAAAGCAAAAGGAACAGCGTTCTCTTTTTCATGTTCTACAATCCTTTCCTAGCGTAAAATATTTAAAGAATGAAGAATGGCCTCCTGCCGCTCCTCCATTTCCTTTGCCTCTGTCTGCTCCATGTGATCGTAGCCGAAAAGATGCAGCATACTGTGGGTAATCAGAAAGGCCAGCTCCCTCATTTCGCTGTGGCCGTACTTCCTGGCCTGCTCCCGCACCTTTTCCATGGAAATAATAATATCCCCCAAAAGCAGCTCTCCGGTGTCCGGGTGAAAGCAGCCAACCTCCGTCTCCGCCCAGGAGAAATCCGAGGGGCTGTCGTATTCCAGCATGGGAAAGGACAGCACATCGGTGGCCCGATCCACCTTTCGGTATTCCCGGTTCATCTGACGGATCCTCTGATTGTCTGTCAAAAGCAGGCTGACCTCCGCCTCATAGGGACAGCCCTCGTAATCCATGGCTGCCTCCATGACCCTTTTCGCAAGCTTCGGAATATCAATTCCGGAAAGCCTGATATTACTCTCATCTTCGATGTTGATTGTCATAAGCTTCCTTTCTTGTGCCACGTCTTCCTAAAGCCTGCTCATAGCTGTCATAGGCCTGTACGATTTTCTGAACCAGAGGATGGCGCACCACATCCTTGCTGGTCAGAGCGCAGAAGCCTATCTCCTCTACCCTTGAAAGCACCCGCAGAGCTATCTCAAGGCCTGACCGGGTACCTGAGGGCAGATCCTTCTGGCTTGCATCTCCCGTCACAATCACCTTGGAGCCAAAGCCGATACGGGTCAAAAACATCTTCATCTGGGCGGGGGTGGTATTCTGTGCCTCGTCGAGAATGATGTAGGCATTATCAAGGGTCCTTCCCCGCATATAGGCCAGCGGGGCAACCTCGATAAGTCCCCGCTCCATATTCTTTAAAAAGCTGTCCGCCCCCATGATTTCATAGAGGGCGTCGTAAAGAGGCCGAAGATACGGATCTACCTTACTTTGAAGATCTCCCGGAAGAAAGCCCAGCTTCTCTCCTGCCTCAATGGCCGGCCGGGTGAGTATGATCCGGCTTACCTCGTTGTTCTTAAATGCCGTGATGGCCATCGCCATGGCAAGATAGGTCTTACCTGTTCCGGCAGGGCCTGTGCCAAAGACAATCATCCGCTCCCGAATAAGATCCACGTACTTCTTCTGCCCCAGGGTCTTGGGCTTAATGGGCTTGCCGCTCATGGTATGGCAAATCAGATCCCGATCAATCTCAGAGAGGGCGTCCTCCTGCCCCTCCATAGAGAGGGCCAGGGCATAATCCACATTCTGCTCCTCAATGGGGTTCCCCCGCTTGGAGAGGGTCAAAAGCTGCTCCAGCACCCGGGCCGCCTGCTTTCCCCGCTCCGGGGAGCCTAAGATCTTCACGGCCCCGTCTCTGGGAATCACCGAGACCTTTAACGCCTTTTCTATCTTCTTTACATAGCTGTCAAACTGACCAAACACATTGCGCTCATGCTCTGCGGGAATGTCCATCCGTGTTTCCACAATACTCAAATTTCATTTCTCCTCATCCACAGGAGCTTCCGAAGGCTCCTCCAGAATCTCCGTAAGTCTGTGGCTTCCAATCTCCTCCACGGCCGTAAGAGTCCCCACAGCCACACAGGTATTTGTGCCGACTTCTATTTTAACATTATTTTCAATAATTTGAACCCCTTTTTCTATTAAATTTTCCAAAAATTCATTTAAATTTGCCTCCGCCAGGGCTCTGGCCTCCTCCTCACTGTAGGATTCTGTATAAATTTCGTACTCCTCGTAGAGGGTGGTGCCAAAGGTAAGGGGCAGATAAAAGTTCTCCGTAAGCTTTAAGGGATACTCGGTATTCAGGGCGCTGAACTGATCAAAACCGGGCTTAAGCTTCAGAGAAATGGTTTTGCCTCCCACCTTTGCATAGACGCCGTGGCGCTTTCTTCCTGTGGGATGCCGGACCTCATGAGAGAGAACAAACTCGTCATAGTAGGTGTAGGTGGTTCTGGCATACACGTCCGCATCTGCCGCCGTGTACTGATGGCCGGCCACCTCTCCGCTGTCATTTTGGATATCAATCCGCCCCAGCACCAGAAGCTGTCCTTCCTCCACCTCATCCCCCACCTGAACCTGGGCTACGCCCTGCCGCACGAGAATGCTGGTAATAATGCCCTCCCTGGCCGCCACAACATCCTTGGGACTCTCTTCCTGGTCTGTTTCTTCTTGTGCCGGCATGCTGTCCATATTTTCCCGGATGCGAATCAAAAGGCGGGTACCCCGAATCTCTGCGGAAACCCAGATAATATCCGGAAACTGAATGCGGATCATGGACTGAATCTCCTTACAGTCCACCTGGCTTTTGCGCATGCCGTGAACGATGTGCTCGGATTCCAGGTAATCCAGGATTACATTGGTGGTTCTGGAATAGTTGCCTTCAATGTGAATATTCCAGATATAGAGGGACATGACATACAAAAACGTGATACAGAGCAAAATGCCCACCACGAACATTTTCCGATTCCGGTAGCGGTGCAAAAAAAAGGGAAGCCCGTGCCGCTCTGTTACCAGAAGATGGGCCTTCGCCTTCTTCCGCAGGGGCTTAAGCCTCCGAAAATCACGGATACTTAAGTTCATTTCATAATAGCCGCCATTGTTCTCAAGGTCCCAGATCTCGATGTGATGAGCCTTACAGAGATTTAAGAAGCGCTCCGGCGAATAGCCGGTAAGCCTTACACGCACATACCCATAGAGATAACGAAAAAATGAAATCAGCAATATTTCACCTCCTGAATTTCTCCGGTGATCTTCATTTCATCGTTGGTATAGTAGGAAATGTACAGATGTATTCCGTGAATCTCCATCTTGCAGGTCTTGGCCTGAATGCGAATAAGCTCCTCCGTATATTCAACGAGGCTCATGTAGTTCTCCACATAAGCCTCATGCTTTCCGGTAATGGTTACGATTGCCGCGCCGAGCATCAAATCCTTGGGCAGATTTAATGCGTCTGTCATTTCTTCCTTCCAGTTCATTGGTCCCGGGCCTTATAGCTTTCTTACTCTTACTATATGCCGGGGCAGGAGGTTCTATGCGCCGGGCTTAGCTTCTTTTTCCCGATACAGGATGAGGCTGAACCAGGTGACCAGATTATTTCCATTTAAGAAGGTGATGCCGCACTGCTCCGCAAGACCTGTCACAAGAATTCCAAAGCCCTCCACGCTTGGGAACATGCGATCGGGAAAGCGGCATGGGGCTTCCGGATAGGTACAGTGCTCACAGATAGCGCAGGACTCAGTGGACAGGGCCAAGACCTCCTGGCCTTCCCTGAAAAAGAGCTCCCTCACCTGGCGGGTGACTTTCTCGTGATCCTTCCGGGTGGCCAGCATTCCCTCCATGTCCTCCAGATCCGGCACCTCCGCCATGGTGGTGAAGAGGAAGGCGCCCTCATACGTCTTACAGCGGTTTTGGCATTCCTCCACGGTTCCCACAGCCGGGGGACAGGACCAGGACTTTCCGTATCTTGGGCATTCCGTCCGACAGATGTGGCGGACCTCCTCCTTGAAGGGGATGTCTTTGATTGAAATAAAGGCGTAGTCGCAGATAGGGAGGTTGGTTATGGCGGCTTCGATGGCTTTTTGGTTCATCAGGCTGACACCCCCACTTTGTGAAACAATAACTTTAGCATATTATGTATTTGCGTATCCGGATTATCATAATACATGTATCCTTGTGGCGTTTTATGTGAAGCTTTTTTCAAATTATGAAAGGCTATGCTCTCTGCTCTTGCTATAGCGGTTATCACGTCCTCCATGTTAATTTGTTCCATGATCTTCTCCACCTGTTCTTTTTTCTTGATATTCACACCTTTTTTCAATCCGTAAGCCTTTCTCAGTTCATTGGCATAGCCATCCTGATTGCTTACTGCCTGTATATAATTTTCTTTATGGAGAAGCAGCCACAGATCAAAACAATAGTTTGTATAACCCAAAACAATCCGATGCTCCATAGCCAAATCAATCGCTTCCTCATACTTACTCGTTTTTCCGTCGTAGTCAAAAACAGAGGCCTTATTGGTCTTTCCAATGGACCTTGTTATAGTACGTTCCACCACACATTTGGGATCCCCTCCAAATGGCTCTGCATAGAGAAAGCTTAAATCGTGTGTTCTTTTCTCAGTCTTATTTACCAATTCCTGTATTTTTTGAAAATACAATCTCTCCTGATTTTCTCCTTCGCATCCAAGAACACATAATAATTGAGGTCGTTTTGGTCCTTTTTGAGTCCGATTCAATTCTGCTTCTCCTCTCTTTCCAATATATGCTTAAATGCAATCTCCAAATCCATATGCGGCAAGGCCCCATATTTTCCATCCAAATAGTTTTTTAAAATTCGCTCCTCCGGGCGCAGCTTATAATCTGATAAGGAATACATATCACTGGTCAAATCATCTTTCCTTTTTTCAACCATCACAATCTGATCATGTCTTAGTAATTCTCCGTCCAGATAGATGGGGTTATGGGTATTAAAAATTAACTGTGCTCCCTTTTGGTTCAATTCTTTATTGTTAAAAATACGGATTAAAGAAACCACAATTTCAAAATGAAGAGAAGCATCCATTTCATCCAGAACAATTACCCCTCCTGTCCTAAGAGCATCAATAAAAGGCTGAATGAGTCTGATAAGGTGAATCGTCCCTTTTGATTCCATTAATTCGGAATCTACAATCATCTGAACAGAGTATCTGGAATCTGCAAGCTCTTTATCTTCAAACGGTACGGTATAGATAGAACACATGGAAAGCTCATCATTTTCTGTTTCTGCCACAAAGCCTATTTTTTGATTTCCAAATTCGGCAAATCCCATGATTTCCTTCACAGCTTCACTCTCAAAATAGCTCCTTCCAACCTCCTTTTTCTGTTCCTTATCTGTTTGAAAGATACTCTTTAAATCTTTCTGACGAAAATCCATATCATTTGCATTCATAATTACATGAAAGTTTTCAAACCATGTTTGTATCTCTATAAAATAATCGGCATGAACTAAATTGCGGACTGCTCCTGTAAGAACTAAGCTCTTGTCATCCAATGCCTGATTCAATTTTTTTAGCAAAATATTAGCAAAAGCATCTTCATTTTTATCAATATATCCTTTTTTTACCAGGCTGCTGATTGGTATTTGAATTTTATCCGTTTTTGTTCTTTCAAAAATCTCATCATTGTTAATATACAAATATTCCTTTTGGATACTGTAGTCGTCAATATTTGTAAATTCAATTCCGTATTGGTAAATATTATTGACAGTGGAAAAGGTTATTTCTAATTCTACAGGCTGGAACCAACTGGAATCCCGGATAAAGGACAAGGTACTTTTAAAGGGCTCTAATTCTTTGCAATCCAATGTCCCTTCTTTTATCATAATGCGCAAAATATTCATAGCCAGTATGATGTTAGACTTACCGCTTGCATTGGCTCCGTAAATGACAGACATAGGAAGAACACGGATTTTATTTCCGGATATGTTTTTTTGAATCACATAGTCATTATGCGTTTTCTGCATACTTGACAGCATGGTAAACGTGATTTCATTTTTAAAGGATTTAAAATTTTTCAACTTAAAATTTAATAACATAAATTTCGGTTTTCCTTTCTCTTTTATGGGATAATTATACTATAATATCAAATTTATTCAACAACTTTTTTGTTAATTACAGTATGAGCTACTTTCCCATATTTATACCATACAGTCCAACGTTTACCTCATGAAACAGATATATAATGATAGGCCTTCGCAAAGTATGTATAAAAACAGCAGGTCCTTCCTCATGAATTACCTGCTGTTTTCAGCACAAGTCACTATAAATGAAAGTTCATTATCCTTTACAACATCATTGCCCGCAGCTCTTCCCCACTCTTTGAACTTAAGTAGGCCGGCGCAATGTCAAATACGGTCTTGCAGCCATATGCGCCCTCCGTAGACAAGCGGTATGCGGCTCTTGCGTAGGCCACGATCACGCTGGAGGTGAATTCCGGGTTGGAATCCAGCTTTAAGCGGTACTCGATCAGGTGATGATGCTCCTTCTCCCAGCCGGTGACCCCGCTTCGCAGAACAAAGCCGCCGTGGGGAATCTCACTGTGATCCCGCTTCATCTCTTCCTCGCTGATGAAATGCACTGTGGTATCATAGTCTGCAAAGTAGTTGGGCATGGTCTTGATCTCTTCCTCAATCCGCGCCGCATCCGCGCCTTCCTCCAGGACTACGAAGCACTCTCTGGTATGCTTTTCTCTGGTAGTCAACTCCGGGTTCTCGCCGGCACGCACAGATGCCAGGGCGGCTTCTACGGGAATGGTATACTGCTTTGCGTCCTTCACGCCCGGAATTCGCCGTACGGCGTCAGAGTGTCCTTGGCTTACCCCTCTGCCCCAGAAGGTGTAGTCTGCTCCCTCCGGTAAAATGGCGTTGGCATACATGCGGTTTAAGGAAAACATGCCCGGATCCCAGCCTACGGAAATGATGGCTGTCTTGCCCGATGCCTTTGCCGCCGCATCCACCGTCGCAAAGTGCTCCGGGATTCGTGCATGGGTATCGAAGCTGTCCACCACGTTAAAAAGTTTGGCATATTCCGGAGTCTGTACCGGAAGATCCGTGGCGCTCCCGCCGCAGAGGATCAGGACGTCCAGCTCCTTGGTCCAGCTCTTTGCATCGTCTGCATGGCAGACCTTTGCGGTGTCTGTTAAGATGGTTACGCTCTCCGGATCTCTTCTGGTGAACACGGCGCGAAGCTCCATATCCGGATTCTGGCGGATGGCGCACTCCACGCCACGTCCCAGGTTGCCATAGCCTAAAATACCGATTCGAATGCTCATAGTCTTTTCTCCTTTTTCACAATAAAAATAATGGAGCATACGGGATTCGAACCCGTGACCTCCACACTGCCAGTGTGGCGCGCTCCCAGCTGCGCCAATGCCCCATTGGTGATAGTATAGCATAAAAGATTTGGTTGTACAAGAGGGAATTTTTTAAAAATTGGCGGATGGCGGAAATAAAAAAATTGGAAAATATTGCGATTGTGAAATTAATACTTTAGAAAAATGTGATTTTTTATGATTTATTTTCAAATAAAATGTGTAAAATATAATTATAAAACTCAGAAAAACGTGTTATCTTAAGACTAAATCATTCGATTTTAAAGGATGGTAGCTGTGTATGAGACGCAATGCAATTTGTGATTTAATCAAATGGAAATCAAGCGAGGAGCGCAAACCCATGGTTTTAAAAGGGGCATGGCAGGTAGGTAAAACCTGGCTTATGAAGGACTTTGGCAAAACCTGCTACAAGCGCTTCGTGTACTTCAACTTTGACGAAGAGGAAGAGCTGAAATGTCCTTGGCACATTGCTGGCACAGCCTAAATCCTATCCGGTTGGTATAATCAATTTGCTGAATCTTTCGCCTCTGACCTTTGACGAATTTCTGGAGGCTGTGGATTCCTCTTTGTATGCTTATTATTGCAGTATTGAAAAGGAGCAGTCTCTAGAGGAGCTCTTTCATAACCGGTTTTTAGACGCCTACCATCATTATCTTATTATTGGCGGTATGCCGGAATGTGTGATGTCCTGGATCAAATATAAGTATCCCGCAAAAGTCCTGCAAATTCAATATGTACGGCGCTGTACGTGAGGGAGGCAGGGCGCGTGATTTTGAAGAAGCCATTGAATGGCTTGTGTCTGCCGGGATGCTGACTTTGTCTTGCAGTACAAGACTGAGATTATTCCTGTGGAGGTCAAAGTAAGCGAGAAGAAATCTGCGCCTTCCTTTAAAAGATACATTGCAGCGCATAGGCTCAGATATGCTTTGCGGTTTTCAAAGCAGAATTATCGGAAGGACGGAAGTATTTTGAATATTTCTGTTTATTTGGTGCGGAGGGTGAATAAGCTTTTATGACGCCATTTCATACGTTGTAGCTACTATGTGATCCTGTCTCAACCCATTTTTTACTCAAACAAAAGAAACAAAACACAGCTAGTATCACGATTGCGCCCTGTTTTTCCACGCAGATAGCTCGTTTTTAAGTCTGCCCATTGTATCTATACGACGTGACAGACATTGGACATAGGTGTGTCATTACATAAAGTTTAATTTCTGCTATGTTAAGCCATCTCTAACACAATCGAAACAGCAAGAGAAATAATAAGGGTAAATCCCAACACTAACCATATATTTCTCAATGAAAAAAGAAAACTCGTTAGCACTTGCCCATAAATGTACGCATGTATCAGCCATAGATATATTTTTAATTGTTCCCTAACACCTATCCTGCTGTAACCACCTTTTTATTCAGTTCGCTTTTTGATATTTCCTGCGTCATTTTCTATTATTTACTTTTCAACATTTGATGTTTAACTGCTCATTAACATAATCTGTAGTCAATATTTTACGGACAGTTCCATCTACATCAAGTCTGGTTGTATTATGACTCGTATATGCCTCTTCTTTCTGTGTCATCGAGCCATATGTAGCCAAAAATTTATCGTAATTCAATCCACGTTCATCTGGAGTGACACGATAATAATCTCCCATATCTTCCGCACGCACTAGCTCCTCTTTGGTCATCAATGTTTCATAAAGCTTTTCGCCGTGTCGTGTACCAATAATTTTTGTACCAGTATCTCCAAAAAGCCTTTGAACAGCCTGTCCCAATACTGCTATTGTACTTGCATCAGACTTTTGCACAAACAGATCACCTGGCTTGGCATGCTCAAAAGCAAACATAACCAAATCAACTGCCTCGTCCAAATTCATAAGAAATCTTGTCATATTCGGATCTGTAATTGTAATCGGATTTCCATTTTTAATTTGCTCAATAAACAAAGGAATAATAGAGCCTCGGCTACACATCACATTCCCATAACGCGTACAGGAAATAACCGTTCCCCCTCTTTCTGCAGCACGTCTTGCATTCGCACGAATAATTTTTTCCATCATTGCTTTAGAGATTCCCATTGCATTAATGGGATAAGCTGCCTTATCTGTTGATAAACACACTACATTTTTTACATTTGCATCTATAGCTGCATTCAACATATTTTCAGTTCCAATAATGTTGGTTTTTACTGCCTCCATCGGAAAAAATTCGCAGGACGGCACTTGCTTTAAAGCAGCTGCATGAAAAATAAAGTCAACACCGTCTACAGCACCGCGCAGAGATTCTATATTTCTTACATCTCCAATATAAAATCGGACTTTTTCTGCATATTCCGGATGTTTTCTCTGTAATTCATGCCGTAGATCATCCTGCTTTTTCTCATCTCTGGAAAAAATCCGGATCTCTCCTATATCCGATGATAAAAATCTTTTTAAAACCGTCGTTCCAAATGAACCTGTTCCTCCAGTAATCATCAATATCTTATCTTTAAAATATTCCGAAGTATTATTTATCATCTCATTTCCCTTTCATCATTCACCTATGTTTTTTGGCTGGATTACCATATACCACGGAACCTGGTTCAACGTCTTTTGTAACCACACTGCCAAGCCCAACCTTTGATCCTTTACCAAGCGTTACTTTATTAAGTACTGATACATTTGGCGCTATCCACACCCCATCTTCTACTACGCAAGAGCCGCACAAAGCGACCTGTGCAGTAATGACTACGTTTTTTCCAACAAAAAGATTATGTGCTATATAAACAAGATTATCTATTTTTGTTCCAGCTCCAATATAAGTTTCTCCTTCGAAAAGACTATTACAAATACAGGTATTATCTCCAATATACACATTTGAAGAAATGTGGCACTTTCCAACATGTGTAACATGCATAGGTGATGATTGTTCACATTTTATCAACTGAAATCCTTCCGAACCAATCACCGTATTGCATCCTATTACTGTGTTACTGTCAATAACGGACCCGCTCCTCACCACTGTTGAAGGACCGATTGTCACTTTGTCTCCAAGTATGACCCCATTCTCTATAACTGCTGCACTATCGATTTTACAATTTTTCCCTATTTTCGGTGGAAAATTGTATTTCTCATAAAAAGCTGTTTCGCTACACAAAAACTCATGAATCCTGTAAAAGTCTATTTCCGGCTGTTCAGAAACAATCAGACACCCTCCTCGTTCTTTTAGCATCTGCCTGTATGAACTTTCTGCTTCTTTCGAAACAATCAATGCTTTAATAAAAATGTTTTCTTTTACTGCATTTATATATTTCGTATTTACAGCAAATGCAAGGATACTTTTCTTTTCTGTTTTCCTGTCACAAAAATTTAATCCGTCTATCTCTATATCCTCATATTCCTTTAAACTTACATGAAGAATTTCTCTTTCCCTGCATTTATTTATAATCGTTTTTATTTTCATCCCGTGTGGCCTCCCTCTCCTTTATTCATCCACCAGCCGCAGGGAAGCGCTAAAAACCTTTTATAAAATTCTTCTACTCCAGATAATACTACGTTTTGCTTTCCAAATACGCTGTAAATATGATTCATCATGTGAACTCCAGAAGCATAAAAGCCGTTTTCTCTAAACTTCTGAATAACATCTCGTTTATTCTCAGTCAAAATTCCATATACCCAATAATTCGGCTGTATCTCTTTTCGTGTCAAAAGAAAAATCCCTGGTACTTTTTCTAAATAGCTCTCCCACAAATCTGCCTGCTTCCTCTGTTTTTGAATTAGGTTCTCTACATGTCTCATTTGACATAAACCAATATACCCATTTACATTGCTCATAGTTGCACTATAGCCAATAAGATTGATATCACAATCCAAGCTGATTTCTCCCATACTGTCACGAAACTTTGTGCGATCGATTCCACAATCCCGAATAAGAAGGCTTTTTTTATATAATTCTTTCTCTTTAAAAATGATGATTCCTCCGTCAATACAATTTGGTATCCGCACAGCTGAAAGTGAAAAGATCGTTATATCTGTTCCACAATTTCCAACTTTCTTTCCTTTGTATTCAGAGCCAAAGCACTCAATACCATCATCAATTACAGGAATTCCATAATCGTTTCCAATGGCATTGATCTCATCAATATACCCGGGGTAACCGCAGAAATGATTATGTACAATCGCTTTTGTTTTTGATGTAATCTGTTTTCTGACAGAATCCGGAGATAACGTGCCTGTTCTTGGATCGACATCCGCCCAGCAAACGTGCAAGCCATTGGAGAGATATGGCTGTGTTGAAGCAAGACATGCCATTGGTGAAGCAATCACACACTCTCCAGAACAAACCTCCAAAGCAGACAATACAACTGAAATTGCAAGGTGAAAGCTGTTTGTTACAAACAAATAAGGAGTTCCAAAGTATGCTTTTAGCTTTTCTTCAAATTCTTTTGTATAGCTTCCATACGCTAACATTCCTGAATGAAGGATCGAGTCTATCTCAGGGATATCCGGCATAAACGGTTTAAAGATCGGAATCATTTTACCTCCACCTTTGATAATTTATTTTGTATCAAACTCATTCCTCTATTAAACCCCCAAACTGTTAACCAAGATATTGCAAACACTATCAACAGTAACATCAGTTTTATACTGATAACTCTTTTTGCAACGACAAGTATTGGCCAATGAAAAAGATAAAGAGCATAAGAATCATTTCCTATATAAATCAACATCTTTACAAATCTATTTTTGATAACATCTGTTTTTGTATCATGTAGATACAGAACACCTATTAAAGCACTCGAAGCTAATGAAAGAAACAAATAAATATTTCCCGTAAACCAATGATTGAGATAGTTTTTCGAGGATGAAAGCAGTTCATATCCTTGAATGAAGGAAACATTATTAACTTCTGCCATTTTTAAAATACAAATTATGATTCCAGTAAGCCCTGCTAATGCAGCCATACCTAGTTTTCTCTTATCTATCCTTTTTTCATAAACAGAAATTGCCAATATAGAACCACAAGCAAATGCATCCATATGTGCTAATGGAAATAAAGAAACAATCCTGGCATTGCACCCAATACCAATTGTTATTGTTCTATATGCAATACTGAAAAATAAAGCTGTATACATGGATCGTTTGAATTGTTCCTTATTTAATGCCTTTAGTAAAAATAGCCACAACAGTCCAATCCATACTTCAATCACTAATGTCCAGGTATGTGCCGTCATTGGCTGCATCGGAGATGAATACCCTGTTGCCATCCAAAGAATATTCTGCAGAGAAAACAAGTGTGCCGCAAAATCAAAAGGTACTGCTTCTCTTAAAAATGCATAGAGCGCAGCTGCTAAAACAACTGGAATATATGGAGGATACAGACGAATAATCCTATGAAAAAACTGTTCTTTTACATGAATCATTTCGTTTCCCCAATATTTTTTTACAAGAAAAAACGAACTAATAACAAAAAATGTCTCTACCCCCCACCACCCAAAATCAGCGTATGGAATATCACAGTGAAAAGCAAATATTATCAAACACAGTACACCCCTGAGCATCTGTATGCTCATGTTTCTTTCCTTCATTTTTTTCCCTTTGTAGTGATTTTTCACCACCCTTTCTTTATTGTTTGTATAATCTTTTCGCGTTCCTCCTCTCCTATCCACCAACCACAAGGAATGTGTACATAATTTTTATACCATTCATCCATATTTGGAAGTTCACATCTGGAATTGATAAATACACTATGTGAATCGCTTCGATGATGCAAAGGTGATGCTAAAATTCCATGGTCCTCCATCAGTCTGATAAAGGCATCTCTATTCTGTACCTTCAAGGTATACAGCCAATAAGATGGCTCTGTATGATCATAATATGGAGTAAGCGTTATTCCGGGAACCTCTCTCAAAACCTTGTCATAATATTTTCCATTAAAACTATATTTCCCCAAAACCTCATGTAAATGAGTAAGCTGAACTAATCCAATCGTAGCAGTTACATTATTCATTCCATATTTATATCCAGCTCGTTTTATATCATTTTCAAGTCTTGGTATTTTTTTGTCCAGACCAAACCATCGGAGCTTCCTAGCCGGAATCATATCTTCTGGATTCTTAAAAGCAATCGCTCCGCCATCAACCGTAGTCATTTGCTTAATAGCCTGAAAGGAATAACAAGTAAAGCGAGAATTCATTCCGATAATTTTATTCTGATATTTACTTCCAAGGGCGTGAGCTGTATCCTCAATGATTGGGATTCCGGTTTCTTCAGATATTTTATTAAACTCATCCATATTGCAAACCATGCCTGCATAATGGACAAGCATGATTGCCTTGGTTCTTTCTGTAATCCTTTCCCTTACGGATTTTGGATCCAAAAGCCCTGTATTGGGATCAACATCTGCCCATACAACTTTAGCGCCGGTAACGGCAATCGTTGTATTTGTAGGCTCTGCTGTCATAGGTGTGCTTATTACTTCATCTCCCGGCCCTACATCCAGAAGAAGCAACACAATGTGCAGGGCAGCTGTCCCGGATTGAACAGCCAAAACATTGGGATTCCCAATAAATTTTCCAAACTCTTCTTCAAATTTATAAACAGCCTCTCCCTCTGCAATGTATCCGCTGTATAGGATTTTTTCAATTTTTGGTATCATTTCATTACGTGGTGCAATATACGGCTTCACTAATGGCAACATTCTTGTTCCTCTCCTTTTCCCTTTTTTAACAAATAAACCATATCTTTTCTCATAAAAACAATGAATAGCACTACAAGTGTTAATCCTCCAAAAACAACCGCCAAGCCGCTCTCTGCCAAAGGGGTGAGGGTCCTTAATTCAATCATATATTTACTGGTAAAAGCTATGAATAGTGAAAGGCTCAAGGGTAAAATCATATCTGTTAATATTACTCTGACCGGATTTACTTTTAAGTATTTGTGATATACCATCCATTCATAGATAAGTGTCTGAGCTGTCATCGTGACAAGGTAAACCATTCCCGCTCCAACTAGCCCATATTTCACAATTCCAATATAGGTTGCAAAAAAAACAAACGGAATAAATATACCACCAACAATAACATTATATTTTGTATTTCCATTTGCAAGTGCGAGCGCATATGGAATTTCCTGATATTCTGTAATCGCAACAGCAAGAACCACTAAAGTCCCTACAAAACCAAGTATCTCTATATATGCTTCTGAGCCTGTCCAAACACGAATAAGTGGCAGCGCATAAACGGCAATAAAAGCACCCATACTTGAAAGAATCAGTCCCACCGCTTTGTTGATTTTCAAAAACTCTTTTTCCAGCCTAAGCCTGTTGTTTGTTGTTGCATAATGTGTAAAACGGGGAAATACCGTTGTATAAAGCGCTATTGGAATAATTGTGCTTAAACTGCCCAGAGTGGTTGCAATATTATAGGCTCCCAGCTCTGTTATAGGTAGAAATTTACTTATAATAACCTTATCCAGCTGTTTATTGATCAGCGCAACAAAGGAAATACATAAAATTCCACATGTATACTTCCAAACTGATTTGATATTGGAGAAATTATTCATTCTCCATTTTACTTTTGTTTTTATATCCAATTTCTTAATTGAATAATATCTGAGCACCCAAAAATAGATCGCGTCTGTAAAGATATGCCAACAGTAAAAATAGATCAAATTAGGAGATAACATCCAAATAACTGCCAAAGCTCCAATGCTTTTCGCAGCAGACCATAAAATGCAAATAATATTAGCATCCACTTGATATTCAAGGCCAAACAAGCATCCTGCATAAAGATTTGCTACCAACTGGAATGCAATACTTATCCCCATAAGAAAAATAACTATCGTAACCATTCGAGGATCTAAGGTTTCAATTTGCAGCCATTGTTCTGCAATCACAGGGGAACCAAAGACGCAAAGAAAACTAATCATAGCTGCGATTACGAAATAGATATTTTCAACACTCCTTAAGAGCATATATTTCCTCACTGCATTCTTTTCTGTATTTTCTCCAGATGCAAATTCTCTTCTTAAGGTATTTGACAGCCCTAACCCTAAAATATTCAATGTTGTCTGCATGGTAGCAAAAAAGGATACAAGGCCATAGGAGGTCTCACCTAATATTCTTATATACAAAGGAATAAATAGGTAAATAGACACCATACTCCACAGCTTCGTAGCTATATTCGAAATTGTATTGATACCTAATTTTTTCATTTTGTTTCGGCCTTGTAAAATTTTTCATCCAAAAGCTTCTTTAGCCTCAATATTTGCCTTCTGCTGTCTATGATTTCTTCAGACTTTTTTATTGCTTTTTCAATCGAAATCGGCTCCTTCACATGAATTGCTTCTTGAGCTGCTCTACTTCCAGAATCTTTTATTCGATTTTTCAGATAAGTAATTGTAATCTGTATATATGTCGCAATAATATTTTTTATAGTAGAATATTTCTTTAGATACTCCCTGCAAAGGCCTTTGCATTGGGGATAAAGAATTGAAATTTTAATATACATTGCGGTATAATTAAATTTTTCAGTTAAATCCTGCCTTCCACATTTTGAAAATGCCTGAATAGCTGATTCAGGCCAAATAGTATTTGGCAGCCATATTTTAGGTATTTCTTCTGTCCAATTTCTCAACACATTCTTTGGAAGAAAGGACTGTTCCTCAAGTTTTCCGATATGTGCTTTTTTCTCCGTTAAATGTCCTGTACTGGATTTTGAATATCCATCTATTAAAAAAGGAATTGAGGTTATCATATGTCGTTTTACATACAGCGATACCGCAACAGAATTCGCCATATCAGGACTTGGGCCAGGGAAAAAAGTCCCTGTTTTCTCATATACGTGATTAAGAATATTTCTGCTGACAATTCCGTGATATACTCCCGGAATATTCTTTTTTGACTGAATACCGTTTCGTAGCATATCATCGAGCTCTTTATCTATCTGTGGCCAACGAACGAAAGCTCCTTTTGAATGGTATTCAAAACTATTTTTATCATGAAGCAGCGCCTCCGGCCAACGGTATAAAGTATAATCACATCCACATGAATCTATCTGATATTCCTCCATCAATCGTGCTACATCCACAATTTGTCTGCCGACAGCATCATCATCTCCAATAAAAGATACATATTTTCCAGTTGAATGCAGAATTGCCTGATTGCTATTATCACTAACGGAACGCCACTCCTTACTGTAAAAATATTTGATATTTGTTTGGTCCGTTGTTTCAAAGAATGTCTGAAATTCCTCGTTATTTTCTGAATTATCCTCTATAACAATTTCAAGATCATTATGATTGACATCCAGCTTTGCCAAAGCTTTGATTAATGGAATTAATGTTTTGTAACGATTTTTTGTTGGAATTACAATACTTAATAGGTATCCCATTTATCTCCTCCCCACTGTATTTACATAAGCTAAAGCATAGTCCTATAAAAAACAGTAGTGGACCGCTGTCATACAATGTAAATGATTTCATATAGGTTAACCACAAGTAAAGGCATCCAGTCACTATCTGAAAGAAATAATATTTAAAATCTGAATTATGATACAAGAGGAATACCTCTCCCATTTTCTTAAAAATAGATATTGTCAAATAATATGTAAAGCCTATACTTGCAGACACTCCGATCAGCCCATACTCGCCTACAAGCTGTATATATAAATTGTGTGGATAATATCCTATGGCTTGCTCAAAGCAATTTATACCTCCTCCAAAGAGGTACCATTTATTATTGATTATTAATTCTATACATCGCCCCCAAATCATCCAACGATCCTCTTCCGACATAGAAGTGAACAATCTCTGCATTCTGGACAAAATGTATTCTTCTGCATGATTTAAAAAGAACTGATAACCCGCATATGCTATTACACAAGCTACAATAAAAACGACAATAAACTTTTTTCTATCAAATTTACTTTCCAGAAATATAAATGGAACCAGTGCTAAAATTGGAAACAACAAACTACTGCGTGCTGTAAACAATGTCAACGCATAGAATAAAATACAGCTGGCAATGATTTGAAACAAAAATATGTTTTTCTCCATTCCTGTCAGGAATTTCTTATTCTTTCGCTCATAAAGCTTCGTAAGAATTTTGCTGATACACATTGTCAATGACAACCCTATCGTCATGGTCATCGTCAAATAGTTTGCTCCCTGATTCTGAAAGGAATAGATCCTTTCCGTCTTTCCTATCATCAAAAGCGCATAAACTATATTCAAGAATATAATTCCATTTATGATTTTTTTGATCCGACTAGCTTCAGTGAAGGAGCACTCAAACGCAATCATACTCAATATAAGCAATTTTCCTGCATCAACTAATCCACTTGTATCGACTACGATTGCATTTACAATACTGTAAATATTTAAGCTGACTAAAAACAGTATCAAAAGACTATGTTCTTTCGATATTTTCTTATATTGTTGTTTCCCTATCACTCTAAATAAAGCCAAAGCAAAAAGAATAATGTAAATTCCGTATATGGAAACAGTACTTTCTGCAGTATTCATAAAAAATCTGACCGCATTCATGCAGATTGTGAAAACCAATAAAACATCAAACAATTGAACTTGTTGTATTTTTACTTTCATCTTATTCATTTTTTATTTTTAATAAGTTTCCTAGCATCAGATAGATTATTTCATATTTATAATTACACAGCTAAAAATAATTTCTCACCTTTAAAATAAATTTGTAATTAGTAAATGATAGTATATATAGCAATATGGTCTTTATTGATTTTTTTGTATGAATACTTTTCTCCAAATAATACCTCGCAAGCTTACCATCGCTATTTCTCATTGCTTTATTAGCCAATAACATATATTCATTCTGCAATTTCTTTTGTTTATATTCCTTACTTATATTCATTAAATTCTCTTTATATTTATTATTAATATATACAAATGCATCGATATATCGTTTTGTAATCGCTGATACCTGCTTTGCTCCTGTAAAATTATAATATCGAATCAACTCTTCTTGTATCAATCCTACTTTTGTAATCTGGCATATACGTATCCACAAATCAAAATCTTGCAAAGCATTTAGATTTACATCAAATAAACCTGCCTGTTCCAATAGTGCTTTTCTTACCATTACTGTTGAAGTAGTACCAATGCAATTATCCAAAAATATAGTTTTAGACAGGTCCCCCTTTTCTTTTCCAATAAAACTATACTCTATCCTTTCATTTACATATACAATCCGAACACCTGTGTAAACAAGCCCTATAGATGTATCCTTCATTACCTCTAATTGTTTTTCAATCTTTTCTGGCATCCATTCATCGTCATCGTCAAGAAATGCAACAATCTCTCCCTTTGCCTCCTGTATTCCTGTATTTCTTGCAATATTTCCGCCTTTTTCCGGATGATACTCTAGGAATCGAATCCGCTCATCCTCCTCACAAAATTCTTTCATCAGATTGCTTGTTCCATCTATCGATCCATCAGACACAACAATAATTTCTAAATTTTTATATGTCTGCTTTTGAACACTTCTGATTGCTCTTGGTAATAAATCTTCCCTATTATGAGTAGGTATGATACATGACACAAGAACTGTTTGTTCTTTTGAACAACTACCTTTCTCTTTATTTATCTTTTGCACATATACACCTCTGTGCCCTTCAAATACAGAATCAAAGCAAATCATATCTCCTTTATGATTCCATCTCGGATGGAGATCACACCTTGTATCATTATCGTATTTGAAGGGAGCAAACACCTTAGTTATTGTGGTACATCCTTTCTTTCTCTCATCCCCATCCATTATCTTAATCCTAGCAATTCTGGATCTATCTGGATAAGAATCGGTAACAATAAAGCTTCTGTCAGGATTATAGCTTGGATGGCCATCATTTGAGATCTGCGGCCAGCAATGCATGTATTTCTGAGTCTTGTCTTTCATCAGATAATAACCAGGACCCGTTTTCTTCTTGTTCTCAAATGCTAGAATTGTACTATTATTTTTCCAGCAGCAATGACTCACCATATCATCATCGGACAAAACAAACATGTCTGTTCCGTCCGTATCGCAGGTGATAAGCCTTGTATATTTTCTGTGTCCATTGAACCAGCGATAAAGTACCATAAATCTCTTTCCATTGGGATTAATCATAAGATGATTAACTTTGTGAACACTTCCTTCCTCCAGCATCTCTTCTCTTGGTTCAAACCTGGCAAAATCTATATATTTCAGAAGTTCAATTACCTCACCTGTATCAAGGTTAATCTTCCATACAGCCGTTGCATCTGGTAGACCGATTCCCTTTGTCTTTTCTGGAACATTATAATAGCCATATCCAGGACGCAGATTATAAAGTCTGCTAAAATCAAGAGTGAGAGCAAATCTTCCATCTGCAGATACTGTATAAACTGGTGCTGAAATCACGGTTTCTTTCATTGTTTTCAATGAAAGAATAACAGAGCAATATATCCCATCACGAAAATCATTGTATATAATTTTACTTCTGAAATCTGGTCCAAGCCATTGAAGCATACAAGCTTGTTGTACATTCCAAGCCTTTGTCTCAGCTATTTTCTTAACACGGTTTGGATCACTTTCTAATCTCTGTGTATCTATAATAAGAATATCTGCCGTCTCTTTTGGCGACACCTCTGACCAAGTATTTTTTGCCCGCATGCAAAGCATATAACGATCTGTAATATCCCAGGGAGATTTATCATAATATCCAAAAAAATATTCGTACTCTGTATCATCCGGCGAAACTCGAATTATATCTCCCTCTGATTTTATCTTGTGGGATACTACATACATTCCTATCTGATAAACCCTTTTTATAACCCTTTTAACAATCGGAAACTTATTTAATTGATAGTTAATTTTCTGTTCTATACCCATCATATTTCCCCATAACCAACAATAAGCTACTTCCTCAAAAATCTTCTATACAGCCAATTCTGTATTTTGACTGGCGCCAAATACATAACCACCTGCGCCCCTGCCACTATAACAACATCTAACAGCCCGGAATACCCCATCCTCCAAAAATTTTTAATCGTCTCTATATAACTCCACGTATTCTCCCAGCTCTTTCTTCTCCTGGCCAGACTTTCATCAGAACGGAAGAAAAGCAACGATTCTTTAAAGTTCGCAGCTTTACAACCTCCATAAAGCATCCGTCCAAACAAATCAACATCCTGATTTCTTCGTAGATTCCGGTATCCTCCAAACTCCAACACTTTACTCTTACGATACATAACCGTAGGATGATTAAAGGCACTTCTTCGTTTGGCAAATTTATAAATTTCTTCCGATCGACTCGGAACTACTCTGCGACTAATCACATGATCGCTTGTCCCATAAAACTCATCCACTGCAGAACCGATAATTGCATAATCCGGATACTTCATAAATGCGTTTACCTGTTTCATACAACGCTCTGGCTTTGCAATATCATCTGTGTCCATACGGGCAACCAGTTCATTTTTACAATGCTCCAAGCCATAATTAAGGGCTAATCCCAATCCTCTGTTTTTTGCATATCCGACAATATGAAAGAGTCCATCATAGGCTGAAGCATAATCATCAAGAACCGCCTGGAGCTCCGGTGTAATTTCACCATCCTTCACAATCACAATCTCATCTGGTTTGAGTGTCTGCTCCACCATACTTTTTATTGCCAGACTCAAATATTCCGGATTTTCTTTGATGTACAAAGACATCAATACACTATATGGCTCCATTTCTCCTCCATATTTTAAGCAGTTTTCTCGCCTCATCCTGCTTTTTATCATATTCTTGTTTGCTTATTTTTCTTTTGTTCAGCAAATAGTCGCCCAGATCCTCTGACGTAGCCATACCTCCTTTTGTAATACCTTCTTGTTTTACAAAAGCTTTTATAATCGTCTGAAAAATAATCCTTATATCTCCTACAAATGTAATCTTTTCTATATATTTCAAATCCCAATTAAGCTTATCTTCCCAGCTAATATCATTGCGGCCATTTACTTGTGCCAATCCAGTTAATCCTGGTCGAACGCAATGCCGCTTTCTCTGTTCCTCTGTCATAAATACCATATCTTTTACAAGCTGCGGACGCGGTCCAACAATACTCATATCACCTTTTAATATATTAAATATCTCTGGTAATTCGTCCAAAGAAGAATTCCGCAGTACTTTTCCAAAGGAAGTAAGTCTTCTTTCATCAGGCAGTAAAGTTCCGGCTTCGTCGCGTTCATCTGTCATACTGCGAAATTTGTACATCCTAAAGATTTTTTCATTACCACTTTTTGAATTAATTATTCCCGGACGAAGCTGTGTAAACAAAACAGGTGAGCCCAGTTTTACCTTTACAAATAAAGCCACTATGATATAAAGCCAGCCAAAGCAAAGAATTGCGAGTAAAGAACATACCATATCAAACACTCGCTTTATATATTTTTCATAAAAACCTTCTTTTTTTCTTTTATGCACAGTTTCTCACCCATTAGGTAAAGCTATCTATATATAGAAAATATTTGCCTATTCAAAACATCTTTTTATTATTTCTACTACTGCATCTACTTGTTCCATAGTCATCTTATTATCCGAAGGCAAACACAGCCCTCTCTCAAAAATATCTGCACCAACGTCAATAAAACTATTTTCAGTTATATATGCATTGCTCCTACCTCGCCCGTTACTATTTGAAGTAATAAACCTATGCATCCTATAAATTGGTTGCAAATGCATCGGTTTCCAAATAGGACGTCCCTCCGCATTAAATGTCATCAATGCTTCCAAAATTTCTGTTGGACAGGACTTTCCCGGTTCGCTAATAAAAAGACGTTCCTTTTCTCCATATACCTGCTGACACATGGCCTCCTTATTTATAAGTAAGCAGCTCAGCCAATAATTCGGCTCTCCATTGTCAACCGGATTCATTTTTACTGGTAGATCTTTCAAGCCTTCCTGGTATCTTTCATAGATTGCCTTTTTCTGCGCTCTGTGTTCTTCTGCATACGGAAGCTGCCCCCTTAGAATTCCAGCAATAATATTACTCATCCGATAGTTATACCCTACCTCTTCATGCTGGTACCATGGAGCATCCTCCCGGCTCTGGGTAGACCACTTTCTCGTTTTATTTGCCCACTCTAAATTGTCAGTTAAAAGAAGTCCTCCTGAGCTTCCCGTGCATAGCTTATTACCATTTGCCGATAAAATAGCCACATCGCCAAAGCATCCTGTCTGAATTCCCTTGTATGTAGCACAAAAGGATTCCGCTGCATCCTCTATAAGTAATGCACCATATTTATCCGCAATCGCTTTAATCCTTTCAATTTTTCCGGGAGTTCCATACAAATGTGCCATCACAATCAACCGCACATAAGGATAGATTTCAAAAGCCTTCTCAAGCGCAACCGGATCCATATTCCAGGTATCATATTCTGAATCTATAAAGATCGCCTCTCCACCTTCATATGCTACAGGATTTACAGTGGCATCAAAAGTCATATCCGAGCAAAAAACCTTTTGCCCTTCCAATGCCCCATGCCCAACCCTAGGTTGTCCATAAAGCCTTTCTCCACATAGTTTCACTGCCAAATGAAGAGCTGCTGTACCTGAAGACAATGCTACTGCATATTTACATCCAACTTTTTCTGCAATCATATGCTCTATTTCATTAATATTCGCTCCTACCGTAGATACCCAATTTGTCCGGATTGCTTCATCCACCCATATTTGTTCTTCACCATGCATGGTTGGAGACGAAAGCCATATTTTATCCTCAAATGGTTTGATTCCTTTAAATCTCGGATCTGATAAATACTTATCTTTATTCATCGCCTTGCTCCTTCATCTATCGTTTACAGCGTCAACTCTTCGCCACAATCTCCAGCCCAACCTGCATCTCCCGAAGCTGTCCAGTAGAAGGCATTCCCACCCGAGCGATCCGCTTATGCCGATCAATCCTTCGAATCAGATTCTCCTTCCCCTTAAGAGGTCCTTCCGTCACAACCGTCTTCCCGTCCCGGATATATCCCCGGGACATCTGAGAATGATGTCCAGCCCCGCAGAGCATCCGCAGAACCTTTTCCTCCTCCGGCTCCACTCTCACAAGCCTCCCGTCATTCTCAAATACAGAAAACACCTGTGCATACCGCTCCAGCTCCTCCTTAAGCCTTTCCTCATTCTCACTCTCCAAAAACAGATAATGCGGAAACAAAGGCCGCCGCTCCAGATGCCAGACACCGTGAAAGCGCCGCATCCGATCATAGGTAAACACAAAAACATCTCCCAAGGCTTCCCTGGTCAAATGCCGCCTGCAAGCCTTGAGCAGCTCTTCTTCCTTTTGATTGGGGCAATACAATACATACCAGATACCCAGGACCTCCTTCTGTACTGCAGAAAAATCCACGATTCATATTGCATTTTTTCGTAGAGTAACCTACTCTACGAAAATAAAAGTAAAAATTTTGATTTAATTTCTAAATTTTAGAAGCATTCACATCATTTCAATTGTAAGATCAAACAATATTTTCTTAAAATTAGTAAAAAAAGGAAATTATCACAGGATTTATACCAGAATAAAACGAAAAAATACGAATTCATCTTGAAAAACTTCATAGATCTGGTTATAATAATAAACGTTGAACAGAAAATACAATCCATATTTATCGAAGAGTAGGTTACTCTAAGAAAAATCAGCAGAATATCCGTTCTGCTATTTTTTATGCACAGGAGCGCATAGGAAAATTCCACAACCGTCCGGGCAGTCGCAAAATAAGCCCTCACACTTTTCCAATATCATGTGTCCGGCTGTTCGCGAACAGGTTGTCTGATATTGGCGAACAAACGTGCAAAAATCCCGGCAGGCGAAGCCTGTCTACCCATCTCACCGTTTGTTCGACAAGAGCAGACAACCTGTACGTGAACCGTCCGAACACAGATATGGAAAAGTGTGAGGGCTTATTTTGCGACTGCTACACTACACTCCACCACCTCCCATCTCATTACCCATACATCCCACTAAACCCCCCCTTCTCACAAACAAACTTTTTGTCACTTTATCCCCTCCCACCCAATAAACCGTTCCCCCCTCTCTCCACTTTTCACAGACCTGAAAATCTTCCCAAAAACCTCTTGCACTTCCCTCATCATTCTATTATAATAGCGCAGATATCAAAAGAAGCAGGCTTACTGACATTGTCACATACCGTACTTCTAAATGAGAGGATCACAATTATGGAAAAAGACATGACCAAAGGCAGCCCGGCCAAAATCATTTTCGGCTTCACCCTGCCCATTTTTATCGGAAACGTATTTCAACAGCTCTACAGCATGGCCGACACCATCATCGTAGGAAAAGTGGTAGGCACGCCCGCTCTTGCCGCCGTCGGCTCCACAGGAACCATCACCTTTCTCATTCTCGGCTTCCTCATGGGTCTGACCGTAGGCTTTACCGTACTCACCGCCCAGCGCTTCGGAGCCGGAGACATGGACGGCATGCGCAAAACCGTAGGAAACGCAGCCATCCTTTCCCTGATCGTTTCCCTGGTTATGACAGCCGCCAGCATGCTTGCCATGCGGCCCTTAATGAAGCTTATGAACACCCCCGAGGACATCTTTGCAGACGCCTACACCTACGTCATGATCATCTGCGCCGGAATCTTCGCCCAGGTTCTCTACAACCTCCTCTCCTGCATACTCAGAGCCCTGGGAAACAGCAAAACGCCTCTCTACTTTTTGATTCTGGCCGCACTTTTGAATATTGTTCTGGACCTGGTGCTGATTATGAGCTTTCATATGGGCGTAGCCGGAGCCGCACTCGCCACAGTAATTTCCCAGGGCGTCTCCGGTCTCCTCTGTCTGATTTACATCATAAAGAAGGTTCCCCTTCTACACTTAAAAAAGGAAGACTGGCTCCCGAACGCCCACCTGGCGCGAATCCAGATAGGAATCGGCCTACCCATGGCTCTTCAGTACTCCATCACAGCCATCGGAACCATGATGATGCAGTCCTCCTTAAACCTTCTCGGCTCCCTGTCCGTTGCCGCCTTTACGGCCGCAAATAAAATAGAGCAGGTAGTCACCCAAGCCTATGTAGCCCTTGGCACCACCATATCCACCTACTGCGCACAAAACGTAGGCGCCGGAAATATCAGGCGGGTCCGCCAGGGCTTTCGCGCCTCCACGCTGATTGGTTTTGCCTACAGCCTGTTGGCATCCCTCTTTATCATGACCAGCGGAAAATACTTAACCTACCTCTTTGTGTCCGAGCATGTCGCCGAGATCATCGGAGAAGTAGATATTTACCTAAAATGTATCGGCTATTTCTTCCTGCCCCTGACCATTGTGAACATCTATCGAAACGGCATTCAGGGCATGGGCTTTGGCTTTCTGCCTATGACAGCCGGTATCGCAGAGCTTATGGGCCGCGGCGTGGTGGCCGTCATAGCGGCCAGACAGAGAAGCTACCTGGGCATCTGCATGGCAAGCCCCATTGCCTGGATTCTGGCAGCAGGCCTTTTGATCGGAATGTATTTTTATATTATGAAAGTCTATGGGAAAAAGCTAGATCTGATACAGACGGACAACATTTCCAAAGAAAAAAGACATTCCCCCTGCAGAGCCTAAAGCAACAGAAAATAAGGGAGCCTTACTTATGATAAGGCTCCCCTTTCATAATCCGAAAGCTCCGATACACCTGCTCCAGCAAAATCACCCGCATCAGCTGATGGGGGAAGGTCATTCTGGAAAAGCTTAAGGCTTCGTCCGCTCTCTTAAGCACAGCCGGAGCCAGGCCCAGAGAGCCCCCAATCACAAAGGTAAGATGGCTTCGCCCCTCCACCCCAAGCTGCTCAAGCCTGCGGGAAAGCTCCACCGAATCAAGCGCCTTCCCTTCAATGGCCAAAGCAATCACATAGGAATCCTCCCGGACAGCCTTCAGAATCCGCTCCCCCTCCCGTACCAGGATAGCCGTCTCCTCTGCCGCGCTCGCCCCGTCCGGGGTCTTTTCATCCGCAAGCTCTATGATCTCCAGCTTACAGTAACGGCCAAGCCGCTTCGCATACTCCTTCACAGCCTCCGTATAATATGTTTCCTTAATTTTTCCAACCGCAATGCATGTAATCTTCAACGAACCGCCCCTGCTTATTCTCTGGAATGATCAATCTGATTTCGAATTTTCTGCATCTGGTAATCCAGCTCCTCAATGGAATCCGCACAGATTTTCAATTGTCTCACAATGTCCTCCGTGTTATCCACCACTTTCTTGTACTTCAGCTTATGCTCCAGGCTGGCCCAGAAATCCATGGCAATGGTCCGAAACTGCACCTCCGCCATCATATATTTCTTCTCTCTGGACAAAAAGATCGGCACACTGATAATCAAATGCAAACTTCGATATCCGTTTGTCTTGGGACTTTGAATATAATCCTTCCTCCTCTGCAAAACAATATCGTCTTGCTTAATAAGCAAATCTGCCAGCCGATAAATATCATCCGGAAAGGAACAGATCACCCGAATGCCCGCCACGTCCTTTAGATTCTCCCGGATACTCTCCACTGTCACCGGATATCCTTTTCGCTCCAGCTTTTCATAAATGCTTTCCGGAGATTTCAGCCGGCTCTTAATGGATTCAAAAGGATTCCTGTTATACTCCTGGGAAAACTCCGCATTCAGGACCTTAAGCCTCGTTTCAATTTCCATAATAGCAGCCTGATACTCCATCATCAGGCGGTGAAAGGGCTCTGCTTCCCTAAGCTTTTCCGCCTGGATTCGGATAATCTCGTCCTGCTTTCGAAGCATCACTGCCTGCTCTTCTACCTTCTGCTCCAGTTGATTTTTCCGGGCATAAAGCCGCATGGCATTCCGGATGCGGTTCTTTACAATGGAACGCTCAAAGGGCTTATGAATAAAATCCAAGGCTCCCAGCTCCAGACACCTGCTCTCTGCCTCTACTGCAAGCTCACTGCTTATTATCAGCACCGGGATCCGTTTCAGCCATTCCGCTTTGCTCATCTCCGTCATTACGGCGAAACCATCCATGTTCGGCATATGCAGATCCAGAAGGACTGCCGCCAGCTCTCCCGGATACCTTCCGAGATATTCCATGGCCTCCCTTCCGTCCGCAGCCATCTCCACCTGATATTCATCCTTCAGCATATCACTTAGCAGCTCGCGATTTACCTCCGCGTCGTCCACTACTAATATCCTTTGCATGGTAACACTCCTTTTCCCGCAAATCGGGAATTATAGCACGAAATATCATGCTTCTCATTCTTTTATCATTATAAAATTTTTTGCATAAAATTTCAATTATTCCCGGGAGGTTTTTCTTGACATAGGGCTTAAAATTTTAGATAATAATTCTGAAAATACAGAATCAACAAGCTGGAAGAGGAGATCTGTTTATGGCCTGGTGTCCCAAATGTAAAAATGAATATCGAGAAGGAATTACCCACTGTCCGGACTGTGACGTGGATTTGGTAGAGGTGCTTTTGCAGGAGGAATCTGTCGAAGTCCCGGAGGATTACGAATTTCCCAAGGATTTTGATCCGAGCGCTATTCTGGAAGGGCCAAAAGAAAAGCCGGCTCTCGTAAAACCCTATCGAAGCCCCGAGGAGCGCTACGCGGACATGCGCTCCTCCGCCTGGACCTTTTTATCTGTAGGCAGTGTGGGATTTGTCGTTATGCTTCTGGCTCTGATGGGGATTCTCTCCTTCCCCTTTCACGACTTTGCTCTCATTGTAATGCTGCTGCTTTTTATCGCCTTCCTGATTGTGGGAATCCTCTCCTTTCAGAATGCAAAAAAGCTTAAAAGCATGGCATCTATAGAGCATGCCTTTATAGAGCGCATCACGGACTGGTATCACTCGGAGGGTCTTCACCTTGAAGCTGTCACTGCTTTGGATGCCACCATGCCGGAAGAGCTTTTCTATCTCCAGAAATATGAAGCCGTCTCTAACCTTATACAGGAGCATTTTCCGGATATCTCAGAGGAGCTTTTGAACAAATTAGCTTCGGATTTCTGTGAGGAGGAATAAGAAGGCCTTTTTAAAACTACCAGGTCTTCTCAAGCTCCATTTGAAAATCCACCTGATAAGGGCTGTCTTCCTGGGTCTTGATCTTCTCATACAGAGCTCTCCTGGAAGCGCTGCTCTCCTCGGACCAGAATTCATAGCCGCGCAGGTAGCTGTCCATCAGCTCATCCCAGGAATTATAAAGGGGCTGAATCTTCCTGGCAAACTCCAAAGACAGATCAAGAGCCTCCTCCTTGCCATAATAACCGGCAATGTAATAATAGCCAAGAAAGTTCATGGCGCGGCAGCAGTCCCAGCCCGTAATGGCGTCAATTCCATATTCCTCGTACATCTGATACCACTCTGCAAAGAGATGGGCCCGGTCCTCGCCTCCAAAGTCATAATTCTCAATGAGAAACGCCTCCCGCCCCTCCTTTGGAATATCACTCATGCCGTCCCGCTCCAGAGTCTTTACAATTCTTGCAAATTCGGAACGATGTCCTTTATTCTTAATCCATTCCAACGTCTCGTCTGCGGAATCCCAGTCTGTAATCCCCCATCGCTCATCCAGAAACTTCCGAACCGTCTTCCGGTTCGTCTCCGTGTTCTTAAGACCTCCAAACAGATTGTAATCCCAGTTGTTTGTCTCTGTCAATATGGCATAGGAAGCATTAAACCAACGGATGGTATCCGTCAGCTCTATCTCCTCCAGTAATTCTTCCTCCTTCTTCGAGCCGCAGCCTGTTGTACTTGTAATGCCGAGAACCAAGATCATACAAAAAGCAAGCACTCTTTTAATACGGTAATTCCTCCTCATAAGATTCGCCCTCCTGACCTTTTTTTCATGGTAACATTGTGGAAAAGGCTTTGTCAATGACTCTTTGTTATTTTTCTGACATTTTCTTTTTTTGTATAATGGATTTATGGTTCTTTCCAAAAATGTATAACAAAAGGGGAGCAAAATAGAACGGCAGACTTCTCCATATCCGTTGTTCGGACGGTTCTCGTATATTCTGTCTGCCAGTAACGGACATTGCCTAAGCAATATCCGTTACTGGCAGACAGAATGTACGAGAACAGCCGGACATCGGATATTGGAAAAGTCTGCCGTTCTATTTTGCAGCAGCTCTTTCCCTCTAATATCGGTTCAGGCTTCTATTTGCTCAGATACTCATGAATTCCTCTGGCCGCATCCTTGCCTGCTCCCATGGCCAGGATTACGGTGGCCGCTCCGGTCACGGCATCTCCGCCGGCAAATACGCCTTCCTTGGAGGTTGCTCCCACGTCCTCGCTGGCAACAATACATTTACGCCGGTTGGTTTCCAGCCCCTTGGTGGTGGAGGCAATCAACGGATTGGGAGAGGTTCCCAGGGACATGATCACCGTATCCACCTCAATGTCAAACTCAGAGCCCGGGATTTCCACAGGACGTCTTCTTCCGGAAGCATCCGGCTCTCCAAGCTCCATGCGGATACAGCGGATGCCGTTGACCCAGCCGTCCTCGCCTACCAGGATCTCGGTGGGATTGGTCAGCAGATCAAAGATAATGCCCTCCTCCTTGGCATGGTGAACCTCCTCCACACGGGCGGGAAGCTCCTCCTCGGAACGGCGGTAAACAATATGCACCTCAGCTCCCAGACGAAGGGCCGTACGGGCAGCATCCATGGCCACGTTTCCGCCGCCGACCACGGCTACCTTCTTGCCGATGGCAATGGGAGTATCATACTTGGGATCAAAGGCCTTCATCAGGTTGTTCCGGGTCAGATACTCATTGGCAGAGAATACGCCGCAGGCGGTCTCTCCCGGAATGCCCATGAACTTGGGAAGTCCTGCGCCGGATCCGATAAATACGGCGTCAAAGCCTTCCTCCTCCATCAGCTCGTCGATGGTGACGGACTTGCCGATGATCACGTCGGTCTCAATCTTAACGCCCAGAGCCTTTACATTCTCCACCTCCGGAAGCACCACGTCATCCTTGGGAAGACGGAACTCCGGAATGCCGTATACCAGCACGCCGCCGGCCTTGTGAAGGGCCTCGAAAATGGTTACGTCATAACCAAGCTTCGCCAGATCGCCCGCGCAGGTAAGTCCTGCAGGACCGGATCCGATCACGGCTACCTTCTTGCCATTCTTCTCCGTGGAGGTCTCTGGCTTAATTCCCTGCTCTCTGGCCCAGTCTGCCACAAAGCGCTCCAGCTTGCCGATGGATACGGGCTCTCCCTTGATACCGCGGATGCACCGTCCCTCACATTGGCTCTCCTGGGGACATACACGGCCGCAGATAGCCGGCAGGGCGGAGGACTTGCTGATCACCTGATAAGCCGCCTCAAAATTGCCTTCCTTTACTTCTTTGATGAAATCCGGAATATGTATCTGTACGGGGCATCCCTCCATACACTTTGCATTCTTACAGCCGATACAGCGCTGTGCTTCCTCCACAGCTTCATCCTTGTTATAGCCAAGGCATACCTCGTCAAAATTTGTTGCACGAACCTTCGGATCCTGCTCTCTTACCGGTACCTTCTTTAATACGTCTCCCATTACTTGTCACCTCCGCAATTTCCGCAGCCGCCGTGATGGGTATCTCCCTCCTGGTATGCCAAGAGACGCCGTCCCTCCTCGGTCTTGTACATGGCTGCACGCTTCATAGCCTGGTCAAAATCAATCAGATGGCCGTCAAACTCCGGTCCGTCCACGCAGGCGAACTTCACCTCGTCCCCTACCAGTACACGGCAGGCGCCGCACATACCGGTACCGTCCACCATAATCGGGTTCATGCTGACAATGGTGGGAATGCCTAGCTTCTTGGTGGTCAGACAGGCAAACTTCATCATAATCATGGGACCGATGGCTACGCAGAGATCGTAATGATGGCCCTCACTCACCAGCTTCTCCAGCATGGCGGTTCCCACGCCGTGGAAGCCGTAGCTGCCGTCATCCGTGCACAGATGGAGGTTGCCTACCTTGCTCATCTCATCCTCCAGAATCAGCAGATCCTTGGTTCTGGCGCCTACGATAATATCGCACTCAATCCCATGCTCGTGGAGCCACTTTGCCTGGGGATAGACGGGAGCCGTTCCCACACCGCCGGCAATAAACACAACCTTCTTTTTCTTAACCTCTTCCAAATCATCCGTTACCAGCTCAGAGGGCTTTCCCAAAGGACCTACGAAGTCCTCAAAGAAATCTCCTTCCTTTAAATCCACCATCTTATGGGTGGAAACGCCGATGGGCTGGAACACGATGGTTACGGTTCCGGCCTCCCTGTCGTAATCACAGATGGTCAGCGGAATACGTTCTGCCGTCTCGTCCACTTTTACGATAATAAATTGTCCGGGCTCACAGGCCTTTGCCACTCTTGGAGCATGAACGACTTTCATGTAGACATTTGCAGAGAGCTGCTCTGCTTTCAAAATCTTGAACATATGCTTCCTCCTGGAGTATCATTTTTGTACAGTGTCCTTCTTTTCTATATATGCTTTTCCACTGCGCAGAATTACTCATCTCTAATATCATAATGCAATTTTCATCAGATTTCAACTAAAAACTACATTTCATAGTCAAAGCATACCCGGTCGCAGGCCGCAGGCTTAATCACCTCTTCCGCCACCGCCACATGGAGGGGGTGCACCTGATAAGCATCCAAATCCTCCACTGTTTCAAGCTCCGAGATGAGCAAAAGCTCCCGGTTGCTTCCATGGAGTCGGTTTAAGCGCATTTCCGCAAAGGTCAGGCCCTTTACCTGCCCTACCAAAGCCTTTAAGCGCCGGTCTGCCTCCCGGGCCATCTCTTCCTTTTTCTCCTCTGGAAAATCCTCTTTGAAGTTCCACATTACCAAATGTTTTACCATAAGCTTAATCCTCCTCATCCATATCCGGGTCATATTGAAATTCCAGCCGGTATATCTGTACCAGCGGTTCACTGACCATTCCCTTTTTGTTGATAGCCACCGCACAAAGCAGGTTCTCACCCTCTGTGAGGGAAATGGGCTTTTCATAGCGGGCGCTGTCCCTGGTAGGCTCCGTGCCGTCCAGGGTATAGAAAATAGCGCCGTATTCGGCGTCAAGCTCCAGACTCACGTAGTAGTGATAGACGCCCTCCGCCAGGCTGCAGGTAGGCTTCTCCACCCGGTAGGGCAAAAGCTCCTCCCGGATAGCATCGTAGGCACATGTATCTATTACCTCCTGAACCAGGGAGGTCTGCTTTGTCTCATTTAAAAGCTCCATAAGCTGAAGGTAGAGTTCCAAAAGCTCCTGGCTCTCCCCTCTGGCTGTTTCCTCCAGCGCAACCGCCTTCCACAGGCATTCCACAGCCAGCTCCTTGGCTTCCAGAGCCTCATAGGCCTTGGACATCTCGCACAGGGGAACAATATCCGTCCCCTGCCTGCCCTCCTGAATACTCTGAGCCTGCTTTAAGTAAGGCAGGGCTTCCTGGTACTGCTCTTCCTCAAGAAGCTCCGTTCCCTTTTTCAGCTGATAGGAGTAGCTGTTACTTCGCCCCATGGAAAAATATCCGATAAGAAAGGCGCCAAAGCACACAAAAATCGCCGTGGACAAAAGCAGGATCTGCCGAAAGGTCTTGGACTGCCACAGGCTCTTTCTCTCGTCCTTCTCCCTGGAGGAGTCTTTTTTCAATTGTTCTTCCAGAGGCTTGGAAGGCTCTTCCGGATCCTGCCCGATGATAATCTCTTCCAGGGGGTCATAGTCCGGAACAATCTGCAATTCCTGTAAGCAGACACTGCAGTAAATGCTTCCTGCCTCCAGCTCTGCGCCGCAATTGGGACACTGCATGACACTTCCTCTTTTCTTATCTGAAACGTACCTTCTTCGTTGCTGTCGCCTTTACACACATTCCTCTATGTACTGTTCAAACTCCTCCATGGTCATGAGGATCTCCCGGGGCTTTGTGCCTGCCTCCTCACCGACCACGCCCGCCTCCGCAAGCTGATCCATGATCCGGGCTGCCCGGTTAAAGCCCACCTTAAACCATCGCTGCAGCATGCCGATGGAAGCCTTATCCTTCTCGATAATAAACTTCCCGGCCTCCGCAAAAAGGGCATCCCGCTCCGGTCCTTCCCCCGAAGAGCTGCCGTCCGCAGAAGCGGCCGCCTGTACGGTGTTCATATGCTCCTCCACCTCATCGCTGTAGACCGCCTCCTCATTGTTTTTCTTCAGAAATTCCACAACAGCCCCCACTTCCTCATCGGAGACAAAGGCTCCCTGAACCCGCACCGGCTTGGGATAGCCATAAGGATAAAAGAGCATATCGCCCTTGCCCAGAAGCTTCTCCGCCCCGTTCATATCCAGGATCGTCCTGGAATCCACCCCGGAGGAAACCGCAAAGGCAATCCGGGAGGGCATATTTGCCTTGATAAGCCCCGTAATGACATTCACCGAAGGCCGCTGGGTGGCAATAATCAGATGAATCCCTGCCGCCCTGGCCAGCTGTGCCAGACGGCAGATAGCATCCTCCACCTCTCCCGGCGCCACCATCATCAAATCCGCCAGCTCATCCACCACAATCACAATCTGAGGCAGCTTTTTCGGCTTATTTTCATCCGAAATCCCCTCGATGGCCTTGATCTTCTCATTGTAGCCCTGAAGGTTCCGCACATTGTAATCCGCAAACAGCTTATACCGGTTGGTCATCTCCGCCACCGCCCAGTTCAAAGCCCCGGCAGCCTTCTTCGGATCCGTCACCACAGGAATGAAGAGGTGTGGAATCCCATTATAGACACTCAGCTCCACCACCTTCGGATCCACCATTATGAGCTTAACCTCCTCCGGATCCGCCTTATAAAGAATACTCATAATCAGCGTATTGATACAGACAGACTTACCGGATCCCGTCGCCCCCGCAATCAAAAGATGAGGCATCTTTGCGATATCCGTCACCATAATTTTTCCCGCAATATCCTTTCCCACCGCAAAGGCAATCCGGGACTTATGATTCTTAAACTCCTGGGAAGCCACCAGCTCCCGAAAAGACACAATGGCATTCTCCGCATTGGGCACCTCAATTCCCACTGCCGCCTTCCCCGGAATGGGCGCCTCAATCCGCACATCCGCCACCGCCAGATTCAGCTTAATATCATCCGCAAGGGAAACAATCTTGCTGACCTTCACCCCCTGATCCGGCTGAAGCTCATAGCGTGTCACCGAAGGCCCCTGACTCACATTGGTGACCGTCACTCCCACGCCGAAATCCCGCAGGATCTGCTGCAGATGTATGGCCGTCTCCTGAAGAATCCGATCCGCATCCCGATTCTCCGTATTCTTCACCTGCCGGAGAAGCTTAAGAGGCGGATACTGATAAGACTGCTTCCGAAGCCTCCGCTTATCTCCCCCAGCGCCCTGCAAAGCCTTCCCAGGAGTCCCCTGCCCCAGGCTCTGCGAAACCGGCTCCACCCTTCGCACCGTACCTACGGAATCAGACTGCCCGGAAGAACCTGGAAAGTCCAAAATCTTAGCTTCGTCTTCCGGTTCCTCCTCCCATTCCTCCTCATAATCCTCCTGCACCGGCTCCGGCGCAAATACCGGCTCCGACGCAGCCTTTTCCTTTTCCTTCTCCTCCTCTTCCGGACCCGCATCTGTCTCTGCAAAGCCTTCCCGCTGACGCTGAATAGGAAGCTCAAACATCTCGTCCAAATCCTTTAAATCCGGCTCCGACGAAACGGTAATCTCCCGCATCTCATCCGTATAGGTATCCTTTTTGATCGTAGTGCCTTCAAGAGCCACACCGGAAATCTTCCGCTCCATACGGCTCTGCTTTTTCTCCTCTTCCTCCTGGGCTTCCTGCTCAAGAAGCGCCTTCCTCCTGGCCTCCCGCCGCTCATCGGCCAGAGCCCGATGACGCCTTGCATCCTCCCGGGCCGTATCATAGACCTTCTTCCCCCCAGTCTTTACACCACTGATAAAGGACTTCTCCGTAATCACAACCACACAGATAATCAGAAGCACCAGCAGCAAAAGCCAGGTCCCCACAGTGCCAAAAGCTCCCGTAAGCCCCTTACAAAGCATACCGCCAAAAAAACCGCCCCCCGTCCTATGCTCCGCACAATAAGAATAGAAAGCCTTAGCCGTCCCGGCGCCCCCCTTCTCACCGCTCACCAACTGGGCAACTGCGCACAGCAGAAAAAAAGCCACCCCCGCGGCAACCGCCTTCACCGTCGCAATGGTATTCTCCCGATTAGAAATCGAAAAAGCCGCAATCAAAAACAGTCCCACCGGCAGCAAATAAGCCAAAATCCCAAACAGCCCAAACATCACGCCGCTTATAAAGCCCCCCAAAGCTCCCCCAATGCCGAAATTGCTGATAAGCAGCAAAACAGACACAGCAAAAAGGACAAGAATCAACACCTCATCCCGAATAAATGCCGTTTCCTCCCGCTTCTTAGCCGCCGCCTTCCTGGAAGCGGCTGTCGTCCTCTTCTTCGTACTGGTCCGGCGCCTGCCAGATGTGCCTGATGCCATAGATCCAGTCCCTCCCAAAAATATATTTTAAAAAACCTCTTTTTTACTCACCACGCGCTATTGTACCATTTTTTCATCCAAATGTAAATCTCCGAAATTCCAGTCTGTACTGCGAAAGATACGCCAAAACCGTACGCCGTCAAACCGGGAATCTGTTTCCTGCCCTGCTCCGCCTAAAGGCTAACACGCCTGGCAGGAAACAGATTCCCGGTTCGCCGGCTGTCTCCCGGGGCCCGCCACCCACGCCGCCCCATCACACTGCCATCCCCTTCCGACAGCAACCACCCACATCCAAAGTCAGGGTCTGCCGCAAAGGAAGCCCGCAGGCTTTTCCGATATCCAGTGTACGGCTGTTCACGGACAGGCTGTCTGATATGGGCGGACAACGGCCCGCAATACGGTAAACTTTCTAAAATTCCCAAGGACGGTGTACGACCAGAGCAGACAGAATGTCCGTGAACCGTCCGAACACCGGATATGGAAAAGCCTGCGGGCTTCCTTTGCGGCAGACCCGTCCGTCCTACTCCCTCTCCCGATTCCAAGTCCAAAAGATCTCCTTCGCCACCGGCACCGCATACTCGCTCCCGGATCCAGCCTCCTCCACCAGCACACACACCGCAATATCCTTGTTTCCCGTGTCCGAAAATCCCGCAAACCAGGCATGGCTCTTACTCTTATCACTGCTATACTCCGCCGTTCCCGTCTTCCCGGCGATAAAAAATCCCATATTATCCAGCTTGCTTCCCGTCCCCTCCGTAACGACCGCCTTCAGATACTCCTTCAAAACCCCGGCCTCCTCGGGAGTCATCAGGCTTCCATAGGCCTTGGGCCGATAGGTTTTCACCAAATCTCCCGTATAAGCCTCCACCCGATCCAAAAGCTTCGGCTCCATCAGCACTCCGTCGTTGGCAACCGCGCTGACGATCATCGCCATATGCATCGGTGACACCAGCGTCTCCCCCTGCCCGATAGCCGTCATCATCCGCTCTGCCGGCGTAGATCCCGCCTTCAGGGAAAAAGCGCTCTTGCTGTAAGGAAGCTCCAGAGGCAGCTCGCTGTTAAAGAGAAGACTCTCACAGTTGGTCTTAAACGTATTCTCATCCAGTGAAAGCCCGATGGAGGAAAAGGCCGCGTTGCAGGACTTGGCAAAGGCTTTTCTCAGATCCTCGTCCCCGTGGGCTGTCTTTCCATAACAGCGAATGGTATAATTTCCCTCCGTAAGGCTTCCTGTGCAGTGAAACTGAAAATCCTCATAGCCCGGATTTTCCCGCATATACTCAAGAAGCGTCACCAGCTTGAAGGTAGATCCCGGCGGATATTGTCCCTGGATGGCCCGGTTGTAGAAAACGCCGTCGCTGTTTCCTTCCTCACTTAAGATCTCCCAGTCCGCACTTACCCGATTGGGATCAAAATCCGGCTTAGAAACCATGGCCAGAATATTTCCCGTCTCCACCTCCAGAACCACCACTGCCCCGCGGTGATTTCCAAGCGCATTGTAGGCGGTCTGCTGAAGCTCCGGATCCAGGGTGGTGATCACATTGTCGCCGATATTTTTCTCCTCCCGGATCTCCTTTACAATCTGCTCTCCCAAAAAGGCATTGGAGGTGAGAAGGTCAAAATTGACCAAAGACTCAAGTCCCGTCTGTCCCCGGGTGGAATAGCCCACCACATGGGCAAACACATTTCCGTAAGGATAGCTGCGGGTCTCCGTTCCGTCCTCTGCCACCTCGGTTTTCGCCAGCACGCTTCCGTCTGAAGCCAGAAGCTCTCCCCGCACCACCCGCTTTGCAAAGTTCTCCTGTCTGGAATTGTAAGGGTTGTTGACGACTTCCGGGCGCAGAGCCACATTAAAATAGACAAAGTAGCCGATGAGCGCCGCAAATAGCCCCGTAAAGAGGTAGGTGATCATGGCAAGCTCACGATCTTTCTTTTGCTTTGGCCGCTTTTCCTGCCCTTGCTTTTTTTGCTTTGGCTCTTGCGATGCGTTTTCGTTCCTTTTCAATCCTCAAATCCTCGTCTTCCTTCAAAAGATACATGCCCTGAATAATGGCAAACATCCCGATGGTTGCCACCATGGAGCTTCCCCCACTGCTGATAAGCGGCAGCGTCACTCCTGTGGAGGGAATAAATTTCACGGCCCCGCCAATGGTGAGAAACACCTGAAATCCGTAGAGTGTTCCAAGGCCCAGTGCCGTATATTTATAGAAATCGTTTTTAATCTGCATGGCAATGTTCACAAACATCATAAAACAGCTGACGCAGATCAAAATCAGACAGATGGCAAAGGCTCCCCCGAATTCCTCCGCAATGGCAGAGAACATAAAATCCTCCTCCACCACCGGAATTTTGTTGGGCTCTCCCTGGCAGAGTCCCGTTCCAAACCAGCCTCCCGTTCCGATGGCAAAAAGAGACTGGGTGATCTGATAGCCTTCCTTGTCAATGTACTGAAAGGGATCGCTCCAGGCCAGAACCCGCACCCGCACATGGGAGAACAGACGGTAGCCTATGAAGGCCGCCCCGCAACCCGCCCCCAGACCGCTCAAAAAGTAAATCGGCTTTTTGGTTGCCACATAAAGCATCACCAGGTAGGCGACGAAAAACAGAAGCGCTCCGCCCAGATCCTTGGATACCACCAGCACCAGCACATGAAAGGCCGCAAGCAGGGTGGTAAGGACCACATCTTTAAAGGCAGTGCTCACGCTCAGTCTGGCTGCCGCAAAGAACACAAAGGTGATCTTGACAAATTCCGAGGGCTGCAGGCCAAAGCCTGCGATTCGAAGGGAAAGCTTCGCTCCATAGCTGCTCTCCCCGAAGACCGCCACGGCCAGCAAAAGCAAGAGGCCGGCCAGTCCGTAGACCCAGGGCAGCCGCTGCAAGAAGGCGCATTTTCGAATGAGCACCGGTATCACCATGGCAAGCGCCAGGGACAAGGCCACAATCTGAAACTGCCGCACTGCCTTATCGTAGGACAACCGAGTGAGCATAATAAAGCCAATGGCCAGAAGGAGGCACATATTGTTGAGTACCAGGCGGTTGATCTTCGGGTAAATCACCTGGGTCATCACCAGCACTGCCTGCAGCAAAAACAGCTGAAACAAATAAAAAATCAAAAGCTTTAGCTGTTCTGTCTTAAGATACATCACCACATAGGCCAGCAGATGGATAAAGAACATCAAAAGGTTCTGCAGCTTAAAACCATAGTGACTCTCCCCCTGATTCTTTTTCTTCAGCACGGAAAAGCTCAGAAGGGTATACATGGCAATGAGAATGATAAATGCAAATTTGGATAGCTCTATAATCAGGTTTGTCATAATATGGACTACTCCACTCCCCGTTTTAAATGGCCTCTGGTAAAGGCTTCCTTCCTGGGCTCTGCTTTCCCGCTGTGAAAGAAAACCTCCACATACTGCTCCAAAATCCGTCTGATTTGACGCTCATCCTCCATTACAAAGCTCAAACGCAGACTTTTCGGTGCAATGTGCTCCACTTCTCTTGCATTTCCCAGAAGAGACAGAGGCTCACAGTTGTATATCACATTATAACACCAACGGCATTCGTTGACGATGGGAAATTCTTTTTTGTACCGATCCACAAGGCTCCAGATCTCCCGGCGCCCCCTGCAGGCCTTCATGGTTTTGTGAAGACAGCCGGCAGTGACCATCAAAGGCACATAGCCGTATACCAGCATTTCGCTGTCCTTCGCGCCCCGGGCACACAGCTCCCTTTCGTTCAGCTCCAGAGGCAGGGTGTCCATCCAAATCCCCTGGTCTTTCCAAAAGCGGTGAGCCCTCTGATTGAAGGTATAGAGGTTGTGATCGAATATGACGGGAAGCTCTGGCGCTGTGTCTCTTAAAAAGACCAACTCTTCCAGATTCTTAACGATAACCGCATCAATCCCGGCTTCCCTTATAAGCGCCAGCCGCTCCCGAAAAAATGCCTCCTCCGAAGCACGGAAAACGGCCGGAAGCACAAGGCATAAAGCCTTCCCCGCCTGATGACAGGTCTCGGTATAGCCCTTAAGCTTCCCGAAATCCAGCTGTGAGCAGGAGAAGGAAATTCTGGAAACCTCCGGGAAGTTAAGCACGGCTTTCAGCTCCTGCGGACGCTCAAGCTGTACATGAAGCTCATACCCATTTCTCTCCTGTCCATTTTCCTCCTCTTTCCCGGCAAAAGCCTCCTCCGGCATTTTTCTGCTTCCTCTGGTCCGAAGCTTTTGCTCCAGCCTGAAAAGGGCCTCCCTTCGCATGGCGTTCAGCTGCTGAACAGGAAGAAATACCTGGGCCTCCCCCTCCGCCTTAAGCTCCTCAAAGACAAAGGGTGTCTCTCCCGTCTTTCCAAGGGGCCGCAGGATTGCCTCCCGGGTCATTGGCTGATTCTTCGGAATCTGGGCAGGATCCCCGGACACCGTTATCTCAATCCCTTTACAGCTTACCAAAAATTCCGTTGGAAATTCCGTGGAAATCCGAAAGCTTCCCTTAATTTTTTCCTTCCTCTCCCGGTCCACGTAATCCTCTTTTAGCCTTGCAAGCAGAGCCTCGTAGGTCTGTTTTTCCCGAATTTCCTGCCGGTTTTTCGAGCCTGTTCTCTTTCCCCTCTCCCTGCCCTCCTCAAAATGGCCGGGCCTGGTAAGGGACATGAGCTCCCGCCCGTTTCGAATCTCATAATATCCCTTGGAAAAGCCTCCGCGGTTATAGAGGCTCCGAAGCTCCTCCAGGTCCTGCTTCTCTACCCGATATCCATCCTCCCCATATTCCAGAAGGCGATCCAAGTATTTCCGGTAGATCCGCACCACTCCGGCGGTGTATTCCGGACGCTTCATACGCCCCTCAATCTTTAAAGAGCAGACCCCGGCTTTTAAAATCTCGGGAAGAAGCTCAAGGGTACACATATCCTTGGGGCTTAACACATAGGCCTCCTCCCTGGAATTTAAGGTCCTTCCCCTGTCCCTCACCTCATAGGGCAGGCGGCAGGGCTGGGCACAGCGCCCCCGGTTCCCGCTTCTGCCTCCCAGCATACTGCTAAAAAGGCACTGTCCGGAATAACAGTAGCAGAGGGCACCGTGAATAAAGCTCTCGATCTCAATGTCCACCGAGGCATGAATGGCCCGAATTTCCTCCAGGGAAAGCTCTCTTGCCGTCACAATCCGCGCTGCCCCAAGCTCCTTTAAAAGGGCCGCCCCTCCCGGTCCCAGGATCGTCATCTGGGTGCTGGCATGGACGGGAAGATCGGGAAAATACTCCCGAATATAGGAGAGCACCCCAAAGTCCTGTACAATGACCCCGTCCAGGCCGCTTTCGTAGTAGGGCTTTAAATAGGCTCCCAGCTCCAAAAGCTCCTGATCCTTTAAAAGGGTGTTCACCGTCATATACAGATCACAGCCGTGAAGATGGGCATAGCCAATGGCATCGCAGAGCTCTTGCTCCCCGAAATTGTCCGCATAGGCCCGGGCTCCGAATCGGGAACCCCCAAGATATATGGCGTCCGCCCCTGCGCTCACGGCAGCCCGCAAGCTGTCGTAGGAGCCGGCCGGCGCCAGAAGTTCTGTTTTGTGTCTCATAAGCTGATTCCTATCCGTGCACTGCTGTGCTTCTTTCACAAGGAAAGGGGCACTGCAAATAAGCCCTTCGGATCTCACAAAATCCTCACTGCCATACTTTGCAGCAACCCCCTAATCAATCGTACCTTTTATGTCCCTCTTATGTACCGGACCGCTGTTCCAGCCTTCTCTGAAGCTCCCTATTCTCCCTCTGCAGACGGGTAAGCTCCCCTTCAAAGCTTCGCTTCTGCTCGGAAAGCCGCCTCTGAGCCGCCTGATTCTGCTCCTCAAGCTTTCTCTGAGCGCTTAGCCTCTGGGCCTCCAGGGCCTTCTTCTGGTTCTCCAGGCTTTTCTCCTGTCCCTCAATGGTCTTCTTAAGTTCCCTAAGCTCCCGCTCTGCTTCCTGCTTTCTGGACTCCCGCTTTTCCGCATTCTCCTGCTTCTGGGCCTCTAGCTTCTCCTCAAGCTCCCTCTTTGCGGCCTCCAAAGCCTCCTCAAGCTCCTTTTTCTTGGCAGTCAGGGACTCTTTTAGCTCCTTCTTCTCTGCCTCCAGCTTTTCATTGGCCATCTGGGCCTCAATGAGATCGTGGCGGACAGCGTACATCTCACGCTCCTTCTTCTCCAGCTCCGCCGAAAGCTTGTCTGCCTGGCGCTTGGCCTTGAAAAAATCATCTGCCAGATTCATATTCAGCATCATCTGCTTCTGATCCGTATTCTGCTTGCGATAGCCCTCCATCTGCTGAAACTGCGCCAGCTTCTCGTTGATATAAACAGAAACCTGATGCAGATATTCGGGAGTCTCATAGCCGCTGATCCGAAAGACCTTTCCGGCAATGACCACCTCCACCGTATTCTTCATAGCCATAGCACTCACATCCTTTTTTCCTTCATCCATATCCTTATTATATAGGATATGCACAAAAAAGCAAGCAAATCATGGCTGAAAGAATCCCAAATGCTGATATCCAAGCTCCGTAACCACACGGCCTCTGGGAGTCCGGTTTAGAAACCCTCTCTTAATCAGGTAGGGCTCATAGACATCCTCAATGGTTCCCGCATCCTCCCCGATGGCCGCCGCCAGGGTGTCAAGGCCCACAGGCCCTCCCGTAAACTTTTCAATCATGGTGTTTAAAATCATCCGGTCCGTCTGATCCAGACCATAGCGGTCCACCTCCAAAAGATCCAGGGCGAAATCCGCAATCTCCTCCGTAATCTTCCCATTGTATTTCACCTGAGCAAAATCCCGCACCCGCTTTAAAAGGCGGTTGGCAAGCCTTGGCGTTCCCCGGGAGCGCCTGGCAAGCTCCAGAGCTCCCTTAGGCTCAATCTCCACCCCCAGCACCTCTGCGGAGCGCAGCACAATGGTCTTAAGCTCCTCCTCCGTATAAAACTCCAGATGGTGCACCACGCCAAACCGATCCCGCAAAGGCGCCGTCAAAAGCCCGGCCCTGGTGGTAGCCCCCACCAGAGTAAAATGGGGCAGATCCAGACGAATAGAGCGGGCGCTTGCACCCTTTCCAATGACAATATCAATGGCAAAATCCTCCATAGCCGGATAGAGCACCTCTTCCACCTGGCGGTTAAGGCGGTGAATCTCATCCACAAAGAGCACATCTCCCTCGGCAAGATTATTTAAAATCGCGGCCATTTCCCCCGGCTTCTCAATGGCCGGCCCGGAGGTGACCTTCATATTCACCCCCATCTCATTGGCAATGATGCCCGCCAGAGTCGTCTTCCCCAGTCCCGGAGGGCCATAAAAGAGCACATGATCCAGAGCCTCTCCCCGCTCCTTTGCAGCCTGAATATATATGTTCAGATTCTCCTTGGCCTTCTCCTGCCCGATATACTCCGCAAGCCTCTGAGGCCGCAGACTGTACTCCGTGCGCACATCCTCCTCTATGGCCTCGGTTGTAATCATCCGTCTTCCCATCTGTCTCTCCCTCATCTCTAAAAGGACATCTGCTTAAGGGCTGCCTTTAAAAGCTCCTCCACGCTCATCTCCTCCGTAAGCTCCACCCGGCGGACAGCCTTCAAAGCCTCCGTCTGAGAATAACCAAGAGCCGTCAAAGCCTCCACCGCCTCATTTTTTGCCGCCGTAAGACCGGATACCTCTGCCCTTACGCCTGCATCCGCCCTGGCAAACCTGGCCTCAAAAGCATCCTCAAGCTTTAACTTATCCTTAAGCTCCAAAATCAGCTTCTGCGCCGTCTTATGGCCGATACCCGGCGCCTTTGCGATCGCCTTGGCATCCTCTGCCAACACCGCAAAGCGCAGATCATCCGCCGAGAGGGCAGTTAAGATTCCAAGAGCCCCCTTAGGCCCAATGCCGCTGACCCCAATGAGCAGCCGGAACAGCTTTTGATCCTCCCTGGTGAGAAAGCCGTAGAGCTGCAGACCGTCCTCCTTCACCTGGAGATAAGTATAAAGACGGATCTCCTCTCCATAACCCGGCAACAGATCCAAATCCCTTCCGGATACCAAAATCCCGTAGCCCACGCCTCCCGTCTCCACAACCACGAGATTATTCTCCGGCTCCCGATAAGCCAGGCTTCCCCTGATATATGCAATCATATCGTTTTCCTCCGTTGTTCCCTGCTATCATACCATAGGCCGGCCCCAAAATCAACCATACGTTCGCCCCGGTGTATGTCAAACAGCCGTTGTCAAATATATCAAACCGGTATCTCAAGGATACTTTCCCGAAGATTTCATTACATAATTCAGACATTCTGTGACAGTGAGGTTGTCCTTTTACTATGAAACTGATATGATATAACACGCAGAAGAAAGTAGGTGAACAAATGATTAAATTCGCAATCTGCGATGATGAACCGATTATGATGCAGGAAATTTCAAACCAGCTTTCACAATACATGAATGAGCGGAAGATTACTTCCTATTCTGTTGCCAATTTTTCAAATGGCTGCGCCCTTTTAGAAAGCGACTGTAATTTTGAAATAGTTTTTTTGGATATTCAGATGGACAATTTGGATGGAATTGAAACTGCCAAAATATTACGGCAACGGAAAAATCACAGTCTGCTAATTTTTGTAACTGTCTTGAAAGAATATGTGTTCCATGCCTTTGAAGTGGAAGCTTACGATTATTTGCTCAAACCTCTGGACAGCGATCATTTCCAGCGGACTATGGATAGGGCTATCAGAACATTAGCGCAAAGGGCAGGTAAAAGTATTGTCATTCAGCGGGGGAGCTCCTGCGATGTTGTTCCTCTGACGCAAATCGTATACTGTGAGGTACAGGGCCGAAAAGTTTATGTCCATCAAAGTAATGGAAAAATAATCGACTACTACGACAATCTGGAAAATTTTGAACGTCAGATGGACAGACGTTTTTTCAGATGCCATAGGAGCTATCTCGTTAATCTTGATTATGTTCGAGGGTGTGATACCGGACTTGTTACATTGTCACAGGGCACTCAAATACCTGTTTCCAGACTACGTGAACGAAATTTGATACAGGCTCTCTTACACTATATGAAAGAGAGGAATGGCTGATATGGATTATTTTAGCATAGGGCTTAATATTTTTTGTCTGATGGCCCAAGGCATTATGCACGTCTCCTTTTGCGCCAGCCTTACCGGGAAAGAACGGAAGGCATATCATTTTGCCATATACATTTTCATTTTCTGCATTTTGGACTGGATTGCAAATAAATTTTCTTTCCCGTGGGTCATAGTGATTGGGATAGAGCTGTTTATTTTGTATGGGGTAAACCGTTTCATTCTGGGCAATCGTCCCTCTACGTCCTGGGCTGCGGCAATTCTCGCCAATTACATCTCCCAGTTTTCCTTTGGGCTTATCAACTCGGTAGAGGCAGTGATATTTCCCCATGTAACGACTCCCCTGCTTTTGTACACAATGGTCATAGCGGCAACAGCGGTCTCCCTGGTCATAAATGTTGCCTGTTATACAATCGTAATAAAATCCATATCACCGGAAGAAATTGGGCACCTGACAAATATGGGCTGCTTATTGTTCCCTGTTCTGTTTTTCTTTACCGCAGAATTGTATATTATGCAGACCTCCTATACAAAGATTTACTATGATGTTCCGTCTTCTGCCCTACTGCTAGAACATACTGCGCTGCTGTTTTTGCAAGCCCTGGGGCTGGGAGCTTTACTTTGTACCCTGTATGCCTATCGTCACTTATACCGCAATTTACAGACCATAGCAGAAATGCAATCTTTATCCCAAGCAGCCCAGGCACAGAAAATATATATTGCCGAGGCACAAATGCGCTATGAACATACAAAAGCATTCCGCCACGATATTAAAAATCATCTTTCCGTATTGAGCGCCCTGCTTAACAATAACAAACTGGAAGAAAGCAAAGCCTATCTGCAAAAGCTGGAAACGGTCTCAACCACATTGTCATTTCCTTGTCAGACGGGTAATCCAGTGGTGGATATTTTGCTGGGAGAGAAGATAAAGATGGCAAAAGCGGATGGAATTGCAGTTGAGGTTTCATTGCTCCTCCCAAACCCTTGCAGAATAGATGATTTTGATTTGTGTGTGATTTTTGCCAATGCTTTGGATAACGCGATTCATGCGTGTCAATCCATTGAGGGAGTAAGGTCCATTCGTATCAGCGGAGAGCGGCAGGGCGATTTCTATATGCTGGCATTTGAAAATACATGTTCAGATAATCCGCTGCCCCCAGAGGGAACCGGCCTTTCCAATATCAAAGCTGTAACAGAGAAATATCATGGCGCCATGTTGACAGAAAAAATTGAACGGCGGTTCTCTTTAAGCGTGCTGCTGAACATTTCAATACATCTGGAAAGCACTTCAATACAAAGGCCTTGAAATTCTTTTTTAGCGGAGTAAACTGATAATAGCAATATCAGCTAACTATCTTGTGGATTGGAGGAATCTATTATGCAGTCTATTTCCGGAATAAATTCTGGCGCTGCGCAGCCGTCTGTGCCGATTGCTGGTGTGGATGAACCGAAAAAGGTCCAGCGGCTCGAAGATGAAACACAATCGCGCCCCCAAAGACCTGTAATGGATGAGTATGTTCCGAAAGAAAAACCGGAACCATCAGGGCATTATTGGCTGGACAAAGACGAGGACGGCAAGTCCAAAATCTATTTCGATGACCCAGAGCAGGAAGAGAATGTCCCAGATGCTCCTGGTGCCCCTGATCGAAACAAGGGTGCAGAAGGGCCGGAAAAAAGCGGCTCTGACAAAAACGCGAAAAGCTGCACCTGCAATACCGATAAGGTTGACCGCGAGATTGAAAAACTAAAAAAGCAGAAACAAAAGTTGGAGCAGCAGATCAACCGGGAAACAGATGAAAACAAAGTGGAGGATTTAAAATCAAGATTGGCACAGATAGAAAAGGAACTATGCCAAAAAGACAACGATACATATAGGCGTCAGCACGCTACATATACATTCTCCTAATTTCTGCCGCACGACGACAAAAGAAAAAAGCCTGACCCCTACTTCCCCAAAAAATTATCCTATACTTTTTTCAGCGTTATGAGGTTAAGCCCTGAAAGGCTTACAAAGGCTCCGGGCAAGAACCGCCACCCCTCACCGGGGCGGCCCTCCTCCCCTGCGCCGGTAGTCTTTGCAGGCTTAACTTAATTCCATTTACACTTTTTTCATCAAGAAAAAACAGCGAGGTGAACCATCATGAATATCAATCCCATAAGTACCCAACGCCCCTCCATCACTCCAAAAGTCTCATCACCAGGCACAGAATCCCAGATCAAAGCCCTAGAGCAAAAGCTCTCTCAGCTAAACAAACAACTAAAAAAAGCAAAAAAAGCCAAGGATTCCGACGAAATCCAAAAGCTAACAAAGAAAATCCAGGAGCTACAACAGAAGCTGCAAGAACTCAAAAAGAAAAAAACAGACAAAGAACAATCAAACCCGGACGATACGTCTCGTCCATCCCAGCCCCCAGACGGAGATCTCGGCAACCACGTAGACGAGCTCGCCTAACTCCCGTCCGGCCAGGATGTGACTGTGGGGAAACAGGGCCCCAGACTTTTCCAATATCCGGTGTCCGGCTGTTCGCGTACAGGCTGTCTGATCTGGACGAACATTCCCCCGGGAACCCTTTCTCCCTCACAAGGAGCTCCCAGGGGAATGTACGTCCAAAGCAGACAGAATGTACGTGAACCGTCCGAGCACGGATATGGAAAAGTCTGGGGCCCTGTTTCCCCACAGTCACATCTCCTCCGTCGCCACTGTCACCCAGTCTTCCCCACCAAAACCACCACACTCCTAGCCTTAATCTCAAGCCCCCCTCTCACAGCTCTCCCAGGCCGCTGCTCCTCCTCCCAGGTATCCGCCGCAATCTCCCAATGCATTTCCCTAGGCAGCACAGGAAGCGTTACCGTCAAATCCTCCCAGTAAGCATTCGATGCCAGATAAACCACCTCCGGCCTCTGCCCCTTCTCCTGCCCGGCAAACATCACGCCCACATACCGGTCATAATCCTCAAACCTCTCTTTCCAAGGCTCTGTCCCATGAAAGCTCACATCCGGAAAGCCAAGAGCTCCATTGCTTACATTCGTCCTAAGCACCCGATGCCTCTTGCGAAACTGAATCATATACTGAAAAAACCGAAACATCCCCCCATGCTTCGAAAGCTGCCCCCAGTCCAGCCAGGAAGTAAGATTATCCTGGCAATAAGCATTGTTATTGCCAAACTGCGAATTACAAAACTCATCCCCCGCCAAAAACATCGGAATTCCCCGGCTGCACATGAGCATGGCAAAGGCATTGCGCATCAACCGGTACCTTAACGCCAGGACAGCCAGATCGCTGGTCTCCCCCTCCACGCCACAGTTCCAGCTATTATTGTCATCGGCTCCATCCGTATTATTCCATCCGTTCCTTTCATTGTGCTTCGTATTATAAGAAAACAAATCATTCAACGTAAAACCGTCATGGCAGGTAATAAAGTTGACAGAAGCATTTTCCCGTGAAAGAGCTCCGTAAATATCCTGAGATCCGCTGATCCGCTGAACCGCCGCCTGGGCCATCCCTCCGTCTCCCTTCAAATACCGCCGCATATCATCCCGATAGCGCCCGTTCCACTCCGCCCACCGGTTCCAGGAAGGAAAGCTTCCCACCTGATACAGTCCTCCTGCATCCCAGGCCTCCGCAATCAATTTCACATCCCCCAAGATAGGATCAAAAGCAAGAGACTGCAAAAGCGGCGGATTGCTCATAGGCGTCCCATCCTCATTTCGGGACAAAATAGACGCCAAATCAAAACGAAATCCGTCCACCCGATAAGTGGTCACCCAATAACGCAGACAATCCAAAATCATCTGCCGCACAATGGGATGATTGCAATTAAGCGCATTTCCACAGCCGCTGAAATTGTAATACTTTCCGTCGGGAGTCAGCATATAGTAAATATTGTTGTCAAACCCCTTAAAGGAGAAGAAAGGCCCCTCCTCATTGCCCTCCGCCGTGTGATTAAATACCACATCCAGATAGACCTCGATCCCGTTCTGATTAAATTCCCGGATCAGGCCCTTGAGTTCATTGCCCTCCCGGTTGTACTCCGTACTTGCCGTATAGCTGGTATTGGGAGAAAAAAAGCTCACCGTATTATACCCCCAATAATTGCACAGCTCCTGCCCGTCCACCTTGCGGTAATCCTGCATCTCATCAAACTCAAAAATCGGCATCAGTTCCACCACATTGACTCCAAGCTCCTTTAAGTATGGAAGCTTCTCCCGAAGCCCCGCAAAGGTGCCGGGCTTTAAGACGCCTGAGGATTCATGCTTGGTAAAGCCCCGGACATGAAGCTCATAGATGATGAGATCCTCCATGGGCAGAAGCGGCGCCTCCATATCTCCCCAGTCAAAATCATCCTTTACCACCCTGGCCTTGTAGTGCTTCTCCGCAGAGGTGAATACTCCCCATTTACTCTGTCCCGTCACCGCCTTGGCATAAGGATCCAAAAGACACCGGTTTTTATCAAAGATCAATCCCTTCTCCGGATCATAAGGTCCGTCCACCCGGTAAGCATACTCAAACTCCTCAATATTCAATTTAAACACAATCATGGAATACACATTGCCGATACGGTAATGCTGAGGAAAGGGAAGCACGGCAAAAGGCTCTTCCTGCTCCCGGTGGAACAGAAGAAGCTCAATGGAAGTGGCCCCGTGGGAATGAACCGTGAAGTTGACGCCTCCCGGAATTGCCGTAGCGCCGTTAATCTCATAAAAACCAGGACGGACCTCAAAGCCGTCCAGATAGTCAAGAGGGACCAGATGAATGGTTCTGGGAAGGCTTACCTCCCTTACCGGCCCGTCCTTTTGAGGCGTCATACGCCCTGCTTTGCTTTCACCCATAAAAATACCTCCATTTTTAATTCCGCTACACAGCCCCGCCCCTTGACAGCCCTTTCTCAAATCCGATACAATAGTACAACGAAAGGAGGTCCGCCCATGAAGCGCAGCACGCATTTGTTCTTTCTTACGCTCTTTCTGCTTCTTTGCCTTTCTCTGGGAAGCTGCCAAAAAATCACAAATCCCATTACAAAAACAAGCTTTAAGCTCAACACGGTGGTAACCGTCACCATCTATGACTCCTCCGACGAGTCCCTTTTGGAGCATGCTCTTAAGCTCTGCGACTACTATGAGCGTCTTTTTAGCCGCACCCAGAGAACCAGTGAGATCTACCGAATCAACCAAGGGTTCACCAATGAGCTCTCCCCGGAAACAGAGGAGCTTCTTAATACGGCCCTCTCCTACAGCCGCCTGTCCGAAGGACTGTTTGATCCAACCATCGGCCCCCTGTCAAGCCTGTGGGATTTTCACGCAGAGCAGCCCCAAGTGCCGGAAGATGAGAAGATTCAGGCGGCTCTTCCATTGGTAGACGCCGAAAAAATCAGCATATCCAATCATACCATCTCCATGGAGGAGGGCATGATTCTGGATCTGGGCGCCATTTCCAAGGGCTATATTGCAGACCGCATCAAGGAATACCTGGTAGACCAGGGCGTAAAAAGCGCTGTCATTGATCTGGGAGGCAATGTCCTCTGTATCGGAAACCGTCCCGACGGTAAGCCCTTTCAAATCGGTATCCGACAGCCCTTTGAAGACATGACCACCGCCGCCACCGCCCTTTCCGTCACCGATCAGTCTGTGGTCACCTCCGGCATCTACGAGCGCTGTTTTACAAAGGACGGCATCCTCTATCACCATCTTCTGGATCCCAGGACTGGCTACCCCTGTGAAAACGAGCTGGCTTCTGTGACCATTCTCTCCGATGCTTCCGTAGACGGAGACGCCCTAAGCACCTGCTGTTTCCTTATGGGAACCCAAAAGGGCATGGAGCTTATTGACACTTTGCCGGATGTCCGGGCCATCTTTATCACACGGGAAGGGGAAGTCCTCTACTCCGAGGGCTTTGAAGACGATTAATGCCGCCTTCCAAAGGCTCTGGGAACCGTCACCTTTTCAATCATAGGCGTCAAAAGATTCGCCAGAAGAATCGCATAGGACACGCCTTCCGAGGCGCTGCCATACAGCCGGAACATCCCGGCCAGTGCACCGATAAGCATCCCATAGAGGATCTGTCCTTGTTTGGTAATGGGCGAGGTGGTATAATCCGTAGCCATAAACCAGAAGGCCAGCATCAGGCCGCCGCTGCAAAGCTCCTGAACCAGATAGATCTCGTCAAAGCCCTTTCCCCCCAGGAAAATCAGCATTCCCGTAAACACTGCAAAGCAGGAGGCAGGAATCCGAAGATTGATAATCCCAAAGGCCAGAAGCAAAATGCCTCCTGCCAGAATTGCCAGGGCAGAGGTCTCTCCGATACATCCCCCCGTATTCCCCAGAATCAGATACAGCGGATCCACCGCCTCCCCCTGCTTTAAGGCCTCCAGAGGCGTAGGCCCCGTATAGGCGTCACAGACAAAATTTGTCATATGCCCTGCAAAGGAAATCAGAAGAAAACAGCGGCCCGCCAGAGCCGGATTCACGATATTCTGTCCGATTCCCCCAAAGAACATTTTCACAATCAGAATGGCAAATATGCTCCCTGCAAATCCCATCCACAAAGGCGCATTCACCGGCAAAGAAAGGGCCAGCAAAAGCCCGGTAACCATGGAGCTGAAATCTCCCACTGCTACAGGCCGATCCGCAAAGGCCTCATAGGTAAACTCCGTAAGCACACAGGTCACCACACACACCAGCATATGGTACAGGGCCCGGATGCCGAAATTGTAAATGCCAAAGCCTGCCGCAGGGAGAAGGGCAAGGATCACAAGCCGCATAATCCCGGAGGTAGACATGGTTCCTCGGATGTGAGGAGACGCCGATACATTCATTTGATTTTCCATCTCATTCTCTCCTCCTATCTCTTTCCCTTTGCCAAAAGGCTTCTGCGCATGGCCCGGATGGATTGGGTCAGATGCCTTCTGGCCGGGCAGACGAAGCTGCAGCTTCCGCATTCCAGACATTCCATTCCATAGAGCTTCCGAAATTCCTCTTCCTGAAAATGCTCTGCCAAATCCGCAAGCTTTGCAGGCAGAAGCCCCTCCGGACAAGCCTCCACACAGGAGCCGCAGCGGATACAGGCGCTTGGCCGAAAGCGCGCAACGTCATCCTTAGTCATGCAGAGCAAAGCCGAGGAGGTCTTGACAACCGGCACATCCAAATCAAAGAGGCTGATTCCCATCATGGGGCCTCCGGCCACAAACTTCTTGGGCTCTACCGAAAAGCCCCCTGCCGCGTCAATGAGCTCCGCAAAGCTGGTGCCGATGGGAACATTAAAATTCCGGGGATTGGCAAGGGCTTTTCCCGTCACCGTCACCACACGCTCTGTAAGCGGCCTTCCAAAAGCCAGGGCCTGGTAAATGGCACAGACCGTATCCACGTTGTGGACAATACAGCCTGCGTCTGCCGGAAGCATGGAGGAATTGATCTCCTTTCCCGTGCAGGCATAGACCAGCATCCGCTCTGCCCCTTCGGGATATTTTGTCTCCAGAACCCTTACCTCCATCCGGCTCTCCTTGCCGGAGGCAAGCTGCAGGGCGGTGATGGCATCCCGCTTACTGTCCTCAATGGCAAAGATCCCCACTGCCCGATCAAAAAGGCTTAAAATCATCTTTAAGCCCATCACAAGCCATTCCGGATTCTCTACCATTCGGCGGTAGTCGGAAGTCAGATACGGCTCACACTCAGAGCAGTTTACAATGACCGTGCGGATTTTCTTGGGATTTTTCACTGCCAGCTTTACATGGGTGGGAAATCCGGCTCCGCCCATGCCCACGATTCCCGCTTTTTGAATCTGCAGAATCCGATCCCCCGGCTCCAGCTCCTGCCAGGGCCGGAAATTTTCTATGGGCATCCGCTCATACCGATTGTCATTTTCCACTATGATAGACAGCACCGGATTTCCGGAAACCGTCATTCTCGGCTCAATAGCCGTTACCGTTCCCGATACCGATGCATGAATGGGCACAGAGATATAGCCGGCTGCCTTGGCAATCACCTGTCCCTTTAAGACCCGATCTCCTGGTTTTACAATGGGAACGGCCGGACCTCCGATATGCTGAGACACCGGATAAACCAATTCTCCCTTGGGATAATACTCCCGAATCGGCTTTTCTCTGGTAAATCGTTTCCGTTTATGCGGGTGAATTCCACCCTTAAAAGTTGAATGTGCCATAAATTTCTCTCCCTGTCAGCCCATTATTTTTTCCTTCGATCACGGAGTGCCTGTGCCCTGGACTTCATGTGGGGATATGCGTTCATTGCACGGCTGGCAAACCAGCCTCCCCGGCCTCGAATCTGTTCATACCGGCTCTGCAAAAGTGCGATCCGCTCTTCCATCTGAGCCTTACGCTCCTCCTGTCTGCCCTTAAGCTCCTCGCCGCCAAAGGCTACCAGGGCATCAAACCGGGCCTCCAGGCGCCTCCGAAGCTCTGTGCCCCGCTCAAATCCCCGTAATCCCTCCAGACGCTCCCAGAGCTCCTCCGTAGAGCGGAAGATTCGTGTGGACTGTATGTATTCGGAAAGCTCGTCGATAACGACATCCATATTTTGCAGCTTTTCTCCAATCTGCATAGCATTCATAAAAGACATTCCAAAGTCCACCGCATACACCAGAGAAGCTGCGCTTACAAAGAGCTTGCCTGCAGCTATGGAATAGAGGGCCACGATCCGATCCACCACCGGCTGAAAGCCGTAAAACAGAATGATGGAGAAAATCCCCCAGCCCAGGGAGGCTCCCAGACAGATCCTTCCCTGAAAATTGTATTTATTATGACTGTAATCCCACCAGCTTGTGTGAAAAATATGCTCCATCAGCACGGCCGTAATGTATTCCAGCAGCGTGGGAACAATCACGCCTCCCAGATAAAGCCATAACAGATTCCCGGAAACCGGCTTCAGGATCAGATAGACACTCACCGCTCCAAAGCCATAGATCGTACAGACCGGCCCTGTCACAAAGCCGCGGTTCACCAATCTTTTTTCCTTTACGGATACATAACAGCTTTCCCATACCCAGCCCAAAAAGCTATAGATAAAGAGCCAATTTAAAATATGATAGAGATCCACGCCTGCAATCTGAAGCTCCCACATGGACACAAGCCTCCCCTTTGCTTTTAAGCCCTTTCCCCTCAACAAGGCGCGAGGACACGCACGCCAGTGCCTGTCCTCCCGTCAGATAATCTCACTTTTCAATTTCTCCAAGGCAGCCTTTATTCTTCTTCCTCTGCGGCAACCGCATCAATATCCACGTCCGCCACATCCTCGTCGTAATCTCTTGCAAGCTCATTCTGCTGTGCCTGAAGAGCTTTCATACTCAGGCTGATCTTCCGATCCTCTTCATTGAAGTCTACGACCTTTGCCTCGATCTCCTGACCGATGGAAAGAATATCCGCCGGCTTCTCCACATGCTCTCTGGAAATCTGAGATACATGAAGAAGTGCGTCCACACCCGGCTCCAGCTCCACGAAGGCGCCGAAATCCGTCATCCTTGCCACTCTTCCCTCTACGATGTTGCCCGGCGCATACTTCACCGCAGCATCCAGCCAAGGATTCTGATCCTCGAACTTTAAGCTCAAAGCGATCTTGGTATCGTTGATATCCTTGATGAGGACGGTAATCTCCTGTCCCACCTTAAATACCTTCTTGGGATTCTCCACGCGGCCCCAGGACATTTCGGAGATATGAAGCAGTCCGTCGGCTCCGCCCAGATCCACAAAGGCGCCGAAGTCGGTTACGTTCTTAATCACGCCGTCTACTACATCGCCCACCTGAATCCGCTCAAAGAGAGCTCTCTGAAGCTCCGCCTTCTCAGCCATCACAAGCTGCTTGCGGTTGCCGATAATGCGGCCTCTTCTGGGATTAAACTCCGTGATAATAAAGCTGATCTCCTGGCCTTCATACTTGCCCAGGTTCCGCTCATAGGTATCGGATACCAGGCTGGCCGGAATAAATACCCGGGACTCGTCCACAACAACGCTTAAGCCGCCGTCCAGTACCTGTGTTACCTTTGCTGTTAATACCTCTTCGTTTTCGAATGCTTCCTTCAGACGCTTGCTGCCCCGCTCTGCGGCCAGTCTCTTGTAGGTCAGGAGTACTTGTCCCTCCCCGTCGTTCACCTTCAGAACCTTTACCTCCATGGTATCCCCAACGGATACGCAGGTGGTCAGATCCACCGGAGTGTTGCTGTATTCACTCTTGGTAAGAATACCGTCTGACTTGTAGCCTATGTTTAAGATGATCTCATCTTCTTTGACATCAATAACAGTGCCCTCGACAACCTCTCCGTTCCGTATTGTTTTTAATGAATCTTCCAGCATTTGTTCAAAACTTAATTCCGACATGTTTTTGAACCTCCTCAATAATTTTCTTTGGGGTGGAAGCCCCTGCGGTAATAC
>JAAVZL010000046.1 GCA_022791635.1 Lachnospiraceae bacterium
CGCTGCATTGCAAATGAATGTCTTGAAACAACAGGTTTCAGCTATACATTGTCACTAATCAATGGCAAATATAAAATGACTATTTTATATACTTTAGCAGAGTTCGGAATTGTTCGCTTTAACGAAATGAAAAAATATATCAGTGGAATTTCATATAAGACTTTAAGTTCCACTCTGAAAGAATTAGAAGCAGACCAATTAGTTCATAGAAAAGAATATCCTCAAATCCCTCCCAAAGTAGAGTATAGTTTAACCGAACGTGGAAAATCTTTGATACCCATTTTGGACGGAATGTGTGAATGGGGTGATAAAAACAGGTTATAAAATGCGGAATAAGAGGGATTCCGTAGTAGTCGTCATTGTGGGAAAATCTAAACTTTTGGATTTTCCCACAATGCTTGTCTTTTGGTCTTTGGCTTCTTTGGTTCGGAATAGTGTGGTGCTGGCGGTCTATCTCTTGTTTTCGGTTGCTTGCTTCTTTACCGTACATGAGCATTAAAACAGGGCGTCTCACAGTCCGTATTCCGGCTCCTGTGAAGCGCCCTGTGGAATCTCTTAAATTTTTAATCGGCCAGGCCGAATTCCCGCATCTTTTCTTCGATCTCCTGGCTGGACATGACATTGCGCAGTCCGATCACTATGGTTCCCTTTTCCTTGGCTGACGCGAACATCCCTTCAAAGGTCCGCGGGCAAAAGACCACGTCAAATCTGGTGGCTGAGCTCTTGCCTTCGGCTAAAGCGCAGTGGTGGAGCTTCTTGGGCTTGATTCCAAGCTTATCAAGGGCTCTTTGCAGGGACATTTTACACATCAGGCTTGTGCCTCCGCCGTTGGCACAGCATACGAGAAAGCTTAAATTCTCTTTATCCATCTCTTATACCTCTATGCCCTTTCCTTTGTTATTCTGCTTTTTTTGCCTTTAAGGCTGTGTATGCCTCATAGTCCTCGGTGATCAGGAAATAGCCCTCTTTATCCAAACGATACTGAATCTGGGGAATTGCCAGAAGGACAACTGCTACAACCACAACGCCTACATAGCTCAGAAGCTTCATCACGCCTGTCATCACGGGCCATACTACGGCCCAGTCCCACATGCCTAAGTATCCGCCGTAGGCAGCCATGCCTACCCAGCCTGCAATCAGGGCTGAACCGAATACCTGCATAAGGCCGGAGATAAAGGGCAGGATGACGGCCGCCTTTGCTCCGCCCTTCTCATTTGCAAAGAGGGCAATGCTGGCGTTGTCAAAGAATACGGGAATAAATCCGCAGATGGCCAGTACGGGACTCTTAAGGAGAATCAGAGCAACAATGGCTACAATCTGTCCCAGGAAGCCCATCAAAAAGCCGATGGGAACCGCATTGGCCGAGCCGAAGCCAAAGGATACCGCACAGTCCACTCCGGGAACTGAGCCCGGAAGAAGCTTATTGGCAATTCCCTGGAAGGATTGGGTAAGTTCCGTTACAAAGGTCCGGACTCCAAGCTGCAGAATCGCCAGATATACGCTGAAGTTTAGGCTGGTCTTAATTACATAGAAGAACATGCTCTCGGTCTCCCCCAGGAAGCCTCCTGCAATCAGATAGTCCTTTCCCAGAATCATAAGAATGGCGCCGAAGAATACCAGCATCAAAATGGAGGTGGTTACCATATTTTCATTAAAGACAGACATCACGCCCGGAAGCTCCATATCGTCCAGCTTCTTTACCTTCTGTCCGTCCTTCTTCCTGCCAAAGAGCTTTTCCGCCAGATAGCTGTTTAAGGCAATGCCGAACATCTGCTGATGGGCCAGGGTAAAGCCTGCGCCTCCGGTTAGCTCCTGACAGGGCTTTACCAGGAGGTTGGAGCCCACGGCCCAGTAAGCGCCCAGGATTACAGACATGACAATCAGAAGGGCCACATTGTTTGTTAAAAGGCCCGGAAGGGCAAAGGCCAAAAGCCAGTAGGCCGTAGACGCCTGCTGCACCTGCACATGGCCGGTGGTAAACAGGGCCCGAAGCTTCGTATACTTGCTGAATCGCACCAGAAGAATGTTCACAATAAAGGCAATCAGAAGCAGAATCATCACATCGCCGAAATTCTTGCCGAACACCTCCTCCACGCCTGCGGTCACTGCGTTTTGTCCGAAATACGGATCGATGACCATAGCATCCATGTTGAAGCGGTCCTTAAGGCCCACCAGAATAGGACGGAAATTGTTGATGAGTCCGCTGGAACCTGCCGCCAGTATCATATATCCTACAATCGCCTTAATAACTCCCGCCAATACATCATACCAGGTTTTTTTCAGAAGAATGTATCCCAGCATGACCAAAAGACCAATCATAAAAGCCGGCTGCTGCAATATATTTTTCGAAAAATATCCCCATACATTCATTAAAACATCCATACTCGTTTCTCCTTCATCCTGTGTAACAAAACGAAGCAGCCCCCAACCGTATTTCTATCTCTTAAGCCTCAGGCAATAATCACCTCTACCCCTGCTCTTCTTATCTTATCCAGCTCCGTTGGAGGCGCTGTGTTATCGGTTATTAAATGCGTGATCTTCGTAACCGGACATACATGGAAATTCGTTGTCTTTCCAATCTTATTTCCTTCCGTAACCACGATTTTTGGCCCCTTGCAGCGCTCAAGCATCCGATTGTTGATCATAATCTTTTCCACGGAAGAGGAGGTCAGCCCTCCCTCGGCGCTGATGGCATTGACGCCCAAAAAGCACTTATCTGCCGTAACCAGATCAATGAGGCTGATGGTAAACTGTCCCAGGAAGGTTTCCCGCTCCTCCGAAAGCTCTCCGCCGGTAAAAATCAGCTTCACCGGGGAATCGGACAGGTCCAGATCCACCGCGCAGGCATTGCTGGTAACCGCTACGATGTTTTTTTTGATTTTCTGCAGAACGGCGTAGGTCGTCATGCCGGAATTTAAAAACACCGTATCTTTATTTTCCACATACTCCGCGGCTTTCTCGGCAATGTGAGCCACTAAGTTTAAGTCTCTTCCGTCCAGTTTCCACTTCGGCGCATGAGACGCCACCTGAGCTCCCCCATGAAAGCGCTTGATGAGCTTTTGATTTTCCAGGCAAATCAGATCTCTTCTTACGGTAACCACAGAGATTCCAAATTCTCTTGCCAGATCTTCCACCTTTCGATATCCGTTTTTATTTATACTCTCTAAAATCTGTCCCTGCCGAAAATCGATATCACTTTTTGCAATTTTCATATTCTCTCACTACGTATGCGGATTTACCGGAAATGATATTCCGTTACAATTTTCTCCCTGTTCCCTAAGCTGTCATGGTAAAACTCGTACAGGCAAATGCCAAGGAAGGAACCGGAAATATTACACACATTTCCAAAGCCCAGGTTCTGTAAGGCCCGGACTGCCTGGTAGCTGCGCTGTCCGCTCTGGCAATGCAAATACACCGGCCGGTCCTTCGGAATCTCCGAAAGCCGCTCTCGAAGCTCACTTAGGGGTAGATTGACTGCATTCTTAAGATGCCCCCGCTCAAACTCTCCCTTCTCACGCACATCGATGATATACGCACCCTTTTCCACAAGATGGCGCACCTCTGACACAGAAACCTGACGGTATGCTCCGGATAAGAGGTTCAGCCCCACAAGGGCCGCCTGATTCACCACGTCTCTTGCCGTTCCATATAAGGGAGAATAGCAAAGCTCCAGTTCCTTTAGCTCCTCAAGTCCTGCATCCCGGGAAATCATTGCCGCAATCACATCGATGCGCTTGTCGGCCTCCCCCTGTCCAATGGCCTGAGCTCCCAGCAGCTTTCCCGTAGGACGCTCATACAGCAATTTAAAATGCAAAGGACTGCAATCCGGCATAATCGACACTCTGTCATTTGGAATCACATAGGAAAATCCATAAGAAATGCCGGCCTTCTTAAGCGCCCCTTCATTTAAGCCTGTACATGCAGCATTCAGACGAAATACTCTCAAAACGGAGGAACCAATGACGCCGCCTCCATTGTCGGGAATCCCATAAATATGGTTGGCCGCTATGCGGGCCTGGCGCTGGGCCGGACCTGCAAGAGTCAGCCGGACCGATCTGCGGGTCAGCTTATGAGTCACCTCGATGGCATCGCCCACTGCATAAATATCCGAATCACTGGTACGGCAATTTCGATCTACCCGGATTCCTCCCGTCTCCCCTATGGAAAGACCTGCTTCTCTGGCAAGGCCGATCTCTGGCTGTACGCCCATAGCCAGAACGACCGCATCCGCACGTATCTCCTTTCCAGACCCCATTATAACATATTTTTCCGTAATTTCCTGAACTTTCTCTCCCAGATGGAGCTCTACGCCGTTGTCATACAATTCCTTGTGCAAAATCTGCACCATATCCTCGTCGAACACGGAAAGAATCTGTTCCATGGCCTCTGACACGGCGACATGATAGCCGGCCCGAACCAGGTTCTCGGCAGTTTCTATACCAATAAATCCACCTCCAATCACCACAACGTGTTTCAGGTCCTTCTCCTCTAAATAGGCTTTCAGTAAAACTACATCCCTCACATTTCGAATGGCAAACACATGGTCCTTCTCAATTCCGGAAATACTCCCGGGCCTTAAAGGCCTGGCTCCCGGGGCCAGAATCAGCTTGTCATAACTTTCCTCATACTCCCGGCCGGCTGCATGGTCCAGGACCGTTACGGTCTTTTCCTTACGGTTCACTGCCAGGACCTCGCTTTGGGTTCTCGCTTCCATGTTGTATCTTTTGGCAAAGGTTTCCGGTTCCACCATCACAAGATCCTTCTCATCCTCCACCACGCCGCCCAGATAAAAAGGAAGACTGCAGTTGGAATAGGACACATGCTCACTTTTTTCGAAGATCAAGATCTCTGCTTCTTCGTCCAGACGGCGGATTCTGGCTGCCGCCGTGGCTCCGCCGGCCACGCCGCCCACAATTAATATTTTTCTCTTCATTTCTCACCTCCTGTCTCTTCTACCTGGTATAAGGGCTTCTCCCCTCTTAGAACCCGGTTCACCTCCTCTGCCACCAGGATGCCGCAGCCCTCTACTGCCTCTTTGGTGTAAGCCCCACAATGAGGGGTAATGATGGTGTTGGGCAGCTTAAGCAGGGGATTGTCCGGGGAAGCCGGCTCCTCCGTCAGGGTGTCCGTTGCATAACAGGACAGTCTACCATCCTTTAAGGCCTTTGCTATCTCTTGCTCCTCCACCAGCCTTCCCCTGGCCGTGTTAATCAAAACCGCTCCCGGCTTCACCTGATCCAAAAATCCTTTGTTCACCAGTCCTTTTGTGCTCTCAGTCACCGGAAGGTGAAGGCTTAGGATATCCGCTTCCGAAAGAAGGACCGGCAGCTCTTCGTATCGGGCGCCTGCAAGAGCCTCTATTCTTTGCACCTTTACTTTGTCGTATACAAGGACCTTCATCCCCAGTGCAATCGCCCGAAGGGCAACCTCATATCCGATATTTCCCCCTCCCAGGATCCCCAGTGTCTTTCCCGTAAGCTCAAACCCCATCTGTCTTTCCCAGTTGCCGTTTCTAAGCTCCCGATCCTGTCTTCCCATATGTCTGGCCGATGCAAACATCATACCCAGGGCCAGCTCACAGACGGATACCTTGCTGGCATTTGGAGCAATGGTCACCGGGAGCCCATGTTCCATAGCACAGGCAAGATCCACATTGTTGTAGCCTACGCCGTTTCGTGCAATTATTTTTAACTCCGGCATGCCGGCTTCTATCACCTGCCGGGTCACCGAATCTACCCCCACAATCAGTGCGTCCGCTCCTCGGATGATCTCAGAGAGCTCTTCCTCCCCCATATTGCCCTTTCCGATGTGCACTGCTACCTCATGGCCTTCCTCCTGAAGAAGCTTCACCGCCTTTTCACAGTTGGCCACTGACCTGGTTGTAATCAATACCCTCCCCATGGCCCTCAAACCCTCCTTGCCTTTCAGCCTTTTCCTGCTCCTTTGCTTCTATACCTGCTTTACGATCCATCTGGAGGACTCGTCTTTTTCCTCCAGGCATCGCTTCATCTCTCTTAAAAGAAGGTACGGGGTTTTCTTCATGGTGTCATTGGTTGCCCCTGCCAAATGAGGCGTCAGGGTAACATGGTCCATTGCTCTGAGAGGGTGCTCCTTCTCCATGGGCTCGGTCCAGAATACATCCAGGGCCGCGCCGCCGATTTTCTTTTGCTCAAGAGCCTCCACCAGGGCCTCCTCATCAATCAGGCCTGCCCTGGCCGTATTGATAAGATAGGCGGTGGGCTTCATTAAGTCAAAGGCTTCCCTTCCTATTATCCCTTTGGTGGCATCGCTTAAGCGGGCATGGACACTGATAAAATCCGAGGTCCTTAAAAGGGTTTCCAGATCCATCTTCTCTGCCCCTGCCTTCCTCACCGCATCCTCATCCACAAAGGGATCGTACACCAAAATCCGAACGTCAAAGCCCCCAAGCTTTTTCGTAACGGCCCGGCCAATCTCGCCAAAGCCGATGAGTCCGATGGTCTTCCCTTCCATATCCCCCATAAAGTCAGAGTTGCTGTACTTTCGTCTCCAGGTTCCTTCCTTCAAAGCCGCATGCCCCCGGGCAATGTTGCGCAGCTCACACAACATCAGTCCCACGGCAAAATCCGACACTGCCTCGGTATTTCTTCCAATGGTCTTATATACGGTAATTCCCTTCTCCTTCGCCGCCTTTACATCCACATTTTCCACACCGGCCCTGCATACTCCCACAAGCTTTGCCCCGGACTGCTCTATAACCCTTCTATTCAGAGGCGTATGGTGGGTAATGATAACATCCACATCCACTGCCTGCTCAAAAAGCTCCTCGGGCGGACATCCTGCCTCTGGCCCGTTTTTCTCCACATCGCTGCGAAGCTGATAGAATACCTCCTGGCTTTTTGGTCTCCAGTCTACCCTCTTTACCTGGTGCTCAGGTCCAAATACCTCATGCACTGCCACTTCCAGCGTCTCGGAGGAAATCATGGGATCTCCTACTACGCAAAATTTCATTCTTTCGTAACTCCTTTCTCGGTATAAAGCTCTATCGGTTCTTCTCCTCCTCTGAAACCTCCTTTAAAAGCTCGGGCGCATCCATCAAAAGCTGGGCTATCACCCGGCTTCCCCTGCAGTACATATCGTCACAGCTCTTATTAGCGCTGGTTCCCTTGATATCACGGCAATAGATGGAGGGAAATTCCTCCAAAAACCGCTTGTGAAGCTCCCGGATCAGATAGCTGTAGGTCCAAGCCTCCTGATATACGGTCAGTCTTCCGTAAAGACAGGAGATCAGGATGATTCCCGACTCAATCACACCGCAGCGATCCCAGTAGCCGCCTCCGCCGCCCCGAAAGCCGCAGGCCGCCCGAATCACCTCCTCCGGAAGCCGGATATCAAATGCCTCGGAAGCAGCCCGGATCACAGCCTCGGAGCAGTGAAAGCCCTGCCTCTTATAAACATTTGTAAAACCCCCCTTTCTTTCCTAAGAAATGGTTTTTATCCAGTCATATTGCTTCGTTTCCTCCAAAAGCTCCTCCACACAGGGACTAATCACAGCCCGGAGAGCCTTGCGGCTCTCTGCCGCCTCCACTCCTTCGGTCATTTTTTCCAGACCTACCAGATGGGTGATAAGACGCTGAGGCTTTAATTTCCCGCTCCCTATGAGCTCCAGGGCCATTTTGTTATGGCGGGGCGCAGAGGAAAAGGCCCCGTGAAGGGAGATCTGGCGGTAATGAAGCTCATTGATATTTAAAAGAACCTCCGGACTGCTTTTGGGAAGACCGGCAAACATAGAGACCTTTCCCATCTTTGCCGCCATCTGAATCCCCAGGGTAAGAGCCTCGGCGGCTCCTGCCGCCACAATCACCACATCGGCTCCTCTTCCTTCCGTAAGCTCCTTTACGGCCTCTGCTCCATCCTGAAGGCTCAAATCCACATAGGCGTCAAAGCCAAACCGCTCTGCTTCTCTAAGCCTTCCTCCGCTTCGGTTCAGCAAAATAACCTTGGCTGCTCCCGCCGCATAAGCCGCCATACAGTGAAGGATACCGATGGAACCGGCCCCAATCACCGCAACCACGTCTCCCTTACGAATCTGAAGATCCTCCTGGCCGTTTAAGACGCAGGCCAGAGGCTCTGCCAGGGATGCCTCCAAAAATCCTACCCCTTGCGGAATCCGATTGAGATTTCCTGCTCTCAAAGCCTCATAAGGCACGGCCACATATTCCGCAAAGCCTCCGTCATAGTGCTGGGAAATGGTCTTCCTTGTATAACACATGTTCTGGAAGCCGGACCGACAGGAAGCGCAGACGCCGCACCCGATCCCCGGAGTAATGGCCACCCGATCTCCTTCCTTCCATTCCGTAACTCCCTCTCCCAGCTCTTCAATGATTCCCACAGTCTCATGCCCAAGCACCCGAGGCTCCTTGATGGCGGCATGGCCATGGCGGATGGTCCTTAGATCACTTCCGCATATGGAGCAGGCCTTTACCTTTACCAGCACCCCTCCGGCCGGAGTCTTTGGCTTTGGCAGCTCCTGAAAACGCAAATCATTTTCACCGTAAAAAACAACTGCCTTCATGACACCCTCCTTATTTCTCAAAAGTCAGCACTCTTGCGGGATTGTGAACCAGCATGTCCTCAATGGCATCCTCCTTCACCCCCACCTCCCGAAGAAGGGGAACAAAGCGGTTCAGAAGATAAGCAATGCCCAGCACATCTTTTCCTTTTTGCTCCATATAACCCCGCATATAGCTTGCACGGCCTGCATCCATGGAAAGGAGGATCTGCTTCTGGAAGCCCTGGTCCACCAGCCATTTGATATTTTCCGCATAGAGGCAGTCCGGGAAATATTTGGCCCGATCCGGTCCGTCATAGCAGATAATAGCCCCGGTCTCCATCACCTTTTTATGATAATACTTGTCCGGATTCTTATGCATATGGCAGAACATCACGTGAGAAAGGTTTGCCCCCTTATCCTCCAGAAAATGCGCCGCCTCATAGGCCATGGTGCCAAGCTGCGTATGTACGGAAATAGGACACCCCGTGCGAACCTGGGTCCTTGCGGCGATTTCCAGAGTTCTGCGCTCAAAAGGCTGAATCTGCCCGTAGCTTAAGCCCGCCTTGATAATTCCCGCCTTATTGGGAACCCGCTCCACAATAGGTCCGTTGTAACTGTGAATATCCAGCCCCTCTTCAATCTCTGCCGCCATCATATCCACAAGCTTCTCCATATCCTTTACGGTAGTCACCCAGTGCACATTGGTGTCGTAAAAGCCTGCCTTGTGAAAGCCGGTTGTCACGATCAGGTTTACCTTTCCCTGAATCTGTTCTGTTACTTCCAGCATCTTGGGAATATTTCTTCCGCACCCAAGGCTGTCCATGACCACCATAGCCCGGCCCCCGGCCTCATACCAGTAATTCAGCTCCTTCACTGCAGCGTCCACAGAATCCATCAAAAAATCCTGCTCCATGCGTACCTCTTCCCCGCCGCTTCGAATGAGATGATCGTGGCAGTCACAGATGCCAAGCCTGTCCGGAGAGATATCTCCGGTAAGTGTTCGAATAAATGACATGTTTTCCTTCTCCTTTTTTCTGCGTGTGTGTGTTTCTCTCTAATACAGATGAATGGCAAAGCCCCCTATCTGATTCTTAAGGTAGGCAAATCTCATTTTACCCTGTTCATTGTATTTGATGGTATCCTTCCGTAGCTCCACTCCCTGCCGCTGTAAATATCTTAAGGCCCGATCGATGGAGTTGGCCGTAATGGACAGATGACCGTTTACTCCGTATGTATCGTCATACATTACTTCAATTTCCTTACTTGCAAAGCAGGAAATACGGCCTTCCTCCTTTGTAAAACCAAATAATGAACAGAAAGCCTGCGCAACCCCCTTTGCCTCCTCCTCAGAACCCCCGTTGATTCCCACATGCGCCACGGTAAAATTGTGCACGGCTTTTACCGCTGCTCTGGCTCTTGCCTCAATCTCATCAAAGCGTTCCTCGGCAATGAGCCTTCTGTCCGCAAGGTAAGAAGCCCCACAGGCCAGAACATTGCCAAGTCTGCTGTATTCAGAGATCCTCCTCTCATCAATTCCGCCTGTGGGAATAAAGCTTATCTCCCTGTAGGGCCCTCCAAGGGCTTTGACAGCCGCAGCACCTCCGCTGACCTCCGCCGGAAAAAATTTCAAGGTGTTCAAGCCCAGCCCTATAGCCTGCTCCACCTCCGTGGGAGTGCTGACCCCCGGTACCACGTCTACCTGATGTTCCTGACTATAGGAGACCACCTTCGGATTCAAGCCCGGTGTGACAAGAAATTGAGCCCCCGCTTCTATCGCCCTCTGCGCCTGTTCTACCTGCAAGATAGTTCCCGCTCCCAAAATAACCTCCGGAGCCTCCTGCGCAATCCTGCGTATGGATTCTTCTGCTGCCTCTGTTCGGAAGGTAATCTCCATCACCGGAAGCCCTGCCCGGGCAAACGCTTTTGCCAGGGGAACCGCATGTCTGCTGTCATCGATTGCAATGACTGGTATCACTCCGTATGGATAGATTTTATTGAACGTTTTCAATCTATTATCTCCTTATTATTTGTTTTTACGATCTTATTATATGTATCATTTTCGAAATTATCAACACTATTTTGGATTTTAGAACGATTTTTGTTTCTTTTCATCATATAAAAGATCAAAAAACAGAACCTGGAAGGACTTTGGTTCTTCACAGGTTCTGAAACAGGGGGAAAAGGAACGCCGTCGGGAAGAGACGATATATCCCTCCCTGCTCCGCAAGCTAACACGCCTTCCGGGATATATCGTCTCTTCCCGACGGCTGTCTTTGGCTGCGGCAGATGTATAACCGCCATTTCGTTAAGCCTCGTAACATATCCGGCGCCAGAGAGGAGGGGCTGACGCAAAATAAGCCATCAGACTTTTCCGATATCCGGTGTACGGCTGTTCGCGTACAGGCTGTCTGATATGGACGGATATTGACCAAGGCACCGGCAAATTCTAAAAACGTCCAAGGGACAATGTCCGTACAGAGCAGACAGAATGTACGAGAACCGTTCGCACACAGGATATGGAAAAGCCTGATGGCTTATTTTGCGGCAGCCCCTCCTCTTGTTCCGATCCTTCACAAAACTTTCAGACTTAACAAAAAGACGCTGCCAATGTATAGTGGGGATAGAATCTATTTTGCAATCAATCCCAAAGCTTTTACGAGCTCTAATACAACAATTGGGAAGAAAGCTAATGCAAAGCCGGTTCCGTACATGCCAGCAGGAAGTGTGGTCAGCCCGAAGATCCGGGACAAAGGCGGAAATAACAGCACGCCGGCCATAAGTATTATAGAGGCCAGAACGGCAAAATTCAGCTTCCGATTGGTAAAAATTCCGGTCTTTAACAGAGAGCTTGAAGAACGCATGTTAAAAGCATGGAGGATCTGACTAAAGCCAAGAACCAGAAACGCCATAGTACGGCCCGCTTTTAAGCCTCCCGAAGAGCTTAGGCCAACAGAGAATGCGGCAAGGGACAAAAACCCGAACATAATTCCCTGCAGAATCACCTGAATTCCCAGGCCATGGGCAAAGATTCCTTCCTTTTTGGGCCTTGGAGGCGCCTTCATAACACGATCCTCCACAGGCTCCATCCCCAGAGCGATGGCAGGAAGACTGTCCGTGACCAGGTTGATCCATAAGAGCTGCATAGACAATAGAGGAGATGCTTTGTAAAAGAGCATAGAGCCAAATACCAGCAGCACCTCGCCAATGTTGGTTCCCAGAAGAAAACCTACGGTTTTGCGGATATTGTTGTAAATGCCTCTTCCCTCCCGGACGGCCGCCACGATGGTAGCGAAATTGTCATCCTGGAGAGTCATATCGGCGGCTCCCTTTGCCACATCAGTACCGGTGATTCCCATGGCACAGCCAATATCCGCCGCCTTCAGGGCCGGGGCGTCGTTTACACCGTCTCCGGTCATGGATACGATCTGTCCCTTTCTCTGCCAGGCCTTTACCACCCGAATTTTATCTTCGGGAGATACCCGGGCGTATACGGAAATCTTCTCCAGCCTTTCATCCAAGTCTTTCTCTGACAAGGCTTTTAGCTCCTGACCTGTAACAGCCTCCTGGTCTTCTCTTAAAATGCCAAGCTCCCGGGCAATGGCGGAGGCCGTAACTACATGATCGCCGGTAATCATAATGGGACGGATCCCAGCCTGGACACAAGTGGCTACGGCTTCCTTTGCTTCCTCTCTTGGAGGATCGATCATACCCACAAGGCCCAGGAAAATCAGGTTTTGTTCCAGGCTTTTACTGGTAAGCTCCTCGGGCGCTTCCTCCAGAATTCGGTAGGCCACGGCCAGAACCCTGAGGGCCTGAGCGCTCATCTTTTGAGTAATGGCAGCCGCTTTTTCCAGATCTCCATGGATACATCTCTGGGAGATCATATCAAAGGCTCCCTTTGTGACAGCAATGATTTTTCCGTCTATGGTGTGGACGGTGGTCATCAGCTTTCGGTCCGAGTCAAAAGGAATCTCTCCCATGCGGGGATATTTTGTCATGATTTCTTCCTTACAGATGCCGTTTTTGTGGGCGGCAGAGAGGATGCTGGTTTCCGTGGGATCTCCGATGTGGATCTCTCTTTCCCCCTCAAAGCCGAGGGAACCGTTGCTACAGAGGGCTCCGTAGAGAAGGAGGCGGCGGACTTGGGCAGTGTTTTCCCCGGTTATTTCTTCCGGCTCCTTTTCTCCGTCCACATAAGCCTGAGTTAAAGTCATTTTATTCTGGGTCAGCGTGCCCGTCTTATCGGAACAGATAACAGAGGTGGAGCCTAAGGTCTCCACAGCCGGAAGCTTTTTTACGATGGCATTTCGCTTTGCCATGCGCTCTACGCCAATGGAAAGGACGATGGTTACAATCACCGGCAGGCCCTCGGGGATAGCGGAGACAGCCAGAGAGACGGCCGTCATGAAGATTTCCATCACTGGCATGCCGCCGGCCCACCCCATCAGGAAAATGACGGCGCAGATCAGAAGGGCCAGGACTCCCATATACCTTCCAAGCTGGGCAAGCTTTTTCTGGAGGGGCGTCTCTATCTCCTCCTCTTTCTCCAGCATTCCCGCGATTTTCCCCATCTGGGTGTCCATGCCGGTTTCCGTTACCAGGGCAGTGGCCGTTCCGTAGACAATGCTGCAGCTGGAATAGATGCAGTTGATTCGATCTCCCAGAGGGGCATCTATGGACAGAAGAGCCTGCGCGTCCTTTTCTGCCGGAAGAGATTCTCCTGTGAGGGCGGATTCCTCGGATTTTAAGTGAAAGGAGGTGAGCAGTCTTGCGTCAGCCGGCACAAAGTCACCGGCCTCCAGCTTGATCACGTCGCCGGGGACCAGTGCCCGGGCGTCTACGATCTGCTCCTGCCCGTCCCTTAAGACCCGGGCATGGGGCGCAGCCATACGCATCAGAGCCTCCAGGGAGCGCTCGGCCTTATTTTCCTGGAGGACCCCCATCACAGCATTTACCACCACAATGAGCAAAATGAGAAGGGGCTCGAAAAAGGCTGAGCTGTCATGTTCGGACAAGGCTACAAAAAAGGAGACGCCTGCGGCCGCCAAAAGGAGCAGCACCATCACATCCTTAAACTGCTCCAGAAATTTTATCAGGAGGGATTTTTTCTTCGCCTCCTTCAGACGGTTCTCGCCGTATTCTGTGAGGCGTTTTTCAGCCTCGCCGCTGCTTAATCCCTTTTGAGTGGTCTTAAGCTGCTTTTGCAATTCTTCTATGGTCTGACTGTGGCTATTCAAATTCACACGACACCCTCCTATTCTATCATCCAAAGTATCCGGTTCCGTTTTATATTAGTATTCCCAAATGCTCCAATAAAATTTTCATACCCATGCAAATAAGGATGATTCCCCCTGCAAGCTCTGCCTTTGACTTCCAGCGGCTGCCGAAAAGATTTCCGATTCGGATACCGGCCGCCGAAATCAGGAAGGTGATGACTCCGATAAAGGTAATGGCAGGAAGGAGCTCCACCTTTAGAAAAGCAAGGGTCACTCCCACGGCCAGAGCATCGATGCTGGTGGCAATGGCAAGGGGAAGCATGGCCTTGAAGGAGAAAGGGTTCTGTCCGCTGTCTGTGGCGCAGGCCTCACAGTCTTCTTCGTTGCCTCTAGCCTCCCGGATCATATTGATGCCGATAATGCCAAGCAAAATGAAAGCAATCCAGTGGTCGATGCTGGTGATATACTCTTTAAACTGCACTCCCAGAAGAAAGCCCAGAAAAGGCATGAAAGCCTGGAAGCCGCCAAAATAGATTCCGGCTGTGGCGCATTCCCGGATGCCTGCCTTCGGCACGCACAGGCCCTTGCAGATGGATACGGCAAAGGCATCCATAGACAGGCCCACCGCCAGGATAAATAGTTCTATCAAACTCATTGCTTGATTCCTCCTATTGCTTTTGTAATATCACCGGATACGTGAAGAAACGGCACGCAAAGGGACCGGGAAGGCTTCCTCGTAAAAAATAAGAGACCTCTCCACAGTTTCTCGCTGTAGATAAGTCTCGTCGTTTCAAACAAAACCAGGCTCTGCACCATGATGTTGATCTTGTTACGTCCTGCCCTATTTTAAAAACCAGGCCGCCAACTACTCCCTTATAGCCGATATGTATGGGTGTTTTGATGTATCTTACTACATTTTGGCAGGAAAGGCAAGGGAAATTTATTGAATATAGGTGGCCAGCTGCGGATAGTCGGATAAATGTTCCCTCACATAGCATCTTTTAAAGGCTGCAAATGCGGCTTCTCTTTTCAGCAAAGCCCTCAGCTTTCGCAGGACCAGCGGGGATTTTGGATCCGCTTTCAGTTTTTCAAGGTTATCAAAGAGACAATTCATTTCTTTTTGCAGCTCCTTGAAACGCATATCACTTTTATATACGCGCAAACCGGTATTCCTTAAATTAAAAACCTCTCTGACAAGCTCCATGGTCCGCTTTGTCTCCTCATCCGGAACGGCCATCGTAGAAAGTAATTCAATATCATTCTGTTTTAAACGGAAAATAATTTTCTGCTCCGGATCGATTTTACAGCAATCCAAAATGCCCGAATCATATTTCCTTTGATTTTTTACACCATTGCAGTGTCCGCAGGCCCAGAACAGATTGTTCCAATCAAACTTTCTGTCATGGTATTTCCCGTTTTTATGAGGAAGTAAATGCTCCACCTGGGGACCCTGTAAATTCTTCAATTCGCAAATATAGCATTTATTATGAAAATCCTCTTTAAGCCGCTCCACTACGTCCGGCTTCTCATAGCTTCCATTATTTTTCGCCGCTTCCGCTGCAAGAGAAGAAGGCGCCGGAAAGGATCGCTCTATCTTAATCATACAGATCCTCCCGCTTTGAAAGCTCCAGCTTCAGCCTCTGATATTCTGTTGTAAGCCTCAGGGCCAGGTAGTCCGGAATTTCATCCAGAAACATTTCCAGATTTGTGATTTCCTCAAAATCGTCGTCTGTCAAGCTCTCCTTTTGAACCAAAGTCTGATAGCGGCCAAACTTCTCCTTCAACTTATCCGACAGCACATCTGCTCCAAAGTATCCCTCCACAATCCCATCATAAGGAATGTCCGCCAGGCCGTTTTCCACCAGAAGGTGCTGCTCCAGATCGTAAATCACAGCCTGATCCAGACTGTTTAAGATGAAGGGTGAGTGGGTAGTAACGATAAATTGAATCTTGGGGAACATGGTGGTCAAAAGTCTTAAAATTTTTTTCTGCAGCTCCAGATGAAGGTGGGTCTCTATCTCGTCAATCAGAACAATTCCCGGCATATTGTACTGGAATTTCCGCTCTGTCTGCTTTTCCATGCGAATCATAAGATCTACCACAATATCTAATGCTGCCGCATAGCCGCTTGAGAGGGTGTTAAAATCATAAGGTTCTTTTTCCGGTTCCTGAATGGTAAAGCGGAAAGTTTCTTCGTCAAATTCCAGTCTGAGCTCTTTGTTTTCAAAAAGATCCTGTAAGAGAGCTTCGAAATTGTCAAACCATTGTTGGATACCGTCTGCCTTCTCCCGCTTTTTGCTGGTCTGGGACAGGGCCTGGGTCATTTTAAGGTCCAATAAGTATTTTACAAAATCCGTCCTCGGATTTTCATAGATGGAATAATTCTCCTTCAGCGCCACCTTTTCCACATGCTTTGGTGCCTCTGCCGTAAAAATCCGTTCTGCCTTATAGTAGGCAATGACAAATTCTCCGGCTTCAAATGAAAAATGTACTTCCTCTTGAGGACAGCTCATTTCCACATCAAAGCCTCGCTTTATATCCCAAATTCGCTGTTCGTAATGTTGTATTCTTTTCTCAATTTCTAAAAGCTCTACTTGAGGTTTCTTTCTTTCTTTTGCACTTTCAAAATTTCTCTTATCAATAAGCAAATTTTTTTGTGCTCTGCTTAGATCATCTGTTGTAGCGATGCCATTTAAATAAATTGATAATCCCTTTAGGATAGTAGTCTTTCCGCTCCCGTTTTTACCTGTGAAAATCAAATGCTTTCTGTTCTTTTCCGACAGAGGAATTTCAATACAGTCCAGATTTCTGACTTTTTCCAAAGTTAGTTTTGTAATAAATATATCCTTCATCTTGTCCTCCCGAAATGCCGCCTGTTCTGCATTTTTTCTGAACATACAGTGAAATTATAACATACACGCTCAGAAAAAACCATCCAAATTATTCCAATCTGCATTTTTTATAGGACAATCACATAATCATACTTTAAACCGCCATCTGCAAACATTTTTTATTTTTTTGATCGTATTTTTCACATCAGCTTCATTGCTAATTGTTCCGGCCACATGTCTTTCGTTTGGAAGGACTTTTGCACTCCCTGCGTGACAATGTCATCCGGCTTAAGCTCACCCAAAAGCAGCGGGGAGGTCTTGTCATGGTATTTATAGTTTTCAAATGCTTTCCGAGGGTTTTTGTTGGCATAGCAGTATTTACAGCCGTTCATACAGGTATCATAAGCTCCGATGTCCCGGCTTTCGATACAGTGACAGCCCTGCCTGCTTCCCTTGTGCTTTAAGTCCCGGAAGGTAATATTGTTTGCCTTTCCCAGGACAGCAAGCGTCGTACAGCCGGAGGAATGGATCTGATAGCGGGAAAAATCGCCGTTTGTTCCACAGGTCTGAATATAGATACCGTTTTGCTCTGCAATAGCTCCCAGTCCCCTTGCCAGCACATCCTTATCCTGTCCGGACATGGGGATAATTTCCGGCATATTGCTTTCCAGCTTTTTATACATTTCCACAAAGCTGAAAATACACCGGTCAATATAAGGGGAAAGCACCTTCGCCATATGCTCAAAGGTCTCCAAATGCCGCTCAATGGTATATTCCTTTGTCAGAAGGACAGGATCATACCTCCATGAAACGTGCTGCCTTCCCACGATTTCAGACAGCCTTATCAAAGTTTCCATACTTTCCTCAATACTCGGAACCCCCGGCTCTATCTCTTTTCCATAAGCGGTAATCGTATAGTGAAAATAGGTATGAAAGCGATCCGTGATCTCATGCAAACGAGGCAAGATAGGCCTATAATTCTTTGAGCAGAAAACAACGCAGTCTACCGTGTCCGGAGTCAGCTCATAGCGCGTCACGCTGTTTGGAAATAACGGGTTGCGTGAGAGGACATACCCTTCCGAAAAGCGGTTTAAGAGCCATTCCGTATAATATTGAACAGTATCGGTCCTCGCTCCCGTATTGATGATCATATTTCTACCTCCCTCCTATCATTTGCCAGCATGAAGCCCATAATGGAATACCACAAAATCAGCCGCCAAGCAGAAATCCTATCCCTTCCAGGCGTGTTAGCCCCACGCGGCGGAGCATGGAAGGGATAGGATTTCTGCTTGGCGGCGTCCATTCTAAAAAGCATCCATCCCCAAAAACACCTGTATCACCTTCCCCTAATTGTGATACCCAATCCTCTCGATATGCTTATGCCGAAGCCCCGTAATCCAGTCCACATCGTCCGTATACCAGCTCATAATCTCCAGCATCCTCGTCTCCCAGGCAATGGTTTTCTCACGGCTCTCCTCCGTCTCCTCTGTTTCCATAGTGACGTCAATCTCATCATACCCGAAAATATAATCCCCTGCATTCCAGATAGAAAAATTGCTGTCCGGCCCCTGGGTGACCTCTCCGTTTCTCGCCTCCGCCAGCCGATCATGACGCAGCTTATACTCTTCCTGCATTCCCGGATTTAATTTCGTCACAAACACCCGATGGCTGATAAGCTCCTTATTTTCCCGCACCACGCCAAAATCCTCATACATCAGACGCATAGGCTCCCCCGGTGTGGAAATCCAGGTAAAGGTATCCCCCATGATATCCTCCAGCTTATGAAAATCCTCCCAGTCCTTCTCCGTTATGGACACACCGTCCGGCGTCTCACAATATCCGAATACCTTGTCCTCAATGTTCCAAAGGCTGAAATTCTGAATCCCAATCCGGTCAAGGACCTCAACCAACGGCTTCCACACCTCACCCAATTTCCGCCTGTATGTATTAAAACAGCCAGGCTGAATCCGCATTGCAACCGCATGTCTCTCCATCTGATAACCCCCTTAAATTTTTATCTTATTTGCCCTCATTCCATAGAACTCAAGCCCCATAGAACCATCGCAAATTGTTACATCATTACATTCACCAGCTTCGGCCTGCAGCCCATATCCTTGAGCTTATTGAAAATCCGGTTCTTATGCTCCGTCCCAAAAGCCTCCACGGTAATCCGAAGCTCCACGCCCACATTTCGGTTGGTGCTCACAAACTGGTTATGGTCAAGCTTAATGACATTCGCCTGCTCCTTGGCAATAAGCTCCGCGATCCGCACCAGCTCACCTGGCTTGTCCGGCAAAAGCACAGACACCGTAAAAATCCGATCCCTCTGACGCAGACCAAACTGCACCACCGAGGACATGGTAATAATATCCATATTTCCACCACTCAAGATAGACACTATCTTCTTATTCTTCACGTCCAAATGACTCAGAGCCGCCACAGTCAAAAGCCCGGAATTCTCCACCACCATCTTGTGATTCTCCACCACATCCAGGAAGGCCACAATCAGCTCATCATCCGATACCGTAATAATATCGTCCAGATTCTTCTGAATGTAAGGAAAGATCTTCTCCCCCGGCGTCTTCACCGCCGTACCGTCCGCAATGGTATTCACAGAGGGAAGCGTTGTCACCTTCCCGTTCTTCAGAGAAACCTCCATACAGTTAGCCCCGGCAGGCTCCACACCGATGACCTTGATATTGGGATTCAGCATCTTTGCCAGAGTGGAAACTCCCGTGCAAAGCCCGCCTCCCCCAATGGGAACCAGAATATAGTCTACCAGCGGAAGCTCCTTCACAATCTCCATGGCAATGGTCCCCTGCCCCGTAGCCACCGCCGGATCATCAAAGGGATGAATAAAGGTATACCCCTCCTTCTCCGCCAGCTCATAGGCATGAGCACACGCTTCATCATACACATCCCCATAAAGCACAACCTCAGCCCCATAGCTCTTGGTCCGCTCCACCTTCATCAGAGGCGTCGTAGTGGGCATCACAATCACAGCCTTCACTCCAAAGGCCTTAGCCGCATAAGCCACGCCCTGGGCATGATTCCCGGCCGAGGCCGTAATCAGCCCCTTCGCCCGTTCCTCCTCACTCAGCGTACTGATCTTGTAATAGGCCCCTCGAATCTTGTAAGCCCCCGTCAGCTGCATATTCTCCGGCTTCAGATAGACCTTGTTTCCCGTCTGATTGCTGAAATACGCGCTGTACAAAAGCTTCGTCTCAATGGCCACCTGCTTTACTACCTCAGAGGCTTCTTCAAATTTTTCCAGTGTCAGCATAGTTTTGTTACTCCTTTTCTTAATGTCTATCATACCCTCAATGTACAAGAAAACACCGAGGGGTAAATTACCTTGATGTCCCTATTCACAGTCAATCCGTTCAATTTTAAAAATAACCGGCCTCGTCCCATCAGAGCAGCAGGTAATCATGGTATTCTCTTCCTTCATCCAGCCCTTCATAATGGAACCGCCCTGCAGACCTGTATAGATGTAACGGGCAATTGCATCCCATGCTTCGGAACAGAACGGGATTTTGGGACCGCCTGCCACAGTATCCGGATCGCCGTCTGTTTTCACAAGTGTGCCAAGCCCCATGTGCCAGAAGTCATCCCTTTCATCATCACGACAGAAAATAAATTCATCGCCCACGTTATAACAGGGACAGGCACCTGCATTCGGGTCCGCACAGTATTGGCGCTGCAGCTCCGGATACAATTTTTTGTCAAGTACCGTTACCTTTACCTTATATTTCATTTTGTCACCTCTTGCTCCCTTCCCGATACAATCTACCAGTTCCTTTTCTGTATTTCTGCAATCAGGGGATCATCCGCTTCGGTAATCGGCCGTACATGGTTTAATTTCCACTGCTCCTTTGATATTTCTCTGTCTATCGTTTTTCTCACTTTCAGCTTGTGGATTTCCTGTACTTCCCAAATGCTTTTTCCTCGTCCAGATGCACATCTTTTAAGAACACCAAGAACCATACTCCAAAGGCGGCTATCGCCATATATTTAGAAACAAAATAAGACAACAGGGCTCCGATTCCCATAATAACAGACCATAGGAAAAATGCATTTCTCTGATCCTGGCTCATCCTTTCTTGATCATACAATGCCCTTTCCTGCTTCGGAAGCGTATTGAATCCGCTGATTAGGATTGCCGCTTTTCCCTTTAGCGCTGTGAAAATAAGTGCGGCCAGGAAAAACAGCAGGCAGGAAACAGCACATGCAAAAACCTCTTTGTCCAAAAGCGCACCTCCTCTGCATCCTCATAGATTTGAAATCTTTAATAACATTTTAGCTTCTTCTCAAAAGATAATCATTCTTCATGAATTATCTTCACAAACACATCTGGTATTACGACTGAAGTCTTAATATGTTTTCTTCTGTTTCACTATCTGTCTCATAAACGATACCGTGCTGTCTGGCAATCTCATCCGCCATAGCAAGAATTAACTTTATACCGTCCTCCGGCAGTTTCATTATTTTTTCACATGCTTCTTGCTGTATTGTCAAGTCCATTTCCCTTTTCTTCACTCACTACATCTATTCTGACATACCAGATCCGTTTTTTCAATAGCTTCGAATTTTAAATCATTTTACACATTCCCGCCGCCCAGCCGTACAATAATGGCCTGCCGGTACTCCGTATGATGGGGCATGTCGCCGCCCAGTCCGCCAAGCTTCGGAAGCAAAAGCTTGAAATAGCTTCCGTTTTTCATGGTAATATGGCATTTTATAGAACCCATCCATCCCTTTTTTATCTCGCACTTTTGAATGTCTGTCAGGGGATAGCATGTTCCAATGTCATCAAAGGACAACTCTGATGCAAGCTCCTGTATATCCTCTTCACGCACCCTCAGATCATCCTTAAATTGATAGAGATAACTATTCTTTTCACACCCCACAATGAGAAAAGAGGACTGAGTAATACCAAAATAAATATCATACGTGGAGTATTTTCTCTTCTTCAGTGCAACCGTCCCTCCGTTTTCATCCGGAACCAGACTATCTTCCGTACGGATACACTTTCCAAATATGCCTGTCACCATGGTCTCTTTTGCGATTGCATGTATGCCTGCCAACAGTACCTCCCCAGCAGGTATGTATTCCTTCAGAGTCTCCCTCATGTTTGCTTCATTAAAAATATCTGCCATATCCAATGCTCCTATTAATCTCTCTTCGCTTTCATTCATGTTTTTTATGAGAAATAAAAACAGGTAAAAGATTTCCAAATGCCAATATCAGAAAAAATATCCCCATCATAACGACAATTTTTGAGACGGTAACAATCCTGTCACCCACCAATTTCCCATTCCTGTACGCATTCAGCAGATAAATAAAAATTCCAAAGCACACCAACGCAGCACATAAACAGGCGAGAAATAAAATAATAATGAGTCTTTTTACTTTTCTGCGTTCTTCATCCATTTTAATCCATCCTAAGAAACACAACCGTCTTCTCTTTCATAGATATTTTTCCAATCTGCCAGCCATATTCCATAAGCTCCTTTTTATATTTCAAAAAGGAATGATCCATTGGGATTCCGGTGATTTGCTCGATCTCCTCAAAGGTGAGCTTAAAGGTATTGCTTTCGTTATTCCGCACATATTCCCACAAGGCATTGTATTTACTCACGTTCCTCTGCTCCATTACATTGCTTTACAAGCGTTCCATCCGTTTTTTCATTTCATGGAAAAACCTTTCCTTATCCATGACCGCTATCATTGTGCTGGCTTTGTTCCGGCATTTTATTTCAATCCGATCCAGAGATGCGGCAAGAGAGGACAGGGGATTGTTCGTTGCCCTAAGAGCCGTTATCTCACTGTAGGGAATCCTCCTCCATAGGAAGCCAAAGACAATCAGCAGTGATTCCTCTTCAAGCTCCACAAAATTGTGAATTGCAATGGAAACACAGAAAACTTCCACAGAAACAAATATTGTCAGATTCATGAGCAACGCAGCGACATTTGGGTCTATAAAAGCACTGACAATAATAAGCGGTATCTGCAAACTCGCAACGCCTATCATAATTGCATAAAACCACCAGGACACCTTTCCTCTGAATCTCATTATCAAGCTCTTTCTACAAAATCACAAAACACATGAGTAATATGCAATCGAATTGAAATATATTTGACAAATATATTTTCCATTACTCCATATTACTTTCATAACCCGAACTGTCAATAATAATCCTCTTACATTTCGGACAGCAATCACTCTCAACACAATTTTGTGATTTCATTGGAAGCTTAAGGCGAAGTGCATATTTCTCCTTACTATTTGGAAGCTTATTGGGAGATAAAAAAGACTTATCTTTTTGAGTACTCCAAATAGCCACATCACAGTACAAATATCCCCTCAGCATCTCCACATCACAAAACGGGCATTTCATATTCACACCTCACAACAAACCAAAACACCAAACTTATACTACAGCAAAAAACCATCAATTTCCCCAAAGTCAGGGGCTGCCGCCCTATTTTACAGCAGCCCCGTCCCTCCGCATTCACCCCTACCCCTGATGAAACAACGCATTCACAAACTCATCCGACTTAAACTTCTGCAGATCATCAATACTCTCCCCCACACCCACATACTTCACCGGAATCCCAAGCTCCGACTGAATCGCCACCGCAATCCCGCCCTTTGCCGTTCCGTCCAGTTTCGTCAGAATAATTCCCGTCAGATCCACCACACTCTTAAACTGCCTTGCCTGCTCCAAAGCATTCTGCCCCGTAGTCCCGTCCAAAACAACCAGAGTCTCCCGATAAGCATCCGGATACTCCCTGTCAATAATCCGGTTAATCTTCCGAAGCTCCTCCATCAGATTCTTCTTATTGTGAAGCCTCCCCGCCGTATCGCAGAGCAGCACATCCGCATTCCTGGCCTTGGCGGCACAAACCGCATCATAAACCACAGAAGCCGGATCCGCCCCCTCACAACCGCTGATAATATCCACCCCGGCCCTTGATGCCCACTCCGTAAGCTGCTCGCCCGCCGCAGCCCGGAACGTATCCGCCGCCGCCAGAATCACCTTTTTCCCCTGATCCTTAAGCTTCCCTGCCAGCTTTCCCACCGAAGTCGTCTTACCCACACCATTAACCCCAATGACAAGAACCACAGACTTCTCCTCTTCAAACCGATAGGCCACCTCGCCCACCGCCATCTGCTCCTTGATACTGGAAATAAGAAGCTCCTTACACTGAGAGGGATCCTTTAACTTCTGCTCCTTAACCTTTGCTTTCAGATCCTGAATAATGGCATTGGTAGCATTGATGCCAATATCGCCCAAAATCAGCGTTTCTTCAATCTCCTCATAGAATTCATCATCAATAGCCGAAAAGCCATTGAAAATATTGTCCATCCCTGCAACAATATTGGCCCGTGTCTTAGCCAGTCCCGACACCAATCTTCCAAAAAAACCCTTTTTTTCCTCTGCCACTGTCATATCCCCCTAATGATCGTCTAATTAAGTCAAATCCTCTTCAATCAGATTCACGGAAACCAGAGCTGACACACCTTTCTCCTGCATGGTAATTCCATACAGCCGATCCGCCGCCTCCATCGTTCCCTTCCTATGTGTAATAATAATAAACTGCGTATTCTTTGTCAACTTATGAAGATATTTTGAGAAGCGTCCTACATTAGAATCATCCAAGGCAGCTTCAATCTCATCCAAAAGACAGAAAGGCGATGGCTTCAAGTTCTGAATGGCAAAAAGCAGAGAAATAGCCGTCAATGCCTTCTCTCCGCCGGAAAGCTGCATCATATTCTGAAGCTTCTTCCCCGGCGGCTGGGCAATAATCCGAACCCCCGCCTCCAGAATATCCTCCTCTTCATTCAGTTCCAGAGTTCCCTTTCCACCACCGAACAGCTCCTTGAATGCCTTATCGAACTCCACCCGGATCCGCTCAAACTGCTCCTGAAACTGCTTACGCATCCCAGAGTCCAGCTCCTTGATAATGCCCAGGAGCGTCTCCTCCGCCTTCACCAGATCATTTCGCTGATTGTTCATAAAGGTATAACGTTCCGAAAGATTCTTAAAATCCTCAATGGCATTCACATTCACATCCCCAAGCTTCCGAATCTCGTCCTTAATCCCAGAGATCTGCTTCTTTAAATCCGTCAGCTCCTCATAAGTCTCATCCCTAAGCGGCAGAGCCGAATTGTAGGTCAGTTCATACTCCTCCCACATATAGTTGGCCTGCGCCTCCGCACTTTCCTCCAGACGCTCCCGCTGGCTGTTCAGACGAAATGCCTCCTTGTCCAGACGACTCCTGTGTTCCGAAAGCTCCTCCCGCCTGGCAAAGAACTCTTTCTGCCCGCTCAGAAGCGCATCACGCTTCTCAGCCAAATCCTTTGTCCGCTGTTCCAGAGTCCGGCTTCTTAAATTCAACTGCTCAATCTGACCGGTGAGGGCTAAAATCCCCTCCTCCTTGGCCTTGATATCATGGCTTCCCTGCACGACCCCGGCTTTCAGCTCTTCCTCCTCCATGCGGAAGCGTTCCAGCTCCCGATCAATGCGGGCCACATTTTCATTGACAAATTCCGCCTTTTGGGTGATGGCTGCCACCTCCAGGTGAATGCTCTCGCACTCCTGTACACTCTCCTCCTCCTGAAGGCGGATGGTCTCCAGCTCCTTCTGGGCCTCTAAGGTATCTGCCTCATGCTCCTGCTCCAGCTCCTCCGAAGCCTTCAATTCCTGTCCGATGGTCTCCCTGCTTTCTCCGATATCCCGAAGCTGTTCCTCCAGCTGACCAAGCTCTGCATTCAATCCCTCATAGCCGGACACCAGCTCCTCCAGCTTTTCCTTTATCTGGCCGGCATTTAAGGTAACCGTATTTTGAAGAAGATACTGCTCCTGAAGGCGGTTATTTTGCTCCTCCGCTTCCTGACGAAGCCTGCGGCGGCGATCCTTAACCTCCTCAATCCGAAGTCTGGCCCCATTCATCTCCTCTTCCAGGCGCTTTACATTCTCTTCCAGCTCCTCAAGCTCTCTACGGCGGCCAAGAAGATTGCTGGAATTGCGGAAAGCCCCTCCTGTCATGGAACCTCCCGGACTTAAGTATTCACCCTCCAGAGTTACAATATGTAAAGAATGACTGTATTTCCGGGCAATTTTTATGGCTGCATCAATGTCACTGGCCACCAGAACTCTTCCCAGAAGATACCGGACTACGCCCTCGTATTTTTCTTCCGCCTTTACCAGCGTATTTGCAAGCCCAATGGCTCCCGGCTCTTTCAAGGCTTCTTTTTTGGAAAAATTGTCCCGGCCGCCCACGCTGGTCAGAGGCAGAAAGGTGGCACGCCCCAGCTTATTTTTCTTAAGATAGCCGATCAACTCCTTAGCCGTAGTCTCGTTGTCTGTGACAATATTTTGGATATTGCCCCCAAGGGCCGTCTCAATGGCTGTCTCGTACTTTTGCTCCACCTTGATAATATCAGCCACAACACCGAGAATCCCCGGTGTCTCATCCTTACGCTCCATTACCTTTCGGATGCTGTTGCCGTAACCGTCATACCGCTCCGCCAAGTTCCTTAAGGATTCAAGCTTCGAAGATTCCCTGTGAAATGCCGTCTGCCCGATCTCCAGCTGTTCATTCAGCTTTCCCAAGGTTCGGCGGCAGCTCTCGGCGTCCTCCTCCTTTTCCCTCAAAGCAGCCGCAAGCTCCAGAATTCCCGCTTCAATCTCACTAAGCTTCTTCTGATATTCCTCATAAAGGCTCTTCTGCTCTTCCTCACCGCTTCTGGCCTCCAGAAGCTTCTTATTCAGCTCCGCCCTGCGTATCTGAGCCTGCTCCTGCATGGCATCGTACCGCTGAAGCCGCCCCTTGGTGGAGGCCCTCTCATTCAAAAGGCCGATAATGGCATTTTTCCGCTGCTCTATCCGGCTGTTTAGAACTTCCGTTTTCCTGCGGATGCCGTTTAAACGCTCTGTGGCTTCCTTGGAGCGGCCGGTAATCTCCTTAAGCTGAACATCCAGCTGCTTCTGCTCCTCGGTCAGCTTCTTTCTGGCTTCCTTTTTCTCCAATACATCTGAGCCGATGGAAGCCAAACGCCCCTGCAAATGCTCATCATTGGAACGAACAGAGTTAATCTGCTCTTTCAAAAGCTCAATCTGTCCCTCCAATTGCTGACGGCTTAAGCCTGCCTGAGAGAAAGATTCTTTTGTCTCATCCAGATCCGTATTTAACTGCTCCAGCTCTTCTTCAATCTTGGCATGCTCCAGCTTAATGGTCTCATAAGCCTTCGTAGTTTCCTCAAGTTCATTCTGAGCTGCCTCGGATTTTTTCTCCACCTCCGAAAGCTGCTCCTGAAGACGGGCTGTCTCTAAAAGAAACATATTCACGTCATAAATCTTTAATGTCTCTTTTTTCTTCAGGTATATTTTCGCCGTCTCAGACTGACGCTCCAAAGGCCCCAGCTGCTTTTCCAGCTCAGAAAGGATATCGTTAATACGCAGAATGTTCTGCTTCTCATCCTCCAGCTTCTTCTGGGCCGTATTCTTTCTGCGTTTAAACTTTACGATTCCCGTAGCTTCGTCAAAAAGCTCCCTGGATTCCTCCGGCTTAGAGCTTAAGATCCGATCAATCTGGCCCTGTCCAATGATGGAGTATCCCTCTTTTCCGATTCCCGTATCGTAAAACAGCTCATTGATATCCTTTAAGCGACAGGCCGTACCGTTAATCAGATACTCGCTCTCCCCGGAACGGTACAGGCGCCGGGACACCGTCACCTCCTCATAGTCAATGGCAAGCTGATGATCTCCGTTGTCCAAAGTAATGGCCACATAGGCGTAGCTCAAAGGCCGGCGGCTCTCCGTGCCGGAGAAAATCACATCCTGCATGCTTCCGCCCCGAAGCTGCTTTACCCTCTGTTCCCCCAGAACCCAGCGCACTGCGTCGGCCACATTGCTTTTGCCGCTGCCATTTGGGCCTACAATGCCTGTAATTCCGTTGTGAAAATCAAATACAATTTTATTGGCAAAGGACTTAAAGCCCTGCACCTCAATACTCTTTAAATACATGCTCTGCTCCGTCTGTGCTTTCTATTGTCATTTCCCTATTCGGCCGTACCGGCATTTCTGTCCCTTGCTGCCCTATGCCGCTCAAGCAGAGCCCGATAGGCAGCCTCCTGCTCTGCCGCCTTCTTGGTCCGGCCGCTACCCGTTCCAATCGCCTTGTCTCCCAGGCAGACATGAGCCATGAACCGCTTATTATGATCCGGCCCTTCCTCCCCAATCAGCTCATAGTGCAAAGCTTCCGTGGTCTCCCCCTGAATTTCTTCCTGGAGGATAGTCTTGCTATCGAAAAAGAGTTTTTTATGCTCGATATCGTTTAAAATAAAGCTGTGCACAAATTCTTTTGCATTAGCAAAACCACCATCCAGGTAAATGGCTCCCAAAAGAGCCTCCATGGCATCTGAGGTGACGGAATCCCGATCCCGCCCTCCGGTCCGTTCCTCCCCCTTCCCAAGAAGCAGAAATTCTCCCAGTCCAAGGTCTCTGGCACACAAGGCCAGCGTCTGCTCACATACAATACTGGCTCTGGTGCGGGTGGCCTCCCCCTCCGGCATCTTGGGGTAAGCCTCAAATAGAAACTCGCTGGTAATAAGCTCCAGCACCGCATCTCCCAAAAACTCCAAACGCTCATTGTTGAGAAGCCTGTTCATATGCCGCTCATTGGCAAAGGAGCTATGGCACATAGCCTGCCTAAGAAGCTTTGGTTCCTTAAAATGATATCCGATTCTTTCCTCTAAACCTTTGAATCTCATCCGTACCTCCACATGGAACAGGCTGCCACAAAGAAACCATCGGCCCTTTCCTGCGGCCGTGCACTGTGGCAGCCCATTCCTCTATCAACCTGGTGCGCGCAATTCTGACATATGCTCAAGGTCTGCACACCAGCTACTTTCCATGTTAGGCAGTTATCTTTTTAATCTGCTCGACCGCATCCCCAACAGAAACGATCTTCTCCGCCTCTTCCTGAGGAATCTCAATATCAAATTCCTCTTCAAGTCCCATGATAATCTGATACACGTCCAAAGAGTCTGCTCCCAGATCGTCCGTAAATGTCGTGTCCATGGTAATCTCTTCTTCGTCCACGTTCAGAACATCTGCAATGATTCCTTTCAGTTTCTCAAATTCCATACACCTTATCCTTCCTCTCTTATAATATTCTCTCTGATCTTATCATTTATCTGCTGCTCCTTAAAGGTGACACACTGGATAATGGAGTTTTTCACTTCCTGTGCTTTTGAGCTTCCGTGCGTCTTCACAACAAGACCATTCAGACCCAACAGCGGCGCACCGCCATACTGTGACGCATCAAAGGACTTTAAGGTCTCCTTCAATGCGGGCTTTACCAGAAGCGCTCCCATCTTACTGCGCAGACTGGTCATCATTCCCTTCTTAATCTCTCCCACCAGAACGGAAGCCATTCCCTCATAGAGCTTTAAGATCACATTTCCAACAAATGCCTCACAGACAATCACGTCCGCAGCTCCTGCCGGGATATCCCGCGCCTCAATGCTTCCGATAAAATGAATATCCTTGCATTCTTTCAAAAGAGGGAAGGTCTCCTTTACCAGGGCATTGCCCTTCTCCTCCTCCGCGCCAATGTTCACAATGGCAACCCTGGGCTTTTTCACACCCACCACATGCTCCATATAGATGGATCCCATCTTGGCAAACTGCACCAGGTGAGAGGATCTTGCATCCACATTGGCTCCGCAGTCAATGAGCAGGGAAACGCCTTTCCTGGTGGGAATCAGAGGAGCCAGGGGCGGCCGCTCCACACCCTTGATACGGCCCACCAAAAGCTGACCGCCTGCCAGGACGGCCCCCGAACTTCCGGCAGACACAAAGGCATCCGCCTTTCCCTCCTTCACCATCTTAAGAGCCACTACAATGGAGGAATCCTTCTTCTTCCGAATCGCCACAACCGGCGGCTCCGCCATCTCAATTACCTCTGTGGCATTTACAATCTCAATCTGTCCTTCTCTATAGGAATAAGCCCTAAGCTTTTCTTGTATCAATTCTTCCTTCCCCACGAGAAATACCTTGATATCCTCCCGCAGGCTCACGGCCTCTGCAACACCCTTAATAATCTCATCCGGCGCGTTGTCGCCGCCCATTGCGTCCACCGCAACCCGTACCATATCCTGCATGTAAGCCTCCTGTTCCAGTTCCGTAATTTTTCTCTCGTCCGGTCATTTACCATCATACTAAATATTAATCGAGAAATCAACCTATTATTTTCAGCTTTCTAAATAGCAGTCGAGTAGGGGAAGCTTTCCCTACTCGTGCGCTGGGCGCCCGTGTGCATAAAAAAGGCTGCCACCAAACAATAAGCGGCAACCTCTTTTCTCGTATATTCTGTTAAACGGATTTTAACCGGAATTTGTTCGTCTGCTCCTGCAGGAAACGCACCTGCTCGAAAAGCTCGTTGCTCACTGCCGCCGACTCCTCGCTGCTTGCCGAGTTGGTCTGCACAACGGAGGAAATCTGGCTGATGCCGTCGGTTACCTGGGAAATGGAATTCGCTTCCCGCTCCACGGCCTTCGCAATGTCGCCGATGGATCCGCTGGACTGCATCACAAGCTCCAGGGTCTTGCTCAAGGTCTCGGACACCTCTCCCACAATCCTGCTTCCCCGCTCCACAGCCTGCACGGAATTCTCGATCAGCTCCTTGGTAGCCTTTGCCGCTTGGTCGGACTGGGTAGCCAGGCTTCTCACCTCGCTGGATACCACGGCAAAGCCCTTTCCGGCCGTTCCTGCTCTGGCGGCCTCCACCGCCGCATTCAAGGCCAGGATATTGGTCTGGAAGGCAATATTTTCAATGGTGGCAATGATCTTTCCGATCTCCTGGGAGGCTACGGAAATATCCTGCATGGCAGCTACCATCTCCTCCATCTGCCGGCTGCTTAAGGTTACCTGCTCTCCGGTAAGACGGGCATTCTCCTGTGCGTCGGAAGCAGCCTGCACATTCTGAGAGGCGCTCTTTGACAGCTCCTCCAGAGTTGCATAAAGCTCCTCCACCGCACTTGCCTGCTCTGTGGCTCCCTGTGCCAACGCCTGGGCGCCGCTTGAGAGCTGTGCCGCGCCTCCGGACACCTTCTGTTGGGCTCCGTTGATGTTGGAGAGCGCCGAGGATATGGTTCTGGTAAAGCTGGTGAGGGATTCCTCAATGGAGCGGAAATCCCCGATATAGGGCTCGGAGACCTGAACGTCAAAATTTCCTGCGGAAAGCTGAGCCATCATCCGGTTGATATCATTCACATAGCTTTCAATCCGCCCCATGGAACGCTCCAGGGTCTCTGCCAGCTCTCCAAGCTCATCCTTTGCATGGTAATCAAGCTCAAGGTCCAGAAGTCCCTCCTGAAGAGGCTTGCTCTTGTTGGTAATCATAATCAGCGGCTTTACAATCTTGCCCAGCACATAGAGCACTAAGCTGATAAGGGCAATCAGGGAAATGGAAAGACCCACAATGGAGGTGGCGTGCATCATCACGAGCGTCCTCGCCATTTCATCCTTGCTTTCCTCATTCAGGGCGGTTCCCCGCTCCACAACCTGCTCCAGAAGTCCCACCAGGGTGGTCAGATTAGACTGAATGGTCTCCTGATAATAAGCCTGCGCCTGCTCCGGGTTGGTCTTTAGCTCTTCCAAAACCTGCGTGGCAGACTCATGGAGAGCTTTATGTAAGGGCTCCATCTGAGAACGCAGGGAAAGAATCTCCGAATCCGTCGTATCTGCTTCTCCATAGAGCCACTGGCCAAGCACACAAGTGGTGGGATCGATGCTTCCCGTAAATTCCGTTCCCGCATACAGGGCATTGCTCAGATTGCTGGACCACTTATAATGGGCCGCCTCCGCTCTCTGGGCTCTGTCAAGCAGAGAATTTGCCTGGATACTTTCTGTCTGGGTATGATCCACACGCATGATATTCACGGTCATCATCACACTGAACAGCAGCACGGCCAAAAGGGCGACCGCCACCCGGATTCCTACCATTGTTTTGACACTTTTGCGCATAAGTATGTACCTTCCTTTTTGTTTATAATGAATAAAATATTACTTTCTTCTGTCAACCAGCCATACAGATACAGTGTAACACAAACCCAAGCCCTATTTCAAGATTTTCTTTGTAAAATATAGAAAATAATCATATAAAAAAAGCCTTCCGGGCAGACCGGAAAGCCTTTTTTACATCCTGATTAATCCATGGATATGATCTCTTTCTTGTTGTAAGAGCCGCAAGACTTGCAAACTCTGTGAGGCATCATCAGGGCGCCGCATTTGCTGCATTTTACCAGATTCACTGCACTCATCTTCCAGTTTGCTCTTCTCTTATCTCTTCTTCCTTTGGAAGATTTATTCTTGGGACAAATAGACATCGGTTACACCTCCTCTAATTACTGTTCTTAAATATCTCGGCTATTACGGCCATTCTTGGATCCA
>JAAVZL010000047.1 GCA_022791635.1 Lachnospiraceae bacterium
ATTTGTGAGGGTACTGAACAAATATGAAAGGTTGGAGGTGAATCACGTGCAAAGAATAGGAGTATTTGTCTGCCATTGCGGCACCAACATTGCGGCAACCGTTGACGTTGCCCGGGTGGTGGAAGCGGCGGCAAAAGAGCCTGGGGTGGTCCATGCGGAGGATTACCAGTATATGTGCTCTGAGGCCGGACAGCTGAAAATCCGCGAGGCAATCAAAGAGAAAAACCTGACAGGCATTGTAGTCTGCTCCTGCTCTCCCCGGATGCATGAAAATACATTCCGCCAGGCGGCAGAGCGTGCGGGCATCAATCCCTACATGGTGGAGATCGCCAATATTCGTGAGCATTGTTCCTGGATTCATAAAGATATAGAAGAAGCAACAGAAAAAGCAGTGATTCTGGCAAGGGCGGCCATCGCCAAGGTGACCCTGAACGCTCCCTTGCAGTCAGGCACCAGCAGAGTGGTAAAGAGAGCTCTGGTGATTGGCGGCGGTATCGCCGGCATTCAGACAGCCCTCGACATTGCGGACGCAGGCTATGAGGTGGACATTGTGGAGAAGACGCCCAGCATCGGCGGAAGAATGTCCCAGCTTGACAAGACCTTCCCCACCCTGGACTGCTCGGCCTGTATCTTGACGCCGAAGATGGTGGAGGCTGCGGCCCATGAGAAGATTACCATTTACACCTACAGCGAGGTGGAAAAGGTATCGGGCTTTGTGGGAGATTTTCAGGTGGACATCCGCAAAAAGGCAAGAAGCGTGGATATGAGCAAGTGCACCGGCTGCGGCGTCTGCCAGGAGAAATGTCCCTCCAAGAAGACGCCCAATGAGTTTAACCGGGGCTTAAATAATAGGAGCGCCATTTACACGCCCTTTGCCCAGGCCATCCCCAATGTTCCGGTGATTGACCGGGAGAACTGCATCAAGTTCAAGACGGGAAAATGCGGCGTCTGCGCCAAGGTCTGCCAGGCCGGAGCCATTGATTATGAGCAGAAGGATGAGATTGTAACCCAGAACTACGGCGCTATCGTGGTGGCCACGGGCTTTGACACTATCAAGCTTGACAAGTTTGACGAGTATTCCTACAGCACCAGCCCGGATGTGATTACATCCTTAGAGCTTGAGCGCATTATGAATGCGGCAGGCCCCACAAAAGGACATCTGGAGCGCATGTCCGACCACAAGCCGCCCAAATCCATGGTATTTATCCAGTGCGTGGGCTCCCGCTGTGCGGATGCGAGGGGCAAGAGCTACTGCTCCAAGATTTGCTGTATGTACACGGCCAAGCATGCCATGCTCATTCGCGACAAGTACCCGGATGTGGAGGTTACGGTATTTTACATAGATGTGCGTACGCCGGGGAAAAACTTTGACGAGTTTTACCGCAGAGCCGTAGAAGAATACGGCGTCAACTACATCAAAGGCCAGGTAGGAAAGGTGGCCGAAAAGGGCGATAAGCTTCTGGTTCAGGGTGTAGACTTAATCGACAACAAGCGGATACTCATGGAGACGGATATGGTAGTTCTGGCTACGGCCATTGAACCGAATCCCGATGTGCGTAAGATCGCCACCATGCTTACCGCAAGCATTGACACCAATAACTTTTTAACGGAATCCCATGCAAAGCTGCGTCCGGTGGAATCGCCCACAGCAGGTATTTTCCTCTCCGGCGTCTGCCAGGGACCCAAAGACATTCCGGAGACCGTGGCCCAAGCCGGTGCCGCCGCCGTAAAGGTGGTGGGGCTTCTGGCGAAGGATCACCTGGTAACCAATCCCTGTGTGGCCAAGTCTGACGAGCTTCTCTGCAACGGCTGCTCCTCCTGTGAAAAGGTATGTCCCTACGGGGCGATTTCCTATGAGGAGAGAGAAGTCAATGATCACGGCATCCGTGAGACCAGAAGAGTGGCCAATGTCAACAGCGCGCTCTGCCAGGGCTGCGGCGCCTGTACCGTTGCCTGCCCGTCGGGAGCCATGGATCTTCAGGGATTCTCGAACAGACAAATTCTTGCGGAGGTGGATGCGATATGCAAGTAGAAAAGACACAGGAATTCCGTCCGAAAATCGTTGCTTTCTGCTGCAACTGGTGCAGTTATGCGGGAGCGGATCTGGCTGGAAGCAGCAGGCTTGCATACCCGGCGGATGTGAAGATTATCCGGGTGCCCTGTTCCTGCCGGGTGAATCCCATGTTTATCCTAAGAGCCTTTCAGCGTGGAGCCGACGGGGTGATCCTATGCGGCTGTCATCCGGGAGACTGCCATTATACAACCGGTAACTATTATGCGAGAAGAAGAATGACCCTGTTGTTCTCCATGCTTGACTATCTGGGCGTGGAAAACGGCCGGACCCGTGTGGAATGGGTATCTGCCGCAGAGGGCGTGAAGTTCTCCACCACCATGAATGAGTTTGTAGCCAAGATTCATTCCCTGGGCGAAAATGTGAGATTGGGGGATTTGCGATGCAAGAAAGATTAATTGAACGAGCAAAGGAACTCCTGGCAGACGGAACCGTGGTGCGGGTCCTTGGATGGAAGCAGGGAGATCTGGGCTACAATCCGGAGCCTGCCTATTTCAACAGCCCGGAGGAATTAGAGGACTTTGTGTATGACGGCTTCTGCGGAGCCAACTTGAGCAAATATATGATAAAGGCGGGGAAGCTTGAGGGAAATACCCTGGTATTTTTAAAGCCCTGCGATACCTACAGCTTTAACCAGCTGATTAAGGAGCACCGGGTAAATCGGGAAAAGACCTATATCATCGGTGTGGGCTGTAAGGGGACCCTGGATATTGACAAGGTAAAAAATGCGGGTATCAAGGGCATTGAGACCATTTCCCAGGAGGGAGATGTACTTAAGATTCAGACTATTTACGGGGAAAAGGAATTTCCCTTTAACGACGCATTGCTGGAGCGCTGTACCGTGTGTAAGGGCAAGACCCACCAGGTGTATGACGAGCTGATTGGCGCGGAGGAAGGCGAGGAAGCCGGCCCGGTAGGAAACCGTTTTGAGATGGTGGAAAAACTGGAGGCTATGACGCCGAAGGAGCGATTTGCTTTCTGGCAGAACGAGCTTTCCAAGTGTATCCGCTGCAATGCCTGCCGGAATGTCTGTCCTGCCTGCAGCTGTCTAAAATGTGTCTTTGACAGCAACAAGTTTGATTCCGCACAGAAAGCCAATGTGGATACCTTTGAGGAGCAGATGTTCCATGTGATCCGGGCTTTCCACGTGGCGGGCCGGTGTACGGACTGCGGCGAGTGCAGCCGGGTATGCCCCCAGGGTATTCCTCTGCATCTGTTGAACCGGAAGTTTATCAAGGACATCAACGAGTTCTACGGACCCTATCAGGCCGGCGAGGATACGGACAGCCGGGCGCCTCTTACGGACTTTACCTTTGAGGACGTGGAGCCTGGTGTTGTAGCCGAGAGAGGAGGGAAGCACTAAATGTATCGGATAAAGAAGGATCGTCTGTCGGAATTGTTTGCGGCTATGGCGAAGACACAGGATTTGTTTCTCCCCCTTCGGAAAGCGGACCAGACCAATTATGGCCTCTGGAGCGAGGATGCAAAGGTGGATCTGGATACCTTGAAGACGGTAAAGTCCGGCAAGGACTGCTTTTTTCCTCAGAGTGAGACCTTATATAACTGCAAAAAGGAGGACGGAAAGCTTTCCATTGATTCAGCAAAGCTTACGGATGCGCCCTTTGTGGTCTTCGGTATGCGTGCCTGTGACGTGCAGGGCTTAAAGGTTCTGGACAATGTATTTTTAAATGACCCGGTGGACAGCTTCTATGCGGCACGCCGGGAGCATGGCGCGGTGGTTGCCATCGCCTGCCATGAGCCGGAGGAAACCTGCTTCTGTAAGGTCTTCGGCATTGATGCGGCCAATCCGGCGGCGGATGTGGCGGCCTGGTTTGTGGGCGAGGATCTCTATTGGAAAGCCCTGACAAAAAAGGGCGAGGCCCTGACAGAGAGTGTAAAGGCACTGCTTGCTGAGGCAGACGAGGCGGCTGTGGAGGAGGAGAAGAAGCAGATTCAGGCGATTATCGAGAAGCTTCCCTATTCCCACCTCGATCTTTCCCGGTTTACGCCGGAGAAAACCATGGAGCTCTTTGATTCTCCTCTTTGGGAGGAAATGTATCAGCCCTGTCTGGCCTGCGGCACCTGTACCTTTGTGTGCCCCACCTGCCAGTGCTATGATATCAAGGATTTTAATACGGGAAGCGGCGTGCAGCGTTACCGCTGCTGGGATTCCTGCATGTATTCTGACTTCACCATGATGGCTCACGGCAATATGCGGACCAGTCAGATGCAGCGGTTCCGCCAGCGCTTTATGCACAAGCTGGTGTATTATCCGGCCAACAATGACGGCATGTTCTCCTGTGTGGGCTGCGGCCGCTGTGTGAGCAAGTGTCCGGCTTCCTTAAATATTGTAAAGGTGATTAAAAAGCTGGGAGGTGAAGCGTAATGGGCGAGTGTACCTGTGGAGGAAATCATAAACACGATATGCTGATCCCCATGATCGGCGTGATTACGGATATCCGCACCGAGACACCGGATGTGAAGACGTTCCGTGTGGTGGGCAGAGACGGGAAAAAGCTTTTCGAGCATATGCCGGGCCAGTGTGCCATGGTGTCTGTGCCCGGAGTGGGAGAGGCCATGTTTTCCATTACCTCCTCCCCCACCAACAAGGAATTTCAGGAATTTTCCATCAAGCGCTGCGGAAGCCTTACGGATGTGCTTCACGGCATGAATCCGGGGGATGAGATTACGGTCCGGGGACCTTACGGAAATGCATTTCCCGTGGAGACGGCCCTTAAGGGGGAGAATCTTCTGTTTATCGCCGGAGGAATCGGCCTGGCGCCTCTTCGGTCTGTGATTAATTATGTGCTGGACAACCGGGAGAATTACGGGACGGTGGAGATTCTCTACGGCTCCCGCTCTGCGGATGATCTGGTGCAGCTTGAGGAGATTCAGCAGGTTTGGTGCAAAACTGAGGGCGTGGACGTGTATCTGACCATTGACCGGGAGCAGGAGGGCTGGGACGGCCATGTGGGATTTGTTCCCTCCTACCTAAAGGAGATTGGATTTACCACCAACAAGAAAGTCCTTGTCTGCGGACCGCCGATTATGATTAAGTTCGTGCTGGCGGGGCTTACGGAGATGGGCTTTACCAAGGAGCAGATTTACACCACACTGGAGCTTCGCATGAAGTGCGGAATCGGAAAATGCGGGCGGTGCAACATTGGTTCCAAATATGTCTGCAAGGATGGGCCGGTGTTCCGATTTGATGAGATAGATGAGCTTCCTCCTGAATACTAAGAAAGGACTGGTAAAAAATAAAATGCAGGAAATGGTAAATGTATACTTTTTTGGAAAACAGTATTCCGTACCGGCAGAGCTGACCATTATGACGGCCATGGAATATGCTGGCTACAAGCTGGTCCGGGGCTGCGGATGCCGTCACGGCTTCTGCGGCGCCTGCGCCACCATTTATAGAATCAAGGGCAACAATGAGCTTAAGACCTGTCTGGCATGCCAGACCCAGGTGCAGGAGGGAATGTATGTGGCAACCCTGCCGTTCTTCCCCACAGACAAGCGGAATTACGATATCAATGAGGTTGAGGCCAAGCAGAAGATTATGATGGAGCTCTATCCTGAGATCTACAGCTGCATCGGCTGTAACGCCTGCACCAAGGGCTGTCCTCAGAGCCTCAATGTGATGCAGTACATTGCCTATGCGCAGAGGGGTGATTTTGAGAAATGTGCGGAGGAATCCTTTGACTGTATCGGCTGCGGCATCTGTACCTCACGGTGTCCGGCAGGCATTTCCCATCCCATGGTGGGTGTGCTGGCAAGACGCCTTACGGGAAAATACATTGCTCCCAAGTCCGAGCACCTGGCCGAGCGTGTGGAGGCCATTAACAGCGGTGAGTTTGACAGTCTTATTGAGCAGGTGATGCAGAAGCCTATTGAGGAGATGAAAGAACTCTACAACAACAGGGATATTGAGAAATAGGAGGGGAGCGCATATGTTTACAGCAGAAATGTTGGAATCCATTAAAAAGGTAGAGGCTACCAGGGCCGAGCGAATCGGCATGGAGCCCAGAAGAATGACAGCCGAGGAAAAAGATGAGCTTCTCCGCAAATTTCATCCTGATTATCGTCAGGAGGGCTTTCAGGAGTTAAAGGTGGGACCCAACAAGGGGGAGAAAGTGCCCTTTGAGCTGGGAACCCTGTTACACTCCAACAGCCGGATTAAGGATGTGCCCATTGATTTAAATCACGTGGCTTATGATGTGGATGTGCTGGTGATCGGCGGCGGCGGCGCCGGATCTTCCGCGGCCATTGAGGCTCACGAGGCAGGGGCCAATGTTATGATGGTGACCAAGCTTCGGATTGGTGACGCCAATACCATGATGGCTGAGGGCGGAATCCAGGCGGCGGATAAGGAGAATGACTCGCCCCAGCAGCATTATCTGGATGCCTTTGGAGGCGGACATTTTGCCGCAAGGCCGGAGCTTCTGCGCCGTCTGGTGATGGAGGCGCCTGATGCCATCAAATGGCTCAATGAGCTGGGTGTGATGTTTGACAAGGATAAGGACGGCCGGATGGTGACCACCCACGGAGGCGGAACCTCCAGAAAGCGGATGCATGCCTGCAAGGATTACTCCGGTGCGGAGATTATGCGTGTGCTTCGTGACGAGGTGTGGAACCGTCAGATTCCCATTGCGGACTTTACGGCGGCTGTGGAGCTGATTAAGGATGACAAGGGACAGGTGGCAGGCGCTGTGCTTCAAAATATGGAGACCGGCGAGTATAAGGTGGCTAAGGCGAAGACGGTGGTGATCGCTACGGGCGGCGCCGGACGGCTTCACTATCAGAATTTCCCAACCTCCAACCATTATGGAGCTACGGCGGATGGTCTGGTGATGGGGTATCGTGCGGGTGCGCCTCTGTTGTATCAGGATACCATTCAGTATCATCCTACGGGCGTGGCTTATCCGGCTCAGATTTTCGGCGCTCTTGTAACGGAAAAGGTGCGTTCTCTGGGAGCGATGCTGATTAATGCAGAGGGCGAGGCGTTTATGCATCCTCTGGAGACTCGTGATGTGTCTGCGGCTTCTATTATCCGGGAGTGCAAGGAGCGTGGTAAGGGTGTGCCTACGCCGACGGGCTTTGGTATCTGGCTGGATACGCCTATGATTGAGATGATTCACGGAGAGGGAACCATTGAGAAGCGGATTCCGGCTATGCTTCGGATGTATTTGAATTATGGCATTGATATGAGAAAGCAGCCGATTTTGATTTATCCGACCCTTCATTATCAGAATGGCGGTCTGGAGATCGGCGGTGAGGGCTTTACAAAAGTGATTCCTAACCTTTTGGTGGCCGGAGAGGCTGTGGGAGGTATTCACGGAAGAAATCGTCTGATGGGCAATTCTCTGCTGGATATTATCGTGTTTGGCCGCAATGCGGGCAAGGCTGCGGCGGCGAAGTGTAAAGAGGTGGAGCTTGGGGCCATGAATCTTGATCATATTCAGGATTACGCCAAAGAGCTTGAGAAGGCGGAGCTTCATACGGGTGAGGTTTCTCCGCTTCTGCTGCCGAAGTATACCTTTGGGATGCCGAAGTAAAATCCGCGGAAAGAATCGGAAGGGGAGTGTGTAATGGGACTGGTAACATGGTTTCAGGAGAGTATATTTTCCAATACGCTGATGATGGTGTTTCTGATTGCCGTTATCGGCTATCTGGTTGGCAGTATCCGGATTTGCGGACTGGAGCTGGGAACTGCCGGTATTTTGCTGGTGGCTCTGGTCTTCGGACATTTTGGAGTGGAGATTCCCTCTCTGGTGCAGAATCTGGGGCTTATCTGTTTTGTAACCTCGGTGGGCTTTATTGCGGGGCCGAAGTTTTTCCGGAATTTTAAGCTGAATGCTACGTCCTATATTTTGCTGGGGATTATTGTCATTGCGGCCGGGGCTTTGACCTGTGTGCTTGTGATCACGGTCTTTGGGGTGCCGGTGGATATCAGTCTTGGAATGATGACCGGGGCGCTCACCAGTACGCCGGGACTTGCGGCGGCTTTGGAGGCTACGGGGTCGGACGCGGCTTCTGTGGGGTATGGAATTGCTTATCCCTTTGGCGTGATTGGGGTGGTTCTTTTTGTTCAGTTGGTGCCGAAGCTTTTGAAGGTGGATATGGCGGCAGAACGGGCCAAATATGAGGCGGCGGCGAATGTGAGTGAGGAGGAGTATCATAAGACGAAGAAGGAGGAGCTGTTTTATGCGGATAGTATGGGGTTCTTTCCTTTTTCTCTGGCCATTGCGTTTGGGATTGTTTTGGCGAAGATTGAGATTCCTCTTCCGGGAGGTGCGGTGTTTGCTCTTGGAACTTCCGGCGGGCCTTTGATTGCCGGGTTGATTTTGGGACATTTTGGACATATTGGCCGCTTAAGTGTTAAGGTGGAGAAGCATGTTCTGGAGTGTCTTCGAGAGTTTGGATTGGCTCTGTTTTTGCTTGGGGCGGGGTCTCAGGCGGGATCGGGGTTTGTGGAGATCCTCAAGGAGCAGGGGGCGCTTTTGTTCTTCTATGGGGCGCTGATGACGCTGATTCCTATGCTGCTGGGGTATGTGTTTGCTGCAAAAGTGCTGCGGCTTAGTATTTTTAATACGCTGGGATCGATTTGCGGCGGGATGACGAGTACGCCGGCGCTGGGGACGCTGATTCGTGTGACGGAGACGGATGATGTGGCTTCGGCTTATGCGGCTACTTATCCGATTGCTCTTGTGATGGTGGTGTTGGCCAGTCAGTTTATTGGGATCTTTTTGTAGTGTTGGTTGTGTAAAGAGAAAGGCGGATGGCTTTTGGGATGTAAATATACCAAAAGTCGTCTGCTTTTTTTCCGGATCATTGGCTACACGGACGGGATCGCCGCAAAAGAAGACAGCAGACTTTTCCATATCCGGTGTGCGGCCGGTTCACATACATTCTGTCTGCTAGGAACGTACATTGCCCTTTTTTGTTTTTTATGGTGGTTGATTTTTTGGTCAATGTTCGTTCCTATCATACAGTCTGTTCGTGAACAGCCGGACACTGGATATCGGAAAAGTCTGCTGTCTTCTTTTGCGGCGGTCCCTGTTTTTAGGGCAATTTCTATTAAGGTTATTTTAGAAAGATATGTTATATTTAGTGGAGAAAGGAGTGTGCGCTGTATATGAATAGTAATGTAGTGGTAAAAAACTGCATAAACAGACAGCCTCTTTGGGTTAGAGGCTGCTTTCTTTAAGTTCTCTTTTCAGTCGCCAAACATTATGCGTTAACAACAAGCCGCCATACAGAAGGACAGAGATAAAAATCATAAGAGAGAGATCGCGGGGCAGTGAATAGGAAGTCCAGTTGATGCCGGATACGACAAAATGGCTGATAATGTAGGCAATGGGATACAAGCCAATGCGCTCAGTAGAGACACGTACCGTTTCATTCCTTCGGGTTAAGAACCATACAATTCCAAGAACAACCAATGCAGCGATTGCAAGGATGAGATAGTATCCAAGGGAAAGCCGCGGTAAAACAAGGGTGCCTTCATAGTCAGCATTTTTTTCAATGGGGCTTTTGGCATTTGGGTCATACTTAACAATGAAAATATTTTCGTTTCCGTCATTGGGAACATATGCAACAAGGACGGGCTTGCCATGCGTTGCTGTAACCGCAGCCGACAGGGCGCCTTTTCCCTGTGAAAACCATTTGTCCCAAAGAGAGGTCCACGCCTGTATATCGCAATAATAGAAATCCCCGCCGTCAGGATCCTCATAAACTGCGTAAGAAAAATCAGTGACGCCTTCCTCAAAGGTGAGCAGCATCCCTTTATGGTCAAGCTGTTCCACCGTAACAACGCCTTCGGAATAGGGAAGATAGATGGGAGCATCCAGCACGGCAAATGCGGATACAAGCAGTGCTGTCACAAATAGGGCAGTCAGGGCAATGGTCTGTATTTTTTTGACCTTCATCTTCCGGCCAAGCTTTAAAAGCGGAGCAGCGTCGGATAGCTCCTGCGCCGACGGGGATTCTTTGGTTTTTTCATATTCCTTTCTACAGGCTTCACAGCCTTTTAAGTGTTCCTCAATGAAGTCTGCACTGTCAAAGCTTGCCATATGCTCGGCATACAGCGGTAAAAGGTCTCGTACGATGTTGCACTCATTTCTCATAGGATTTGTCCTCCAGTCTTGATTGAATCATTGCTCTGGCCCGGTGGTAGGTCACACAAGCCCAGTTTTCCGATTTGCCGAAGATTTGCCCGATTTGTTTGAAGCTCAGCTCTGCAAACACGCGCCACATAAAGACTTCTTTGTATGGATCCGATACATGGTGCAGAATGGCTCTTATCTGTGCGGCTTCCTCGCGTTTCATACACTGCTCTTCCAAGGTGTCTTCTTCGGAGGGCAGCTCTGACAGCTCCTCATGGTCCATAGGCGCCGTTTTCTTTGACTTTTTCAGATATGTGTAATAACAGTTCTTTGCTATCTGACAGAGCCACACACGAATGTCGCAGTCGCCGCGAAAGCTTCCGATGGAACTCATGGCCTTGAAAAATGCTTCACTGGTAATTTCCTCTGCCGTATGTTCGTTACCTGATAATCTGCGGATATAGAGGTATACATCATTAAAATAATCCCGGTATATTTTCTCAAACTCCGTCACGCTGCCACCTCCCTTCAGTGATAAGACCTGGCAGGAAATAAAATCTTACAAATTTTTTGAAAAATTTTCGAGTTTACTATACCACAAAAGTGTGAGCTTTTCCATAAACGGCGGACTTGCTGTAGGGATCTTCCAGTCAGCCTGCCAAATTTGCTTGTCTCTATTGAAATCCTTCGGTATAATATATTTGGATGCCGTCAAGGTTCTCAGCACCATGCCTTGTACATATAAATTCCGATGGAAGGGGAAATCGTATGAGAAGAAGTCTGAACGAAGTAATTCGGCTGAATGAGAAGCAAAAGAAGCAGCTTGCCGATGAAATCAAGGCATTTTACCTGGATGTTCGCGGAGAAGAAATCGGAATCATTGAGGAGCAGCAGTTGATTGATTTGTTTTGCGAGCATTTGGCGCCTATCGTGTATAATAAGGCCCTGGACGATGCTATGAGGTGGCTTAGGGAGCAGGCAGAGAATATGGAGACGGATTATTATTTGCTGTATAAGGATGTCCGATAAGCTTTCATTAAGAAAGCTTATCGGACATCGCCGTATTTTTTCTTCAGTCTCCGAAGCTTTAGGCCGCAGTGGAGAAATAAGTAAAGGTATATGAGCAGCAGGATCGCAAATATCATGGTAACTGCATCCGCAAAGGGATTGTTCTCTTCCATGCTGTTGATGAACTGGGGGAGCAGACAGCAGAAAAAGACGCATACCAGGGGAAGCATACGGGTTTTGAGAATGTGATTTACCATGTTAATGCGGGAGCTGTCATCGGAGAAAATCTCTTTCTCCTCTTCGGTATCTGCCTCGGATACAGGCCTGCGGAAGTAGAGCCAACCCGTACAGCGGGCAAAATATTCCCAGCCGTAGTCCTGAAAGATTTGAAAGTAGTCGCCGTTTTCCGAGTTGTTTTTGTAATCCAGCCGGTACACGACGTCTTCCGGCGTGCAGCTCTCAAAAATATAGAAGCAGGGCACAATCATTTTCACCAGCTTCCAGCCCTTTTGGTGCTGGCGGCGGAGCCAGATTTCCTCCTCCTCATAATCGGAAATTGTAAAAAAGCGTATGAGGGTCCTGTGATTATTCATTTACATTCTCTCCTTTACTGTTTTTATACAGACGTTCAATGCGGTGAAGTTCAAGCTCCAGGATTTCCTGTCCAAGCGGGGTAATCCGGTACAGCTTTCGCTTTTCTTCGTCTCTTACAAAGGCAATCAGTCCGTCCTTTTCCATTTTGGAGAGGGTTCCGTACATGGTGCCGGCGCTGATGGTCAGGGCGCCGCCTGTCATCTGCTTGACCTGCTGGCTGATGCCGTAGCCATGCTGTGCTTGCCGAAGACAAAATAAAATGTAAAATCCGCTTTCTGTCATGGGTACGTAGATTCGTTTGATTCTGCTGTCCATAGGTACTCCTTACTATCATGACCCGATATATCGAGGCTCGAGATATATTATATCGAAGTTCGATATAAATGTCAATGCTTTTGTACTTGATTTTGCCATTGATGTCACGAAACTGGTAAATATTCATTGCAATTAGATGACATTTATTTTAAAATCTAATACAGAGATTACGATAGAATAAAGTAATTTATTTTATAAATATTAAATTCAGGAGGTGATTGCTCATGCGTGAGATTCAGGCACAGCAGATTACAGATGTTGTGGAGAAATTATGTATTGAGGCAAATCAGTATCTTCCAGAGGATGTCCAGGGCGCTATTCGGCGCTGTCGGGCGTGTGAGGACTGGGAGATTGCCCAGGGGATACTGGACAAGATTATTACAAACTTTGAAATAGCCAGGGAGGAACATGTTCCCATCTGCCAGGATACGGGAATGGCCTGTGTTTTTTTGGAGATTGGACAGGATGTGCATATCGCAGGCGGCGATTTAAGGGAGGCCGTGGACGAGGGTGTGCGTCGTGGCTATGACAAGGGATATCTTCGGAAATCCGTGGTAAAGGATCCGGTGCGCCGTGGAAATACGGGGGATAATACGCCGGCCATGCTTTACACGGAGATTGTTCCCGGGGAGCAGATTAAGGTGACGGTAGGACCGAAGGGATTTGGAAGTGAGAATATGAGCGCTATCCGGATGTTCAAGCCTTCCGCCGGGATTGAGGGAATTAAGGATTTTATTCTGGAGACGGTGGAGACGGCCGGCCCAAATCCCTGTCCGCCCATGGTTGTGGGTGTGGGAATCGGAGGCACCTTTGATAAATGTGCCTTGCTTGCGAAAAAGGCTCTGATGCGCAGTACGGATGAGCGGAATCCGGATCCCTATTATGCGGATCTGGAGGCAGAGATGCTGGAGAAGATCAACAAGCTTGGCATTGGGCCCCAGGGCTTTGGCGGCAAGACTACGGCTCTGGCGCTCAATATTGAGACGCTGCCTACTCACATTGCAGGAATGCCCTGTGCGGTGAATATCAATTGTCATGTGACACGCCATAAGACGGAGGTGATCTAGGGATGGAAAAACATATTCAGCTTCCTTTGACAGAAGAGGTGGCAAAGACCCTTCATGCAGGGGACAGTGTGTATTTGACAGGAACGATCTATACGTCCAGGGATGCGGGACATAAAAGGATGTGTGAGGCCCTGGCCCGTGGGGAGGAGCTTCCCTTTGATCCTGCGGATGCGACCATTTATTATGTTGGTCCCACACCGGCCAAGCCGGGACAGGTGATTGGGTCTGCAGGACCTACCACCAGCGGCCGGATGGATGCCTATGCGCCTACCATGATGTCGGTGGGAGCCAGGGGCATGATTGGCAAGGGCGCAAGGCTTCCGGAGGTTGTGGAGGCTATGAAGAAGTATCACGGCGTTTACTTCGGCGCGATCGGCGGAGCCGGGGCTCTGCTTGCAAAATGCATTAAGAAGTGTGAGCTGATTGCTTATGAGGATCTGGGAGCAGAGGCTCTTCGGAAGCTCTATGTGGAGGATATGCCCCTTGTGGTGATCATTGACAGTGAGGGAAAGAACCTCTACGAGGACGGGAAGGCTGCTTATCTGGCTTCTCAGAAATAAAAGAATGATTTAAAAAATGGGATGCCGCAAGATAAGACAGGAGCTTGTTTTGCGGCATCGTTTTTTGCTGCAAGTAATAATTGTAAAATACCTGAGATTCCGCTATACTGAAGGTAGTTGGAAAAGCAGCAGAAAAGGGAGGGAAGCATTGTGGCGAGAACGATCAGTATCGGGTGTCAGAACTATGAGACCATCCGCAGAGAGGGATACTTTTATATAGATAAAACATCGCTCATCAGGGAATGGGGGAGAGCGGGGACAGTGTAACACTGATTACACGGCCCAGAAGGTTTTGGAAAACCCTTACCATGAGTATGACAGAGCAGTTTTTTTCCGTAAATTATGCAAATAGAGGGGACTTGTTTGAGGGGCTTTCCATCTGGGAGGAGGAAACGTTTCAAAGGCTGCAGGGTACCTATCCGGTTATCAGTTTGTCCTTTGCCAACGTAAAGGAGCAGCGTTACGAGATAGCCCGCAGAAAAATTTGCCAGATATTTTCCAATCTCTATTCTCAGAATGATTTTCTGCTGGAGGGAGATTTGTTGAACAGGAATTTGAAAATCTGCTGAGAGGCGGAGTCCTTAAGGTGGAGATTGATGAGCAGATTGTGTACGGTGAGCTGAATCAAAAGCGGAATTCCATCTGGAGTCTGCTCCTTGCAAGTGGGTACCTCAAACCTCTTGAGGTGGAATTTACGGAGGAAAACGGACGCTGGAATTATCAGTTGGTGCTGACCAACAAAGAAGTTGGGATTATGTTCTCCAACATGATTCGGAGATGGTTTTCCGATTCCGACGGAAACTATAATGATTTCATAAAGGCATTGCTGAAAAATGACCTAAAGGCCATGAATGCCTACATGTACCGGGTAGCCCTGGCCACCTTCAGCTATTTTGATACCGGAAAGCGTCCCTCCGGGGAAGAGCCGGAGCTTCGTGACACGGTGCAGGCGGCTCTAACGCAGATCGAGGAGCAAAACTATGAGGCGGCGCTGGAGGAAAAAGGCATTGCAAAGGAGCGTATCCGAAAGTACGGCTTTGCCTTCTGCGGGAAAAAGGTATTGATTGGGCGGGGAGAAAATGGATCTTTCTAAGGTTACAGTTAGGAGTATGAAGGACGGCGAGCAAAAAGAGATGCAGAAAGTCGGGAGAAAGGCATTTCAATTTGTGGAAGCGCTGTTCGTGGGCAGACCCGGGAAGGCAATGGTGGCGGAATACGAGGGAAAGATCGTAGGCGGCATCATTTATAAGGACTTAAATACCCGAAAAAAGCGGATTGCCTATATCGATGAAGCTTTTGTAGATCCGGACTATCATGGTCTTGGAATCGGCAAAAAGCTGTATACGGAAACCTTTGATGCTCTGTGGAAACAGAATTACCATGTGCTGACAGCACTTGTAAAGGATGATAATGTCGGTTCATGGAAGCCGTTCCAGGACAATGGATTTAAACGAGTGAGTGTGTGGCAAATGATAAAAGAAATTGGGATAGCCGGATTTCTGAAGCATTATCTGGCTACCCCGTATCTGATTGCCCTGGGAATGGATTTTTATATGTGCGGCAGGGAGCATGCGATCAGGGAGAAAGGGAAGATTCCTCTGCAGATTTTCTTTTATTTTTTTGTAAACCTCTTACTGCTGTTTCCTTTGTGGATCAGACTTTACCACAGAGATGCAGGCAGCTTTTTATGGAGCTTTCTGGCCTACGGAACCCTGTTGGCGCTGTTTATCATGAGCCGCTATGCAGGGAAGATTATCAGTAAAAACAAAGGAAAATTCCGCCTTAACCAGGGTGGAAGCTTTTTACTGCTTTTGCTGGCCTTCTTTGGAAATGTATTTTTCATGAACGCAAACTGGTACCCGGAAAAATATGAAAATACGGATGAATTTAGAAAAGGCCTGGCAATACCGGAAATCATCAAGTGGTTCCTTTTTGTACTTTTGCCCTGGGTAGGCATGATACCGAATTCCTACTGTCAGGCGCTGGGACATCTGGCGCAGGCATTTTTGATCTTTATCATAATCCCGTTCTATCCCTTTGAAGCATTCGGAGGAGGGAGAATTTACCGTTATAAGAAAAAGCTGTGGCTGGTGATGGTTATCGTGACAGCTGCAGAATGTTTTCTTATATCCTGTTTGTAACAGCTTGCGATAACAAAAAGAATTTTTACATAAAAGGAGCAGAGAAACATGAAGCTTCGCTTGGAGAAGGCGTCGGAATCCTACCTGGTGGGAGTCTTGCTGGCCATTGCCGGAGGATATCTGGACGTCTATACCTACATCTGCCGGGGCGGTGTGTTCGCCAATGCTCAGACAGGCAACATCGTCCTTCTGGGCATCAATATGGCGGATCAGAACTGGGACAAGATTTTGTTTTATACATATCCCATCCTGGCGTTTATGGCAGGAATCTTAATTACCGAATATGTGCGAAGAAAATACCGCTACAATCCGGGGCTCCATTGGCGGCAGATCGTGATTGTCATTGAGTTTTTGGTGCTGTGGGTGATTGCATTTACCCCTTCCGGCGTCTACGACGATCTCATCAACTCGGCGGTATCCTTTGTGTGCTCCATGCAGGTGGAAAGCTTCCGCCGTTTTAACGGAAGCGCCTATGCCACCACCATGTGTACGGGAAATCTGCGCAGCGCCACGGAGCAGCTCTTTTACTATAACATCAATAAGGACAAGGAAGCGCGGAAGAAGAGCCTGCAATATTATGGAATTATCCTCTTCTTTATTCTGGGAGCAGTTCTGGGAACAGCCATTACCAGGGCTTTTTTGGAGCGGTCCGTGCTGATTGTCTGCCTTCTTCTGCTTATGGTGTTTGTGATTATGTTTATTCCTCCGGTGGAGCAGGGAACGGAGGGAAAATAGAACTGCCTTGCTCCCTGAGGGGACAGAGGTGAGACAACGGTAAAACAGTCATGGAGAATGGAAATCAATGGATGTGGGTTATTCGGAATTCATTATATTTATGATGGAAATTGTAGGGACAATTGCCTTTGCCTCCTCCGGGGCTATGCTGGCAATCCGCAAGGATATGGACTTGTTTGGTGTCTGTGTGCTTGGAGTGATTACCTCTGTGGGAGGTGGAGTGATACGGGACCTGATTTTAGGCTATGCGCCTCCCAATATGTTCCGAAATCCCGTTTATACCATGGTGGCCTTAGGGGTGTCTATCCTGCTGTTTGTGGCTTTCTATCTTTTGCCGGTCAAGGCGCCCTTGGCTCAAAGAAATCCAAATGGCGGCATACCGGAAGGACAGGCGCGGCTGGATACCATCCAGGAGAAGCTAGTGGCGGCTTATGACAAGACGATGACCCTTTTTGATGCCCTGGGCCTTGGAATTTTCACGGTTATGGGGATCAATACGGCCAGAGGCTTGGGGTATGAACAGAGATTTCTTTTGATTTTCGTAGGGGTGATTACCGGTGTGGGCGGCGGATTGCTGCGGGATGTGATTGCCCAGGAAAAGCCCTATATTCTGACAAAGCATATTTATGCCTGCGCATCCATAGCAGGAGCTTTTGTCTGTGTGTATACGGGAAAGCTGGGAGATCTGGCGTCCATGGCTTTGGGCGCCCTGGTGGTAATTGTAGTGCGGCTTCTGGCCATGCATTACCGCTGGAATCTGCCCCGGATTTCACAGATCCGACATTAACAGGCAACTTTTCGCTTTTTCTTCCCTGGAAATCATGTTATACTGTCAGGGAATTGAAGGTAAAATTTAGAAGACATGGAGGCAAAAATGACAATCTTATATCACGAAAACAGTAAGGTATTTCATCTTTATAATGACACCATCAGCTATGTGATGATGATTTTGAAAAACGGTCATCTGGGTCAGCTTTACTATGGAAAGCGGATCCGGGACAGGGAGGACTTTTCTTATTTTCTGGAAACCTGTGAGAGACCGATGACAGCCCGCGTTTTTGAGGAGGACGACGCCTTTTCCCTGGAGCATATTCGCCAGGAGTACCCGGTATTCGGCACTACGGATTTTCGTCAGCCAGCGGTGGAGGTGCTTCAGGAGAACGGAAGCAGAATCTCGGACTTTGTATATCAGAGCCACAGCGTAAAGGGAGGAAAGCCAAAGCTTTCGGGACTTCCGGCTACCTACACGGAAGCAGATGAAGAGGCCGAGACCCTGACGGTTACTTTGAGGGACGCTCTTACGGGGATGGAGATAGAGCTTCTCTATACGATTTTTGCAGAGGGAGGGATTCTTGCACGGAGCGCAAGGTTCTTAAACAGCGGAGAGCAGACTCTGCGTCTTACGCGCGCCATGAGTCTTAGTCTGGATCTGCCGGATCGGGATTACGTATGGCAGCAGCTTTCCGGCTGCTGGGCCAGGGAGTGTCATGTTCACAGCCGTAAGCTTGAGCCTGGCATTCAGGCCATCGGAAGCATGCGGGGGAATTCCTCCCATGAGCACAATCCCTTCCTGGTGCTTCGCCGTCCCCATGCAAACGAACGTCAGGGAGAGGTGATCGGACTTTCCCTGATATACAGCGGCAATTTCCGCATCCAGGCGGAGGTGGACGCCCACGATACCCTGCGGGTGCTGGCAGGCATTGATCCGGAGACCTTTACCTGGAGGCTGGATCCAGGAGAGAGCTTCCAGACACCGGAGGCGGTTTTGGTCTACACGGATCAGGGACTGAACCATATGAGTCAGACCTTCCACAAGCTCTATCAGCGGCGGCTTGCAAGAGGTTACTGGAGGGACAGGGTCCGGCCGATTCTCAATAATAACTGGGAGGCCACCTACTTTGACTTTACGGAGGAGCGGCTTCTTGCCATTGCGGCCAAGGCAAAGGAATGCGGGGTGGAGCTCTTTGTTCTGGACGACGGCTGGTTTGGGGAGCGTAGCAGCGACCATGCCGGACTGGGAGACTGGGTGGCCAACCGCAGACGTCTGCCGGAGGGAATCGCCGGCCTTGCGGATCGGGTAGAGGAGCTTGGAATGAAGCTTGGTCTCTGGTTTGAGCCGGAGATGGTGAATAAGGATTCTGATTTTTACCGGCAGCATCCGGATTGGATATTGGGGACGCCGGGGCGCAGTCAGTCCCAGGGACGCCATCAGTATGTGCTGGATTTTTCCAGGAAAGAGGTGGTGGACGCCATCTATGAGCAGATGGCTGAGATTTTGCGAAAGGCAAAGCTTTCTTATATTAAGTGGGATATGAACCGAAGCATTACCGAATGCTTTTCCGGAGGCTGGCCGGCAGACCGGCAGGGAGAGATTTACCACCGGTATATTCTTGGGGTGTATGATCTCTATGAACGGCTGACATCAGAGTTCCCAAAGGTGCTCTTTGAATCCTGCGCAAGCGGCGGCGGGCGTTTTGACCCGGGAATGCTGTACTATGCCCCTCAGGGATGGTTAAGCGACGACAGTGACGCCGTGGAGCGGCTGAAAATTCAGTACGGAGCCTCCATGTGCTATCCCATCAGCAGCATGGGCGCCCATGTGTCGGCAGTCCCCAACCATCAGGTGTACCGGAACACGCCGCTTCACACCCGGGCAAATGTGGCCTGCTTTGGAACCTTTGGCTATGAGCTGGATCTCAATAAGCTTACGGAAGAGGAGACAGAGGAGGTGAAGGAGCAGATTGCATTTATGAAGAAGTATCGTCAGATTCTGCAGTTTGGCACCTTCTACCGCCTGAAGAGCCCCTTTGAGGGAAATGAGACTGCCTGGATGGTAGTGAGCGAGGATCAGAAGACGGCTCTAGTTGGATGGTATCGTATTTTGAACGATATCAACGGGCGCTACACCCGGCTTCGCCTGGAAGGCCTCCATCCGGCGTACGCTTATCGGAACCAAAAGAGCGGTCTTGTCCACTATGGGGATGAGCTGATGTATGCGGGGCTAATCACCACGGACGATACGGCGGGACAGGCTCCTGCAGAGGCAAAGCATTCTACGGATTTTGAGTCCGGAATTTATATCCTGGAGGCAATACCCTCCGTGTAAAAATATTGTTGACACTCTCCCAAAGAATGTCATACAATGGATATGCAGTCCGTGCTTTTTTGTACCCTGCGGATAGGTTGAGATAAGAAAATTTTTTGAAACATACTCGAGTTGAGAGAGGAGCAGTTTAACATGAGGCAGTTTTTTGGAAAAAGTCAGTATGGAGATCTGAGAGAGGCGGTCCGGGGGCTTTCCAATCCGCAGTTTTTGATGCTGTTTTCCAATAAGGATCAGTTTGAATCCCATGTGCAGGAGCTTGAGAAGCTTTATCCCGGTGTTCCAAGTATTGGCTGCATCGGCATGTGCTATGATACGAAGGTGGTGGAAAAGGGAGTAGGAGTTATCGCCTTTTCAGAGGGAATCAGCGCTGCGGTAAATGTGCTGGAGGAGGTATCTGTGATGCCTGTCAAGTACATTGATCGGCTGATGCAGGATGTGAAAAGAGTCAATGGCTCCAGTGAGAATACCATCTGTATTGATTTCTGTGCAGGAAATGATGCCTGTGCACTGACCACTATTTATTCCGTATTAAAGCATCGGGGGATTTCTCTGGTGGGAGGCACCGGAGATGACAACCGGGTTTCTGCCAACGGAAGGGTTTATGAGGATGCGGTTGCATATGGTCTGGTAAAGAACGAGGGAGGCAGGGTGAAGGCCTACAAGGAAAATATTTACCAGAAGATGAAGGACTACCGTTTTATTGCTTCTCAGACGGATAAGTCCCGGTACCTGATCGGAGCCCTTAACGGTCAGCCGGCCAGGAAGGTTTATCAGGATATTTTACATATTTCGGAGCAGGAGATTCAGACACAGACCTTTAAGAACCCCTTTGGCAAGCTGAACGGGAATGATATCTGTATCGTTTCCATCAAAGAGGTGGTAGGAGATGCCCTCACCTGTTTCCGGCAGGTGAACGACTCGGATGTGTTGGTTTTGCTGCAGCTGGGAGATTATAAGGCTACGGTAAAGAATACCATTCGTATGATACAGCGTGATTTTTCGCATATTTCGGCAGTGTTTTCGGTGAACTGCCTGTTTCGCTATCGCTTGTTTAATGAGAATCACTATATGCAGGAATATTTGAATGAGATGAGCGTGCTGGGCAGCCATGCGGGGCTGGTGGGCTATGGGGAGCACTATAATAACCGGTTTGTGAATCAGTCCATGTCCTGTGTGGTATTTGAATAGAGGGAGGAAGAATCATGCTGTTTAGAAAGAGGAATGGAAAAGGAAAGAAAGGGCCGGTCAGGGAGAAAAGTCTCGATCCGGTGCTGCATGTGATAGATACCCTGAAGGATTACCGCACGGATCTGGTGCAGAAGGAGGTGGCTTCCCTGGAAGAGCTTGGGAAGATCCGGAGCTCCTTTGGAAACGTGCTTACCGAGGCGGAGCATTTTGAGGAGAAGCTTCAGGACTTCGGGCAGAATTTTACCAGTATTGAAACGGTGTCCGGGCAGTTTGTGGAGGTGAAGGATACCATTTCCAAGTCGGTTTCTCAGGCTCAGAATGAGGTGGAGGAGCTAAAGAGCAGTTCCATGCAGGTGGAGACTTACTTTGGGGAGATGGAGAGTACCTTCGAGGATCTTAAGGAGGCTGTGGTAAAGATTAAACAGTGCACCAATAAGATTGTCTCGATTGCGGAGCAGACGAATCTTTTGGCTATCAATGCTTCTATTGAGGCGGCCAGGGCCGGACAGCAGGGAAAGGGCTTTGCGGTGGTGGCCGTGGAGGTAAAGAAGCTGGCGGACGAGATTAAGGAGCTGACCGGGGAGGTAGATGCCGGGGTTCATGATGTGGAGACGGGGACAGAGCAGCTTAGCAGCAGCATTTCCACTTCGCAGCAGGCTCTGGGAGCCAGCATTTTTAAGGTGAATGAGACCTATGAGATGTTTGATGAGATTACCCGGTCTGCAGAGAGCGCGACTACGGTGCATACGGAGATCTCCGAGGTGATCGATCAGTCGAAGGCGGCCCTGCAGAGGCTGTGTGAGTTTTTTGTGCAGGTAAAGGATCACTATCAGGTGGTGGTGAAGCACATTAATCAGGCCAGCGGGCTGGGGACGACAAAGAGTGCCATGTTTGAGGATATCGATAATATGATGGCTCAGATGCCGCCGATTATCAAGGAGTATGTTGAGGGAGAAAAATAGAGAGAGGGGTTCCGGCAGAAGGGAACTGCCTCTTCATAGGCCAGACGGCTTTTTCCTATCTGTGGTCCGGCAGACGGACAGGCGATATGGGAAAAGCCGTCTGTCTTATTGAGGGGTAGAAATTATTTATTTTCTGTCACACACATGAGAAAGCGTTGTCTAATAAAGTAGGAGGTAAAAAGCGATGAATAAAAAAACGAATGAGGAATTGCAGGCTTTGATTGGGAAAGCCACAGCAGGAGACAAGAAAGCTCTGGAAGCCCTTGTTGCAGGTGTAGAGGATATGGTTTTTAATTTATCCCTGCGCATGCTTGGCACATTTCCGGACGCGGAGGATGCCACCCAGGACATTTTGCTGAAAATGATTACGCATCTGTCCTCTTTTCGGGGGGAAAGCGCATTTACAACGTGGGTATTCAGCATTGCGGTCAATCATCTGAAAAATTACAAAAAGCATATGTTTGCCCAGCATCCCTTAAGCTTTGAGTATTATGGAGAGGATATCGAAAACGGAAATATACGGGATGTACCGGATTTGACACAGAATGTGGAAAAGGAGATCCTGGCGGAGGAGCTGAAAATGTCCTGTACCAATGTGATGCTGCAATGCCTGGATCCGGAAAGCAGATGCATTTTTATATTGGGGACCATGTTTCAGGTGGACAGCCGGATTGCAGGCGATATTTTGGAAATGACGCCGGAAGCCTATCGTCAGCGGCTTTCCCGGATACGCAAAAAGATGGCGGAGTTTCTCGGACAGTATTGCGGAGAATACGGCGGCGGCAGATGCAAGTGCAAAGACAGGGTCAATTATGCGATTCAAAACCACAGAATCAACCCGTTAAAGCTGGATTATACGAAAGCGGCGGAAATTTCCCTTGAGACGATGATGGATGTGAAGCACGCCATGGAAGAGATGGATGACTTGTCGCAGGATTTTTCTTTCTGTAAGCCCTATCAAGCTCCCGAACGCACGAAGCATCTGATACAGGAGCTCTTGGAATCCACGCAGTTTTCGATTATCCGGAAATCATAAAGGAGGCGAAAGACTATGAACATGCAGCTTATCATGGATTATTTATCGGAATTGAGCATGAATAATAACCGCGAATGGTATCATGCCCATAAGGACGATTATAAGAAAGCAAATGCCGAATTTGAGGCATTCCTGCAAACCCTGATACTGGAAATCGGAACATTTGACAGCAGTATCTTACAGAACAACCCGAAGGATCTCACGTTTAAGTTGGTAAGGGATACCCGCTTCAGCCATGACAAATCGCCTTATAATCCGGCATTCCGGGCCCATATTTCCTCCAAGGGTAAGCTTCCGGTTCCGGTTGGATATTATCTTATGATAAAGCCGGGAAATCAATCCTTTTTGGGCGGAGGCCTGTTTGCAGATATGTTTAAGGACGCAACAAGGATGGTGCGGGATTATCTGGTGGAAAATGGGGAAGAATGGGAAAGGATCATACGGGAACCGGAGTTTGAGAGCCGGTTTCAGGTACAGGGAACTGCATTAAAGAAGGTCCCTGCAGGATATGAGAAGGAGCATCCCCAGGCGGAATATTTGAAATTTAAGAGCTGGTATCTGGAATATCCTTTAAAAGATGAGGATTGGAGCCATGGAGAGGCATTTGTGGCAAAGGCGGCAGAGCTTTTCCGAATCATGAAGCCCTTTAATGATTATCTGAACAGGGCTCTTGCAGCGTTTGAGATGCCTACAAGATAGTTGATTTTTTGCTTACCCTCAGGGAACAAGAGTTGATTGTTCTCTGAGGGTAAGTATGTTCCTGCGGGAAATGTGGTATCACTAAAAGAAAAGCAAAATATCCTTGACAAAGATACCCCTTTGGGGTATATTGAGAGTAAGAGATACCCAGAAGGGGTATCTGGAGAGGCACAGAAATCAGGTGCCGAAGGAGAGAAGACAGACAGGAGAGGAGTGAGCTACATGAATCGGGAAGTAACATTGATAATAGAAGGAATGACCTGCGCCTCCTGCAGTGCGGCAGTGGAGCGTGTTACCGGGAAGCTTTCGGGGGTGGAGAGCAGTCAGGTGAATCTGGCAACCAACCGGGCCCGGATTGTCTATGATCCGGAACAGGTAACGGTGGAAATGCTCTGTGAGCGGATTGAGCGGGCAGGCTTCGGGGCCAGGGAGGAGCAAAAAGCCACTGCGGTGAACCAGGAGATTACCCTGAATATCGAAGGAATGACCTGCGCTTCCTGCAGTGCGGCGGTGGAGCGGGTGACAAGAAAGCTTCCCGGAGTCATAAGCAGCGAGGTGAATCTGACCACCAACAAGGCTCATATTGTATACGATCCCTCAAAGGTAAAGCTTGCGGACATTAAGCTTAAGATTGAAAAGGCCGGCTTTGTGCCTAAGGACGTGGAAAAAGAGGATCGAAGCGCAGAGCAGAACGAACAGCTTGAGAGGCTGCGCAGGCAGAAGCAGAATCTGATTGTCACCATCTGTCTGGCCGTTCCTCTGCTGTATATTTCCATGGGACACATGATTCCCGTGACGCTGCCGCTGCCGGATTTTCTCCATATGCACAGCCATCCGCTGAATTTTGCCCTAGCCCAGCTTCTTTTGACGGTACTGATCCTCTGGCAGGGACGAAAATTTTATATTGTGGGCTTTAAGACTTTATTCCGGGGCCATCCCAATATGGATTCTCTTGTGGCAATCGGTACGGGAAGCGCCTTTTTCTATAGTTTGGCCATGACCCTGGGGATTCCCTCTAACCCCGCCTGCGTGGAGAATCTGTACTACGAGTCGGCGGCAGTGGTGGTGACTCTCATTATGCTTGGCAAATATATGGAGGCAAGAAGCAAGGGCAAGACCTCCGAGGCTATCCGAAAGCTGATGGAGCTTGCGCCGGATACGGCCATCCTCTTAAGAGACGGTCAGGAGGTGGAGGTCCGGGTGGAGGAAGTGGTTCCGGGAGATATTCTTCTGGTAAAGCCCGGCAGCAAGGTTCCTCTGGACGGGACCGTGACCGGAGGTTTTAGCAGTGTGGACGAATCCATGCTGACCGGAGAGAGCATACCGGTGGAAAAGGAAGCAGGCGACACGGTCATCGGCGGCAGCATGAACTTTAACGGAGCTATGGAGATTCAGGTAACCCATGTGGGAGCCGACACCACCCTTTCCCGCATTATCCAGATGATGGAGGATGCCCAGGGGAAAAAGGCGCCGATTTCCAAGCTTGCGGATACGGTGGCCGGATATTTTGTGCCGACGGTTATGGGAATTGCCGTTGTGGCGGCCGTTATCTGGGCGATTCTCGGACACGATGCGGCCTTCGTCCTGACTATTTTCGTATCCGTTCTTGTAATAGCCTGCCCCTGCGCTCTGGGACTGGCGACGCCTACGGCTATTATGGTGGGAACAGGTCTGGGGGCCAGTCACGGAATCCTCATTAAGAGCGGCGAGGCTCTGGAGACCACCCACAAGGTCCAGGTGGTGGTTCTGGATAAGACGGGAACCATTACCGAAGGAAAGCCCAAGGTGGTGGATGTGATTTCTCATGAAATGGAACCGGAAGAGCTTCTGCGTCTGGCCGCAAGCTGTGAGCGCGCTTCCGAGCATCCTCTGGGCGAGGCTATTGTAGCCGGGGCTTTCGAGCGGGGCCTTTCTCTTGCACAGACCGAAAGCTTCCAGAGCGTGACCGGAAAGGGCATCGAGGCGGTCCTTGAGGGCCATTCCTTCCAGATTGGAAACAGAAGAATGCTTGAGGAGCGTAAGGTAGCTCTGGGAGCCTATGAGGAAGCGGCCAAAACAGCCGCAGGCAAGGGACAGACGCCCATGTTTGTGGTGAGAGACGGCAGTCTTGCGGGAATTATCTGTGTGGCAGATACCATCAAGGATACCAGTAAGGAGGCCATTGCCCAGATGCGAGGCTTAGGGATCCGGGTGGTGATGCTGACGGGAGACAATCAGCTGACGGCAGATTACATCGGAAGCCAGGTGCAGGTGGACGAGGTGATTGCGGAGGTGCTCCCGGGAGATAAATCCCAGGTGGTGGACCGCTACCAGAAGGAGGGCTTCTGTGTGATGATGGTGGGAGACGGCATCAACGATGCGCCGGCTCTGGTACAGGCAGATGTGGGAGCCGCCATTGGAAGCGGAAGCGACATAGCGCTGGAATCCAGCGACCTTGTTCTCATGAAGTCGGATTTGAAGGATGTGTACAAGGCCATCCATTTAAGCCGGGCAACCATCCGCAATATTAAGCAAAATTTGTTCTGGGCCTTCTTTTATAACAGTTTGGGGCTTCCCATTGCGGCCGGATTGTTGTATGCTTTAGGTGGACCCCTGTTAAATCCGATTTTTGCAGGGCTGGCCATGTCTTTTAGCTCCGTGTCTGTAGTCAGCAATGCACTGCGGCTTAAGAGGCTGAAGCTGTAGAACGGAGGATGCGGGAAAATAAGCCATCAGCCATTTCCATATCCTTTGTTCGGACGGTTCACGTACATGCTGTCTGCTCTTGTCGGACTCTAAGTCCGCCAATATCAGACATCCTGTGCGTGAACAGCCGGACACCGGATATTGGAAAAGTCTGCTGTCTTATTTTCCCGCATCCTCCAAAACCGGAATGGAGGTAGTATGGAACAGGAAAAACGAAAGGAAAGCTGTAGCTGCCAGGAGGGCTGCTGTGTGAAGACCAAGCATCGGGACAGTGAAGAGTACAAGGGACTCATTCACCGTTTAAGCCGTATCGAGGGCCAGGTCCGGGGCATTCGCACGATGCTGGAGGAGGAGCGCTACTGCGTGGATATTCTTACACAGGTATCCGCCATCCAGTCGGCTTTAAACGCCTTCAACAGGGAGCTTCTTTCCAACCACATCAAAACCTGTGTGGTAAAGGACATCAAAAGCGGCGATGAGACGGTCGTAGACGAGCTCTGCGACACCATCCGAAAGCTGATGAAATAAAGAATAACATGAAAACAAGGAGGAACAAAGAAATGACAGTATTAAAAGCAGAAGATATGCACTGCGAGAAATGTGTGGAGCGAATCACCAAGGCCCTTACGGGAGCCGGACTGGACTTCAAGGTGAGCCTTGCGGACAAGACCGTCACCATTGACGGCTGTGAAAACTGTGTGGCAAAGGCCAAGGAACTGATGGATGATCTGGGCTTTGAGACCGTAGAGGTTTAGTCAATTCGCATTTTTAAGTTGTATGGATGGGGCTGTCAGGAAATACCGCAGCCCTTATGGCAATGTCAGTAAGTTAAGCCCACAGGGATTACCGGCGCAGGGGAGGAGGGCCGCCCCGCTAAGGGGGTGGCGGTTCTTGCCCGGAGCCTTTATAAGCCTTTCAGGGCTTAACTTCCGTCGCGCAGCGACTATAAATAGGAGGTAAAATTATGGAAGCAAAGGCATATAAGCTCAGAGACAATTTCTACTGGGCAGGAATTTTGGACGACAGTCTTCGTGTATTTGATATCATTATGTACACGGAATTCGGAACCACTTACAATTCCTATGTATACAAGGCAGGGGATAAAATCGTCCTTTTTGAGACGGCAAAGGCCAAATATTTTGACGCATACTTAAAGGAACTGGAAGAAGTCGTGGATGTGAAGAAGATTGACTATCTGGTGGTAAGCCATACGGAGCCGGACCACGCAGGGAGCGTGGAGCGCCTTTTGGAGCTGAATCCGGGGCTCAAGGTGATTGCCACGCCCACAGCCATTTCCTTTTTGAAGCATATCGTGAACCGGGAGTTTTGCAGCATCCCGGTTAAGGATAATCAGGAAATGAAAATCGGAACGCTTACCATGCGCTTTCTCCATGTGCCCAACCTGCACTGGCCGGACACCATGTACACCTATCTGGAGGAGGAGCAGATCCTGGTGACCTGTGATTCCTTTGGATCCCACTACTCCTTTCCGGAAATTGTGTCCAGCAAGGTAACCAATGAGGCGGATTACTGGAAGGCTACCCGCTACTATTTCGACTGCATCATCGGACCCTTTAAGCCTTTTATGTTAAAAGCGCTGGATCGGATCCGGGACCTGGATATTTCCATGATCTGTACGGGCCACGGGCCGGTTCTGGACAGCGGTATTGACCGGATGCTGAATACCTATCAGGAGTGGTGTACGGTCGTGAATCCCAACCCCAAAAAGACCGTGGTGATTCCCTATGTGAGCGCCTACGGCTACACGGGACAGCTGGCAGAGCAGATCGGGAAGGGAATAGAGGACAGCGGCGACATTGACGTGAGAAGCTATGATCTGGTGACGGCAGATCAGGGAAAGGTTCTTGAGGAGCTTGGCTTTGCGGACGGTATCCTGTTTGGCACGCCAACCATTGTGGGAGAGGCCTTAAAGCCCATCTGGGATCTGACCACCTCCATCTTTGCAGGCACCCACGGCGGGAAGCTGGCCAGTGCCTTCGGAAGCTACGGCTGGAGCGGCGAGGGTGTGCCTCATATCATTGAGCGCCTTCGGCAGCTTCACATGCGTGTGACAGAGGGCTTTCGGGTACGCTTTAAGCCTAGTGAGGTGGATCTCTTAAATGCCTATGAATACGGCTATAATTTCGGCTGTATGCTCCTTGACAAGGAGAATCCCAAGAAGTCCAAGGGAAAAACCAGCCTTGTAAAATGCCTGGTATGCGGCGAGATTTTCGATTCCTCCCTGGAGATCTGTCCGGTCTGCGGCGTAGGAAAGGAGAATTTTGTGCCTGTGGAGAGTGAGGAGACAGAGTATCGGAAGGATACCAAGAATCTCTACGCTATCCTTGGAAACGGAGCAGCCGGCCTGAATGCAGCAAAGGCCATACGGGAGCGGGATAAGACAGGAGGCGTATTCCTGATTTCCAATGAGGAGTATCCGGCCTACAACCGGCCCATGCTCACTAAGTCCATGGTGGCAGGCTTAAGTGCAGATCAGATTGCCATCCAGGATGCCTCCTGGTACGAGGAGAACAACATTGTCCAGATCCTGGGCAAGCAGGTGAAGACCGTTGATACAAAGGAAAAAGAGATAATTACCGAGGACGGGGCAAAATTCAAGTATACAAAGCTCATCTATGCCCTGGGCTCCGAGTGCTTCATTCCTCCCATTCCCGGTGTGGATAAGCCGGAGGTTGTGGCGATCCGGCGGCTGTCCGATACCGAAAAGGTGACAGGGCTTTTGTCTGAGACGAAAGAGGCCGTGGTCATCGGCGGAGGCGTTCTGGGACTGGAGGCTGCATGGGAGCTTAAGAAGGCTCACTGTAAGGTGACGGTTCTGGAGCTGGCACCCCGCCTTATGGGCCGCCAGCTGGATGTGGGCGCCGGGGAGATGCTGAAAAGCATCAGTGAGGCCCAGGGAATTGCCATCCACACAGGCGTACAGATCTCTGCCATTGACGGTGAGGACCATGTGACAGGCGTCCGCTTGGGAGACGGAACCGTGATACCGGCTCAGCTTGTGATTGTATCCTGCGGCGTGCGCTCCAACATTCAGCTTGCAAAGGAAGCGGGCATAAACGCCGACCGGGCAGTGGTTGTGGACAGCCATATGGCCACCAGCCAGGAGGATATCTATGCCTGCGGCGACTGCGCCCAGTATGAGGGCATTAATTACGCCATCTGGCCTCAGGCAGTGGAGCAGGGCAAGGTGGCCGGAGCCAATGCGGCCGGTGAGGCGCTTACGTATACTACGGTTCCGGCGGCGCTTACCTTCCACGGCATGAATACGGCCCTCTTCTCCATCGGAGATAACGGCAGCAATCCGGATCTGGTTTACCGGACCGTGGAATTCAAGGATCAGTCCCGGAAGCAGTATGAGAAGTATTACTTCCGCAACAACCGCCTCTGCGGAGTGATTCTCATTGGAGATGTGTCGAAGATGGGAGAGATGACCGAGGCCATCGAGCGAAAGGCCTCCTTCGGGGAGTTGTTCGGCCGGTAAGAACATTTACAGATTTATAAAAGGGGTTGTCACAAAATAGGGCTCTTTCTTAACTTTGGATATTTCATTTCAGCCAGTTTTTCTGATTTTGCCGGAAATTGAATACTTCGGCAAAACGGAATCTGGCAGTATATCCAAACATGAGAAAGAACCCTATTTTGCGACAATCCCTTTTTCTGTATTTTTTGCCGGATAAAGAGCGATTTATATTTTTTGACGATGCAAAATCATTTTCAAAAAAGAAATATTTGTAAAAAACGCACAAAAATATCAGAAAAATAAAAGGAAATAGATGAAAAATAAATACAAGTTCACGAAAATAAAAAATGTATTTAACAAAAATGACGAAGTAGGGTAAAATCACATTATCGATAACATTATCGATAATGATAACGTTAATGTACAGAAAAAAGGAGGTTACAGTGAAGAAAGGATTAATTGCATTACTAGTAGGCGCTATGTGTTTTTCCATGGTAGCATGTAGCTCATCCTCGAGCGAGGCACCAGCGGCGGAGGAAGAGCCGGCAGAAGAGGAAGCAAAAGCTCCCGAAGAGACCCCGGAAGAGCCGGCAGCAGGCGAGAGCAAAGGAGTCATTGCTCTTTCCTTGAAGACCGTTACCAATGACGCTTTCCAGGCGGCTCAGGCAGATGCCGTTCAGGCGGCAGTGGAAGCGGCAGGCTATGAATTCCAGCTTGTAACGGCAGGAAGTGAGACAGAGGTATCTACGCAGGTTACGCAGATTGAGGATTTGGTTACCAAGGGAGTTGACGGAATTGTTATCGATCCCATGGACGCCAACGCAGTGCTTCCAGCTATGCAGAAGGCAAAGGATGCAGGCATTCCTGTTGTTCTGACCGACAGCGCGGTTGCAGAGGGAAATGAAGATCTCTACATAACCTACATCGGAACAGATAACTACGCAGCAGCGAAGGAAGGCGCAGAGTATCTGACCGAAGCCCTTGGAAATCAGGGAAATGTAATCCTGGTAAGAGGCGCGAACGGAAACTCCGTAGGAGAGGCTCGTGCCAACGGCTATAAGGACGGCTTGGGCGACGGCATTACTCTGGCAGGAGAGCAGCCGGGTGATTGGAGCAACGACGTAGCAAAGCAGGTAGTGGAGAATATGCTCCAGGCGAATCCGGATGTGGCAGGCATTATGACTTGTTCAGATGTTATGCTTGACGGTATCCTTGAGGCATGCTCTGATGCAGGACTTGAGGATGTTCTCATTATGAGCTTTGACGGTTCGGACGATGGCCTTACCTATATTAAGGAGGGGAAGGTTCTCGGTTCTATGGCACAGTTCCCGGATGTAATGGGAAGCAAGGCAGTGGAGATTCTGACGGGTGTGATTGAAGGAACCGTGGATCCCGCTACCGTAGAGAGCTATATCGATTCCGGTACCATCTGCTACAACGCGGACAATATTAAATAAAAGATGATTTATGGAGTGGCCATGAGCATCTGGCCACTCCATTTTTAAAAGAAAGGTATGGATAAAATGTTACAGAAAATCAAAGCTCAGAAAAAAATGGGTATGATTCTTGCATGCATCATTCTTTTTGCTATCGCAGGCTCCCGAATACCAAATTATCTGACCCTTTCCAATATATTGAATGTAATCCGTCAGAGTGCGATTGTATCCCTTGTGGCTTATGGTATGGCTATGGTCATTATTGTAAAGGGAATTGACCTGCCCTCCGGTGGCGTCATTGCCAGCTGTGCGATGATCAGCGGCCTTATGATGAAGGCAGGACTGCCGGTGCCCCTTTCCATGGCAGCCGGCCTGCTTGCAGGAGCGATAATGGGATTTTTCAACGGCGTTATGGTTGAAAAGCTGGAGGTTCCGGCTTTTATTACCACCTTGGTTGTGGGACAGGTGGGAAACGGACTGGCCTTGATTTTGAATTCCGGTAATTCCCTGGGCGGTTTTCCGGATTCCTACGTGTTCCTTGGAAACGGAGCCATTCTAGGTATTCCGGTCTCCGACTATATTACATTTTTATTTGTGATAATAGCAGCTCTTATTATGGGACGGACTAAGCTTGGAACCTATATCTATGCCCTGGGCGGAAACGCTACCGTGGTGAAGCAGCAGGGGATTAGCTCCGCAAAAATTAATTATTTTGTATTTACATTTTCTGGTTTTTGTGCTGCCGCTGCGGGAATTTTACTGAGCGCTCAGATGAATACGGTTCATCCACAGCAAGGCGGTAATTACCAGCTGGATGCTGTGGCGGCCAGCGTTATCGGAGGCGTCAGCATGGCAGGAGGAGAAGGAAAGGTATATCTTGCGCTCGTAGGCGCTTTGGTAATCGGTTTTCTGCGCAATGCTTTAAATCTTCTGGGTTTGCATCCTTATTATCAGAATCTTGTAGTCGGTGTGATTATTGTGGTGGTTGTGGCTGTATCCATGTACAGCAAGAATAAGCAGCTGGAGGCAGATCAGGTATTCTAATAGTATAAAGGAGGCTTTCATCCGGAGAGGGGAAAAACGATGGGTAAAAAATTTATTAAAGATTATGGATGTGTGGTCATTTTTTTTATAATTTGTGTCATTGCATCTATTGCAATTCCTAGATTTTTATCGTTTAATAATTTTATGATGATTATTAAGCAGGCGTCGATTCCGATTATTGTCTGTGTCGCCATGACTATGGTTTTGATGACGGGCGGGATTGATCTGTCACTTGGCTATATGATTGGGCTGGCGTCCATTGCTTGCGGAATTTTTATCAAGTCTATGGAAATGCCGATTGCTGTGGGTATTTTGCTGACATTGCTTATTGGCGCGGCTTTTGGGCTGCTCAACGGGATCTGTATCCAGCTTTTGCACGTGCCGGCCTTTATTGCAACTCTTGGTACCGGATATATTATTTACGGCATCGCGCAGATTATCAGCAATGGAGAAACAGTGAATCATCTGCCGGAAGCCTTTTTGGCTTTGGGCAAGACGAAGATAGGTCCGTTAACTACGACGGTTCTTGTGAGCGCAGTGGTTTGTCTGATTTTCTACTATGTACTTCACAAATCAACCTTCGGGAGAAATTTGACGGCCTTTGGCATGAATGAGGCGGCAAGCCGCCTGAGCGGAGTGAATACGGCCTTTGTAAATCTGGCTGTATATGTGATAAGCGGCGTGCTTTCCGGCATTGTGGGAATTCTTCTGACCATTGATGTGAACTGTGCACAGCCAACAATGGGCGGAGGAAATTATACGTTTCAGGTAATTACTGGTACGGTAATCGGCGGCGAGAATCTGTATGGAGGAAAAGGTACGATTGTCGGCGCCATATTTGGTATGCTGACCCTGAAGGTTATTGCGAATTGTATTAAGCGAGCACTTTAAGCGGAGGAAATCAGCAGAAGGTGGCGCTGGCAAAGTGGCTGGTAACGAATCCAAAGCTTCTGATTCTGGATGAACCTACAAGAGGCATTGATGTGAATGCAAAAGCAGAGATTTATGAGATCATCGATCGCCTGGCAGTTTCTGGAGTGGGCATTTTGATGATTTCCTCGGAGCTTCCGGAGCTGATCGGTATGAGCGATCGCATCTATGTTATGAAGCAGGGAACTATTTCAGGAGAGCTGACGGAACATCAGGAATTCCAGCAGGAGGCCATTCTTTCTTATACAATATAGACAGCAAAAGGAAAATAAAATCCGGAGGATCAAAAGATGGTGAGAACAGGCGTAACACAAAAGGATATTGCAAAAAGAACGGGATTTTCCGTAAATACCGTTTCACATGCTCTTCGTGGAATGTCTGATATATCAGATGAGACAAGGGAGTTTATTTTACAGACGGCGAAAGAAATGGGATATATTATGAACTCGGCGGCCAGTACGCTGCGTTCGGGACAGTCCGGAATTATAGCTGTTATTATAAGCGATATTTCCAATCCACTGTTTGGAATTGAAGTAAAAGAGATCGAAGAGCTCATGCAAAAAGAAGGCTTTTGTATCATTACTTTTAATACAAATGAGAATTCGCAGCAGGAGCGAAAGTCTTTGAATGTAGCCATCAGCAAGGGCGTGGACGGAATCCTCATCTGTCCTACCCAGGAAAATAGCGATAATATTACATTTCTCAAAAGCAGCGGAATTCCTTTTGTGGTTCTGGGGCGTAAGGTTGAGGATCCCGATGTGGATTACGTGGCCTGGGATGACGTACAGGGCGCGAGGCTTGCGACAAATTATATGCTTGAAAAAGGTTATCGGAAGATCCTGTTTATTCATGCGCCTCTCTATATTTCATCTGCCAGAGAGCGGCTGCAGGGATACAGACAGGCACTGGAGGAAAATGGAACCCCTTTTGATCCCGATTATGTGGTGGAGCTTAAGGATTTCAGCTCTTATGAGGCTCTTGAGAGGGTGCTTAAGGAGGCACCGGAATTTGATGCGGTATTTACCTTCAACGATATGATGGCTTGGACGGCAGTTGTTGTCTTAAGGACTATGGGCTATCAGGTGCCGGGGGATATGGAAGTGGTTGGATTTGATAATATTCAGTCCCGTTTTATTATGCCTTTTCCTATGGTATCGGTTCATACGCCGAAGCAGAGTATGGTCATGGAGACCTGCAAGATTCTGATTGAACGGATGAAGAACAAGGGAAGACCTGCAGGCGAGGAGGCTATCCATAAAATCATTGAAACACAGCTGTGTCTGAGTACGGATAATTTCAGAAACTATATTAATTAAAACTACTATTTTGGAGGGACATATGAGCAAGATGACATTTGCACTTTATTTTGCAAACAGAGGATTTTTTCCTGCGGAGGCAATTGGCGCGGCAAGAGCAGAGATGGAAGAGGTTGTTTCCTCTTTGGGCTTTGGATACATAGAGATGGAAGCTTCTCTTACCAGGTTTGGGGCAGTGGAGACCCAGGAGGAGGGCTATCAGTACGCGAAATTCTTAAAGGAGCATGAAGGTGAGTATGACGGAGTGATTATGTGCCTTCCCAACTTTGGAGATGAGAACGGGGCCTTGAAAGCCATGCATGACTGCAAAGTGCCTATTTTGCTGCAGGCCTATCCGGACGAGATAGGGGCGATGGATTTCAATCATAGACGAGACGCATTCTGCGGAAAAATTTCCATTGCGGACACCTTCCGGCAGGCGGGGATCAAATTTACGGTATTTCCGCCTCATACCTGTAAGCCCTCTTCCGATGCGTTTCGCGGTCAGCTGGTGAAGTTTGCCCAGGTTTGTGCCGTTGTAAACAGAATGAGAGACTTTAATATAGGAGCTTTCGGAGCCAGAACTACGGCCTTTAAGACGGTTCGGTGCGACGAGCTGGCTCTTCAGGCCAATGATATTAACTGCGAGACCATTGATATGTACCAGATTTGCCGGCGCATAAAAGAGGTTGATCGCAGCTCCGAGGAATTTAAAGCGGCTTATGAGAAGGTCGTAAACGCGTGTGATACCTCAAATATGCCGGAAGGCACCGTAGAGGCTCAGGCGGCGCTTTACGTTACCTTAAAGGGACTTTTCAGGGAATTTCATCTGGGAGCGGCAGCCATTCGCTGTTGGCCGGATCTTCAGGATGAATTCCGTATTACTCCCTGTATGGTGATGGGGCTGCTTCATGAGGAGCATATGCCGGTAGCCTGTGAGATGGATGTGTGCAATGCGCTTGCTATGGCCATGCTCAATGCGGCTGCGGATTTGCCTCCTATCTGCATGGATTGGAACAATAACTATTCGGAAGAGGCGGATGAGTGTATTTTGTTCCACTGCGGTTCTATTCCGGAAAGTCAGCTGATGGAGAAAGGAACGGTAATTTCCCATAAAATGCTGGATAAAGGGAAGGAAGAACTGGGCGGTGTAGCCTGGGGCTGTAAGCAGGTTCGCGTAAAGCCAAGCGTTATGACCTACATGAGCGCCAAGACAGAGAACGGAAAGCTGACCTTCTACGTGGGCAAGGGTGAGATAAAGGATACGGAGATAGAGAAGGAATTCTTCGGATGTCCCGCCGTGATTCGGATTCCGGAACTTCAGAAGCTTCTGTTTAGCATCTGTAAGAAGGGTTATCGCCATCACGTAAGCATGGTACGTGCGGATGTGGAGGATGTGCTCCGGGAAGCCATTACAACCTATCTTGGTTATGAAATAGACGAGATGTTTTAAGAGGATCCATGGGTCCTTCCACAGAGAAACGAAAGGACCTGTGTAAAATTTTCCGGAAAAAATTATGAGCTGAAGGATTTGTAAGGCTATGAGCAAAACGGGAACCATTTTTGATATCAAACAGCTGGCTGCTTTTGACGGACCGGGAATCCGGACGACGGTGTTTATGAAGGGCTGCCCTCTGCGTTGCAAATGGTGCCACAATCCGGAGGGCCTCTCCTTTTCTCCGCAGCTGATGGTGAGCACACAGGGCTGTACCGGCTGCGGGCGCTGTAAGGAGGCGTGTCCCAGCCCTGAGCGCTGTACTGCCTGCGGAAGGTGTGTCATTGCCTGTCCGCTGCGTTTGCGCAAGATTTGCGGGACGGAGTATACGGCAGAGGCTCTGGCGGGAAAGCTCCGGAGGGATGAGCGAATCTTTCGGATGAACGGAGGAGGGGTAACCTTATCAGGCGGAGAACCTACGGCGCAGCCGGAGTTCGTGCTGGAGCTTTTGGAACGGCTGGAAGGGATACATCGGGCGATAGAAACCTGCGGCTATTGTTCTTCGGATATTTTTGATGAAATTTTAAAAAGATTGGATTACGTAATCATGGATATTAAGCTGGCGGATCCAAAGAAGCATCAATATTGGACGGGAAAGAGCAATGAGAAGATTCTGGCGAATCTGGAGCAGCTTAAGCGTTCCCAAAAGCCTTTCACAGCTCGAATTCCCTTGATACCGGGAGTAAATGATACGGGAGAAAATCTGAGGATGACGGCAGGGATGCTGCAGAATACGGATAGTCTTAATCGCCTGGAGCTGCTTCCCTATCATAAGACTGCCGGAGCAAAATATAGCATGGTGAATCTGGAGTATACTCCCGGATTTGATGAAAATCGGGAAGTGAATGCGGCAGTGGAAATTTTTGAGCGCTTTGAAATACCGGTCAAGGTTTTGTAGGAGGGGAATATGACAGAGAAGATAGAGCAAATGCTTACTTACTATGTGAAGAACAGAGAGCATCATAAATTTAGAAAAGCGCCGGAGGATAAATACCGCTTTGCGGTGAACTATGAGAGAGATGAGCTAAGTGCTCCGGAGAGAACCGTGAGAAGGCTTAAGGATATGCTTGAGGAGGAGACTCCGGTAGTCATCCCTGGTGAATCCATTGCTTTTTTGCGGACAGTAGTGACCGTGCCGGAGATTTATACGGCAGAAGAATTTGAGGAGCTTTCCAAGAAGCATTATATTCATGAGCAGGGAAAGGTATGCAATATCTCTCCGGATTATATGCAGCTTCTTTCCTGCGGATTTGATGAAAAGAAACGGGAGATCCGGGAGAAAATTGCAGAATTTGAGAAAGCCGGGAAAATCGAAAAGGTGACCTATGAAAAGAGTCTTCTGGACACCCTTGAGGTGATAGAAGCCTTTACGGAGCGTTATGCCTTAGAGGCTGAGAGAGTGGGGAATGAAGAGGTGGCAAAGCTTCTTCGGAAGGTTCCCTATAAGAAGCCGGAAACCTTTTTGGAGGCGCTGCAGTTTTTGCGTATTGTGCATTACTGCCTGTGGTGCAGCTTTAATTATCACAATACCTTAGGGCGCTTTGATCAGTATATGTATCCTTTCTATGGGAAGGATTTGAAGGAAGGGCGTCTTACAAAAGAGTCTGCCCTGGAGCTGGTGGAGGAGTTTTTCCTTTGTCTTAACAAGGACAGTGATTTATATACGGGCATGCAGCAGGGAGATAACGGACAGAGCATGGTACTGGGAGGTCTGAATCCAGACGGAACCGAGAGCTATAATGAGCTGTCGGATATCTGCCTTCAGGCCAGTCTGGAATTGAAGCTGATTGATCCGAAGATCAATTTGCGCGTAAATAAAAATACGCCCCTTTCTATGTATGTGAGAGGAACAGAGCTTACAAAGCAGGGACTTGGCTTCCCTCAGTATTCCAATGATGATATCGTAGTAAAAGCGCTCCTTAACTGGGGATATGAGGAAAAGGATGCGTATAATTATGCCATGGCGGCCTGCTGGGAGTTTATTATTCCCGGCTGTGGGATGGATATTCCGAATATCAACGGTCTGTCCTTCCCGGCCTGTGTGATTGCGTCCGTAAACCGGCTGCCTGAGTTTGATACCTTTGAGGATGTGATGGCCGATGTAAAGAAGAATATTTATGCTGAGGCAAAGCGGTTAAGGGACAGTGTGTCTTCCGTATATATGGAGCCGGCTCCCTTGCTCAGCATGCTGATGAATGGCTGTGTGGAAAGAGGAACTGACATTAGCCAGGGCAATAAATATAATAATTTCGGATTTCACGGAACCGGCATAGCCATTGCGGTGGATTCTCTGGCCAGTGTACGCAAGTATATCTATGAGGAGAAGAGTATTTCGAAAGAAACACTTCTGGAAGCACTGGAAAAGGATTTTAAGGGATATGAGGAATTGGCCAATAAGCTTCGCTATGAAGGCCCCAAGATGGGAAATGACGAGGACGAGGTGGATGAGCTTGCAACCATTCTTTTGGATTGGTTTGCGGATTCCATGGAGGGCTACAAAAATGAGCGGGGCGGAATTTACCGCGTTGGAACGGGTTCTGCCATGTATTATATCTGGCAGTCCAGGGATGAGCAGGCCACACCCGACGGAAGGCACCGGGGCGAACAGTTTGCAGCGAATTACAGCCCCAGTATTTTTACCAGACTGGATGGTCCCATTTCCATTGTGAAGTCCTTTACCAAGCAGAATCTGACGCGGGTATCAAATGGCGGACCTCTGACCATTGAGCTGTCTGATACCATGTTCCGAAATGAGGAAAGTGTGGAGAAGACGGCACAGTTTGTCAAGACCTTTGTAGATTTGGGCGGTCATCAGATGCAAATTAATGCGGTGAACCGGGAACAAATGCTGGACGCCAAAAAGCATCCTGAAAATCACCGGAATCTGATTGTGCGCGTATGGGGATGGAGCGGATATTTTGTGGAGCTGGATGAGTGCTACCAGGATCATATTATCAAGCGGATGGAGCTTGTAGTGTAATTCCGATAGGATTGCGAAAGGAGAAGCTATTGTGGCGATTGCAGGTGTAGATGTGGGAACTACAGGCTGTAAGTGTACGGTTTGTGATTTAAATGGAACTGTTTTGAGTCAGAGCTATCGGGAATACGAGACTCTGAATACGAAAAACGGATGGGAGCTGAATGCCTGGGAGGTCTGGCAGAATATCAAAAAGGTGATTCGGGAGGCAGCCTCCGGACAGGAAGCCATTCAGGCAATAGGCGTAACCTCTTTTGGTGAGACTCCGATTTTGCTGGGGGAGGATTATAAACCCCTGATGAATTCTCTGACCTATCTGGATCCCAGAGGGGAAGAGGAATGCCAGAAGATTATCGATCATTTTGGAGTCGAGTATTTGTTCCGGATTACCGGCTTAAGGGCCCATCCCATGTACAGTATTTCTAAGCTTATGTGGCTTGCAGAGCATAAAAGGGAAGTTCTGGAGAAGACGGTTCATATCTGCATGTTTGGAGACTACATTACTTATATGCTTACAGGCATCTTTCAGATCGATTATTCTCTGGCCAGCCGTACGATGGCGTTTGATTATCGAAAGCTTAACTGGGCAGAGGATATTCTGGCATTTGCCGGTTTGGACAGCTCCAAAATGTCAAAGCCGGTGCCCATTGGAACGAAGGTGGGATATGTAACTGCCGAGGTTGCGGAGGAGCTTGGGCTTTCCGTCTCTACGATGGTGGTGACCGGCTGTCAGGATCAGATGGCGGCTGCGATAGGAACAGGCTGTCTTAAAAAGGGAATGGCGGTGGATGGCACTGGTACTGTGGAATGTATCACTCCCGTATTTGAAGAGCCGGAGAACTTAAATGTGATGCTGGAAAACTGCTTTGCAATGATTCCTTTTATAAAGCCGGGAACTTATGTAACCTATGCATTTTCCTTTAACGGGGGTTCTCTGTTAAAATGGTATCGCGATAATCTGGCGTCTCTGGAGGCAAAGCTTTATAAGGAACAGGGAATCAGCGCCTATGAGGGCTTTAATGCGAAGGTTTCAACCGATGCTCCGTCAGGCTTACTGGTGCTGCCTTATCTGTCCGGGGCAGCTACGCCTTATATGGATCCGGATGCCAAGGGAGCTATTTTGGGATTACGGGACAGTACTACCTCGATTGACATTTACCAGGGACTGATGGAGGGTGTGACCTATGAGATGAGGCTGAATATGGAGTGCCTGGAGGCGGCCGGTATTCGGATAGACGCCCTTTACGCTACCGGAGGAGGAGCACAGTCTCCGGTATGGCTGCAGATGAAGGCCGATATTTTGAATACGAGAATTGTGACGCTTGGAAATGCGCAGTCCAGTACTCTGGGCTGTATCATGATGTCAGGCGTGGCATGTGGAGTCTATGAAAGTCTTTCGGAAGCGGCAAAGATATTTGTAAAGCCAGAGAAGGAATATATCCCGAATCCAGAGAAGCATGAGCTTTATATGAAATACTATAAAAAATATAAAAAAATGTATCGGGCTGTAAGAGAAGTTTTAAGAGATGAGGACTGATAGGCCCGGGAAGGAGAAAATATGAACACAAAGGAAGCAGTGCAAAAGGCGAGAAGCATCGGAAAATGCATTCCGGCGTTTAATATCCCCCATATTCCTATGGTGAAGCCTGTCGCTTTGGCGATTGCGGACGAAAACAGTGTGGCTATGATTCAGGTAGCAAGGGTGGAGTGGGAGAAAATGAACTCTCAAAGCCCTGGAGCGTGTTGCCGAGGAATATGAAAAATATCAGGTGCCTGGTCATACCCTGCTTCACCTGGATCATATTCCGGTCATTGATGAAGACTATAAGAAGGTAGACTACGTGGAGCTGGTGGCGCGCGCCCTGAAAGCAGGGTACCAGTCGGTAATGATAGACAGTTCTCGTCTGTCCCTGGAAGAGAATATAAAGGTAACTGCAGAGATTTCGGCGATGGCGCATGAAGCGGGGGTTCCCTGTGAGGCTGAGCTTGGTGCGGTAATGGGTCATGAAAGCGGCGAGATGCCGCCTTATGAAGAGATTTTTGCAAAGAAAATGGGCTTTACAAAGCTGGAGGAGGCAAAAAGATTTGCGCTTGAAAGTAAGTGTGATTGGCTCTCGGTGGCTGTCGGAAACATTCACGGACAGGTCGCAGAGGCAGTGCGCAATCAGAAAAAACCGGCGGCCCGGCTGGATGTGGAGCATATCGGGGCGCTGTATCAGGCGGCCGGGATTCCTCTGGTGCTTCACGGCGGAAGCGGCGTTCAGCATGAATGTCTGTTAGAGGCTGTAAAGGCAGGAATTGCCAAGATTAATGTGGGAACAGAGATGCGCCAGGCCTATGAATTTGCTCTTCAGGAAAAGGAAGGCGATATTGCATATGCACAGGATAAGGTATATCACAAGGTGCGGGAGTATATTGCCGGATATTTGTATAATTCGGATCTGGCGAATGAACTGAAATAAAAGGCTCCTTTGAAAGCTTATAAAAAACCTCTTTTTGGAAATCCTGTAATTAAAGTATTGCTTGGCCATACTGGAATTCACATTTAGGCCAAACGATAGACAGGAGTTTCAAAAGGAGGTTTTTTATGCTGATCTTTGGCGGTAAGGTATGTACCATGGAGGGCACGACATACAATAATAGCTATATTAAGAGTGAAAATGAAAAAATATAAAATATAGGACCGATACAGGAGGCTCCGAAGCCGGAAACAGGAGAGCAGGTGATTGAAGCGCGGGATGCCTGGATTCTGCCCGGACTGATTGAGGCTCATGCTCATATCGGCATCACCGAGGAGACCCGGGGTTCCATTGATGATGACTGCAATGAGATCAGCGGTCCCATACAGCCTCAGCTTCGGGCCATTGACGCCATAAACCCCATGGATCCGGCCTTTCACGATGCTATTCGGGCCGGGATCACCTCCGTGATGACAGGGCCGGGCAGCGCCAATGAAGGCTGCCTTCGGGGAAAATCCCAAGGCCAGCTATGGGGCTTCCGGTACTGCGCCGGGAGATTCCAATTAAGGCGCATGCCCATCGGGCGGATGATATTCTTACGGCGATTCGCATTGCAAGGGAGTTTGAGGTGGATCTGACCATCGATCACGGCACAGAAGCGCATCTGGTTGCCGATGAGATTGCAGCCTCGGGCTTTCCGGTGATTGTGGGTTACCACGGATCACCCGGTGGCCCTGATTCAGTATCTTCCTCTTTGCGCCGGGCTGGCGGTGAAATACGGACTTCCCATGGAGGAGGGGCTTAAGGCTCTGACCATCTATCCGGCCCGTATCTGCCGGGCGGATCGGCGAGTGGGAAGCTTAAAGCCTGGGAAGGATGCGGACATTGCAAAGCAATATCCGCCCATGTCAGACAGCCTGTACGCGAACAGCCGGACACTGGATATTGGAAAAGCCTGTTGGCTCATTTTTCGGCAGCTCCTTGGCGTTCCTTTAGATCTAGAGTTACGGTAGTGTAATAGGGATGCAGAAGCTCTAAAATTCGGCTTCTCTTTGCCAGGACCAGATCCATTTGGGAGGCTGTCACCTGAAGCCTGGCGCTGTTTCCCGCAACACGGACGCGGAAATCGGAAAATCCGCAGGCAGCCAGGGCTTTTTCCGCCTCCTCCACCTGCCGGAGAGCTTTCTCGGTGATTTCCTCTCCTGGGGCGATACGGGTGGAGAGGCAGGCATAGGCAGGCTTGTTCCAGGTGAAGAGTCCCTGCTCTTTGGAGAGGACGCGGATCTCTTCCTTTGTAAGTCCGGCCTCCCGCAGGGGGGAGCGCACGCCAAGCTCCGCGAGGACGCGCATCCCAGGGCGGTCCTCGGTGAGATCCGAGACGTTGGTGCCGTCAATCACGAGAGGATAGCCGTCCTTCCCGGCCTGCCGGATTAAGGTGGTGAAGATGGCCTGCTTGCAGTAGTAGCAGCGGTCGGCGGGGTTCCTTCTTACCTGGGGTACGGAAAGAACGTCCAGGGGAAGGATGGTAAGGGCTGTGCCAAGCTCTGCGGCCAGTCTTTGGGCGTCCGCAAGCTCAAAGGCCGGCTGAAATTGGCTTTTGATATAGTAGGCGCGAATATCGGCTCCATACTTAAGGCCGGCAGACAGCAGGTAGGCGGAATCTGTTCCGCCGGAAAAGGCGAGAGCCGTCTTGGGATTGTCCTGAAAAAATGTTTGCAGTGTTGTTGTCATAGATGCTTCCTTTCTCGATTGGTATCTATAAAATTTTGGTGTTAAAAAGCAAAAAAGAAAAAAATTTAAAAAATTAAAAAAAAGACTTGCCAAATGAAAAATTATGTTATATACTAAACAAGTCGGCAGGAAAAGCCGGTATGGTTCCTTGGTCAAGCGGTTAAGACGCCGCCCTCTCACGGCGGAAACAGGGGTTCGATTCCCCTAGGGACTGTTATGAAAGGTTTTAGAAATCTTGATTTTACGAGATTTTTAAAGCTTTTTTTGTGCGTCAAAGCCGTTTTTCTATTTTCAGGATACCTTCACACTGTCTATCCAGGAAAAAACCTTCTGCTCAAAAGCCTCATACAGCGGCAGCGCTTCCGGCTTTCCTTCAAAAAAGTATAATATATCCTGTCCCATTTTCGCCTTCCTGCTTCCTAGTATACCAGAAATCTGCCCATATGAAAAGGATAAAACTTTCCAAAACTTGTCCCGTGTGGAAATGTGGATGCTCCGCATACTAAAAAGCAGAAAGGAGTATCGTTATGGAGAAACGGTATGGATTCTGTTCCCTGTGCCTGATTCCGCTTTTGACTCTTTTGATGGCTTTTGGGGATTCCTGGACGGGAACGAACTTCTCCGTTATCGGGAACCGGGGCGGGCGCCGCATGGCCTTTCTGCTCTGGGGCGCTTTGACGGGGAATTATTTTTATCTCTATACAAAGGAGCTGATGGAGCTTAGCGGCTGCCGGGATCGCATGAGCCGGGGCTTTCTTTTTGCCGCCCTGGTGTTCTTCATAACTGCTGTGGGGATTCCCTATCTGCCGGAGCGGGTTCCCGGCCTTTCCCGCCTGCATGTGCAGATTTCCTTCCTGTCGCCCCTGCTTTTGGCAGTGGCTCAGGTACGGTTTTTGCTGCTGCTTCAGAAGGAAAGCGGCGGCAGATTTGGAGTGCAGTGGGGCTTCCTGGCGTTTTTGGGGGCGGGCTCCGTTATTTTGCTTTTCTCTGTAGGTATGGTATCCACCCTTCTGGAGGTCTATGTGACCCTTGGAGTCTGCCTTTATCTTTGGCTGCTTCATCGCAAATTAGAAGGAAATTAGAAGGAAATTGGAAGGAAATGTCGCAAACTAGGACAGCAGGCTTTTCCATATCCGTGTTCGGACGGTTCTCGTACATTCTGTCTGCTCTGTACGGACATTGCCAAAGCAATATCCGTCCATATCAGACAGCCTGTACGCGAACAGCCGGACACCGGATATTGGAAAAGCCTGCTGTCCTAGTTTGCGACATCTCGACATCACCAATTAGCACATTTTGTTTGAAAGATTGGAAAAGAAATATTTTACAAACTACAACATCTTGTGTTATACTACCTAAGACTGAGAAAAACAGAACATCCATTCGGATGGATAAAGATAGGAACGAGGAACATAGAAATGGCAAAGAAAAATACCTACGACGCAGACAGCATAGCCGTCCTGGAGGGCCTGGAGGCTGTGCGCAAGCGTCCGGGCATGTATATCGGCAGCGTATCCCGAAAGGGCTTGAACCATCTGATTTATGAGATTGTGGACAATTCCGTGGACGAGCATCTGGCAGGCTTCTGCTCCCGGATCTGGGTGACCCTGGAGCGGGACGGCTCCTGCACGGTCAGCGACGACGGCCGGGGCATTCCCGTAGATCTGCACGCCAAGGGAATCTCCGCCGAGCGGCTGGTATTCACCACCCTCCACGCCGGCGGCAAGTTTGACGATTCCGTCTACAAGACCAGCGGCGGCCTTCACGGCGTAGGCTCCTCCGTGGTCAACGCCCTGTCCACCTACCTGGACATCGAGGTGAGCCGTGACGGAGCCGTCCACCACGATCACTACGAGCGGGGCATTCCCACCATTGAGCTAAAGGACGGCCTCCTCCCCATCTTACGGAAAACAAAGGAGACGGGAACCCGCATCAACTTCCTTCCGGACCCGGAGATCTTCGAGAAGACGAGATTTCAGGCCGAGGAAGTGAAGAGTCGTCTTCACGAGACCGCATATCTCAATCCGGAGCTGACCATCTATTTTAAGGATCAGCGGACAGAACCGGCAGAAGAGGTGACCTTCCACGAGGAAAACGGAATCATCGGCTTTGTGGAGGACTTAAATAAGAAAAAAGAGCAGATTCACGACGTCATTTACTTCAAAGGCGAAGCCGAGGGCATTGTGGTAGAGGGAGCCTTTCAATATGTAAACGAGTTCCATGAAAATGTCCTGGGTTTCTGCAACAACATCTACAACGCAGAGGGCGGCACCCACCTGACCGGCTTCAAGACCGTATTTACCACCGTCATCAACAATTATGCCAGAGAGCTTGGCATCCTCAAGGAAAAGGACATGAACTTTACCGGAGCCGACGTGCGCAACGGTATGACCGCCGTCATCTCCATCAAGCATCCGTCCCCCCGCTTCGAGGGCCAGACCAAGACAAAGCTTGACAACCAGGACGCCTCTAAGGCCACGGCCAAGGTGGCGGGAGACGAGATAGTCCGCTACTTTGACCGCAACCTGGAGACCCTGAAAAGCGTCATCGGCTGCGCCGAAAAAGCGGCTAAAATACGAAAGACAGAGGAAAGAGCCAAGACCAACCTCCTGTCAAAGCAGAAATACTCCTTTGACTCCAACGGAAAGCTAGCCAACTGCGAGAGCCGAGACGCCTCCAGATGCGAGATCTTCATTGTAGAGGGAGATTCCGCCGGCGGCTCCGCCAAGACAGCCAGAGACCGAAGCTTCCAGGCCATCCTCCCCATCCGGGGAAAGATCCTGAACGTGGAAAAAGCCAGCATCGACAAGGTACTGGCCAACGCCGAGATCAAAACCATGATCAACGCCTTCGGCTGCGGCTTCTCCGAAGGCTATGGCAACGACTTTGACATCAGCAAGCTTCGCTACGACAAGATCGTCATCATGGCCGATGCAGACGTGGACGGCGCCCACATTTCCACCCTGCTTCTGACCCTGTTTTACCGCTTCATGCCGGATCTCATCTACGAGGGACACGTATACATCGCCATGCCGCCCCTCTACAAGGCCATGCCCTCCCGGGGAGAAGAAGAGTATCTCTACGACGACAAAGCCCTGGAGCGCTACCGGAAGCGCCACAAGGGAAGCTTCACCCTCCAGCGCTACAAGGGCCTGGGCGAGATGGACGCCGACCAGCTCTGGGAGACCACCCTCAATCCCGCCACCCGCATCCTGAAGCGGGTAGAGATTGAGGACGCCCGCATGGCCTCCAACATAACCGAAATGCTCATGGGTACCGAAGTCCCCCCCAGGCGCGCCTTCATCTACGAACACGCCTGCGACGCAGAACTGGATATATAAGCCTCATCTCAATGCACCAAAGTCATTCAGTTAAGCCCTGCAAAGCTTACGAAGGCTCCGGGCAAGAACCGCCACCCCTAATCGGGGCGGCCCTCCTCCCCTGCGCCGATAGTTCTCGTAGACTTAACTGAATGACTTTGCCCAATACATGCCAAAATACCCAAAAAGCTAAAAACACCTCAAAAGCCAGCCGCCGGGAAACGGAAAGTATCTTCTTTCCAGGCGTGTTAGCCCTCTGGGCGGAGCAGGGAAAGAAGATACTTTCCGTTTCCCGGCGGCGTCCGCCTACCCTAAAAATAAAACCAGGAGAAAACCATGGAAAAGCAGATAGAAGAACAAATCATCCGCACCGAATACTCGGATCTCATGCAGAAATCCTACATCGACTACGCCATGAGCGTAATCATTGCCCGGGCCCTCCCCGATGTAAGAGACGGTCTAAAGCCCGTACAGCGAAGAACCCTCTACGACATGTACGAGCTCGGCATCCGTTTTGACCGCCCCTACCGCAAATGCGCCCGTATCGTAGGCGATACCATGGGTAAATACCACCCCCACGGAGACAGCTCCATCTACGAGGCCCTGGTGGTCATGTCCCAGGACTTTAAAAAAGGCCTTCCCCTAGTAGACGGCCACGGCAACTTCGGCTCCATCGAGGGAGACGGAGCCGCCGCCATGCGCTACACCGAGGCCCGCTTACAAAAGGTCACCCAGGAAGCTTTCCTCTCAGATCTGGACAAAAACGTGGTAGACTTTGTCCCCAACTTTGACGAGACCGAAAAGGAGCCCTCTGTCCTACCGGCCAGGCTCCCGAACCTTCTGGTGAACGGATCCGACGGAATCGCCGTGGGAATGGCCACAAGCATCCCACCCCACAACCTGGGTGAGGTTATAGACGCCGCAAAGGCCTACCTCAAAAATCCCGATATCTCCACCGAGAGCCTGCTAAAGCTCATGCCGGGCCCCGACTTCCCCACGGGAGGCATCGTAGTAAACAAAGACGAGCTTCCCGCTATCTACGAAACCGGCATGGGCAAAATCAAGGTCCGGGGCCGTGTTCGGGTAGAGAAGCTAAAGGGCGGCAGAGAGCAGCTTGTGATCACCGAGATTCCCTATCCCATGATAGGAGCCAACATCGGAAAATTTTTGAACGACATTGCGGCCCTGGTGGAATCCAAAAAAGCCCCGGAGATCACGGACATCTCCAACCAGTCCTCCAAGGAGGGCATCCGCATTGTCCTGGAGCTTCGAAAGGGGGCCAACACCGAGAATCTCAAAAATATGCTCTACAAAAAAACCCGCCTGGAGGACACCTTCGGCGTCAATATGCTGGCCGTAGTGGACGGACGCCCCGAAACCCTGGGACTTAAGCAGATCCTGGAGCACTACATCGAATTCCAGTACGAGCTTACTACCCGAAAATACCGCACCCTATTAACAAAGGAACAGGAAAAACGGGAAATCCAGGAAGGCCTTATCCGGGCCTGCGACGTCATCGATCTCATCATTGAGATCCTCCGGGGCAGCAAAAACATCAAGGATGCAAAGGCCTGTCTTATCGAAGGAAAGACCGAAAACATCCGCTTCAAATCCGAGGCCTCTAAAAAGCGTGCCTCCAGGCTTCGCTTCACGGAGCGCCAGGCTACTGCCATCCTGGAGATGCGCCTCTACCGTCTGATTGGCCTGGAAATTCAGGCCCTCATGGCAGAAAATGCTCAGACGCTCAAGAACATTGCCGCCTACGAGGACATTCTGGAGCACCACTCCAGCATGACAAAGGTCATTCTAAAGGACATGGAGGCCATTCGAAAGGCCTACGCAAGGGCCAGAAGAACCTCCATAGAAAATGCGGCGGAGATCGTCTTCGAGGAAAAAAAGCCGGAAGAGATGCCCGTCATGTTTCTCATGGATCGCTTCGGCTATGCCAAAACCATTGATCTGCCAACCTATGAGCGCAATAAGGAAGCCGCCGACGCCGAGAACAAGTACGTATTTCCCTGCATGAATACCGGCCGCATTGTGCTGTTCACCGATACCGGCCGTATGCATGCCATAAAGGCTCTTGATCTGCCCTTCGGCCGCTTCCGGGATAAAGGCGTCCCCATCGACAATTTCAGCAACTACAACAGCGCGGAGGAGCAGCTTACAGGAATCGGAAGCATGGAGGACATCCGGGAAAGGAAGCTTCTTTTCGTCACCAGGGGGGGCATGCTCAAGGTGGTGGACGGCAGCGAATTTGAGACCAGCAAGCGAACTGTGGCCGCCACCAAGCTGGGAGAGGAGGACAGGGTCCTTCTTGCAACAACCATAGAGGGCAGCGAGCAGCTGGTTCTTCAAAGCCAGGAGGGTTATTTCCTGCGCTTTGCCGTCTCGGAGGTCCCTGAGAAAAAGAAGGGAGCCATAGGAGTCCGGGGCATGCGCCTGGGAGCCGCCGACTCTCTTAAGGCCGCCTACCTGTACCAGACAGGCACCGAACAGACCATTTCCTATAAGGAGAAGCAGCTGACCCTAAACAAGCTCAAGCCCGGCAGCCGGGACACCAGGGGCGTAAAGGTGAGAGTTTAGTGTGCTGACACACTAGTCCCCAAAAAGGTTTCTCGCAGAATAGAGGAAGGATTTCTTGATTCCGTTTCAAAAATATGATATTTTGAAATATAGGATCATGGGCAGAAAGCACAGGCGGCAGAAGCCTTGCATGTCAAAGCAAATGAGACGGTTGTTACAGGAGGGATAATGACAAATGCGTAGAATAGTATCTCATTCGGAACTGGAATTCAGGCAGGCTCTAAAGGAAGCCGAATCGGCGGGCGAGGATATCACCATTGAATTGGATCCCGGCACAGCATACCGGACAGGGGAGGAAACACTCCTGCTGACGGGAGGCGGTGGGAACAAATTGGTGATAGAGGGCAACGGCGCCAGGCTGATTGGAAACGGAAGCGGAAAGGCCCTGACCGTTCACAGAAGTCATGTGCTGATACGGAATTTACATATCGGCAGCTATTTTGTCGGAGTATGGATAGAGGCCGATCAGAAGGATATCAGTGAGATTGGCGTAAAGGGCTGCGTGTTTGAAGACATCGTAAGCGAAGGAGTGGCCACGGCGATTACCGCTAGCGGGCTTGGTATTTCGGATATACAGGTGGAGGAAAATACGTTTATCGCACCCTCAAAAGAGCGGGGCGGCCATTGCTCAACGGCAATTAATTTTATGACGGCCTGCTTTGAAACGGATCACCAGCCCATTCACCATGTTGCGCTTCGAAATGTGAGGTGCAAAAGGAACGAGCTGAAGCCAAATCCCCAGGACAAAAATGTGTTTATGCTTGGTATTACGGTACACGGAGTCTGTGATTATGCCTTCTATGACGACGGAGATATGCTGCGCTCCCCCTATAATGATGTTTCGGACTCTCTGGAGGAAATGATCTGCATTGAGGACAATGTCATTGAAGGAGTCTGGGATATCGGCATTGATGTTCTGGCCGGACTGCCGGCGATCCGGAATTGTATACTGAGAAATGTAGAAATCCGCAATAATCATATTACCTATCACAATACGGCAATTAATGTGGGCACGGCGAATATTCCCTCCAGCGGCAATGTGCGCAACTGTGAAACAAGCGCTGTTACGATTTCAGGGAATACTCTGATTCCCCAGGTGCCGGGACCTCATGAGCCTCAAATTGGCATTATGCTGTTTACGGTCCGGGCCGAATCGCGCACGATCGTATGCAGAGACTTAAGGATGCATGATATCTATGTAATCAACAACCACATCTATGGGAGAGAGGTGGGAATCGCTCTTCAGGCAATTCATGCAACGCAGGATCTTCCCTTCCCCAGTGTTGTGGAGCACTGCTCCTTAAAGCGGGTAACCATTGCCGGCAACAAAATCGAAAACGCACAGCTGCCGGTTCGTATCTTTGCCGCTCATCTGGAGGGGCGATATGATCCGTTCTGGGGCTTCGATCTTGCGCCCTTTGATAAGAAATTGCCCTTCAGCACCTGGTGCACCAATGGGCTGATAGACGATGTTTTCCTGTCGGATAATGAAATATATGAATATGATACGGCATTTACGATTGGCGCCGCATGGGCCTGCGGGCATGCAGCCGTTAAGGACTGCACGGTTGGAGAAAATGTAAACGCCGTCAGAAATAAGCTGGATAAGAGAAGGAAAGTATTTAGCTACTACAAGCGAGTGGCAGATAACGATATGTATGAGGACGCAATCGGGATGAACAATTGCGTGCTTTGCGATTTAAAAAATGAGGAATGAAGAGGAGGACACGGGGATGTTATTTCAGGTTTGCGATGAGACAAGCTTATGGGAAGCCATTCGTGGGCTGAGCGAGAGTGAAGAGAGGGCTGTAATCAGCTTCGCAGAGGGCGGCGATATTGCATTGACAAAAGAACTGCCGGCAATCGTGTCAAGGAAGGGATTGTGCATTGAGGGAAATCAGGCGCACATTCACGGAGCCAAGGAATATGACGGAATTGTAGTGGAAGGGCAGGATATTTCCATTGAGAATCTCAGGATATCGCAATTTAATACCGGAATTTTTATTCGATCTCAGGAGATGAATACGAAAAATGTTTTCGTAAAAAACTGCGAATTTTCGGAAATTCAGAGCGCCTGTGTCATGACGGGGATTACGAACAGTAATCTCACAATAGACGGGGTTGCCATTGAGAACAATCGGTTTGAAGCGCCGAGTTCGGAATCCGGATCCCATACGGCAGGACATGTGGCCTGCGCTACCTCCTTATTCAATGCGCTGTACCGCACGTCGGATCATCCCATTCACGATGCGGTGTTGTCCAATGTGGTTTGGAGGGGAAATCATACGCTGGCAAATCAGAAGGACGGGAATCAATTTTCGGAAGGGCTTATGGCTCACGGCGCATGCAACTACGGATTTTTTGACGGATCGGATATCAGCCAGTCGAGCCTCAACGAGGTTTACAATTGTAAATTGGTAAATCTTACGGTAGAGGATAATATTGTGGATGGCGTCCATGATATTGGCATGACATTTTTGGCAAGCTTTCCCGGAAGGCATGACAATGTTCTTGAAAATGTTGTCATTCGGGGAAATAGGATCACGTATTTCAATACGGGAATCAACGTAGGGGCCACAAATCAATGCGGGAAAGGCGATGTGACCAGAATGTACGCGCGGAATATAAGGATTGAGAAGAACACCCTCATTGCCCAGATCCCTGGTCCCTTCGAGCCGCAGATTGGCATTATGCTGTTTACCACAAGGAGCGAGTCTCAGGAGCAAAGGTGTCTTGACAGTCATATGGAGGATGTGATTGTCAGGGAGAATCATATTTCAGGACATGAGGTAGGCATTCAGGTGGAGGCTCAGCATGGAACCCAGGAGCTTCCGTATCCCAGCAATATCTCCGGATGTACGATTGATCGCCTTATCATTGAGAAGAATGTCATAAAGGGAGCGCAGCATGCAATTAAGATGTCCGCCGTACATATGGAGGGCAGAGTTGACGATTTTTGGGGATACCCGGTTCCTCCCTATGATGCGGAAAAGGGATACAGCACCCTTGCCGAGGGAAATCGAATTAATCACGTTAAGATTGTAGAGAATGAGATTATCGAATATGACATTGCCCTTGTAGTCCAGGGCGCATGGGGATGCAACCATACCCTCTCCAAGAATAATATCATCGGACCGGATTACGAGATTCATGGAAATCGGCTGGACGGAGGAAGGAAGATTTTCTGCTATTCAAAGTATAAAACGGATCAGGTTATGTATGGGGATGCCATCGGCTTTGGAAACAGAGTAATCGGCGATTGGGATATGGAGTAGGAAAAGCCTCTGTTGCCAATCCGGCCCACATATGGTATGATTTTCACAGTCAAAGGGAATGCGAAGAAGCATTCGGCTACCAGGAGGACATGATGGAAAACGAAGCAATCAGCAAAAATTTTATAGAACAGATGATAGACAAGGATCTGGCCGAGGGGGTCTACGACACCGTACACACTCGCTTTCCGCCGGAGCCCAACGGTTACCTTCACATTGGACATGCCAAGGCGATTCTGTTAAATTATGGCCTTTCCCAGAAATACAAGGGAAAGTTTAACCTGCGCTTTGATGATACCAATCCCACCAAGGAAAAGACAGAGTTTGTAGAGTCCATTAAGGCGGATGTGGAATGGCTGGGAGCAGACTGGGAGGATCGTCTCTTTTTTGCCTCCGACTATTTTGAGGCTATGTACGAGGCGGCCGTAAAGCTCATCAAGAAAGGAAAGGCTTATGTCTGCGATCTCACGGCAGAAGAGATCCGCACCTACCGGGGCACCTTGACGGAGCCGGGAAAGGAAAGCCCCTATCGCAGCCGAAGCATAGAAGAAAATCTGGAGCTCTTTGAAGCTATGCGCTCCGGGGCATATGCCGATGGCGAGAAGGTTCTTCGGGCTAAGATTGACATGGCTTCCCCTAACATGAATATGCGGGATCCTGTTATCTACCGGATAGCCCACATTTCCCATCACAACACAGGGGATAAGTGGTGTATTTATCCCATGTATGATTTTGCACACCCCATTGAGGATGCCATCGAGGGTATCACCCACTCGATCTGTACCCTGGAATTCGAGGATCATCGTCCATTATACGATTGGGTCGTAAGGGAGCTTGAATATCCCGTACCACCCCGCCAGATTGAGTTTGCCAAGCTGTATCTTACCAACGTGGTGACGGGAAAGCGCTACATCAAGAAGCTGGTGGAGGAGGGCATCGTGGACGGCTGGGACGATCCCCGTCTGGTTTCCATTGCAGCCCTTCGAAGGAGAGGCTTTACGCCGGAATCCATCCGCATGTTTGTGAACCTCTGCGGCATTTCCAAGGGGCAGGCCTCCGTGGATTACGCCATGCTGGAGTACTGTATCCGGGAGGATTTGAAGATGAAGCGTCCCAGGCTGATGGCGGTCTTAGATCCCATCAAGCTTGTTATCGATAACTATCCGGAGGGACAGGTGGAATATCTTGATGCAGCCAACAACCTGGAGAATGAGGAGCTGGGAAGCCGTAAGGTGCCCTTCTGCCGGGAGCTGTACATCGAGCGGGAGGATTTTATGGAGGAGCCGCCGAAGAAGTATTTCCGTCTCTTCCCGGGCAATGAGGTACGCTTAATGCATGCCTACTTTGTAAAATGCGAGAGCTTTGTAAAGGATGAGAACGGCCGCGTGGCGGAGGTACATTGTACCTACGATCCCGAGACCAAGGCGGGAAGCGGCTTTACCGGCCGGAAGGTAAAGGGAACCATTCACTGGGTGCCGGTTCCCTATGCTCTGACTGCCCAGGTGCGCCTTTATGAGAATATTATTGATGAGGAGAAGGGGGTTTATAATGAGGACGGAAGCCTCAACTTAAATCCCAACTCCCTGACTGTCATAGAGCAGGCATTTCTGGAGCCGGGCTTTGCGGGAGCGAAGCCTTATGACAGCTATCAGTTCGTACGTAACGGCTTCTTCTGTGTGGACGCCAAGGATACCACAGAGGAAAAGCTGGTGTTTAACCGGATTGTGTCCTTAAAGAGCTCCTTTAAGCTGCCCAAGACATAAGAAATAAGGGAAACGTATGCAGGAATTAACTATCAGTCTGAATCCCAAAAGTAAGGTGCCTCTATACGAGCAAATTTATCATTACATCAAACAGGATATCCAAAGAGGACGCATCAGGGCAGGGGAAAAGCTCCCTTCCGGCCGCGCCCTCTCTGCCTGCCTGGAGGTAAGCCGCAGCACGGTGGATCTGGCCTATGAGCAGCTCTTGTCCGAGGGATATCTGGAGTCCGTGCCCTGTAAGGGTTACTATGTCTGCCAGATTGAGGACCTCTGCCATTTTAAAGAGGAGACAGAGGAAAGGATGCCGGTCCTTCCCGGAAAGGAGGATTTCTGCGCATATGACTTTACGCCAAGGGGTATTGATCTGGAGGGCTTTCCCTACGGAACCTGGCGGAAGCTCACCCGAAACATTCTCCTTGACGATAACAAGGAGCTGTTTCAGCTGGGGGATCCAAAAGGCGAGTGGGAGTTAAGAGAGACCATCACCCGCTACCTTTACCAGGCCCGTGGGGTCAAGTGCAGCCCCAAGCAGGTGGTCATCGGAGCAGGCAATGACTATCTGCTGCTTTTGCTGTCCGTCATTCTGGGAACCGATCACCGGATTGCCATGGAGACCCCCACCTATAAGCACGCTTACCAAATCTTTGAGCAGTTGGGTTATGCATTGTGCACCGTGCCCATGGATGCCTCGGGAATGGAGGTATCTGCCCTTGAGGACTCTGGGGCCCGGATTGCCTACGTGATGCCCTCCCACCAGTATCCCCTGGGGATTGTGATGCCCATTAAGCGCCGTCTGGAGCTTTTGTCCTGGGCATCCAGGGAAGAGGGGCGCTATATTATCGAAGACGATTATGACAGTGAGTTCCGCTACAAGGGAAAGCCTATTCCGGCCTTGCAGGGAACGGATCAGAGGGAAAAGGTCATTTACATCGGGACTTTTTCTAAGTCCATTGCCCCGGCCATTCGAATCAGCTACCTGGTGCTTCCAAACGGACTTCTTGGAAGCTGTGAGGAGACGCTTCTAAGCTTTTCCTCCACCGTATCCCGCATTGATCAGATGACTCTGAATCATTTTTTGAAGGACGGGCATTTTGAGCGCCATCTGAACCGGATGCGCACGATTTACGGAAGAAAGCATGAGATCCTTTTGGGAGAGCTTAAAAAGCTGTCCGGCATTTGTAAGGTTACCGGTGAGCGTGCGGGGGTTCATCTTTTGGTGGAATTTACAAACGGCATGACGGAAAAGGAGGCCATTGCGCGGGCCCGGGCAGAGGGGGTTCGGGTTTATCCCCTGTCGGAGTATGAGATTGGAGCTTCAAAGCCAAGAAGCGGAGAGGGAGTTACCGTCATTCTCGGGTACGCTACCCTTTCCGAGGAGGAGCTTTTTGAGGCAGTAAAGCGGCTTGCCGGTGCATGGCATGCCCCATAGATGGAAAAGAGAAAAAATAGGTAAGAGACGGAGAGAGAGCCTTGCTTTTGTACTTTTTGTGCAAAAACGGGGCTCTCCTTTTGGGTTCTGAAACAAATTACACAAGATAGGGAGAGAAAAGTGAAATTAATTTCAAAAAATTCCGGGATGATTGACGAAGTTTCATTTGTATTTTATGATGAACCTAACTAACATGATGGAAAAAGGAGCGGAGAAAATACGGAACAAAAGAAAGGATTTTTACAAAAGAAGGTAGAAGAAAAATGAATCTTGTAACAAGCATTTGGAACGTGATGTTCAACAATATCCTGTCACAGCCGGCAATCTTTATTGGCCTTATCGTTGTGGCGGGATATCTCCTGTTAAAACGAAAATGGAATGAGATTGCGGCGGGATTTATCAAGACTGTAGTAGGATACCAGATTTTGCAGCTGGGCATTGCCTCCTTAAGGGATACGGTGGATCCTCTGCTTCGGGGCATTTGGCAGGAATGGTCTTTAAAGGCAGTGGTTTTGGATCCGAATTTTGGGCTGACAGCGGCAAACAGTGGGCTGGAGAGTATCGGGATCACCACTTCCTTTTCCATGCTCACCCTTTTGATTGCCTTTGTCTGGAATATTGTCCTGGTATTTTTTCGGAAATACACGAAGGTGCGCACGCTCTTTACCACAGGGCATATTATGGTCAAGCAGTCCGCGGTGGCAACCTGGATCATTTTTCTTTTGCTTCCGGAGCTTCGAAATATGGGTGGAATTGTGTTGATTGGCCTTCTGTGCGGAACCTACTGGTCCGTGTTTTCCAACCTCACCGTGGAAGCCACTCAGGATCTGACAGAAGGAGCCGGCTTTGCGGTGGGACATCAGCAGATGCTGGGAATTTGGTTTGCTTACTGCTTCGGCGGTTTTTTTCGGAGAAAAAGGAGAAAGACAAAGAAGAAAAGGAGGCTTTTGGAGCTTAGAGCTCCGGATGATTATGTGGTATCCTCAAGCTTGATGGTACTTTTGTTCTTTGGAATGATTATGGCGGTGCTGGGGCCAGAGCTGATGCGCCAGGTGGACGCCTCTAATTTCGGAAATCTTCTGTTTCTGGTCTATATTTTTCAGAAATGTACCTCCTTTGCCGTATCATTGGTAGTCGTAAAAACAGGAATCCGCATGTTTGTAGGAGAGATGGTGGAGTCCTTCGAGGGAATCTCAGGGTCTGTCCTCAAGGGCTCCCTTCCGGCCGTGGACTGTGCGGCAACGTATTCCTTTGGGGATTCCAACGCACTCACTCTGGGTTTTCTTTGCGGCGCTTTTGGGCAGATGATTGCCATTGCCGGCTTGCTGGTATTTAAATCCCCATTGATGATTATCCCGGGCTTTGTCCCTCTGTTTTATGACAATGCCACCATCGGCCTTTACGCCAGCAAAAAAGGCGGCTTTCCGGCGCTGCTTGTATGCTGTGGAGGATCGGGCTTTCTACAGATTCTGGGGAGCGCCGGAGCAGTTTTCCTATTTCAGATGGGCTCCTTTGGCGGATATCCGGGAAATCTGGACTGGGCCACTCTGTGGCCGGCGATGGGAGTCCTGATTCGACAGCTGCGGATACCGGGGACTCTGCTTTGTATGGCAGGGATGCTTCTGATCCCGCAGATTCAGTATCGGAAAAATAAGGAATGCTATTTTACATTGGGGATAGAAAACGAAATACAGGAAGTGGAGTGAGAAAGGAAGTTAGAGCCATGTTAAAAGTATTGGTCGCATGTGGATGCGGGATGGGAAGCTCTCAGCTATTGAAGAAAAACTGCTCTATCGTTTTGAAAAAGCTTGGTGTGGAGCATAGGATCTGTCAAACCAGCATGGACGAGGCCAGGGTGACAGCCCGAAATTATGATTTGATTCTTGTGGGAGAAAATTTTGTGAACCATTTGAAGGTAAAGGAGGGCACAATCGTGATCGGCCTTAAGAATCTGATGAATACAAAAGAATTGGAGACGAAGCTTAGGGAAAGCGGAATTCTCCGGTAGTAAGATTGGAATGGAGTATGCGTTATGAGGCAGATGGACGAGGAAGAGCTTGCCCTGATTGCAGAAGTGGCAAGAATGTATTATATAGAAGGAATGTCCCAGCTGGACATTGCCAATATCCTCTTTTTTTCCAAAGCCAAGGTATCCCGGGCGCTTCGGATAGCCCAAGAGAAGAATATTGTAGAGTTTCAAATTAATTATCCCCTGAAGCGCTCCATTAAGCTGGAGACAAAGCTAAAGAGAGAGTTTGGACTAAAGGAGGCATTGGTGGTCTCGGATTTGTATGATAATCACAGTACGGAGATTTCCATAAAAAGGATTGGGGAGATGGCTGCCAATTATCTGGATGAGACCTTAAAGGACGGGGATTCTATCGGGCTGGCCTGGGGAAGAACCATGTATCAGGCTGTGAGGCAGCTAAAGCCCTCCTCACCCAGAAGAATTCAGGTGTTGCAGCTTATGGGCAATTCCATGGAAGACTACAACATGGATATTGACGTAACCACCCTGACGGAACGGATGGCTCAGGCCTTTCAGGGGACGGCTGTGAGGCTGTATGCTCCCATGTATGTGAACAGTGATATTGTGCGAAAAGAGCTACTGCGAGAGCCGATTATTCGAAAAACCATGGACAAGATTCGGGCAGTGGATTACGCTCTGACGGGAATTGCAGACGTATCTCTGGAATATCCCAAGAGTACCTGGGCAGGGTATCTGACAGAGCATAAAAAGCAGGAGCTTATACGAAAGGGCGCCGTGGGCTATCTGTGCGGCTATTTTGTGGATAAAAACGGAAATAAGCTTTCAGATCCCATTAATGACAAGATTATCGGCATTTCCTTTGAGGACTTGAAAAAAGTGCCCTATGTGATAGCAGTGGCCGGAGGACTGGACAAAACGAATTCGATTCTCGCTGCCCTTAGGGGAAAGCTGATTCATTGCTTAATTACGGACAGCCGGATAGCGAAAAAACTTCTGGAAGTGGGAGGAAGCTGAGAAAAGGCCGGCCGGAGAGGAGAAAAACAGCTATGACAGACAGGATTTCTTACCGCTTTTGTCAGGGGCTGCGGGCGCGGCAGGCAGAGGCGGAACGCTCCATGCTGGAGGAGTTCGCAAGGGGAGAGTATACCTTAGAAAAGCCCTTTATCAGGCGGAACCCATATTTGATAAATCCGTTGTCAGCCGTGATAGGGTTTCGGACAAGGGAGGAGACGGCGGTGACGGTTACCGTTCTCGGAAAAAGAAGGGAGGGAACCGTGTCGCATACATTTCCCAAAAGCAGAGAACACCTCCTTCCTGTTCTTGGGCTTTACGGAGGGTATGATAATCAGGTGGAGCTGCGCCTTTATGAGGGACAGGCGCGAAGGTTTACCATCGCCACGGAAGAATTGGGCGAAGGGGTTCCTTCCCTTCTTTCCCTTCACAGGGAGCCGGAATACATCTGCGAGGATCTGTGTTTCTTTACCCCCTCCCTGGGCGCTCTGGCTACCGCCTTTGACGCCTGGGGGGAGGTTCGCTGGCATCTGACAGTGCCTGTTATTTTTGAGATGACCCCTCTTAAGAACGGCAACTTCCTCATTGGAACTGAGCGTGTGGTTGAGATGCCCTACTATGTGTCAGGCCTTTATGAAATGACCATGATGGGAAAGATTGTAAAGGAATATGCTATTCCCGGGGGCTTTCATCACGATCAGCTTGAGATGGAGGACGGAAATATCCTGGCTCTGACGGAAGGGGAGAGCTACGAGACGGTGGAGGACATGGTTGTCCTTCTTGACAGAAAGACCGGGGAAATCCGAAGAACCTGGGATTTGAAAAACTGCCTGACACCGGGGGAGGGAGCCTCCGGCGGCTGTACGCCCAGGGACTGGTTCCACGGCAATGCTCTTTTTTATGATCCGAACACTCATTCTATTACCCTTTCAGGGCGCCATGTGGATGCCATTGTCAACATTGATTACGACACGGGAGAATTGAACTGGATTCTGGGGGATCCGGAAACCTGGCCTGCGGATAAGCAGAGCTATTTTTTTGCCAGAACAGGAGAGGGAGAGTTTGACTGGCCCTATGAGCAGCATGGCTGTCTGGTGACACCCGACGGCGGAATTATGTGCTTTGACAACGGACATTACCGCTCCAAAATACGGGAAAAATTTCGTTTGAACAAAGACAGCTTTTCCAGAGGTGTATTATATCGGATTGATCGGGAAACAATGACCATAGAACAGCTTTGGCAGTACGGCAAGGAGCGGGGAGAGGAATTTTTCTCCTCCTACATCGGAAATGTGGCCTGGTACGGGGAGGATCATTATTTGGTCCATTCCGGCGGCATTCAGTACGATGGAGCCCATGCCTCTGAGAGGCCGGCGGCTCTTTATCAGAGAGATCCTCGTATTCGCGGGGAGAGCATTACGGTGGAGGTCTTTCGCGGCAAGGTCATTTGGGAAATGAAGCTTAAGGGAAATTTCTACCGGGCAAGGAAGCTTCTTCTTTATCATGAGCAGGAGAATCTGCCCCTGGGAGAAGGAAGCTTTGTAGGCCGAATGGGCGTCACCCCGGAATTTGGGACGCAGATTCCCGCAGAGCTCTGCAAAGAACTGCTTCCCGCTCGCTATGAGGCAGAGCTTGTGGAGGAAGAGGACCGCTTTGTATTCCAGGCCGTTTTTGAGGGCGGACAGGTGGTTATGCTGATGCTGGAAAATGAGAGTGAGGAGCACGGATACTTTATTTCCACTGCCAAAAACAAGTTCAATGCGCTGTGCTGTGGCGCCTTTATTAAAAAAGATCCCAGAAATATTACCCTGAATGTGAACAAAGCAGGCTTATGGGGAGTCTTTGATGTGCGGGTGATCGTGGACGGCAAGAAGTACGAGACCGGGATCCGCATTGCCTGCGGGGATCAAAAGAGGGAATGAGAAATGGCAGATTATGATTTGGTGATCATTGGCAGCGGTCCGGCGGGGATGACGGCAGCCGTTTACGGAGTCAGAGCCAATCTTTCCGTTCTGATGCTGGACAGGCTGGCCCCTGGAGGGCAGATGATCAACACCAGTGAAATCCAGAATTATACAGGAATGGGTACGGTGGAAGGGACGGTGCTGGCCCTTCGCATGTTTGAGCATACCAGAGAGCTTGGCGTGGAGTTTGACTACCGGACGGTTCTTGAGATTCGGGATCAGGGAGAGACAAAGACGGTGCTCTGTGAGGAGGAGGGGTGTATTTATACGGCCCGGACCGTGCTGATAAGTGTGGGAACCAGTCCACGACTTTTGAAGGCGCCGAAGGAGGAGCGCTTTGCGGGAAGAGGCATCAGCTGGTGTGCCGTCTGTGATGGAGCAGGGTGCCGGGATAAGGATGTGGCGGTGATCGGCGGAGGCAATTCTGCCGTGGAGGAGGCCATCTATCTGGCCGGGTTTGCAAAATCTGTCACGGTAGTGGTCCGCTCTAGGCTGTCTGCGGATAAAAGGGCCTGTCAGAGGCTTCTTGACATGGAGCAGGTGAAGCTTTATGCGGGCTGGGATGTGGCGGAGTTCTGCGGAGAGCATGAGCTTACGGGAGTGCGCATTAGGGCAAGGGAAACCAAAGAAGAGCTTATCATACCCTGTGAGCGGGTTTTTGAGTACATTGGCCAAATCCCTGCTACGGAGTGTTTTTTGGAGCTTGGCATACTGGACGAGAAGGGCTATGTGAAGGTAAATGAGAGGATGGAGACGGCGGTGCCGGGGGTGTTCGGGGCGGGAGACTGTGTGGCCAAGGAGCTTCGACAGGTGATTACTGCCTGTGGGGACGGGGCCGTTGCGGCTATGAGCGCGGCCAGGTATATCCGTCGTTATTGGTAGAACAGACAGCAATTTATGGAAACGGGCGGAAGCAAAGCCGGAAAGGAGGCAGTGATGTTAAGAGAGATAACGGAAGACGAATTTTATGAGGATATCAGGGAGGGATTGGTGCTTGCAGATTTTTATTCCCCTACCTGCGGGCCCTGCAAAATGCTTTCCTTTGTACTGGAGGATGTGGACAAGGCCTGCAAGGATAGGGCGGAGATTGTGAAGATTAATGTGGACGAGAACGAAAGACTTGCAGAGAAATACGGGATAATTGCCTATCCTACAATGATTCTTTTGAAAAACGGAGAGGAATTAAAGCGGGTCATCGGGCTGCAGCAAAAGCCTGCGATTCTCAAGATGATAGAAGAGGCGTAAGGGCGCACGGGGGAGGGGATGTCGCAAAACAGGACAGCAGCCTTTTCCATATCCCCAGTAATAAGGAATCCTCCCGCCTTGCGGGTCCCTCCTTATTACAACGGTTCGGACGGTTCTCCTACATTCTGTCTGCTCTGTACGGACATTGCTAAGGCAATATCCGCCCATATCAGACAACCTGTACGCGAACAGCCGGACACCGGATATCGGAAAAGTCTGCTGTCCTGTTTTGCGACATCCCCTTTGGCTTGTCTTACAGTTTTGCAAATTATGTTTCGTCTGTCTCTTCGGTATCTTCCTCTGTGTCTGCTTCTTCTGTATTTGTATCAGCCTCGTTCTCTGCTTCCTCGCCGGAGCTTAAAGAAACATAGCCACGCTCAGATGCCCCCACTTCTTCGGCAGTGAGATCCTCGCTGTCATCCCCCAGATCATCTGCAAAGGGATCCGCAGCAAAGAACTTTTTGTAAGCAAAGATACCTCCGGCAACAGTTGCGCAAAGCAGGGCAGCAGAGCCCACAAACTTAAAAAATTTCTTCATATTCAACAAACTCCTTTCCTTCACTTTCTTTATTGTAATACGAAATACTGGAAAAGAAAAGCAAAAAAATGAAAAAATTTATTGTCAAGGGAAAAAATATATATTACTCTATATAGGTAGAAGAGTTTGGAAATTCATCTCTGATATGGGGCATAATATATAGTTTGCGGAACTATAACAGTAAAGTATGAATTATGCCCAGATGGATTTACGGACACATGTTTTTGTGGCCGGAAATTCATCTTTGATAGGGGCATAATGCATAGTTTACGGAACTATAAATAGAAAGGAATTGCGAAAGATGAAAAACAGAGTTTCAAATGTAATATGGGGCCTGCTCCTGATTCTTATAGGGATTGGCTACGCAGGAGGAAATCTTGGTCTTTGGGATTTTCATATTTTCTTTAAGGGCTGGTGGACCTTATTTATTCTGGTTCCCTGTGCGATTAATCTGATGCAGCATGGTCCGAACGGCGGCAATGTGGCAGGGCTTTGCGTGGGAATTGCCCTTCTGCTTGCGGCGCAGGGTGTTCTGGAGTTTGCCCTGATTCGAAAGCTTTTGGTGCCTGCCATTTTGATCCTCATTGGCCTGAGCATTATGCTCAGTAATACCAAGCGGCGGATTACGGATCAGCAGGGAAATCAGATCCCCTATGAAAAGACGGGGCCCGGAGGTTCGGATGTGTCGGGCGTTTTTGACGGCAGAAAGGCCCAGTATGACGGGCAGCTTTTTGAGGGGGCGACGGTGAGCGCGGTGTTCGGCGGTGTGGAGATGGATTTGAGGACGGCACGGATTGAGCGGGACGTGCGCATTGACGCAACGGCTATCTTTGGGGGCATTGATATCCGTGTGCCTGCCAATGTGATTGTAAAGGTGATGTCAACTCCGGTGCTTGGAGGGGTGTCCAACAGGGCGGCAGCTCCTACGGAGGTTCCCTGCCATACCCTGTATGTGAATGCAACCTGTGTGTTTGGAGGCGTGGAAATCAAATGAAAAAGGAATGGATTCTGGCCTCGGCTTCTCCCAGAAGGAAGGAGCTTTTATCGAAGATGGGACTTCGGTTTACCGTATGTCCTGCCTGCCAGGAGGAGGAGAGCAGCTTTCAAAGGCCAGAGGAGGTTGTAAAGGAGCTGGCTCTTAAGAAGGCCCTGGAGGTTGCCGGGAAGACAAAAAAGGATGCTTATGTGATTGGCTCGGATACGGTGGTGGCTTTTCAGGGAGAGATCTTAGGAAAGCCGGAAGATGAGGAGGATGCTTTTCGCATGTTGAAACGCCTTCAGGGGACTTCCCACATGGTGTATACGGGAGTGGCTCTGGTGGATGCGAAAACTCAGGAGACGCTTCTTAACTTTGTGGACGGAACGAAGGTTTCCATGTATCCCATGACAGAGGAATGGATTTGCGGGTACATTGAGAGAGGAGAGCCCATGGATAAGGCGGGAGCCTATGCCATTCAGGGGGAATGCGCTCTGTGGATCAAAGGCATAGAGGGAGCTTATTCCACGGTGGTGGGCTTTCCCACGGCTCGGTTTTATCAGGAGCTTTTAAGGCTTGGAGTGGAGCTTTAAGCTTCGCTGCATGCAGGGATATGTTTTTGGACAGAAAGGATGGCAGTATGTATCGGGCTTGTATTTTTGATTTGGACGGTACGCTGTGCGACAGCGTGGAGTCTATTGCTTATAGCGCAAATCATGCCTTGCGGGACATGGGACTAAAGGAGGCATCCTTAGAAGACTACAAGATTTTTGTGGGAGACGGCGTGGACATGCTGGTTCGGCGGCTTCTTCAGTTTAACAAAAGGGAGCAGGAGCCGCTCTTTGATGAGCTTAAGGAGCGCTATCTGGGGTATTTCCTGGAGGGCTGTAAGTATCATGTGACGCCCTATCCGGGAATTCTGGATCTCACAAGGGAGCTTAAGGCCATGGGAGCGAAGCTCGGCGTCATTTCCAATAAGCCTCATGCCAATACAGTGGATGTGATTCATCAGGTATTTGGAGAGGATATTTTTGACTTTGTGCAGGGCCAGACAAAGGAGCTTCCCAGAAAGCCGGATCCGGCAGGCGCTCTGTATACGGCACGGCGTCTTGGGGTAGATCCAAAGGAATGTCTCTATATCGGGGATACGGGAACGGATATGAAGACCGGCAGGGCGGCAGGCATGTATACGGTGGGCGTGCTGTGGGGCTTTCGGGCCCGGCAGGAGCTTGAAAAGACGGGAGCTTTGGAAGTCATCGGGGAGCCCATGGAGCTGTGCCGGATTTACCGGGGAGAGGAGCATTATGATTAAATTAGTGGCAAGTGACATTGACGGAACACTGCTTCCGGAGGGGACGGATCAGATCAATCCGGAGCTTTTTGAGGTGATTCGAAGGCTTAAGGAGAAGGATATTCTTTTTGCGGCGGCCAGCGGCAGGCATTACTCCGGTATGTCCAGGTTGTTTGAGCCGGTGAAAAAGGACATGATTTTTATTGCGGAAAACGGAGCTTATGTAAACTGCAGAGGCTACACCATGCTGGATCAGACGTTGGACTGGAAGGATGTGGAGGACTGGGTACGGGAGGTGCGAAAGATTCCGGGAGCAAGTTTTACTCTGGATACCAAGGAGGGCTTTTACACAGAGAGCCGGGACCCGGAGTTTCTTGATCTGGTGCTTAAGGGCTATAAAAGCGTGATGATGGTGGAGGAGGATGTACTTCTTAAGGAGCGTCCGGTCAATAAGGTGGCCCTTTACCATAAGACGGAGATTGCGCGCATTGCCGGGGAGATTGTTCCCCGCTTTAGCGATCGTATGCATAGCGCAGTGTCCGGGGAGATCTGGGTGGATTTTCTCAATAAGGAGTCTAATAAGGGCAATGCCATCCGCAGTATTCAGAAGATTTTGGGAATTCTTCCGGAGGAAACGATGGTTTTTGGGGACAACTTTAATGATATTGAGATGTTTAAAAGCGCCGGCGAGAGCTATGCGGTAGGCAATGCGGCGGAGGCCGTAAAGCGGGAAGCAAAGCATGTGGCGGATACCAATGTAAACGATGGGGTGCTGAAGGTTCTGCGGACCTTATTATAAAAAAGTGAGATACTGCGGAACTTTTTTGCTGGATGGTAAAGTCGGGAAGGCGCACGAGAGGAACTTTCATGAGTGCCCTTTCGAATGAAAGTTTCTCTCATAAAGTGTGCGCCGAAGCGACTTTACCCTTTAGTGCCGTCGCGCAGCGACTATAAATAGGAGGTTGGAAGTATGTATGAGTATTCAGAGGAGTGTCTGGAGGTTTTTTTGAGGAAGCAGGGACAGCTTTTTGACGAGCCGGTGGCGGAGAGCCTTGAGGAGGCGGAGGAGTTTTTGGAGGACTGCATGGCTGTGGTGGTGAATTCTCTTAAGGAGGCACAGGCATACTTTGAGGAGAGCGGCATGGATGTGACGGGCCTTTCGGAGGAGGAGCTGGAGGAGATGTCCGAGGTGTTTCCCATTGGTGACGGGACTTATCTGATTGTAGAGGCGTAATATGAGGCAAACAATAAAAAGAGGGCTTGTTTTGTGTCTGGCTGCCTGCGTATTGGCAGGTGGTCCGGCGGGTTGTAGCCATTTTGAGAATACGGAAATTGTCTTGACTACAGGTCTTACGGAGCATCAGCTTTTTAAGGTTGGGAGCTGTGTCTGCACGCTGCCGGAGGCTATGATCTATGTGATGGATTACCAGAGACAGTATGAGAGTGTCTATGGGGTTGAAATGTGGGAGCATGATTTCGGCGGGATTACGCTGGAGGAGTATGTGAAGAATATTATTGTGTCTCAGCTGGCGGCTATGAAGGCGGTGACGCTTTTGGCCAAGGAATATGGGGTTGAGCTTTCGGAGGCTGAGACGGAGACGGTTAAGAAGGCGGCGAAGGAGTATTATTCTTCTATGGGGAGTGATGCGGTGAAGTATATGGGACTTAAGCAGGAGGATGTGGAGAGTCTCTATTATGACCATGTGCTGTCCAGGAAGGTGTATCAGGAGATTACCAAGGATGTGAATACGGAGGTCAGTGATGATGAGGCAAGGATTATTACGGTGCAGCAGATTCGGCTGGACTCCAGGGAAAGTGCGGAGGATATTCTTGAGAAGCTTTCGGAGGGGAAGGAGTTTATGACGCTTGCCTCTGCTTACAGTCAGGACAGCCAGATTTCTTATACCTTTGGGCGAGGGGAGAAGGATGCGGCTTATGAGGAGGCGGCCTTTGGTCTGGAGAATGAGGGGGTTAGCGGTATTGTTGAGGGGGAGGATGGGTTTTATATTCTCAAATGTGTGAATAATTTTGATCGGGAGGCTACGGAGGCGAATAAGATTACCATGGTGGAGCGGCGCCGGGATGAGATTTTCAGCGGGGTGTATGAGGAGCTTGTGGCTAATACGCCTTCGGAGTTTAATACGCGGGTTTGGGAGCAGGTGCATTTTGAGGATTGGAAGGAGGAGATTTCGGAGAGTTTTTTGGAGGTTTATAGCCGGTATTTTGAGGAAGGGTGATGGACAATACTGGGACGGACGGACCAACCCGGAAACAGGCCGGCCAGCTTTTCCATATCCGGTGTTCGGACGGTTCGCGTACAGACTGTCTGCTTTTGTCGGACGAACGATTTTGGGTTTTGACAGGCTTTGCCTGTTGGGCTCTTTGAGCGTTCGTTCGCCAATATCAGACAGTCTGTACGCGAACAGCCGGACACTGGATATCGGAAAAGCTGGCCGGCCTGTTTCCGGGTGGGTCCTGGGGTTGGAGGCTGAGATTTTAGGAATTGTTGGGGGGTTCCAGGTGCAGGTTTTGCTGGAGGGTTGTTAGGAATTTTTCGGCGGGCTTGGAGAGGATCTGGTATTTTTTCCAGATGATGTGCATCTCGATCTCCACGGTGGGGGACAGGGGGCGGAAGCAGAGCTTGCTGCTGCCGGAGGTGTTGATGATTTTGTCTAGGCAGACGGCGTAGCCCAGTCCTTCTTCTACCAGCAGAGAGGCGTTGAACAGGAGGTTGTAGGTCGTGATGATTGGAAGCTCTGAGAGACGGCGGTGCATCCATTGGGAAAGCGTTCCGTTTTCCTGCTCTTGCTGGGATATTAGCAGTGGCTGGTTGTTTAGATCTTCGGGAGTGATGGAGGTTTTGGCCGCTAGAGGGGAGTCTTTTGGCATTAGAACGCCCCAGGTGTCTTTTACGGGGAGCTTTAATGATTCGTATTTGGTGGTGTCGGGTGTTCCGAATATGATTCCGAAATCGATGAGTCCTTTGTCCAGCTGTTCCCGGACAAAGACGGCGTTGCCGCTGGATATGTGGTAGTGGATTCCGGGATACTGTTTTTTGAGCTTTCCGGCAGTTTTTGCCAGCAGGCGCATTCCGTCGGTTTCTCCTGCGCCGATATAGATATCTCCGAGGATTACCTGGTCGGAGCAGGTGATCTCGTGTTCGGCTTTTTTTACCAGATCCAGGATTTCCTCGGCTCTTTTCCGCAGGATCATGCCCTCTTCTGTCAGTGTGACCTTGCGGGAGCCTTTGATACCGCGGATCAATAGCTGCTTTCCCAGCTCTTCTTCCAGGTTTTTTATCTGTGTGGAGAGGGTGGGCTGGGAAAGGTGAAGGGACTCTGCGGCTCGTATGATGCTTTGTTCTCTTGCGATGGCGAGAAAGTATTGAAGTACGCGTATTTCCATAGTTGCCTTTCTGGGGCGGGCGGATTTGCAGGCAGATCCGTTTGGCCCTTATTTTTTGTATGTAGTAAAAAGCCAGTAAAAACCCAATAAAGAGCTTATCATGATTTTCGATAGGTTTCAACTATGGAGATGAATTAGATATAAATATTTGCTATTTTTATCTCTGGGATTTATAGTGTAGTTATCAAAATGTTTGGGGGGATGTGGGAATGATGGGTGTGGGCAGCAGGGAATCTGTGATACGGAATCTGGAGGATGCCGGGTGTGAGACTGGCATGATCCGGGAGTTTCTTGGATGGTTCGATGATGGGCAGCAAAAGAAGCAGCTGGAATTGCTGGAGCGCCACAGGGAGCATCTGCTTGAGCGGGTGCACGGGGATGAGAGGAGGATTTCCTGCCTGGATTATCTGATATATCAGGTTCGGGGAAATGGAAGATGACTGCTGTGCGGCGGTCTGGAATTTCTGGAAAATATTTGAAGGAGGAGTATGAAAATGAGGAAGAGAATCACCGCGTTGTTTATCGCAGCAGCTATGCTGTTTTCAGTATCTGCCTGTGGGAATGGCAATCAGAACAATGAAGGAACGCAATCGGAACCGGAACAGGCAGAGCCGGTGAAAGAAGAGCGGCCGGAGGATACGATACAGGCGGACGCGGAGCCGGAACGGGCAGCGGAGGGCAAAGGGCTTGTGATTTATTTTTCGTGTACAGGCAATACGGAGGTCCTTGCAGAGGAGATCGCTGCGCAGACCGGGGCGGAGCTTGTCCGAATCCTTCCGAAAGAGCCCTATTCGGAGGAGGACCTCAACTATCATGAGGATGACTGTCGTGCCAATATGGAGCAGAATGATGATGCGGCGCGTCCGGCCATTGCAGGCGATGCCTTGGATCTTGGGGAATATGACACCTTGTATCTAGGTTTTCCTATCTGGTGGGGAAAGCTTCCGAAAATTATGTTAACCTTTTTGGATACCTACGATTTGTCCGGCAAGACGGTTCTGCCATTTTGTACATCCGGCGGCAGTGGAATTGAGGCGGCTGTCTCTGAAATTCTGGGGGAGGAGCCGGATGCAAATGTGAAAGAGGGGCTGCGGGTGAGCGGTTCTGATTCTGCTGACTGTGCGGATGCAGTGGCAAAATGGCTGGAGGCAAATGGAGGAAATGAAGATGAAAGTGATTGAAAATCAGACCTTTGATAGGGAGCGTGCCCTATATGGGAGCAATCAGGTTCTGGTAAAAAACTGTTCCTTTGACGGGCCGGCGGACGGTGAGAGCGCCTTTAAGGAGGGAAGTGATATTGAAGCGGTGCATTGCTTTTTTAATCTGCGGTACCCCTTCTGGCATGACCACGTGCTTGTCATTCGGGATTCGGAAATGACTCAGGACTGCAGGGCGGCCCTCTGGTATTCCGAGCATGTAACGATCACGGATACGAGGCTTCATGGGATTAAGGCCCTTAGGGAGTGTAAGGATGTGGCAATCAAAGGCTGTGATATCATTTCTCCGGAGTTTGGCTGGTCTGTGGGGGGAATCCGTATGGAAGATACTTCGGCGGTCAGTGAGTATTTTATGATGCGCTCTGAGGATCTGACCTTCCGCAATGTGGAGCTTAAGGGGAAATATTCTTTTCAGTATATCAAAAACGCAACCTTTGAAAATTGTGTGTTTGAAACGAAGGACGCCTTCTGGCATGGGGAAAACGTGACGGTCAGGGACAGCGTGATTAAAGGGGAATACCTGGCATGGTATTCGAGCGGGCTGACGCTGATTCGATGTAAGATTATAGGGGCACAGCCTCTTTGTTACTGCAAAAATCTGAAGCTCATTGACTGTGAAATGAGAAATACGGATCTTGCCTTTGAGAAATCGGAGGTGGATGCCGTCCTTACCACAAGGGTTGGCAGCATCAAGAATCCCCTTTCCGGCCGGATTTGCGCGCCGGAGGTGGGGGAGGTTATCCTGGACGATGAGCGCGCAAAGGGCGAGGTGGTTATTGGGAAATAAAAAGGGGCTTACAGCAGTTCCCTCAGGCAGGACAACAGGGCGTCGTTTTGCTCCGGAGCCATGAAGCAGAAACGGATGTAACGGTTGTTCAGGAAGGGGAAGGTGGAGCAGTTTCGGATCATCATTTTTCTTCGGATGGCGTGTTCGAAGAGATCCTCGGCTGTGACGCCTTCCTTTTCTATGCGCAAAAGGAGAAAGTTGGCGTAGGAGTCGTAGGGCTTTACGGTCCCCCAGGCTTTCAACTCTTTGGTGATGCGGGTGCGTTCTCGGGCTGTCAGAGCTCTAGTCTTTGCAATGTATTCCTTGTCGGAGAACATGAGCTCTCCGGCTACTGCGGCCAGACTGTTGATGGTCCAGGGATTTTTGCGGGAGTTTATGCGCTTCATCAAATCCTCGTTGCCGGTGACGGCATACCCTAAGCGCAGGCCGGGGGCAGCGAAAAATTTGGATACGCCCCGGAGAATGATGAGGTTGTTGTAGTAGCGGGTGAGGGGAACGGAGGTTATGGCGTCATAGTCGGGCGCAAATTCTACGTAGGTTTCGTCTATCATGACGTAAATGTCGCAGCGCTTGCAGGCATCCAGGATTTGGCGCATGGCGGCCTGGGGAATGGCAGAGGAGGTGGGATTGTTGGGATTGCAGATCACCAGAAGATCCAGGGTTTCATTGAGCTGCTTCTGGAAATCTGCCACGTCCAGAACAAAGCCGTTTTCCTCCTTAAGGGGATAGTAGAGGGAGGTTCCTCCGCCCAGGGAGATCTCCCGCTCATATTCGGAGTAGGTGGGGCCCAGGATGAGGGCCTTTTTTGGATGCTCCAGCTGGATAAAGAGGGAAATGAGCTCCGTGGAGCCGTTGCCCACGGTGATGTGCTCCAGGGGGGCGCCGGTGTAAGCGCCGATTTGACGGCGCAGGGAGGTGTATTCCCGATCCGGGTAGGAGGTAATGCAGTCAATGCGCGCAAGGAGAGCCTCGCGCATCAAAGGAGAGATGCCAAGCGGGTTGACATTGGCGCTGAAGCTCACAATCTCCTCCTTTTTGATGCCGTATACCTGTTCGATTTTCTCTAAGTCACTGCCGTGAAAATGATCTACATGTTTTAACATTGGAAAGCCTCTTTTCTTGTACTTTATTTCAAATAATGTTATACTATTGTCAAAGGGATCAAAGAACGGTGTACCATTTAATCATTATAATCCTATTTGAAAAAAATGCAATCATTTGATCTCTCAAAGGTGCACTGACTGGATGCTTTGGAACTGGAATAAAAGGGGACGAAAGATATGAGGGCGAAGATTGAGCGGATAGCTGCGGGAAAATTTGAATATGAGAAGTGCCCAGTGACGCTTTCGGAGCCCTATATTCAGTTTCGTTTAAGCCCGGGTGTGCGCAAGGAGGGCAGCTTCACCCTTTCCTGCCGGCGGTCCATCAAGGGGATTGTCTATGCTTCCTCTGCCCGCATGTATTTGGAGCATCGGAGCTTTCACAGCCGGAATGTGCGGATTACCTATGTGTTTGACAGCCGGGGTATGTGGGGCGGCGAGGAGGTAGAGGGAGAGTTCTGCATTGTGACGGAGGCCGGGGAATATACCCTGCCTTACCGGGTTACGGTGGAGGAGCATCGGGAGCCGGAGGAGGACAGCTATGCATATTTTGTCTCCGCAGACCCCATAGAGCCTCTTCCAAAGAAGTACGGTCAGAAGCCGGATGTGGTTGTGGAGATCGTTGATGCTTCCAGGGAAGAGGAGATGACTCCGGAGGAGGCCCTGCGCCTGACGGAATTGATTTTAAAGAGCCGGCAGCCCACGGCAGCCCAGCTTGCCCGGTTGAAAAATGCCTACCACAGGTATGGGGGGCAGGAAATGCTCAGCGGAATATGCTCGATTCTGATTAAGGCCGGACGCACGGACGAGGAGAGCTTTTTCTGGTATCAGCGGGGCGTGCGCATGGAGCTTAAGATTACGAACCTCTATGAGTATTTTATGATGTCTGTGCCGGAAAGCTTTGAGGAGCAGCTGCCCCGGAACCTTTTGCTGTATTTTCACATGGAGAATACTCTGAACAATAAGCAGAAGGCCTTTTTGTATGCCAATATTATCCGGTATCAGGAGAAAACCTCGGACATTTACCGGCAGTATGAGCGGGAAATTCAGTCCTTTATGCTGGAACAGCTGCTGGAACGTAAGCTTAGTGAGGATCTGGCTCTGATTTACGAGCGGTTTTTGGTGGAAGAGCTTTTGACCATTGATTTTGCAGAGGCTCTGGCGGATATTATGTTTCTGAGGCGTCTGACCTGCACGGATCCCAGAATCCGCCAGGTACAGGTGCTCTATGAGCCGCTGCAGCGGCGGATTACGGTGCCTTTAAGCGGAGGAAAGGCGCTGGTTCCCATCTATACGCCGGGAGCGGTCATTCTTCTTGTGGACGAGCAGGGGAACTGCTATACCTCCAGCGTGCCCTACAGCATGCAGCGTCTCTTAAAGGAGCAGAGGTATGTGGAGCGGTGTCGGGAGCTTCTCCGGTATCACCAGGGGCTTTATCTGCATCTGTGTGACGGGGCCTCCCGTTATCATGTAATTACCAGGGAAAATGTGGAGAATTATAAGCGCATCCTGAAAATCAGCGGCCTGACGGCCCGCTATAAGCAGGAGGTGCGCCAGGAGATTCTGCAGTATTACTACGCCAACCATGAGCTGGAGGAGCTGGATCGGGAGTTTTTCGTTACGGAGACCACCTATATGATGCCCAAAGATCGGGCGCGTTTTACGGAAATCCTGATTTTGCGGGGGCTCTATGAGGAGGCCTGGCGTATGGTGAAAAAGCACGGCTATTCCATGGTGCGGGTGAAGCTTCTCATCAAGCTGGCGGCCTGGGAGATTCGGGAGCTGGAGTATGAGGAGGATGAATTTTTGCTGAAGCTGTGCCTCTACGTGTTCCAGAGCCATAAGTACAATGAGAGTATTCTGGAATATCTGGCCGGATACTATTACGGCTCCAGGGAGGTGATGGAGTCCATCTGGAGAGCCGGAGAGGAATTTGAGCTGGATGTCTTTGATTTGGAGGAGCGGCTTTTAAGTCAGATGCTTTTTACGGGACAGTTTTCCGAGGCAGCCTTTTCCATTTTTCAGGATTACCATCGGCTGGGGGGTAAGGGTGTGGTGAGCACGGCCTATTTAACCTGGCTGGCCCATGAGGATTTTGTTCTGGGAGAGCAGGTGCCGAAAGGAACCTATGATTACATGGAACAGGCTATTGCCTGGGAGGAGAACCTGGCGGATGTGTGTGGCCTGGCCTATCTAAGGTATTTGTCTCGGCAGCCAAAGCTTGAAGAGCATCAGCGGATCCGGGCGGAGCAGATGACTTTAGGCTACATACAGCGGCGGCTGCGCTTCGGATTTATGAAGGAGCTCCTTGGAAAGCTTGGAAGGCCGCAGTATTTGGAGGATAAGACCTTTGTGGAATACCGGACCAATCCGGGGCATAAGGTAGTCATCCACTATGTGATTGAGACTCCAAAAGAGAAGCAGTGCAGCTATGTGGCAGAGCGTCTTTATCCCACGGAGGTTGGGGTCTTTGTGAAGGAATTTACCCTCTTCTTTGGGGAGCGTGTGACCTGGTTTGTGACGGAGACTGTGGAGGATGGAACGGAGAGCTCCACACCGGATCGCAGCATTACGGAGGGGCGGGAGGAGGAACTTTTGACCGGAACGAAATATGCGGCCATTTATGAAATGGCCCGTTCCCTTAAGGAGCGGGACCTGCGGCTTTTGGAGCGGCAGATGGAGCAGTACGGCCGCAGGCAGTTTTTGGTAGAGCGGTTCTTCTCTCTGAAATAAAAAACAGCAACATAAACTGGAATCGAGGTGTGCAGATGGGACAGTTTGCGGCAGGCTTTGACCTGGGAAAGGATTACTCACAGATTTGCTGCTGGAATACGGATTCTGGCGCTCCCGTATCCATATCCGTGGTGCCGGGAGCGGAAAAATATCGGATCCCCACGGAAAGTCTGGAGCTGTTTTTGAAAAAGGCTCTGCGTCTTTTAAAGCCCTATGGTCGGATTCATGAGGCGGCTGCCGTGGTATTTTCCGTGGAAGCCCTGGAGGAAGGGCTGGTGGAGCGCATAAAACAGGCGGCTATGAGAACCATGGGTGTTCCGGAAAGCCGAATCTACGTGCAGACCCGGCAGGAAAGCTTTTGCGCCTATGTGCTGAATCAGCCAAAGGAGATCTGGCGCCATCAGGCAGTGCTTTTTGATTATGAGGGGGAGGAGCTTCGGGGAATGATTTTGAATGTAAATCCCCGTACTACGCCCTTTCTGGCCAGAGTAGAGTGTGAGGAGAGCTTTAGCCGTCCTCTTTCAGGCCTGCAGCTGCCGGATAAGAATGAGGTCTTTCAGGAGCTGATTCGGGAAATGTTTGCCGGCCGTCCCGTTTCTACGGTTTACCTGGTGGGAGAGGGTTTTGAGGAGAACTGGTATGAGCCTTCTCTAAAGCTTCTCTGCAACGGAAGGCGGGTATTTGCCGGCAATAACCTCTATGCCAAGGGCGCCTGTTACCGGGCCATGCATGCGGCAAACCGGAAGGAGGCGGCCGCCTATGTGTTTTTGGGAGCGGACAAGATTTCCTACAATGTCTGCCTCCGAACGCCCGGAACCGGAAAGAACAGTATGTATACCCTGTTAAATGCAGGAGAGAGCTGGTATGAGGCCAAGGCCGGCTGCGAGGTGCTCCTCTATGACGAGCCGGTGGTGGAGTTCTATTTTCAGCCTATGCAGGGGGCGGAGGGGCTTAAAGAAAGCCTTCTCTTGGAAGGGTTGCCGGACCGTCCCTCCCGGGCGTCCCGCCTTCGGATTGACGTGGAGTTTGTTCGTGTGGATCGTCTGCGGCTTAAGGTTTTGGACATGGGCTTTGGAGAGCTGTTTCCTTCCTCGGATTTGTGCTGGACGGAGGAAGTAGAGCTTCCGTAGGAAACAATAAGAGATGCGGCAAGAGAAGCCTTACGGCAGAAATTGAGGTGGGATATGGGAGCAGTATTGGTATGCAAACAGGAGCAGGTGAAAACGCCCTATTACATAGAGAGTATGGGAATCCGGCTGTATTCCATGGAGGAGCTGGCCTATTTCCTGTATCAGAATATTTATCTGGTGGATAAGCGAATGCTGGGGATGCGCCTGTGGGACTGGATCCGCACGGAGATCGGCAACACAGATCTGGCGGAGCGTCTGAAAAAGGGAGCGGAGGCGGGAAGCAGCCTTCAAAATATGGTGCTGACCATCTTAAGGAGTGTGGATTACTACACGCCGGAGGAGCTGGAGCAGCTGTCCTCCAAAATGAAGATTCTCAATACTTACCAGGAGCAGGAGAGGCTCAAGCTTCGGGCAGACGAATATTTTGTCAACGGCAATTATCAGGCTGCAGTGTATGAGTATGAGAAGATCTTAAATATCCGCCAGAGTGAGCGTCTGGGCGTGGAGTTCTATGCCCATGTGTGGAATAACCTGGGAGTCTGTTGCTGCCGCCTTTTCCTCTTTCAAAGGGCGGCCAAGGCCTTTCGGACCTCCTACCAGTATCAGAGAGATCCGGATGTGCTGAAGGAATACGTCTGTGCCATGCGGCTGGGGCTTTCGGAGGAGGACTTTGAGGAGGCCATGGAGCTCCAGAATATCCGGGGAGAGCAGCTGGAGGCCCTGACGGAGGAATATGACCGCGTGTTGGAGGAGTCTGCAGAGCATCTAAGGGTGCCCCAGGATCTGCCGGGGAGACTTTATGAGCTGGAGCAGGAATATGACAGGAATACGCGGTATGCGTAAGGCCCTCTAAATTTCCGTTAGTAGGAAGTGTAGCTCTTATTCACCTTCATCTCTACTTCTACTTCCTCCACGATTCCGTTCTCATCCAGATGGAAGCTATAGGTGTATTTTCCGTCTCGATAGGCCATATAATCGTCGCTCTCTGTGAGGGTTTTGAATTCTGCCATGGTTTCTTTGACGCCCTCGGCGTCCATTCCGAAATAATCGACCCCGTTGACCAGAGCGTTATCCTGGGCCCAGTAGCTGACATCCGGATCCTCGGAATACATATGGAAGGAAATACCGTAGATAGTGGCTGAGGTAACCATCACTTCATCCGAATCCGGGTTGTATACATAGAGATATGCGTAGGAGCCGTCGTCATTGCTGAGAGACATAAAGCTGGAGAGCCAGCTTTTTCCCGGCATCTTTCCTATGGGCATCCCTTGATTCGGAAGCTTTATTTCAAATTCTGTCATAGGAAATACGCTTAAGGCGGATTCTCCCAAGGTTACTTCTTTTCCTGCCACGGTAAGTACCGGCGGCGTTCCACCGCCGGAGCATGCGCTTAAGGTCATCGTCAGAGCGGCCAGAAGGATGATGGCGGCAATTTGTTTTTTCATTCGTTTCATATGTTACAGCCTCCTGATTATGTTTTGTTTTCCTCTCGTATAAAACAGAGGAGGGATTGTTCTTATTATACAGGAAAAGTCGGATTCTGTACAGAGTCTTTCAAGGCCCGGATTTTGGGATTGACAGCCCTTGCCTCCTGTGCTAAAATACAACGGTAACTTTATCATGGTACAGTGGCCAATTGGTAGAGAAAAAAAGTAGAGAGAAAAACCTGTGGAACAGGGACGGGAGGAAATTATGAAAAAAAGAGTATTGAGCTTGTTATTATGTGGTTTGATGGCAGTATCTTTGCTGGCAGGCTGCGGCTCTAAGAAGACGGAAGAGAGTGCGGACGGAAGCGATATGGAGTATGTAAAGTCCAAGGGCACCCTGGTGGTAGGCATCACGGATTTTGAGCCCATGGATTATAAGGATGAGAACGGCAATTGGATTGGCTTTGATGCGGATATGGCAAAGGCTTTTGCGGAAAGCCTGGGCGTTGACGCGGAGTTTGTGGAGATTGACTGGGACAATAAGGTTATGGAGCTTGACAGTAAGACCATTGACTGCGTATGGAACGGTATGACCCTTACCGACGAGGTGAAGAGCGCCATGGAGTGCTCCAATGCGTACTGCAACAATGCACAGATTGTGATTGTTCCCGCAGATAAGGCAGATCAGTATCAGGATACGGACAGCTTAAAGGATCTCAACTTTGCAGTGGAGGCCGGCAGTGCCGGAGAGGCGGAGGTAACAGCTCTTGGCTTAAGCTGTACGCCGGTGAAGGCACAGTCTGACGCGCTTTTGGAGGTGGCTTCCGGAACTTCTGACGCGGCTGTGATTGACTCTCTGATGGCAGCGGCCATGGTAGGAGAGGGAACCGGTTATGCGGATCTGACCTATACGGTGCAGCTTAACAGTGAGGAATATGGGGTAGGCTTCCGCAAGGGTTCCGATTTGGCGGTAGCTTTGAATGATTTCTTTGTTGCCGGCTATGCAGACGGAAGCGTGGCGGCATGTGCCGATACCTATAACATACAGGCAGCGCTGATCGATGTGGAGCTGGTTGAGGAGTAGGAGAACATAGGCTTTACATGGAAACAGAATTTTTGAGAAGAAGATGTTTGCGACCTTGGTCCGGCTTCGAAAGCCGGATCTCTGGCCGCATCTTTTGCTGTAATTCGGCCGGGAAAGACTGGCAGCCGGATATGGCATGGAAGTGAAGTTTTTATTACACAGGAAAGCAGGATACATACATGGAGCAGTTTTTGGAGCAGTTTCCGATTGTAGTTCAATCGCTGAATATCGGCTTTTTGCAGACCTTGAAATTATTTATTGTTACGCTTTTGGGGGCGGTTCCTCTGGGACTTATCATTGCCTTTGGCTCCATGTCCCGTTTTCGCCCTTTAAGCTATCTTACCAAGATTGTTGTCTGGATCATTCGGGGAACGCCTTTGATGATTCAGCTTTTAATTATTTTTTATTTCCCTGGGCTGGTGCTTGGCAGTCAGATCTGGGGCGGCGGGGAGGCCGGGCGGTTCCTGGCGTCTTCTGTGGCGTTTATTTTTAATTATGCCTGCTATTTTTCCGAGATTTACCGGGGAGGAATTCAGAGTATCCCGGTGGGGCAGGAGGAGGCGGGGCTGGTGCTTGGTATGACCAGAAGCCAGATTTTCTTTAAGGTTACTCTATTGCAGATGATTAAGCGCATTGTGCCGCCTATGTCGAATGAGATTATTACTCTGGTGAAGGATACGTCTTTGGCCCGCATCGTGGCTCTTCAGGAGATTATCTGGGCCGGACAGGCGTTTTTGAAGGGCTCCCAAGGTATTTCCGGTCAGATTTGGCCCTTGTTTTTCACGGCTGTTTACTATCTTGTTTTCAGCGGTTTGTTGACGGTACTGTTGGGGCAGCTGGAAAAGAAGCTGGATTTTAGGTAAGGGGGCGTGTGAATATGGCGATGTTAGAGGTTGAGCATTTAAGTAAGACTTTTGAGCGCACAGAGGTGCTTAAGGATATCAATTTTTCTCTGGAAAAGGGGCAGGTGGTTTCGCTTATCGGGTCTTCGGGAAGCGGGAAGACGACCTGTCTTCGCTGCCTTAACTTTCTGGAGCGGCCGGATACGGGGATTATCCGTGTGAACGGGGAGACGTTGTTTGATGCAAATGATCCGGTGACTATGCGGGAGGCGGCAATTCGGAAGAAGCGGCTTCATTTTGGATTGGTGTTTCAGTCGTTTAATTTGTTTCCTCAGTATACGGCTCTTGGGAATGTGATGCTGGCCAGTGAGCTTTTGGCTAAGGAGCGGGAGGATTATAAGGAGAATCGGAAGGCCATTCATGAGGAGATTGAGCGTAAGGCGAGGACGCTGCTGATGCAGATGGGGCTGGGGGAGCGGATGAATAATTATCCTCATCAGCTTTCCGGAGGGCAGTGTCAGAGGGTGGCGATTGCAAGGGCTCTGGCATTGAAGCCGGATATTCTTTGTTTTGATGAGCCTACCTCGGCGCTGGATCCGGAGCTGACCGGGGAGGTGCTGAAGGTGATTCGGGAGCTGGCGCAGCAGAGGACGACGATGCTGATTGTGACCCATGAGATGGCGTTTGCCAGGGATGTGTCGAATCATGTGATTTTTATGGATGACGGGCGGATTCTGGAGGAAGGGACGCCGGAGGAGGTGTTTGGGAATCCGAAGGAGGCGCGGACCAGGCAGTTTTTGGGGAATTTTGCGCAATAGTAGTTGAAATTCCTGGGGGTTGCGGTTATACTTATAGGGCAATGGATGGGGCCGGACGGGCTGCCGCAAATGAAGTCATCAGCCATTTCCATATCCCGTGTTCGGACGGTTCACGTACAGGCTGTATGCTCTGTACGTGAACAGCCGGACACCGGATATCGGAAAAGTCTTCTGGCTTCGTTTGCGGCAGCCCTGACAGTGATAATTACAGGATGAAGAAAGGGTAGGAAATTTCATGGAAAAGAAAGAGCTTTTGTATGAAGGGAAGGCTAAGAAGGTTTATACTACGGAGGATCCCGATGTTTTAATTGTGGATTATAAGGATGATGCTACGGCTTTTAATGGCTTGAAGAAGGGGACGATTCAGGGGAAGGGCGTTATCAATAATCGTATGAGCAATCGGGTGTTCCAGCTTTTGGAGAAGGAGGGGATTCCGACTCACTATATTGAGGAGCTTAGTGATCGGGAGACTGCTGTTAAGAAAGTGGAGATTGTTCCTCTGGAGGTGATCATCCGGAATGTGGCGGCGGGAAGCTTTTCCAAGCGTCTCGGTGTAGAGGAGGGGACACGGTTTGTGGCTCCGACTTTGGAGTTTAGTTATAAGAATGATGACTTGGGCGATCCCTTGATTAATGATTATTTTGCCATTGCTCTGGGACTGGCGACCAGGGAAGAGATTGATACGATTACTAAATATGCTTTTAAGATAAATGAGGTGTATAAGGCTTATTTTGCCAATGCGGGGATTGAGCTGATTGATTTTAAAATTGAGTTTGGCCGGTATAAGGGGCAGATTATTTTGGCGGATGAGACGTCGCCGGATACTTGTCGTCTGTGGGATATCAATACCCATGAGAAGCTGGACAAGGATCGTTTCCGCAGGGATTTGGGGAATGTTGAGGAAGCTTACAATGAGGTGTTTAAGCGCCTTGGACTATAGGGCAGACTTTGCGGTACTGGAATCAGCAAAGTCTGTTTAGTGCACAGAAGGATTTACAGACACATACTTTTGTGGCTGGAAATTCTTCTTGGTAAGGGTGTACTGGGCAGACTTTGCGG
>JAAVZL010000048.1 GCA_022791635.1 Lachnospiraceae bacterium
AAATAGGCTGTTCCCGAATAATTCTCTTAGAATTTTCAAGGTTTTACACTGTTTAGTTATCAAGGTTCGCTTGCTGCTGTCCTGTGCGACAGCTTTTATATATTATCACGCCTTTTTTTTCTTGTCAACACCTTTTTTGATTTTTTATTGGATTTTTTGTCAAAATTTTTCTCCCACTTCTTTTTCTATAAATGTCGGGGGTGCCGCCCTATTTTGCAACACCCCCGAGCCTTCATTTAAATCATTTAATCCTCATCTACCTCACAGTCCGCAGACGAAAGCATCGCCTTCTCCAGAACATCTGTGATCGCCTCTCTGCCCTCCTGAAGAAGCAGAGCCTTCTCCGCGTCCTGAAGCACTGCCGTCATCAGCATCGGCAGGTTCATACCGGATATTAATGATGTATCCTCCTTTTTCATCAGCTGCTGTAAGGCCAGATTGCAGGGCGTGCCCCCCATAATATCGCAAAATACAAGGGGTTCCCCATATTTTTCCGCTTCCTCATACGCCCTTAAAAACCGTTTTGAAAACGCATCGGGACTGTCCGAGCCGGCCAGGCACACGGTGAAAACCTGAGGGCATTCCCCACAGAGCATTTCTAAAGATTCCTTTATTCCTTCCGCAAAGCGGCCATGACTGATTAATACAATTCCCTTCATATTTTCTATTCTACTTCCTAAGATAAATACTCCGCTACAGAGCGATCCGAATCCGTAGGAACCATCTGCGCCGTCATGGCAATCCCCTGGTCCAGCAATGCTTTGATATCAACCACATCCTGCTCTGTCACATAAACCGAGCGCTTGAGCTCCGTGGTTCCCTCTCTCTTTGCCAGGTTTCCAAGATTCACCTTCCTGATTTCCACGCCCTGATCGATCAAGTGCTTCATATCTGCAATGTTTTTGGTAATCACAAAAAGCGTTTCACCGGGATACGCATCCCCTTTCAGCTTTTCCACTGCCTTATTCCGGGAAAGAATGGACAATTTGATCCCGGCAGGCCTGGCAATCTTTAAGGCGGCAATCAGCATTTCATCCCGCACAGCCTCATCATTTACTACTACAATTCTTGTTATTCCAAGAAGCCCCGTCCACATTGCGGCTACCTGTCCGTGAATCAGCCTTTCATCTACCCGTGCATGCATTTTGGCCATTCTTCTACCTCCCACGCTTTAAAACAGTCCAACGATAAAGCCCAACATATTTTGCAGATTTCCCAAAATCATTCCCAGAGCTATAAGAATAAAAATCAACCCTGTGGAATTTACCTTCTTTTTCCCCAATAAGCGGTAAGCGAAAAATACAACTGCCAGAGGAATCAGTCCGGGGAGGATCTTATCCAGCATCTCCTGAATGGAAAATGCCACCTCGCCCATCTGGAAGGCCAAATCCGTTCGATAGGAAATCACCGAAGGAACCAGCGCCCCCACTACAGTCAGACCCAGAATAGACGCAGCCTCCGTCAGAGGTGAGATACTGTCCGCAAAGTTTAGCGCCAGCCTTTTGCCCTGCTTATACCCAGTCCAGGTGAGCTGATAACGAATATAGATGAGGCCGCAGCCTGTAAGCAGCGGAATCAAAAGCCCCACCGCATTTCCCTCCAGAGCCATATAGGCCGCTATGGAAAAGACAATAGACTTGTAAATCGCCTGGAAGAGGGTGTCGCCTACACTGGCAAAGGGGCCCATAAGACCTGTCTTAAGGCCGACTACGGCTTCTTCTGCCTGCTCTCCCATTTCCTCCTCCAATGCCATATCCGCACCTACTACCAGATGCGTCATTGCCGGCTGAGAATTATAATACCCCATCTGCATCTTTACAATTCTTTTCATCGCTTCCGGCTTGTTTCCATAGAGCTTGCGAAGCACCGGCATCATAACCCAGGTATAGCCCAGTCCCTGCATCACCTCATAGTTCCAACCCCATTGGAAGCCCAGCAGATTGCGTCGATAAACCTGATTGATTTCCTTCTTTGTCAGCTGTTCACTCATCAATCTCAACCTCCTCTTCATCCGGAGTCACACTGCCCGCGGCTACTGCCACTCTCTTATTCTGATGATTCATGTAATGAATTCCCGCCAGGGCCAGTCCGATAAGGGCCACAAACAGCACGGTGAAAATGGAGCTTCCATAGGCAAGGAGAGCAAATCCCAGAATAAAATACGGAAAATACTTTTTAAATGGAAGATAACGCATCAAAATAGCGATTCCCATTGCCGGCAGAAGCTGGCTGGCAGCCTTCAATCCTGCCATAAACCAGGCCGGAATCCACGCATTGATGGCAGAGACCACGGCTTCTCCAAAGAACAGCCCCAAAAATACGGGAATAAATCTGGACAGAGCCCAGGGAATGATGCTTAAGAGGTTACAGGTCTCAATCCCCTTATAGTCCTCCTTTTCCAGGCACTTCTCTGCCCTTCTCAGGAAAAAGGAATTGCTCATTCTTCCTAAGATATCGCATTGCGTCAGCAATAAACCGATGGGGATTGCCAAAGCAATTCCATACTCTGCTCCCTGTCCCGTAATGATTGCATAGGCCGTTCCCATAATGGCTCCTGAGAGATAGTCCGGAACGGACGCTCCTCCGTAGGTGGCAACGCCAAGGGTCATCAACATCAGCGTTGCACCAACCTCCAAACCCACCTTTACATTTCCCAGCAAAATTCCTGTTACCACTGCTGCAAACAGCGGTGTGTAAAACCCCCACTGAATCGAAATCTGATCCAGAATTCCGACAGCCGCATACAAGCTTAATAGAATCACGATTAAAATTGGAATTTCGTTCATATCCCATTCCCCCTTGTATAGTTAAATCCGATACAATCTATCTAAATACTTCTTCTCCAGCTTCTCATTATATTCCCGGCCGCCGTCAATGTTCTGAGACTTGTAAACCGGCGGCTGATAGCCTCGCTCCACCATAATCTCTGCCGCCCGGTAGGTCACGGCCTGCATGAGAACCGCCGTGGTGATGGTGGACATTCCGCAGATCTTTGTGTCCACACCTTCCAGCTCCAGACAGGAATCTCCGGTGGGAATCCGGTTGTCCAGAACCACATCCGCTACCTCGAAGAGCCTTTTCCCGCTGCTGTGTCTGCTGGTAAGTCCCTTTGATGCCGTAAGAGAAGTAACGGCAATTACCTTTGCTCCCTTCGCCTTGCTGCCAAGGGCAATTTCCAGCGGCAGGGGATTGCGCCCCGAATTGGAAATGACCACTACCACATCATGCTCTCTGACGTCCACCTTTTTCATAAAGGTAGTTCCCACTCCCTCCACCACCTCATAGGCGCCTCCTGCCGGCTCCTTGATATTCTTGGTGGGGATAAAGCCTCCCGCCCGGTGGGTCAGCTCCAAAGCTCCCGCATTGGAATGCCCTGCGCCAAAGGCCTGAATGATTCCTCCGTTTATGATGCTGTCCGCAAAAAGCTGGGCTGCAGCCTCAATATGCTCCTGCTCGGAGGCCTTTACTTCTGCAAGCAAATCCTCCACATAGCTAAATACTTTATTTTCCACCTTTTCTCCTTTCGTACTTTTCCGTTTTCTAAAAATTCATGAATTTATAATTTATATTATTGATCATTTTTATGAATTTGTCAATCATTATAAAGCAAAAAATACGTTCCATGTAAAATTTCACAGATTTTCAATCCGATATTCCAATTTTGTTTATAAAATAGAAATTTTTTCAGAAAAATCGCATTGATTCCTTTTCCGACCTATGTTACAATAATTTCCAATCAAACCATTTTTCCCATTGAAAATGGTTCTATTTTTGAATTACAAATTCATATTTTTATCTTTTAAGGAGAATACTATGTATAACGCAAGACTGCGCGCTGTCACAGATAAGCTTACAAAAGCCGAAAAGAAAATTGCAGATTTTTTGGAGGGCTCTGCCAAAGAAGGCAGAATCATGACCTCATACGAGCTGGCCGAGCAGCTGCACATCGGCCAGTCTACCATTATTCGCTTTTCCAAAAAGCTGGGGTATAACAGCTTTCGGGAGCTCCAGGTGGATCTGGTACACTCCCCTGCCTCCACAGCCATCGAGGACATCGCCGTAAATGAATCTACAAAGGCAACCAATTTCAAAGTCACAAAGCAGTATCAGGAAATCATTGACCTGACCTACGCCCAGAACAGTGATGCCGTGATTGAGGAAACCATCCGGCACATCAAGAGGGCCAACCGGATTCTCATTCACGGCATCGGAAACTCCAATTTATTTGCAGAATATTTTGTCAATCAGCTCACCACCATCGGAGTGGTAGCCTCCGGAAGCAGCAACAATCACGTAATTTACTCCACCATTGCCTGCTACACGCCGGAGGATCTGGTAATCCTCATCTCCGAATCCGGGGAGACCCCGGAAATTCTTCAGGCTGCCAAAATCGCCCGTTCCCGTCAGGTTCCCGTGATTTCCATGACCAGAGCCGTGAAAAATAAGCTCTACGATTATTCCGATCTGATTCTTCGCACCGTAAACCGCATGAGCCGTACGCGGCTGGAAACCATGACCATGCGCTGCTCTCAGCTCTGTCTCATCGATATGATCTATCTCAATCTCTTTAAGACAGATTATGAACACTATCTCAATGCCCTGGACAACTCCAGGACCATCTGCTCCACCAAGGACAGGTAGTCTTAAGGCTTAAGGCGCTTTCGGATCCCTTCGAATCTCATGGAGCAGTAAGGGCATCACCCGGGCGCCGTAAGCTTTCAGGGAATATTCTCCGTTGCAGATACACCAATCATAAAGCAGAGCCCGCTCACAGAGGGCATAGAGCTTGGTGATCTCATAGGAGGACATATCGGAATTGAGCTCTCCTTTTTTCTGCCCCTCCGAGACAATCTCATTGAGCAGACGATAATAGAGACGGTTTTGATCCAGCAGATGCTTCTCCCCTCTGGTGGTAAGCTGGGAGGAGTAGAGGGAGGCCAAAAGCTCCCTGGACACGCTGGTCTCTATCATCCCGAACAGCTCCCGATTCAGGTAAATAAGCTTTTCAAAGCTGTCGCCCTGATCCTCAAGTCCGGGCAGAAGCTCTTCATATTTATCATCAAAGAGATAGGACAGGGAGCTCAAAAGAGCATCCTTTCCGTCAAAATAGTGATAAAAAGTACCCTTGGAGGTCCCTGCCTCCCGGATAATCTCATCCACCGTTGTGTCATCATACCCCTGCCTGTAAAACAGCTTCCAGGCTGCTGTCACAATTTTCTTTTTTGTCAACTGCTTTTTCCGCTTTGCCATAGCCTCCCCTTCTTGACGCTTTCTTTGGTTCCTAGTATAATAGGAACGTTTGGTGAATGCAATACAGAGAGGTATGTTTATGTGGATAGCAGACAATTGGAAGGATTATGAGGTACTGGATACCTCCAGGGGCGAGAAGCTGGAGCGATGGGGCGATTATCTTCTCGTCCGGCCCGATCCCCAGGTAATCTGGGATACTCCCCGGACCCACAAAGGCTGGAAGCAGAGGAACGGCCATTATCACCGCAGCAAAAAAGGCGGAGGCGAATGGGAATTCTTCGATCTTCCGGAGCAGTGGAGCATCGAATACAAGGCCAAAGGCCCGGAGGCTCTGACCTTTCAGCTTAAGCCCTTCAGCTTTAAGCACACCGGATTATTTCCGGAACAGGCTGTCAATTGGGACTGGTTCGGTGAGCGGATACGCTCCTGCCATCGTCCCGTCAAGGTTCTGAATCTTTTTGCCTACACAGGCGGAGCTACTCTCGCCGCCGCCAAGGCGGGGGCCAGCGTCACCCATGTGGACGCCTCCAAAGGCATGGTGGGCTGGGCCAAGGAGAATGCCCGGGCCTCCGGACTGGAAAAGGCTCCCATCCGCTGGATTGTGGACGACTGTGTCAAGTTCGTGGAGCGGGAAATCCGCCGGGGAAATCACTATGAGGCCGTCATTATGGATCCCCCCTCCTACGGAAGAGGTCCCAAGGGAGAAATCTGGAAGATCGAGGATGCCATCTTTCCCCTTATCACCCTTTGCAGTCAGCTTTTAAGCCCGGAGCCTCTGTTCTTCCTGGTCAATTCCTACACCACCGGACTGGCCCCCGCAGTGCTCACCTATATGCTGGCCACTGCCCTGAAGTCCTTCCACGGACAGGTAGACGCGCAGGAAATAGGGCTTCCCGTAGCCTCCACCGGTCTTGCGCTTCCCTGCGGCGCCAGCGGACGCTGGGAGGCCAGGTAAGTTTCCTAAATGATAAGCGAAAGAAAGGATACCAAATGAGTGAAATTTATATAGATCCCAACCTGTACACCACAAGACCCGATCCCGCCGGACGGCTTCCCAAGGAAATGGCTGTCTACGATCTCTTAGAGCGTCTTGAGATTCCCTATGTGCGCGTGGACCATGAGGTCACCCCCAGCATTGAAGCCTGCCATGATGTAGACAAAATGCTGGGCATTTCTCTCTGCAAAAACCTCTTTTTATGCAACGCCGGAAAGACCAAATTCTATCTTCTGATGATGCCGGGGGACAAGCAGTTTAAGACCAAGGATCTCTCAAAGCAGATCCAGTCCTCCCGCCTCTCCTTTGCACCGGCGGAATTTATGGAAAAGCTTCTTGCTATCACTCCCGGCTCTGTGAGCGTGCTGGGACTCATGAACGACAAGAATCACCAGGTCCAGCTGGTGATTGACCAGGAGGTAGTGAAGCAGGAATATCTGGGCTGTCACCCCTGCATCAACACCTCCAGCCTAAAGCTTCGGACCTCCGATGTCCTTTACAAGCTCCTTCCCGCTCTTGGGCATGAGCCTGTTTTTGTACAGCTATAGACGGAACTGCCGCAAAATAGGACAGCAGCCTTTTCCGATATCCAGTGTCCGGCTGTTCGCGTACAAGCTGTCTGATAGGAACGAACATTGACCAAGAAAATCAAAAGGCCTAAAAAACCCCAAAAGGGCAATGTACGTTCCGAGCAGACAGAATGTACGCGAACCGTCCGAACACGGATATGGAAAAGGCTGCTGTCCTATTTTGCGGCAGTTCCATACTCGCGGACAAAAAAGCTGCGGCCGGATCCCTTCGGGACCTCTGCCGCAGCCTTTCTATTCTCAAAAATCAGATTCTCTTTTCTTCCGGATCTCAGGCTTTGCCTGCGCTGCCCAGAACCTCCTGAATCTTGTGAGCAACTACAGCCTTCACGTTGGCACGTGCCACAGTGAGATACTGTCTCGGATCAAAGTAATCCGGATGCTCCTGCATTACCTGACGAATTCCTGCGGTCAGGCCCAGACGAAGGTCAGAGTCAATGTTAATCTTGCAGACAGCAGATCTTGCCGCCTCACGAAGCTGCTCCTCGGGAACGCCGATGGCATCCTTCAAGGCTCCGCCGTTCTCATTGATGATCTTTACATATTCCTGAGGAACGGAAGAAGCGCCGTGAAGTACGATGGGGAAGCCCGGAATTCTCTTCTCAATCTCATGGAGAATGTCAAAGCGAAGCTGGGGCTTTGTGCCGGGTTTGAACTTGAATGCGCCATGGCTTGTACCAATGGCGATGGCAAGGGAGTCAACACCCGTCTTGGTCACGAACTCCTCAACCTCGTCCGGCTGTGTATAGGAGGAATCCTCCGCGGATACGTTCACGTCATCCTCGATACCTGCCAGCTTGCCAAGCTCGGCCTCTACCACTGCGCCGCGGGCATGTGCATACTCAACAACCTTCTTTGTAATTTCAATATTCTCCTCAAAGGAATACTTGGAAGCATCAATCATAACAGAGGAGAAACCGCCGTCTACACAGGACTTGCAGATCTCAAAGTCTGCGCCATGATCCAGATGCAGAGCAATCGGGATGTTCGGATTCTCAATGATCGCTGCCTCAACTAACTTGGTCAGATACGTATGATTTGCATACTTTCTGGCTCCTGCGGATACCTGCAGGATAATGGGAGAATTCAGTTCGCCGGCCGCCTCTGTGATAGCCTGTACGATCTCCATGTTGTTTACATTGAAAGCGCCGATTGCGTAGCCGCCTTCATATGCTTTCTTAAACATTTCCGTTGTTGTTACTAAAGCCATTGTTATCATCCTCACTTTTTATGAAATTTTAACGGTTACAGTCAGTATACTACAAATCGAAAAAATCATCAATGTAGAAATCTATTTTTTTTCAAATCCTTCTGGACTTCCCCCTCATTCTATGGTACGGTTTTAAATAGGTAATATAATTTCGTCAAAAGCAAAGGAGACTTCTATGGGTGGATTTTTTGGCGTTGCTTCCAAGAGCGACTGTTTATTTGACTTATTTTTCGGAGTAGATTACCATTCCCATCTGGGAACAAGACGGGGCGGTATGGCCGTATACGGAGAGGAAAAAGGCTTTGACCGCGCCATTCACAATATTGAAAATACACCGTTTCGAACAAAGTTTGACAAGGATATGCGGGAAATGAAGGGCCATCTGGGCATCGGCTGTATTTCCGACTATGAACCCCAGCCCCTTATCGTCCGCTCTCACCATGGCACCTTTGCCATCACAACTGTTGGACGTATCAACAATACAGAGGAAATTACGGATCAGATTTTCAAAAACGGTCACGCCCATTTCCTGGAGATGAGCGGCGGGGATATCAATCCCACAGAGCTGGTGGCCGCTATTATCAACCAAAAGCTTAACCTGATCGACGGCATCCGGTACGCCCAGGAGCTGATTGACGGCTCCATGACCTTCCTGCTTATGACCCCCAAGGGAATCTATGCCGCCCGGGACAAGATGGGCCGCACGCCGGTGGTTATCGGACAAAAAGAGGATGCCTGCTGCGTCTCCTTCGAGGACTTTGCCTACCTGAATCTGGGGTATTCCAGCTATAAGGAGCTTGGCCCCGGGGAGGTGGTGGTTCTGGATCCGGACGGTGTAAAAACCTTGGTTTCCCCCGGAAAGGAAATGAAAATCTGTACCTTTCTCTGGGTTTATTACGGCTATCCCTCCAGCTCCTACCAGGGCGTCAGCGTAGAGCAGATGCGCTACAATTGCGGAGCCAAAATGGCAGAGCGGGACAATATAAGACCGGACACAGTGGCCGGTGTTCCCGATTCCGGAATCGCTCATGCAGTGGGTTATTCCAATGCTTCCGGAATCCCCTTTACCCGCCCCTTTATCAAGTACACTCCTACCTGGCCCCGCTCCTTTATGCCGACCATTCAGAGCAAGCGGAATCTGATTGCCAAGATGAAGCTTCTGCCCGTTCATGAGCTGATCGAGGGAAAGAGCCTGCTGCTCATTGACGATTCCATTGTCCGGGGGACCCAGCTTGGGGAGACTACGGAATTCCTCTATCAGAGCGGCGCAAAGGAGGTCCATATCCGCCCTGCCTGCCCGCCCATTCTTTACGGCTGTAAGTATCTCAACTTTTCCCGTTCCTCCTCGGAAATGGATCTCATCGCCCGGAGGGTGATCGAAAAGCTGGAGGGCGGCCCTGTGACCGATGAGGTTCTTAAGGAGTATGCGGATCCGGAATCGGAAAAGTATGAGAAGATGCTGGAGGAGATTCGCAAGCAGCTAAACTTCACCTCGCTAAGGTACAACCGGCTGGATGATATGATTGAAGCCACGGGACTTCCGGCAGAAAACCTTTGCACCTACTGCTGGAACGGAAAAGAATAAATAAGGACTTGTCACAAAACAGAACAGCAGATTTTTCGATGGAGTTGCCGCAAAATAGGGCGGCAGCCCCATCAAAAAAATCTGCTGTCCTATTTTTTCCCCTTTAACCACGCCAAATCAAATTCCGTAAAATCGCAGATACAGTGATCCACGCCCTCCTCATAAAGCCTCGGGTGCGCCTCCTTCTCCCCGATTCCCACAATGATTCCTGCTCCGTTTTCCTTTGCATAGGCAATGGCCTTCGAGCTGTCCTCTATCACCAGGCACTCGGAAAGAGGAACGCCTATTCTGCGGGCCGCCTCCAGATGCATAGCGCCCTTATTCTCATAATTTCCGTCATCGTAGACACACAGGCTTCGATCAATCCATTTCCCCAGGGGAAAATCCTCATAATAAAAATTAACATTATCCTCTATGGATGCGGTAGCCAGCGCAAAAGGAATTCGTTCCCTGTTCAGCGCTTCGAACAGCGCCTCCGCTCCCGCCACCAAATGCACCTGTTCCGGATGGCTCCTGCAAATCTCCCGGTAAACCGCTTCCTTATGTAGGGAGAAAACCTTTCGCTCCTCCTCCGTCATTTGCGGAGCAATGACCCGGATGAGGGTATCATTGCGCGGCCCCCGAAAGAAAGAGTCTCCCGGCGTATCCGTTGCATCCTTATAAAGCTCCCGATAGACCCGCGCCCAGGCCTCCTCATGAAAGCGGCTGTCAAAAAACAAGGTTCCGTTAAAATCAAATAAAACTCCTCGTACCTCAGATAACATTTTTTCTCTCCTCTTATTCCAGTTCCGCAATTCTTTGCTCCAGGCCCCTTACCAAGAAGAATTTCCAGTCACAAATAGATGTGCCTGTAAATCCTTCTGGCCCTACTAAAAGAATTGCTGTTTCCAGTTCCGCAATTCCCCCATTATTTGTCTAGTCTACCAAACCCGCTGTTTGTTTGCAAGTCTTAAATTTGGTAAAAAGTACAACCTATTTCCCCAATTCGTGGTATAATAAGGACATAAAAATAAATTTGACACAGGAGGGTTTTACATGTTAATTCAAAGTAAGAAAATATGGATAGCAGATCAGTTTACGGCTGCCATGCTCGACATTCAGGAGGGAAAAATTGCCGACATCCTTCCCTACGGAAGCAAGCCGGCGGATGTGGATTATCAGGATCTGCGGATTGTACCGGGCTTTATGGACATTCACTGCCACGGAGCCTACGGCTTTGACACCAACGACGCCAACGAGGAGGGCCTGCGGAACTGGACCAAACGCGTAGTGGATGAGGGTGTAACCAGCTTTCTTCCCACCACCATCACCCAGAGCGAGGAGGTGCTGACCAAAGCCGTGGCAAATGTAGCCAAGGTCATGGAGGAGGGCTACGAGGGCGCCGAAATTCTGGGTATTCATTTTGAAGGCCCTTATCTTGATATGGTCTACAAGGGCGCACAGCCGGAGCAGTATATCGTAAAGCCCACCATTGAGCAGTTTAAGCGCTATCAGGAAGCTGCCAAAGGTCATATCCGTTATATCACTCTAGCCACCGAGAGAGACGAGGATTTTGCCCTGACACACTATCTGACCCAGCAGGGCGTCACAGTCAGCATCGGACATTCCGCCGCCACCTACGAGCAGGCCGTGATGGCCTACGCCCACGGCGCCCGCTCCATGACTCATGTATACAACGGCATGACCCCCTTTAATCACCGGGCCAACGGACTGGTAGGGGCGGCCTACCGCATCCGCACCATGTACGGAGAGATCATCTGCGACGGCAACCATTCCACCACAGCGGCCCTGAATAACTACTTTATGTCCAAGGGACCCGATTACTCCATCATGGTATCCGACGCTCTGATGGCCAAAGGCTCCCCCGTGGGAACCCGCTATCTCTTCGGCGGCAACGAGATCGAGATTTATCCCGACGGAAGCGCTCACCTGATTCCCAGCGAAACGCTGGCCGGTTCCACCCTTCGGCTCAATCAGGGACTGCGGATCCTGGTAGAGGAGGCTCTGGTTCCCTTCAACTATGCCATCAACTCCTGCACCATCAATCCCGCCCGCTGTCTGGGTGTAGACGACCGCAAAGGTCTTATCGGCGTGGGCAAGGACGCAGATCTGGTGGTTCTGAAAGCCGATTACCAGGTAGAGCAGACCTACTGCATGGGAAAAGCCCAGCTGTCCTAACAGGGAACCACACCGGCCAAACCATGTTCCAACAAACCTCATCAGAAGATACCAAGGCATCCTGCACAAAAGGAGAATACAAATGAAGCATCCAATTCAGGAAATGATGGATCGGCGCAGACAGGGAAAAACATGCGGAATCCCCTCCTACTGCACCGCCAATCCATTGGTTCTGGAGATCATCCTAAAGCGCGCAAAGCTCTTGAACACCCCGGTCCTCATTGAGGCAACCGCCAACCAGGTGAACCAGTACGGGGGCTACACAGGAATGCTCCCCAGAGATTTCCATGAGATGATACAGCAAGTGGCAAAGGAAATCAACCTCCCGGAGCATCTCGTCATCTTAGGCGGCGATCACCTGGGCCCCCTCACCTGGCAGACACTGCCGGAGCAGGAAGCCATGGAGAAATCCATCGAGCTGGTCTATCAATATGCCCGGGCCGGATTTACAAAAATACACCTGGACACCAGCATGAAGGTGGCCGACGATCCCGAAGGCCTCCTGTCCACGGAAACCATTGCCCGCAGAGGCGCAAAGCTTTACAAGGCCGCCATGAAGGGCTATGAAGAGCTCCTGGCCGAAAAGCCCGGCGCCATGCACCCTGTCTTTATCATCGGCAGCGAGGTTCCCATTCCCGGCGGAGCCCAGGAGACAGAAGACAGCCTGGCCGTCACCAGCCCGGCAGCCTTCCGGGATACAATAGCCACCTACAAACGCATCTTTGAAGAGTCCGGCGTAGGAGAAGGTTGGAATGACGTGGTAGCCGTAGTCGTTCAGCCCGGAGTAGAATTCGGCGACGACCAGGTATTCCTCTACAATCACCAGGCAGCCAGAGAGCTCTGCGCCGCACTGGCCGACTATCCGGAGGTATGCTTCGAAGGCCATTCCACCGATTACCAAAGCGCAGCATGCCTAAAAAGCATGGTCCGCGACGGCATCGCCATCCTAAAGGTAGGCCCCGCTCTGACCTTCGGCCTGCGGGAATCCCTCTTCGCCCTAAGCTTCATGGAAAAAGAGCTGGTACCCGAGCATCAGCGGGCCAACTTCATAGAAACCCTGGAAAACGTCATGCTGGCCAAGCCCGACAACTGGCAAAAGCACTACCACGGAGACGAAAAGCAGCTTACCCTGGCAAGAAGATACAGCTTCTCCGATCGCGCCCGCTACTACATCGGTCAACCCGAAGTAACCAAATCCATAGACAAGCTCTTTGCCAACCTGAGAGAATACCCCATTCCCATGAACATGCTCCACCAGTATCTCCCCGCCACCTACGCCAAGGTCCGCGACGGCATACTCCCCCTGGAGCCCAAAGAGCTGGCCCTAGACGGCGTAACCAACTTCATGCTAGACTACGAACAAGCCGTAAAAGAGCCCTAATCCACCTGCACAACGTAGATGGGGTCAGCCGCAAAATAAGCCGCCAGCCTTTTCCGATATCCAGTGTCCGGCTGTTCGCGAACACACTGTTTGATAGGAACGGATATTGACCAAGAATCCGAGAACTCTCAAAACCCTTCAAGGTCAATGTCCGTTCAAAGCAAACCATGTGTACGTGAACCGTCCGAACCGTTGTAATAAGGAGGGACCCGCAAGGCGGGAGGATTCCTTATTGCTGGGGATATGGAAAAGGCTGGCGGCTTATTTTGCGGCTAACCCCCTCACCACCTACCGTTCCTTCACTCCATCCTCTCCATATCATGAATATGCTCCATCACCTCTTCCACCGAATGACACAGCCCATTCATCATAAGATAATCCATCCGATCCACATCCAGCACAAAGTCTCCTTCCTCCGGCCGACTCCGATAAAGACGCAGCTCCTGCCGTCTGTCGCCCTCCTCGCCATTGTAGATAGGCAGCTGATACTCCACAAGAATAATCACATCCAGAGCCCCGTCCCCATTGTAATCCTTAAAGCTAACCGCCTGAACCTCCCGAAACTGTTCATTCCGCCGGTAATTATCCTCCTCCATGGCGGGAAACTCATAAAGCTCCGCTCCGTCACTTGGCTTTACAATACAAAACGTCACATCCCGATTTACATAAGCACTCTGATCCGGCGCATAGGTAACAAAAAGCACATCCCCCCAGGGAGCTCCCAGATCCACGTTAAAGCTCTGATCCTCCACCTTCCAGATTTCCTTAGAATACGGCTCTCCAGCCGTATAGATATTAGAGAGGAAGCGATAATCCTCCCCCTCTCCCTGAAGCGTCAGCCTGCAGGACGGAATGAAAGGCGTCTCATCCTCATCCCCCGGCACACAATTCAGCTCATACGTATCCTCCCCCGTCTGACGCCCACTGACACAGGTAAAGTTCACATAATTCGTATCTCCATGCTGCCATACCCAGGCATCGGAATCCGGCAGATAGACCCATGGAAGCTCCTGACTCATATCCTCCAGAGTAAGGCCCAACTTTTTTTCCAGAAACTCATTGATCTGATCCGTAGTAAGGCGGGTACAGTCCGTATAGATTTCCTCATCACCGGTAATTGCCAGGTACGCCTTCTCCTCCTCACTGCTTAAAGGCATTGTCTCCATTCCCGCACCCGTGTACAGAGCCTGAAACAGATCCACATCCTCCGGTCTGGTATACTCGGAAAGCAAAAAGCCGTAATTACCGTTCTTGCTCTCATTGAGCCACCCGGTAAACTCCCGAAGCTCTTCGCTGGTAAGCTCCCGTTCCGCGCTCTCCAAAGCAGAAGCCTCAAAAGACTCTTCCTTCTCCTCCCGTCTTTGCTCCTGTTCTGTTGTATCCTTCGTATCCTCCGTCTCGCTCCGCGCCGGCTCCTTTGCCGAATCCTCCGATCCGCCGCATCCCGCCAGGAGCAGAATCAGAACAAATCCTGCAATCCATCCTTTATTCCATCGTTTCATAGTCTCAGCTTATTTTTCTCCTTTTTCTCACATAAGGCCTGTCGCTATTCTTCCATACCGGCTCCCCGGGACGAGGCTTTTTTCTCTTTTTCTTCCCCGCTGATGATCTGCTGCTCACAACAGTCTGTCTCTTAGGCGGCTGCTTCCCGGACATACGCCGCCTTTTCCGCTTTCTCCGTTTTTTCCCCTTGTGGGAAGCCTTCACCGCCAGGCTCACACCAATGCCCGCCGCCACAGATCCGGAGATGGCAAACAATCCAAAAAAGATCTTTGTCCACACATCCATATCCACCGAGGCAATCTTTTTCTCCCAGAGCTTTGCCCCCTCCTTCCAGAGGGACTCATCGGGAAGCACAGGCTCTTCCCCCTCAGGCTCCCAAGGTGCATCTTCCGTTTTCTCCGGCTCCTGGCTTTCCGACTCCTCCTCCGGCTGATAAAAAACATTGCCCGGAGCCTTAAGCCGTACTGCATCTAGCACGGATTTTGAACTGCCGGTGGTTCCCGCAGCGCCACTGTTTCCATGGCCTCCCTGGGAGGCGCCTCCGCTCTCCCCGGAAATGCCGCCATTGCTTCCACCCTCTTCCGGCTTCTGCTCCTCGGGGGGCTGCGTCTCCTCCGAAGGCCCCGGCGGCCTCATAATCTCTCCTTCATCGTCATCCTTATCCTGACCCGGAGCGCCGTTATTGACGATCTGGCCTCCGTTTCCCGTGTTAACCTCACCCTCATACATGCCGTGAGCCCGGTTCACTGTTTTAAAGCTGTTTTTTACGACCTTTACCGAAGTACTGCCCGTTGCATTTACAACCACCTTCCCCAGCGAAATCTTGAGGTTCTTCTGATTATATTCCTCATCCTTGGGATACAAATCCTCATTTCCCGAAATATAAATGCTTAGAATCCCCGTATCCTCCTGGTAGCGATACTGCTGTATGGCATCCTTTGGAAGTCCCTCATCAAAGGCAAAGGAAATATCCTCACTCTTAAGGCCCCCCTGTCCTGCCTCGATCTGGAAGCTCAGCTGCATAGCCACAATCTCCTCCGAGGGCTTTCCGGGCAGCTCCAGAGTTGCCTCCACCTGCCCGTCCTCCGAGGCCAGAGAAACCGTTTCCCTTTCCGTGGCCCGGACGGACAATACAAAGGCCGCAAAGCATACAACGGAAATTCCAAGCCAGAGAATGAGTTTTTTGCCCATTTTATTCGCTCCTTTTATCGACTGCTCCCGAAGAGCCTTCTATCTTCCGCTGCCAAGGCTAATCTCCGGAAGGGTCTGGGGGACGGTTACAAACGCCGTATCGCTGACCATACGCTGTCCTTCATTGGTCAGGGCATTGTCCACCCGGTAAAGCTCTGCCCGCACCTTGTCCGGAAGCTTTGCAGAAGCAGGCAGCCAGTAGATCCAGGTCCCTTCTGAGGTCTCACCCAGCAATGCATCCCCGGGATCCTCTGCCAGAATCACCTGTTCCGCCACAAGGGCGCCGTCCGCGTCCGTACCGCCCACGATATTCCCCTTCTCATCGTAGAGCACCACCACATTATAAGCCGGATTTCCCTTGTAGCTTCCGGTAAATACCACAGAGCCTGCAGGAATCTTCTCCTCCGCTTTCTTGCCGTACTGATAGTCGCTGCTCAGCTTCCCGATCGCCTTCTGTCCGTTCTGGGCGGACAAAAATTCCACATTGTCTCCGGAAGGTCCGTAAAGATTCAGCTCTGTTACGGAAATATTCTTCCCCTGCTGACCCACAGCCGTCAGCCTCACGTAGGCCGCGTCATAGGTGCAGACCCAGTTGTCCTTGCCATTATTGAAGTAAATCATTTCACTTCCGTTTGACAGACGGAAGGTTCCGTTTCTTACCTCCCGGTACAGTTCGCCGTCCTCGCTGACCTCAATCTTAAAGTCCGTGACAGCCTGGCCGCCTCCGGACAGGGTATATTGAAGAGCAGATACCTCCGTACTCTGTCCAAGCTCCAGAAGGATGTAAGGATCCCCTGCCTCCAAAGTTCCTGTAAAGGTAGTGGTCCCGTCGTTGTCAATGACCTTCCTCACCGCAGATACGGTCTCGCTCTCACAGGGGCTCTCCTGCGTGCCAGCCGGCTTGGCATCCTCATCAGAAAGCATATTGGTAGAGGCTGTCCAGAAACTCTTGTCCTTAAGGCCGCTTCCGTCTATCTTTACTGCCCCTGCCTCGCAGGACCTGGAGCGGTTCATGTATTTGTCAATGGCTGTGACCTCATAGCGAATCACATGGTTAGCCGCAAAGGCCACCGAATCCGTAAAGGTATTTGTCGTTGTAAATCCGGCTGTCTCCCGGCGCTCCCGGCCTTCCTCTGTAAACACCCGGGTAATCTCATAGCCCTGTAAAAGCTCCTTGGCGCCTGTACAGCTCATTGTCAAGGTTACCTGGCCCTGGCTGACCGAAGACACAGCTGTCACCACCTGCTTTCCAAGGAAGCCTTCTCCCTTTCCATGCTCTATCTCATAGACCCGCGCCTCGTCATCCACGTAGTAGATGGCCCGCTCCTCCGGGGCAAACTGGCTCATATACGCAGTGCTGGCCGAATCCGGTCTCAAGCCCCAGCGGATAAAGAATTCGCTCAAATCCCGCTCCGCCGCCGCACTTGCCAGACGCATCAGATTTTGATCCCGGCCGCCGTTTAACTCAAGGGCCACTCCGCCCGGCTTGGGAGCCCTGCTGGTATCTCTGGCATAGCTGTCCACTCTTGCAAAGAAAAGATGATCAAAGATCTCCTGGTACGTATCATAGGTCTTAAAATTATAATCCCGGTCATAAGCCAGATGAAGCTGCCAGTACATGCCAAGCTGTGTAAATACATTGCCCGCATACCCTTCCGTGCCGGAGGTTACCTTCTTAAACACCTCCGGATACTGAAAGCGCACCGTATCATTGCGATCCTTGGCCTGCGCCAGCACGGAGAAGTAATTATTGGTCACCTCCGCATGGGCATAGGCGCCCTGGTTGATCTCATGCCCAATCTCATGGGCGACTCCCCAGCCATAGTATTGGCCGCTTATATATTTTCCATTCTCAGCCGTCACCGGCACACCGCCCATCATTCCGGGCGCCTCATTCCACTCAATGCCAATGTGATTGCCTGCCGCATACATAAAGGCTCCTGCAAACATCTTCATATAACGGATGTTCAGATACCGATAGGGCAGATGGTTCTTATCTATAATGCTGCTGTTGGTTCCCTCGGCAAAGGAATCGGTCAGGCCCTTGTGCTGATAAAACAGAGTCATCATGCCGTCCATGGCCTCTACGGTGCTCGAAAGGCGTCCTTTGGGATCGGCTTTTAAACCGGCATAAATCTGGCTTGCCGGAAGAGAAAGCATCATCTGATCCATCTGAATATCCGTCAGATTCAGAATACATTCTTTGGCATTATAAGCAACATTCAAATTTTCATTGGCACTGCCGTCATGAAGCTCTTGATGCTTTGCCTCAAGCTCTGCCACATAGGCTTCAAGCTCCGTCACATAGGCCTCTATCCGCTGACTCTGTTCCTCCAAAGTCACCCCGTACAGGCGGAGCACCGGATAAGCCGTTCCTCCGCTGACCCGGACTGCGTAAGCATCCGCCTCATTGCTGCCGTTGTACTGAATATAGAGCGCTCCGCCCTTTTCCTTCTTATCCGTAGAGCTAATCTTAGGCACGATAATCTCGTTTCTTCCTATTTTCAGGCTCACACTGCTGCTTAAGCTGCCCGTCTCCCCATGCTGCTGGGTAAAGATCAGGCTTAAGTCCGTCCCGGCTCCCTCTTTCTTCCCCGGGTGCCCCACATAGACCACAAGCTCATCCCCGGCAGCTGCCGTAACGCCCAGAGGCTGCCACGCGTTTAAGCCGCCCACGGAAATTCCCTCATCCTTTTTGGCCGTGATACTGGGATTCACCTCAAGAACGCCGCCCAGGCCTCCGGTCTCAAGAAGCTCCCTTGCCGTTTCCAGCTCCTTCTTAAGGGTCTCGCGTAAGGGGTGATATTCTCCGCTCACAGGATCCTTGGTATCCAGACGTCTCTCCAGCTCGTCGATGGTTTCCGCCGTCACATCCTCCCGCAGGAAAATATGGAGGTCGTCTCCATAGAGCTCCATAATCTCCCGCTCAATGCTGTCATATTCATAAAAGCGAATTTCCGACACCGTAACCTTGCGAAGGCCGCCGTTATACCGTCCCATTCCCAGCTGCACCTTGGAGGTCCGGACGGGATCCTGGAATTTCAAAATATAGTAATTGCGATTATTGCTTCTCTTCTTCAGAAGGGTCGTATTTTTCGCCGTCTGCTTGGTACCGTTTTCATCCCAGTACTGGACGGAAAAATACATATAATCTCCCAGATCCAGAGGCTCCGCAAAGGCAATCATCCCCAGATCATAGACATTGTCCAGCTCTGCGGTAATCCCCTTATCTCCTCCCGGATAGGCCCCACCGTAATCCCAGTCCTCTCTTTGCACATAGGACGCATAATTGTTGTCAAAAAGTCCCAGGGCGCTGTTCTTCTCCGTATCCAGAGGGCTGTCTACCATAAAGCCGCCTCCGCCTATGGACGCCGCCTTCACATGGCTGCTGAGCACACTGCTTCCGTTGGAGGTATTGATCAGGCGGTAGGCCGGAAGCTTTGCGTCAATCAGGCCGCTTATGGTTTTATCGGAAGCAGTCTTGGACTGGGCGCTTTCTCCCATCTCATTGACTGCCGTCACATATACAAGGTACCTGGTATTGTCCTTTAGCCCGCTTATCTGATAATACAGACCCTCAATTCCTGTGATCTTCTGGAACTGGGAGTCTCCCTCCTCCTGCCAGTAGACATTGTAGCCGTCCGCATCCTTTGCCTTTGTCCAGCGCACGTCTATAGTGCGGTAGCCGCCCTTTGCCGATACATTGTCAGGGGCAGAGGGCTTGGCATCCACCTTGGGCACCACCTTTTCCTCCGGAGAATATCCGCTCTTCCACTCTCCGTTTGTGGAACGCACACAGACGGTATATTCCGTCCCGTTTACCAGCTTGTCCTTGGCAAACTGATTGATGATCAGAGTCGTCGCCGTGGTCTTGCGAAATTCAGTCTTTCCGTCGCTGGTAATGGCTACCTCATAGCCGGTCACGTTGTTGGCCCGGTTCCAGCTTACGGTTATGGTCTTATTTCCGGCCACCGCCTTAAAGCCCACAGGAATATCTGCGGAAGGCTCCGGAATCCGGCTCTCCATATCATTTAAAAACTCCACCCGAGAAATTTCCGCCAGGTTCAGAGAGTTGGCCGTCTTTGTAATTTTGAAGGTTACATGCTTAATGGCAATCTGGCCGCCCAGATCAACGCACAGAGCCCCGTTTTTATCCCAGCTCACCCGGAAACCGTCATTTTTTTCCGGGGAAGCCGCGCTCACCATACGCAGGTTAGAGGGAGCCTGAAAGTCTACGAATTCATACTTCTCCTGCCCATCCTGCTCATAGCGGATGAGAACCTGGCCTTTCTCAATGACATTTTCACTGTTCCTGGGGGACTCCACAACGATTCCGCCAAGCCCCACTTGCTCCGAGGCGCTGAAATCAAAATCTATCACCACGGGATTGTCGGAAGAAATAGCTCCTCCTCCAACAGGCATGAAGGCCGCTCCGCCGTTCTCGCCGCTAAGAAGAGCCTCCAGGCTGCCTCTTTGCACCTCCGTACCCGCATCCATTCCTACGTTCAGGGCTTCTAAGGGAATCAAAGCCTCCAAAGAGGATGCCTGTGCTTTGGCGCCCTTCATGGTGGTAAAGTAATTAAGGTCCAAAAGATCTACCACGCCGTCCCGGTTCAAATCGCAGTCGCTGTCCTGAGGATTTGATTCAATGGCGTCTACAATGGCAGACTCATCCTCATCATCCAGCTTTCCGTTCCGGTTCACGTCGCCGTAAATCATAAGGCCCGGCTTTGCACCGCCCTCCGTATTCGGAAGGCTTCCCGTATATACCTGCACCCGATAGCCCAGCTTTCCTACCGTAATCTCCTGCTCAAAGGGAAGGAACTGATCCCCCGAAATACGCAGAGAATAGCTTCCCTCCTCCAGCTCCGGAAAGCGCACGGATGCCCGGGGCGCCTCTTCTCCCTCCCTGGCAGGCAGAATCAGCTCCCTTGTAACGGCGCTGCCGCCCTTGGGTACGAGCTGCACCGTAAAAGCAGTAGAAGCGCTGAGAATCTCAATACCGGACACAATCCGCACCTCCACAGAGCCCTTCACTGCCTTCTTGGGGCCGTTATCCTCCGGTTGGTTCTCCGGCATGGAATTTCCAGTATTGATCTCCGGCTGGTTTGTATCGGTTGGATTTGTATTTGCCGGATCCGTATTTGCCGCATCTGAATTTATCGGATCCGTATTTGCCGCATCCGTATTTGTGGAATCCATATCTGCCGGATCCGTACTATCCGGGGCCTGCTGCCCCGGCTGATTATCTTCCGAATCCTCCTTCGGAGCAGATTCTCCCGGAACCGTCTCCCCGGAATTTGTATTTTCCTGTGTATCTCCATCAGTTCCCGAGGGATCAGGCGTCTTTGGATCTCCAGGATCCCCCGTATCAATCACCTTTGTGGTTGCATACCTCGGATTCACTCCGGCAAACGCCGTGGCGCTTCCGGAAGTAAGCATCAGCATAACTGCTAAAATCCCCGCAAAAACTCTTGCCAATCTCCGCCTCATCATGTCCCTCTCTTTTCATAAATTCTTGTTACCGTTTACTCCGTGATCAGTAATGTATTCTTACTGTTTTTGAGAGTATACGTGATTATTTTATTATGAAATTTGCGGAAATGCAACCTTTTTCGACAATTTATGTAACCCTTTTCATCCCAGAGGGACTCAGGGTGTATAGCTATAGGCCCACAGATTTTTAATCTGCCCCATCAGCCGGCTGATATCCCAGCTCTCTTTACTCCGAATCTTACTATTCGGATCATTCAGAATAATCTTCCCCTCCTCATCCACCCCTGTGAGCACCAAAAAATGGCCGTTGTCCGTAAAGTCTCCGGCTCCCACCACACAGATAATGGGCTTGCCGGCCTCAAGAGCCGCCTTGATATGCTCCTCATCAAAAATAACCTCCTCATAGGTCAGCCCCAGTTCAGTCGCTCCCCGGGTCATCAAATCCCAGGAGGAACCAGAGCCGGACACATAGTATCCTCCGTTCTCCGCCATGCGGGCCGTCTTGTAGGGATTCCAGGAAGGGTCACCGCTCAAACCACAACGCACCATAGACAGACAGGTAGGACCACAACCGGTAAGAGCCAGAAAATCATCGCCGTACGTCTCATAGCCCCAACGCTCATCCCATTGAAGAAAGAGGGGAATTTTCCCCTGGGTTACCTCTCCCGACACATCGATATCCACATGCTTGTCCTTATTCTTGGGATAATTCAGAACAAACTCCTCGGTTTCCGGATTTTTCTCCAAAAGCTTTAGCAGGCTTTCCGGATATTCGTCCTTTTCCGCAATCTTCTCAATATCTATTTTTTTCTCCTTCTCTCCCGGCAGTACTTTCCAATTCTTCACTAGCTTTACAGCCAGAAGCAACGCCACACCAAACAAGGCCACCGTAAGCAAAAATACAAACCGACGAATCCTGGCTCTTCGCTTTTTCTGAAGCTTAAGCCGCTTCTTCCGCTCCCGTTCTCTTCGTTCCCGCTCTCTTTTTTGTTCCGCCTCCAGCCTGTCCGGCCAAGAGCCGGCCGCCGACCGCCTTTTATAGGCCTGTCGCTCCTCCGGCCGACGCTGGCTGCGATTCCTTCCCTCTCCCCGGCCGCTTTGTCTTCTTCTGTTATCCTGTCTCATTGCTTCTCCCCCATACAAAAAATTCTTATCCTTATTATTGCAAACAGAGCCCGGATATTTCTTTCGTTTTTCTTAGGAAACCCAAAGTTTTTTCTTACATTATACCAAATAATTTTAAAAATTCAAAAACTGAAATTGTCGCAAAATGAGCCAACAGGCTTTTCCAATATCCAGTGTTCGGCTGTTCGCGTACAGGCTGTCTGATATGGGCGAACATTACCTCAAAATACCCTCTATATTTTACGAAGCTTACAAAAGGTAATGTACGTCCAGAGCAGACAGAATGTACGTGAACCGTCCGAACACTGGATATGGAAAAGCCTGTTGGCTCATTTTGCGACAGGCCCGTCCCCGGTTATTCTTTGACCTCCCGGTTTACAATTCGGAAATATGTTTTGGTTGTGATAAAATAGACAAAGGCATATACTAGGGCAAAGAGGAGGAAGCTTACCGCCGCTACCCGCACAAGCAGGGGCCGATTGTCCAGGACGCTTGCCTTCAGTACCTGGTAAATTCCCGGCATGGCAAAGGTGAGGTGTACCCCTGCCATCACAAGGGGCAGGCAGAACACCGTAAGCATCTGGGAGTTGATGCTGCGCCGAATCTCCCTTCTTGTCATGCCCACCTTGCGCATAATGGAAAACTGCCTCTGGTCCTCATAACCCTCGGAAATCTGCTTGTAATATAGAATCAGAGTTGCGGAAAAAATAAATACCACGCTGACGGTAAGAGCCAGAAAAAGCACTCCGCCGGCAAGGCTTTTCAGTCTCGCCCATTTGGCCTGCTTTGTGTAGTAGGTGCAGGTGATATCTCCCTTCTTCTCCGCTAATGTTTCCACCCACTGTTCACAGGCGTCGCCCACTGTCAGCTGCCGGGCACTTTCCTCCTCAAAATTCACATCATATTCCCAGAAACGAAGGACCTGGTTTTTTCCGCTCCAGGCAGAGACGTCAAAGGAGCCCCACATCCGGTTCATATCCGGCACCACAAGTACCATGTAGTCCATCATCATATCCGAATAGCTGCCGTACAGCTGAAAGGCGGATAGTTTCGGCAGCTCCTTTACTACCTTTTTCACAGTGTACTCGTTTCCGTCCCAGTTTCGGATCTGCTTCGCTTCCTGGGCTCTCTTTCCTCCTGCAAGCAAGGCCTCTTGGTCGTCCAGCTCTTCCTTTGTATGACAGATTCGGTTATAATCCTCCAGAGATATCACACGCACGCACATATAATTTTCCAGGTACTTGTTCCACAGCTTCTCATTCCCCTCTTCCGGGGCATTTTTGTAGATATCAACGCTCAGATCCAGAATACCGTTCTCAATGGGAGCGTCAATGCCCACCTGGTGGGTCTCCACGACTTCTGACACCTGTGCATGATTCTCCTTCAGAAGTCCTTCCAACTCCCTTTTGTATGCTCTGCTCTCTTCTCCTTCCCCTACCTCCTTTGTCTCTATACTCACTCCCATATCGTAGGGATAGTGGCGTTCAATGATATCGTCTGCGCCCGTGTAGAAGCCTGCCGTTCCCACCAGAGCCACCAGAATTACCGTAGCCAGAATGCAGATAGATGCCAGGCTTGCTCCGTTTCGCTTCATGCGGTAGGACAAGGAGGATACGGTGACAAAGTGAGCGGTTTGGTAGTAGTAATGCTTTCTCTTTTTCAGCCATCCGCACAGAAACACGGAGCCGGCCACAAAGAGAAGATAGGTGCCAATCACCACTACTCCGGCGATTACCATAAGCTGCATCAGCGCCTCCCGGGGATTTTCAATCCGTACGGCCCATACATAGGCGCCTGCAGTAAGAATCAGTCCGGCGGCGGCCAATATCCGGCGGCTCTTGGGCGGCCGCTCCCCTACGGCCTCGCTGTGCAGAAGCTCTATGGGATTGTTTTGCTGTATCTGCCGAATCATGTTGAGGAGGAGCAGCAAATAAATTCCCCCATACAGAACAAGAGCTGCCAGAATCGCCTTCCATTCAATGTAGATACGGTAGCTTATCTTCTCCTCCATAATATTTACCAGGCCAAGCTCCGCAGCCTTGGAAAACAGTACCCCAAAGAAAATGCCTGCAAAAATCACGATCCCATAGGTCATCAAGGCCTCCCATATGAGAATCACGAGAATGTTCCCCTTGTTCATGCCGAGAATGTTGTAAAGGCCGAACTCTTTTTTCCGCTTCCGCATCAGAGCGGTGCTGGTATAGAACAAAAAGGGGACGGAAAACAAACCTATCAAAGCCTCCCCGCAAATGAGCAGCGATGTCATAGCTTCCCCGCCCCGAAGGCTGTGAACCATATCGGAGGCTGCCAGAAATGCAAGGATATAGAATACCATAACCATCATTGCTCCGGACAGCAGATAGGGGAAGTAGAGCTGCCTATTCTTCCTGATTCCCATCCAGGCAAGCCTTCTGTAAATTCCCTTTTTCATTTGCGCTCACCACCTGTCATCAGAATCGTCAGAGTATCCGTGATTCTCTGATAGAGCTGCTCGTCGCTGTCCTCCCCGCGGCAGATTTGATGGAAGACCTCTCCGTCCTTGATAAAGAGCACACACTTGGCCCGGCTGGCAGCGGCCACGGAATGAGTAACCATCAGAATGGTCTGTCCGTTCTCATTGACAGCTCCAAAGAGACGCAGAAGCTCGTCGGAAGCCCGGGAGTCCAGCGCTCCGGTAGGCTCATCTGCCAGAATCAGATGGGGCTTTGTAATCAGAGCCCTGGCTACGGCGGCCCGCTGCTTCTGTCCCCCAGATACCTCGTAGGGGTATTTTTTCAGGAGCTCCGAAATCCCCAGCATTTTAGCAATAGGCTTAAGCCTCCGGTGCATTTCCTCATAGGGCGTGCCTGCCAGCACCAGAGGAAGGTAAATATTGTCCTCCAGATTGAAGGTATCCAAGAGATTAAACTCCTGAAATACAAAGCCCAGATTGCTTCTGCGAAATGCTGCCAGCTGCTTTTCCGATATTTTGGTGATATCCTTTCCTCCAAGCAGCACGGAACCGCTTGTCGGCTTATCCAGCGCCGCCAGAATATTGAGCAGTGTGGTTTTTCCGGAACCGGATTCCCCCATAATCGCCACATATTCTCCCTCCTCCACAGAGAAGGTTACGTTTCGAAGCGCCGTAACCTGATTGGAGCCAAAGCGTGTGGTATACACCTTTTTTAATCCTTTTACCTCTAAAATACTCATAACAGATGCCTCCTTTTGCATGCTTCATGCTTTTTGCATCTCTATCCTAACAAAAAAAGGGAGCTGCATTCCATCGATCCGGCTTACATTTCCCTTTAACTTCTAACATTTTTGTAAGGAATGGCCGGGCTTTCGTCCAAGAGCGAGCTTCACAGTCGTTCCTTCCTCCGGCCTGGACTCCACCAGGATTTCAATCCCCAGCCGGCTACAGATTTCCTTACAGAGGAAGAGCCCCAGACCGCTGGCCCGCTTGTCTCTGCGCCCGTTTCTTCCGGTATAACCTCTCTCAAAAATCCGAGGAAGATCCTCAGGCTCTATACCAATCCCCGTATCCCGAATACTGAGCATCTCCGGCCCTTCCAGGTAGATGGCAATGGAGCCCTCGTTGGTATATTTCAGCGCATTGGAGAGAATCTGTTCGATCACAAAGGACAGCCATTTTTCATCGGATATCACGATCTCCTGTATGGGCTCATACGCAAGCTGCAGCTTTTTGATGATAAAGTCTCCCCGAAGCTTGCGGATATTCTCCCGCAAAATTTTATCCAGGCTCACCGGAGCAAAAACATAGTCTGTGGATTCGGGGCCCATTTTGAAGTAGGTGAGTACCATCTCCACGTATTGCTCCATATGAAGCAGATCCGATTTTAGTCTCTGGGAAAGTCGGGTATCCTCAGCCTCTAGGTTAAGACGCATGGAGGCAATGGGCGTTTTGATTTGGTGAACCCACAGGGTGAAATAGTCCAGCATTTCCTGGTAAGAGCCGGCATGCTGCTCCTCCAAGGTCTGTATTTCCGCACAAAGTTTTCGAAGGATTGCCTGATAGTCCTCCTCCTCTGTGGCGGCAGGGACCGGGATTTCATTTTGCAGCATGGTTGCCGGAAATGCCGCAAGCTTTGTCAGCAATTGATGTTTTTTAGCTTCCTGGTACGCGGAGACACCGATACAGATGGCACCCAGCACAACACAGAGCAGAGTCGGATACAGAACCGCCGGAAGCGGCAGATGATACAGATAGAAGGTGACTCCAAAGATGGCTGCAAAAAGCAGCCCCAGCAGAAAAAGGCGCAGATACTCCCGTAAATATCGGATGATAAAGGTCATACCGGTTCCTCCCCTATATAGTAGCCTTCGCCGAATTTCGTATGAATAAAATCAGAGAGTCCGTTGGCCTCCAGCTTTTTCCGAAGGCGGCCTACATTGACTGTGAGGGTATTGTCATCCACATAGCAGTCGGACTCCCAGAGGAGATCCATCAGGCGCTCCCGACTGACAATCCGTCCCTTATTTTCCATAAGAAGGGTCAGAATCCGGTGCTCGTTCTTGGTCAGATCAATGGCCTTATCCTCATAGGTGAGGGTTCCGTTCTCCCTGTTCAGGAAGGCGCCCTGGTGCTCCAGAAGGGACATGACTCCTGCAAAATCGTAGGCGCGCCGAAGAAGCGCCTGGATCTTTGCAATCAGCACATCCATGTCAAAGGGCTTTGCCACAAAATCATCGCCGCCCATGCTCATGGCCATGACCATATTCATGTTATCCGAGGCCGAGGACAGAAAGATGATGGGAACCTTGGACAGCTTTCGAAGCTCCCTGCACCAATAATATCCGTCAAAGGCCGGAAGACCAATGTCCATCAAAACCAGATGAGGCTGTATTTCCGAAAACTCTGCGAGGATTCTGCGGAAGCTTTTCACTCCTTCGATGTGAAGCCCCCACTTTTCTCCTCTGCTTTTTACTGCGTCCAGGATTCCCTGGTCGTCTTCTATCATATAGATACGGTACATCTTCTTCCGCTCCTCTCCCAGGCTCTTTTTATCTTACTACAAAGTCTCCCGGATGTCATTTAGATTTTCTGTCACAGCTCTCTCATAGGGGCAAAAAATTCCGTAGGAAAAGCCCCCGGGACTGCTTTTCCTGCAATCGCCAGGAGCTTTCTGCACTCTGTGCTTCCGGATCTTTTGAAACATTCTTTACTCTTCGGCATTTACACGTATTGTGTTGTCCTCCGGACTTCCTGTTATCCGATACCGATATTCGGTCCCGTTTCGCTCAAAGGTTCCTTCGCAGCTTCCATTTGCAAAGGACTCTGTCACATCAATCCTGCAGACTCCATCTATATCCAAGTAAATGTGCTCTCCTTCCCGCACTACCCGGGAATCTTCCGACAGATCTGTCGGATTGTCGGAAGACGATGATTCGCCCTCCGTCTCGATGCTCTTCGAAACAGTTGCTTCAGTTCCGGCCGTGTTTTCTCCGCCTTCTGAGCCTTTCTCCTCCAGTGTATATTTAACCGTGTACACAGTTCCGTCCAACTCATAGGTTCCCGGCTCTGAAGGCAAAACCCTTCCGTCTGATGTTGTTACTGTAATAATCCAGGGACTTCCTGTCGCCGCGTAAGAGATCATGTTGCTGGAAATCAACGCCAGCGCCAATGCAGCCACAGCCCCGCAGCTTCCCCGCAAGATTCTTTTTCCACGTTCCTGATGATAATCCTTTCCCATAGCTTCCACCTTTCTCAACAGATGCTCGGATGCATGTACTTCCTGAAAGGTTGCCTGATAGTAGCTCCTGTTTTCTTTCTCGCCTGTCATTTCCACGCCTCCTTTAATTGTTGTCTCAATTTTTCGCGAGCCCGCATTAAGCGGGTCTGAATGGCAGTCTCAGAGATGCGAAGAAGCTTAGCAATTTCTTTTATGCTGTATTCTTCGTAGTAATAGAGGTAGGTTACCTCGCGATACCTGGGCGGCAGCTTCTGCACCGCCCAGAACAGCTCGCTCTTTTCCGGCTCGAAGAACTTCGGCTCCTCCAGCGTTTCCTCCAGAGAAATAACCTTTTTTCTCCAGAAGGAGCGCCAGAGGCTTTTTGCCTCGTTTATGGTCACGCGGATGAGCCATCTACGGATGTGCTCTTCATCACGAAATTCCCTGTTGCCCTCCAGGAGCTTTAGAAAGGTACTCTGAACAATGTCCTCTGCGTCGTGGGGATTTTTGCTGCTGCTTAAGGCAACCCGGTATACGGTGTCCAGATATTCGTGAACAATCTGTATGTATTCTGCCCCCTCCAAGATCTCACCTCCTGTTCTGCTTTGAAAGGCCTTTCAATATTAGAACGGTTTTGGGGGTGGGGATATCACATTTATTTTTTCTTTTTTATAAAAACCTATAATTCAGTGTATATGTATTTCATTACCATAGCATGTTCCTCGTCCCAAATTACACTATTTATGTTTTTTTCTATCTCCATATGGCGCCGGATCTTCCGCCACCATAGACAAATTCTGCGGCATCTCATATGTATAAGCGCCAGACTCGTCCAAAGCCTTTATATTCTTCTTCCTCATCTCCCGATACACAACCTCTGCCAATGCACTCATAATCGCATTATACTTAGCTGTATCCTCAAACAAACTCTGATACGATTCCTGCGCCTCCATATACCCATCCTGTGCTGCTGTGCCAAATGCTTTAGGGAAAATACTTTCAACAAAAATCTGTGGGTCAGAGGACTGCGGCATCTTTTTCAGCTTCTTATCAGAAAGTAGTTTATCCCTCAATGCTGACAAAATAACCTTATCCCCTTCCGTGAAATTACCCTTGAACTTTTCATTAATTTTCGCAATTACCTCATCCAAAGGCGTTTTTTCATCCATCCCCTTAACGCCTTTGTGCTTCGCCGGAACATATACAGTCTTTGCTTCGTCCAAAGCAATTTCACCTTGAAACGTCTTTTGCAGCTTATAATATTCTAGTTTCAGCTTACCCTCCAAGTCAACCAGTTCTACAGGGTCTTTCGGCAATAAACCAATTAAGTATGAGCAAAATACATACTCCCTCTGCAACTCTTTATCAAACATTCTCAATATCTGTGATATGTAACTATACCATTTAATCAAATTCCGCACCTGTCTGCGAAATTGGTATCTCTCATTCTGAGTCTTTTTATTATAACGATTGGAAACAGGAAGTAAAATACTGCTCATCCACCCCATTGCCCTGTCATCCTGCCTGCCTTTTTTGTAATACTCATCCGTAAAAGCTTTAATGTCCTCATCCGAATAAATACCATACGCCCGCAATTCCCGCTGTGTCTGATACAATAAGTCTGCGTTTACTTCTTCCTGCAGAAATGTTTCCTGATAGAACGGCTGAAATGCGTCCTTGATATCCTCCGCCTTATTTACAAAATCTAATACAAAAGTATCTGTCTTGCCCTCGCAAGTGCGGTTCAAGCGGGATAAAGTCTGTACTGCTTTCACATTTTTTAACTTCTTGTCCACGATCATCGTA
>JAAVZL010000049.1 GCA_022791635.1 Lachnospiraceae bacterium
AGCAATCTCAACAAGAAAGCTTATGAACATATCGAGCAGTGGCGCAGCCGGCCACTGTCCGGGGACTATCCCTATGTCTATGTAGACGGCGTCTATCTCAAACGCAGCTGGGGTGGTGAGATCCGGAATGTCTCCATCCTTGTGGCCATTGGTGTAAACAGTGACGGATTCCGGGAGATCATCGGTGCAGCAGAAGGAATGAAAGAAGAATGGACTTTCCTCCCCAGCACTGGACGTGGATCCGGACCAACAATACCATTGAACGATTAAACCGTGAGATCAAACGCCGGACAAAGGCGATCGGAGCGTTTCCGGACGGACAGAGTGCTTTAATGACGGTGGAAATTAAATTTGCGAAAAAATCTTGACACTATCCGTTTCCACTTACACTATTCTCCCCAGCAAAGCTGGGGGGTTAGTATTTTCAATTAAAAAACACAGTTGCAGAGTTGAAGCTCTGTAAGCCGAAAGCTTTTCTTATACCCAGTATAGAACTCAATACGATACCCTCCGTTCAAGGCACATATCGCGGTGCTTTTGACCGGAGGGTATTTTTACAGCAAATGATAATAGGGGCAGATATCCTCATAATGCCCGTCTTTCATCAGAAAGCCGCCCGGAATGACGCCCAGCTGCTGAAAGCCAAGACGCTCATAGAGGTGCCTGGCATGAAGATTGGTGCGCACAACAGCATTAAATTGAAGAATCCGGAAGCCATGGGCTTTTCCCTGAGCCATACAGTCCAAAACCAGCTGTTCGCCGATGTGGAGTCCCCGCGCTTTGGAGCTGACCGCATAGCTTGCATTGCAGATATGGCCGCAGCGTCCTTCGTTGTTGGGATGTAAGATATAGAGGCCGAGAACCTCTTTGGTATCAATGTTTTCTGCAACGCCGCAGAAGGTTTGGGCGGAAAAGAATGCCTGTCCTGTTGTCTCTGTTAAAGGTATTGTCTGGGGAAAAGCAATCCCATCCTCCACCACTTCATTCCAGATAGCAATCATAGGCGCAAGATCTGCCGGGGTATAGGCTCGTACCGTAAGATTCATAAGAAAAACATCCTTTCCAACATAAGCTTTGCAGGTTCCAAAATGGAAAAATTCCAATGCTTAGTATAGTGAAAAATGAAAGGCTTGTCAAATGATCCCTTGGAATAGAGGAGAAAAGGAATTGGGCCTTGTATTTGATTAAGTTTTATCCCTTTGCTTTATGAGAGATTCCAATAGTGGAAGATTGCAACAACGTGACTTTATGCGTTTATCATTCGAGGTTAATTTTTCATCTTCTGTAAAGATAAGAGTATGTAAATTATGTGCTGTATTAAGGATTTGTGCTTCATCTGCTTTGATATAACGATATTGGTTTTGTAGTAAACGCTGATATTTTTTATCTTTCAGATGATCGATATCAATAAGGAGCAGAGCATCATCCGTAACGGGGAGCATATTGTTGAAATTGATAGCACCGTAAATTCCTTGATTAATTTTTCGAAAATCTTTTGCATTTTTCATAGTTCGATGTTTGGGTTTTGGAGAAGAAAAAGGAGTATAATATTTGATAGAATTGATTTCCAGAACGACACCCATGTAGGGTCTTTGAGCATTTTTATTATCAGCTACCTTCTTGTCATATTGCTTCAGGTAGGCAATATAATCATCTTTTATGTTGTAAAATTGCATAGACCTCCTTTGGACAGAAAAAGAGGCGATCACTCGCCCCTTTTTTAGGTTCTCTCTTTCATGGTGGAGACTCACCGCTTTTTTAGGTTCTCTCTTTATGGTGGAGACTCACCTATGATACAATTTTATTATAACCATTTTTCATGCTTTTGACAAGATACTTTTTCAGATATTTTCAGACATTCCGTAATTCCAAGTCGTAAAATAAGCCTTCTTTATTATATGCAGGACTTGAAAGTTTTTGCATGTACAGAAATCAGAGGCATTCGTTCCTTTCTAAAAAAAGTGGTAGATATCTATCAAAAATCTTAGTATAATAGCGTTAGAAATCAATACCGGAAATCAGGAGGAACCAAAATGGGACTTGACATTTATGCAGGAACGCTGACCCGCTACTATGCACAGAACTGGAAAACCGCTGCTCAGCAGTGGGCGGAGGCCAACGGCTTTTCCTATTCCCGCATCACTCCTCAGGGAGAGAGTGAAAGGGCAGAGGAGACCTTAAATCCGGAGGAAATTCAGGAGGCCATGAAGAACTGGCAGAGTCAGATCCTTGCGGCTATCTCCCCCAAGGAGGGACCCTCCTATGAGCCCTGGACGGAGGACAATGAAACGCCCTATTACACGGAGAAGCCTGACTGGGATGCCTTTGGGGCTCTGCTTTTATATGCGGCCGCCAAAACCTACAAGGAGCCTTTCCCAAAGACCGTGAGAAAAAACTGGGATTTTGAAAAGCATCCCCTGATACAGCGGATGGGAGAGGATGAGGAGCGGGTCTGGTCCCTGTTTATCGGAGCAAGCTGGTGGCTGCCTATCGAGGACGGTCTGGCGTTCAATGCGCCCTGTCCTACAGAGGAGGAAATCACCTTTTCCACCACGGGAGCACTGCTGATGGAGCTTCATCAGATCAATGCCACAGGCTGGCAGGCGGACGAGGAGACGATTTTAAGCTGGTCTTCCACAGAAGGATACCCTGCGGACGGAGAGATTCGGGATGGAACGCTTACAAAGGCAGGCGTGAAAGAGCACACAATCTATGACACGGAATCGCTTGCAAAGTTTGCCTACTCCATTCTTTGGCAGGCGGCCAAATTTTCTATGGAAAAACGAGTGCCGACCCTGCTGGATTTTTAACGATACGTATGAGGAGAAAAAGAAAAAATGAGTCTGAAACAGGAACGAATCGTCATCAAGGTGGGAACCACCACCTTAACCAATGAGCTGGGCAACAGCAACCTTCACCGGATGGAGGAGCTGGCCCTTGCCATCGCAGATATTCAAAATATGGGACATGAGGTGATTCTCGTATCCTCCGGCGCCATAGCCGTGGGAGCCAACAAAATGCGCCTTACGGAAAAGCCGAAGAGTATGCGTATGAAGCAGGCGGCAGCAGCCGTAGGCCAGTGCACCAACATGTTTCTCTATGATAAATTTTTCGGTTATTACGACAAGACCGTCGCCCAGATCCTTTTGAACGCCGAGGATATCACCCAGGAGGAAAAAAAGGAGAACTTAACCAATACCTTTGACGCTCTCTTAGAGCACGGTATCATCCCCATTGTCAATGAGAATGACTCGGTAAGCTATACGGAGATTGAATCCGAGGAAAAGCTTTTCGGTGATAATGACATGCTCTCCGCAGTGGTTGCCGTTCTCTGCAACGCGGACAAGCTCATTATCCTCTCCGACATTGACGGCTTTTACAACAAGGATCCCCGCCTTTATAAGGACGCTTCTCTGATCGAACAGATCGACGAGATCAATGACAGCACCTATGAGCTGGCCGGAGGAGCAGGCTCCAGACGGGGAACCGGCGGTATGCGCACCAAGCTTCAGGCTGCAGATTTGGCTACCTCCCAGGGCATTGACACCATTGTAGCCAACGGCAGCAATCCATCGTCCCTCTATGAGATTGTAAAAGGGAAACAGGTGGGGACAACATTTATCGGTCACAGAGCGTAAAAGAAGCTGTATAAAAAGAAAATTATGAGGGTTAAATAATGAGAAAAAGATGGTGGCACAATAAAACAGCATATCAGATATACCCAAAAAGCTTTAAGGACAGCAACGGCGACGGCATCGGCGATCTGAGAGGAATTATAGAAAAACTCGACTATTTAAAGGACTTGGGAATCGGGATCGTTTGGATTTCCCCCATTTACCAATCCCCCTTTGTGGATCAGGGCTACGATATTTCCGATTATTATGCCATTGATCCGGCCTTTGGAACCATGGAGGATATGGAGGAGCTTTTGGCCCAGGCAAAGAAGCGGGACATTGCCATTGTCATGGATCTGGTGGTAAATCACTGTTCCGATCAGCATGCGTGGTTTCAGGAGGCCTTAAAGGACCCATTCGGTCCCTACGGAGACTATTTCTATATCCGCGAAGGAAAGAACGGCAATCCTCCCTGCAATTGGCGTTCCTACTTTGGCGGAAGCGTGTGGGAGCCCCTGCCCGGCTATGACAACCTTTTCTACCTGCACTTGTTTGCAAAGGAGCAGCCGGATCTCAACTGGGAGAACCCAAAGCTTCGCCAGGAAATCTACCGGATGATTCGCTGGTGGCTTAAAAAAGGTGTGTCCGGCTTCCGTCTGGATGCCATCATCAATATCAAAAAAGACCTGCGCTTTCAGGATTTCCCGGCGGATCGGGAGGATGGCATGTGCGCCGGAACGACGATGCTGGCCTATGCAGACGGTGTTACGGATTTTCTTATGGAGATGCATAAGGAGGCCTTCGCTCCCTATGACGCCTTTACCATCGGAGAGCTTTTTGACTTCCGCCCGGAGGAAATGGAGCGTTACATCGGAGATCAGGGCTGCTTTGAGTCTATTTTCGATTTTGCGCCCCATCTTCTGGGAGCCAGTGAAAACGGCTGGTATGATCGGAAAAAAGTAACCATGGACGAATTCCGTGACGCAGTCTTCGAAAGCAAGGCCATTTCCCAGGAAATCGGTATGATGGCGAACATCATCGAAAATCACGACGAGCCAAGAGGCGTCAGCCGCTACCTTCCAAAAAGCGGGCAGACGGAGCGGGGAAAAAAGCTCCTGGCCGGAATTTCTCTCATGACCTTTGGCCTCCCCTTCCTTTATCAGGGCCAGGAGATTGGCATGACCAACAAAGAATTTCGCTCCATCCGGGAGGTGGACGACATCAATACCCTGGATGAATACCAGGTGGCCCGTGACCACGGACTTACAGAAGAGGAAGCCCTCCGGGTTATTTCACAAATGAGCAGGGACAACGCCAGGACTCCCATGCAGTGGAGCGATGAGGCGCATGGAGGCTTCACAGAAGGCATCCCCTGGCTTCCCGTAAACGAAAACTACCAGCAGATCCGGGCAGACGAGCAGCAAAAGCGGGAAGACTCTCTTTTGAACTTTTACAAAAAGCTTATTGCCCTCCGGACAAATCCAAAGTATGAAGAAGTCATTGTCTACGGAAAACAAGAGCCTCTGAACCAGGCTTTGGACAACTTTACCGGTTTTTATCGGAAAGGAAAAGAAACCACCCTTCTGATCCTGGCCAACACCCAGGAGGAGCCAAGAAGCCTAAAGCTTCCGGTCCCAGTCAGGCGTATCGTCCTTGACAACTGCAGCGCCGTTTCATCGGCAGAGGAGCATGCCTTTGATTCTGTGAATTCCATAACCCTGGAAGGTTATCAATTCCTGGTATTAGAGGTAGAAGATTCCAATGGCTAAAAGGAACAAAATAGTAGCACAAAACATTTTGACCAATCCTTTCAACACTGCTATTATAGTAATGACAGTACTTCTATGAAAACCTCATAGGAAGAGCGCATCATGTTTCATAGTCAAGCAAAAAGGTTATTGATGATAAAATGAAAAAAAGAGAGAATCAAGAGAAAAAAAATGACAGAAAGCGTTTAGTTATTCCATTTGTTATTGTATTTACCATTTTGGGCAGCTTTGTGTTCTTTATTGCCACAAGAATATCAAATGAAATGTCTAAGTCTGCCATTGACAACTTAAGTGAAAGCCTAGAGCTCTTAAAGGGCACCGTAGAGGTACTGTTTGAGCGGGAAGCCCAGTATCAGAAGCTGATAGCAAAGGAGCTTGCCATCATCGAGGACCCGAAGGAATATATCCTTTCCTATGATCGGAACAGCACTCTGGTGAAAATGTCCTTGGTATTTTCCGGGGAGTCGGAAGGCATTTCCAATACGGGAGAGGTCTTTCATCCGGAGGAACTGGATTTTTCCAGTGAGGAGAGAGTGGAGGATCTGCCCATTTCCTCCTCTTATATCAACAGCATGGGAACCTGGGCCTACACCATGAAGTGTCCGGTCAGAAAAGACGGACGGGAGATTGCCTGGCTTTACATGGAATATATTTACGATTCCTTTGACGATGCCCTTCCTGACCGGCTTTACAACGGCCGTGCCACTCTGTATATTATGGACGGGCAGACGGAGCGGTTTCTTTTAAAACCAAAGGGAATCGGAGAACGAGACGCAGGACACCTGAATCTTCAGGATTTTTACCGAGCCAATGATATTTTGGAGGAGAGCATCCAGCAGAGTGTAGCCGAGAGCATGAAGCAGGACGGAAATATGATGTTCTATCACAAGATTCAGAGTAATGATTCTCTGATTTATATGTGGGCGGTGAACGGCGGTTCTGTGTATCTTATCGGTTATGTTCCGGTAGAGGCCATTCAGAGGGAGGGCACTGCCGTTAACCAGTATATGTTGATTGTGGTTCTGGTAATGCTGGCCGCCTTTTTCGTCTGCTGTGCCGTATTTTTCTTCTATGAGCGGCAGCAGAACAGGTTCCGCCGGGAACGGGAGGCGGAGCGGGAGCTTTACAATCAGCAGCTTGGGGAGGCTCTTCAGGCAGCTCAGATAGCCAACAGCTCAAAGACCACCTTCCTCTCCAATATGTCCCATGACATCCGGACTCCCATGAATGCCATCTTAGGCTTTACCACGCTTCTTGCCAAGGATGCGGATAATCCGGTTAAGGTGCGGGAATATACCAGGAAGTTGACGGCTTCGGGGCAGCATTTGTTAAGCCTTATCAATGATGTTCTGGATGTGTCCAAGATTGAAAGCGGAAAGGCAGTTCTCACCATTGGAGAATTTTACCTGAACAATATCATTTCCTCTGTAGATGCCATTATCCGTCCGGCGGCAAAAACCAAGGGACAGAGCTTTGACATCCAGGTAACGGGAATCCTCCATGAATGCCTGATAGGGGACGAGACAAGGCTGAATCAGATTTTGCTCAACCTTCTTTCCAATGCGGTAAAATATACCCAGGAGGGCGGACATATCTGGTTTCGGATCATCGGCCTTAAGCAGCGATCCAGTCAGTATGAGCATATCCGCATTGAGGTGGAGGACAATGGCTTTGGCATGAGCCCGGAATATCTGGAGGTGATATTTGACGCATTTACCAGAGCGGAAAACAGTACCACCAATAAGGTTCAGGGGACGGGGCTTGGAATGGCGATCACCAAAAATATTGTGGAGCTTATGGGGGGAACCATTGAGGTTGCCAGTGAAGTGAACAAGGGGACCCTCTTTACGGTGGATCTGGAGCTGCGCATTTCTGAGCAGGAGGGGGATTCTAAGTTCTGGGAAAACCAGGGAGTCACCCGGATTTTGGCAGCGGATGATGAGGAGGATGTGTGCGAGGCCATCCGGGCGCTTATGGAGGATACCGGAGTCCGTGTGGATGTAAAAATGAGCGGAGAGGAGGCTGTGAGGGCTTTGGCGGCCGCCGATGAAAAGGAGGATCCCTATCAGCTGGTGATTCTGGACTGGAAAATGCCGGGGTTAAACGGGATCGAGACAGCCAGACAGATCCGTAAGGGAGCAGGGAAGTACGTTCCTATCCTGCTTTTGACTTCCTATGACTGGGATGAGATTGAGTCGGAGGCTCTGGAAGCGGGAATTAACGGCTTTCTTGCCAAGCCGTTCTTTGTATCTGCTTTAAAAGAGAAAATTCAGGAGCTTAAAGCCAGAGGTGAAGGGTACCGTTATGGAGAAAGCGAGACCTTAAGTCTGGAGGGGCAGCATTTCCTGGTGGCAGAGGACAATGAGATCAATGCGGAAATCCTGGAAGAGCTTCTGGATATTGAGGGTGCGGACTGTGAGGTTATGGTAAATGGAGAGCTGGCTGTGGAACGCTTTTCCAACGCCATGCCCGGTGAATTTGACGCCATTCTTATGGATGTGCAGATGCCCGTGATGAATGGCTATGAGGCCACACGGCGAATCCGGAAGCTAAAGCGGGAGGATGCGGCCACGATTCCCATTATTGCCATGACAGCAAATGCCTTTGCGGAGGATGTGAAGGATGCCATGAACGCAGGTATGAATGCTCATGTGTCAAAGCCGGTGGATATGGAAGTGTTGAAGAGAACAATCAAAGATTTGCAGAAAAGGGGTTAGGGCATGAAAGGGTATTTCAAAAAAGGGTTGGTTCTGTTTCTGACAGGAGCGCTGCTTATGGGGATGGCAGCCTGCGGGAAAAAAGAGGACGACACGGTCAATCTGGCAGAGGATACGGTCCGGGAGAAAAAGGTGGTGAACCTGTTCGGTCCTATGGAAAAGTCAAATCCGGATGCGAAAAATATTGCCAGAAGTGCTCACGATTTGACTGTGATTATGGCAGAAGAGGAGCTGGGACTTTCCGTGGAGTACCGGACATATACGGCGGAGACTTATCAGGATGAGACTTATGATGATGTATCTCTTGCCCGGGCGCGCAGTGATATGGACGATGTGTATCTTTTGAATCCGGATACCATACAGATCCTTGGCTCCGAGGGGAAGCTTATGGATCTGTCCTGTCTTGAGAGCTCTGCCAATCTGCGTGACGTGGTGAGAGTGTCCAATACGGTGGATGGAAAATTGGTGGCCATTCCTCAGGAGGTTGTGGTTTACGGGCTTTTTGTGAATAAGAATATGTTTGATGACTACGATTTGGAGCTTCCCAATACGCCGGAGGAGTTTTTGGAGTGTTGCCGGGTATTTAAGGAAAACGGCATTGAAACCCCTGTGGGGGCAAACCGCTGGTGGCTGGAGAATTTTGTGCTTGCGCTGGCTTATGCGGATCTGTATAACGGGGAGAATACGGAGGTGGAGATTGCGGCTCTCAACAGTGGTGAGGCCAAGTACAGTGACTATATGCGTGAGGGGTTTGAGTTTGTAAAAACCCTGATTGATATGGGGTATGTGGATGCAGAGAAGGCGTATACCTATGAGGCCATTGAGGGAGAGGGGCCGGATTTTCGGGAGCAGAAAACGCCTATTGTAATGGCTTATTGGGGGGCAGCCAATGCGGAGACGGCTTACGGAAAGCTGGATTTTGAGCTGAAGGTGATTGGATTTCCCAGCCATCGGGGACAGATGCCGGTGGTGTCTATGTCGGGATATGGGGTTTGCGTGAATGCGGAGCATCTGGAGGATACGCTGGCGGTGATGGATATTATTCTTTCGGATGAGGCGCTTCAGGTGTATGCTGAGACGAATAAGGTGATTTCGCCTTCCAAGAATGTGGAGGTGGAGTGTATTGATGCTTTGAAGCCTTTGAATGATTTGGTGAATGACGGGGTTTTTGTGTTGGGCTCGAATGCGGGTATGAGGCTGGAACAGTGGGGGAATACGTGTCTTGTGGTGCGTAAGCTTTTGGAGGGCGCTTCGGTGGAGGAGTGCTTGGAGGAGATTGACCGGCTGCAGGAGGAGACGATTGGGGAATAGGTGAAAAACGGACGCAAAATAAGCCAGCAGACTTTTCCATATCCATGTTCGGACGGTTCACGTACAACTGTCTGCTGGCTTATTTTGCTGTTGGTTGGTATTTAAAAGATATTGGTAGGTGAATTTGATTGCTTTACAGGTTAGAGTTTCGCACATGTGAGCTGGGATTTCCGGAAATAAAAACCGGCACAATGCAGATAGGACAGGTGCCGTCTTCCTTGATTCTGGAACCGCACATAGAGCAGTACTTATCTTCAAGCTCAGTCTTATATAAGGAATCGGCTTCTTCCAGGGAGCCGATGCGGGGCTGTGCTTTTATAAAAGGAGAGGTTCTCTCAAACAGAGAGCTTTTTTTGACAGAGGCAGAAAGGATAGATGCAAAGGTCTCGGATACTTTCCTGTTTGGAATAACAGAAGTCATCGCCCCGCTGCCAGAAAATAGATTTGAAATTATAAGTCTTTCCATAGTTATGAAGGCCCTCCTTTTTATAATCTCGGTCACAAGATAAATTCAGCATAGGACAGTTCTTTTTCTTTGTCAATGAAATAATCCACAATATTTTTTTGATGCAAGCTTTACTTGTCTTCGTTTTCATCCCTGTAACCCTCGTGTCTGACGGTCCATATCTTCGATGACAATATCGTAGATTTCTCCCAGCGAGGCGCAATACTCCAGTACCTTCCAGGGTTCATTGGTATGAAAATGAATCTTGATGAGCTCTTCATCCCCGACGGCCAGTAGGCAGTCCCCTTGAAAATGCTCGATAAAGTATTCGTTGATCAGATCTTCATCCAGATTTTCTCCCTCAATCAATAATTGTGTGTCGTATCGAAATTCCAGCATAGTGCTTCTCCTCCTTGATTTTTTATGCTCTTCTTTGTGTATGCATATAATTTTACTGCACACTGAGGGGACGGACGCCCTCAGATAAACAAGATACTTCTCGCCCTGCTCCGCCCAGAGGGCTAACACGCCTGGCAAAATGCATATTCTCGGTTGGGCGGCGTCCGTTTATGACTTTTTATAAATTTCCATCTATCAAATCCTCCAGTGAGATCTGAAAAAAGAAATCATGTACAAGTGCATCGTATTTCTCCCAAAGGGGAAGTGTTATGCAGCTTTCCTTTCGGGGACAACGCTCTGCATCGGGCAGGCGGCAGGCCACGCAGGCGATGGGCCCTTCTGTCAGCTCAATGATCTCTCCGATGGAATACTCTGAGGGCTTACGGGTAAGCAGATAGCCGCCGCCCTTTCCGCGAAGTCCCTTCACAAGCCTTCCCTTTACCAGAAGACGCAAAATGATCTCCAGATACTTTTCGGAAATCTCCTGCCGGGCGGAAATGTCCTTAAGCGGAATGTAGCCGCCGTCCTGATGCTGTGCCAGATCAATCATAACTCTCAGTGCATAACGGGCCTTCGTTGAAATCATAGTGTCTCCCCTTTTGTACTTTTGTCCATTATAACCCAGAAAGAAAAAAAATTCAATAAAAACCTATATTCCTATTGACTTAGTATGTAAAAGGTGGTATCCTCTCTTCAATGACAGAGCAAAGAAATGCCAAAAATGGAAGGATATTGCCAAGCTGGAAACAGTGATATCCCTGGAATAGGAGGATCAACATGGGAACGTATTATAAGGGAGCATTAGAATTAATTGGAAACACCCCTCTTTTAGAGGTGACAAATATGGAAAAGGAGCTGGGCCTTGAGGCTACCATCCTGGTAAAGCTGGAATATTTAAACCCGGCCGGAAGCGTCAAGGATCGGGCGGCCAAATCCATGATTGAGGACGCGGAGAAGAAAGGTCTCTTAAAGGAAGATTCCGTCATCATCGAGCCTACCTCCGGCAATACGGGCATCGGTCTTGCATCAATCGCAGCCGTAAAGGGCTACCGGATGATCCTCACCATGCCGGAAACCATGAGCGTAGAGCGCAGGAACATCCTGAAGGCTTATGGGGCAGAGCTGGTGCTGACAGAAGGGGCAAAAGGAATGACAGGTGCTATTGAAAAGGCTGAAGAGCTGGCCCGTGAAATTCCAAATAGCTTTATTCCCGGCCAGTTTGTGAACCCGGCCAACGCCGCCGCCCACAGAGCCACTACCGGCCCGGAGATCTGGAAGGATACGGATGGCAGAGTAGATATCTTTATCGCAGGCGTAGGGACCGGCGGAACCATTACCGGAGTCGGAGAGTACTTAAAAGAGCAAAATCCGGACATTCGAATTGTGGCCCTGGAGCCGGCCGATTCCCCCGTGTTATCCGAGGGAAAAGCAGGGGCGCACAAAATCCAGGGAATCGGCGCCGGCTTCGTTCCAAAGGTGCTTAATACCTCCGTCTATGATGAGATGTTCAAGGCAGAGAGTGAGGATGCCTTTGCAGCGGCAAAGCTATTGGCAAAAAAGGAAGGAATTCTGGTGGGCATTTCCTCCGGAGCGGCCTTACATGGCGCCATAGAGCTTGCAAGGCGTCCGGAAAACAAGGGGAAGGTGATTGTAGCCCTTCTGCCGGATTCCGGCGACCGGTATTATTCTACCCCTTTATTTACAGAATAGAAGAAAAAATTTGACAACGGAGGATTTGAAAAATGACAGATATCAGAGATTCCAGAAATTGGGGATTTGAGACAAGACAGCTTCACATCGGACAGGAACAGGCAGACCCGGCAACGGATGCGAGGGCCGTGCCCATCTATGCATCCACCTCTTACGTATTTCACAACTCCCAGCATGCGGCGGACCGCTTCGGCCTTCGGGATGCCGGCAATATCTACGGAAGACTCACCAATCCCACGGAGGATGTGTTCGAGCAGAGGATGGCATCCTTGGAGGGCGGCACGGCAGCTCTGGCTGTGGCGTCGGGAGCGGCGGCTCTGGCTTACACCTTCCAGGCTCTGGCGAAGGCAGGAGAGCATATCGTAGCCGCCAAGACGATTTACGGCGGTACCTACAATTATCTGGCTCATACCCTTCCTTTGAATAATCAGGTGACAACCACCTTTGTGGATCCATATATAGAAGGCTCCTTTGAGGCGGCTATCCGGGAAAATACCAAAGCAATCTTTGTGGAGACTCTGGGCAATCCCAATTCCAATCTGGCTGATCTTGAGAAGCTGGCCGGGATTGCACATAAGCATCACCTTCCCCTGGTGGTGGATTCCACCTTTGCCACCCCATATCTTATCCGTCCCATCGAGTATGGGGCAGACATTGTGGTGCATTCCGCTACAAAATTTATCGGCGGCCACGGAACGGCTATCGGCGGTGTGATCGTAGACGGCGGAAGCTTTGACTGGAAGGCATCCGGGAAATACCCCTGGATTTCCGAGGCGAATCCAAGCTACCACGGGGTATCCTTTGCGGAAGCGGCAGGACCGGCGGCTTTTGTCACCTATATCCGGGCGGTGATCTTACGTGACACGGGAGCCACCCTTTCTCCCTTCCACGCCTTTCTCTTTCTTCAGGGGCTGGAGACCCTTTCCCTGCGGGTAGAGCGCCATGTGAGCAATGCCCTGCGGATCGTGGAATATCTGAACAGTCATCCCCAGGTGGAGGCTGTGCATCATCCGTCCCTGCCCGGCGAGCCTACCCATCAGCTGTACAAGAAGTATCTGCCAAAGGGCGGCGGCTCCATTTTTACCTTTGAGATCAAGGGGGATGCCAAGACAGCCCAGACCTTTATCGATAACCTGGCGATCTTTTCCCTGCTGGCAAATGTGGCAGATGTCAAGTCCCTGGTGATTCACCCGGCCACCACCACCCACAGCCAGTGCACCCAAAAGGAGCTTCTGGAGCAGGGTATCAAGCCGAACACCATCCGTCTGTCAGTCGGTATAGAGAAGGCAGAGGATCTCATTGCAGCATTGGAGAAGGCTTTTGAGGCTGTGAAGTAAAGACCGGTTCGAGGCTGCCAAATAAGCCGGCAAGCTTTTCTATATCCGTGTTCGTACGGCTTTCGTACGTGGATATTGTAAAGTCTGCCGGCTTATTTGGCAGCTTTTCGGAACAATATGAGTTACAATGGGAAAAGTTCTTATAATAGGCATTGCATTCCAAACACAGGATGTTGTATAATAAGTTTAGCGCAAACCCCATGGAAGGGGGTCATTTTGCTTTATAAAATATAAATGAATATACGGCAAAGGAGGATTTTTTTCATGGACGCCCAGTTTGAATGGCAGGAGGAGTTCAATATCGGAGTGGAAACAATCGATAAAGAGCACCAGCGACTTTTTAAGATTATCAACAAGCTTTTCAGAATGAAGGAAGAGGAAAAAAACAGTCAGTGGGCATGCCAGGAGGGAATTAAATTTTTTAAGGGGCATGCGGTAAAGCATTTTGCGGAAGAAGAAGCGTATATGACGTCGATTCATTACGAGGGGCTTGAGCAGCACAGGCGGATACATAAGGGATTCCGGGAAAATACCCTGCCGGCTCTGGAACAGGAGCTGGAGCAGTCGGGCTATTCCCAGAGCACTGTGGATCACTTCCTGGGAGTCTGCGCCGGATGGCTGATAGGACATACCCTGACGGAAGATCAGGCCATTACAGGAAAAAAGATACGCAAGTGGGAGAATCTTCTGCCCGGAGAAGAGCTGGCGGCAATGAAAAAAGTAATTATCCAGCTTGTATTTGATATGTTCCATCTGGAATCCCAGATGATCAGCGATGCCTATGGAGGAGAAAAATTCGGAAGAGGCGTTTACTACCGTATGGTCTATGGGGCGGGAAGCGAGGATCAGAAGCAGGAAATCATTCTGGTTTTTGAGGAGCGGCTTCTTATCAAGACCGTGGGAAAGGCCATGGGAATTCAGACGAATAGACTGGAGAGCAAGCTGATCCATGCCACTCGTTATACGGCTCAGCAGTTTGTAGGCCGCATCCTGGAGCATTTTCCCACAACGGAAGACTACAAGCTGAAGGAGGAAAACCTCCTGACTTATGAGGAATTCCGGAAGATTATTGAGAACGAAAAACTGCAGGTCAGTCTTTTATTTAACACAGGAGCCGGATACTTTTCCTACTGCGTCATTGCTCCTCATCTCCTTGAGAACGGAGTGGGAACGCCCATTGAGAAAGAAAATGCTCTGACCGAGGTGGAAGAGTATCTGATGAAACGGGAGGAGCAGGAGGTTTCCAATCAAAAGCCCAAGATTCTTGTGGTAGACGATTCTCTGACCATCCGGGAGGGGATGCGCAAGCTTCTGGAAGAAGACTACGAAGTGGCCGCGGCCGAGTCCGGCGTGGCAGCCATTCGGACCATTACCTTGAACCAGCCGGATTTGATCCTTCTGGATTACGAGATGCCTGTCTGCGACGGAAGGCAAACCTTGGAAATGCTTCGCTCGGAGAAAGCCTTTGAGGAGATTCCCGTGATTTTCCTCACAGGCAGGAGGGACCCGGAGAGTATGATCAAGGTTATGCCTCTAAAGCCCGCAGGATATTTGATCAAGAGCTCCAAGCCGGCGGAGATTAAGAAGGAAATCGATACCTTCTTTGAGAAGAAAAAGGCAAAAAAATAAAAGCGTCAAAAAAGGCTGTCCGGACACAGACGGATGGCCTTTTCCTTACAAAAGCCAAAGGGAATCCCACAGAAAGTAATAGGAACAGGAGGGATAAAAAGAAGTGGAAATACGTCATGCAACAGAAAGGGACCTTCCCTTCATCATGGATCTGTATCAATATGCCAGGCAGTTTATGAAGGAGCATGGAAATCCAAATCAGTGGGGGCCTACAAATTGGCCGCCCAAGGAGCTGATTCGTTCCGATATCGCAGAGAACAACAGCTACGTGTGCATCAGCGAAGGAGAGATTGTCGGGACATTTTTCTATTGCCAGGGGAGGGATGTCGAGCCAGCCTACCGGGTGATAGAGGATGGCTCATGGTTAAGTGACCGCCCCTACGGCGTGGTTCATCGTCTGGCAGGAAGCGGCGCTGTGAAAGGCATCGGAAGCTTCTGTCTTCAATGGGCATTCCTGCAAAGCGGCGGCCATTTACGGATCGATACGCATAACGACAATCTTGTGATGCAGAATCTCTTAAAAAAATGCGGCTTTGTCCACTGTGGGACCATTTACGTGGAGGAGGATGATGCTCCGAGACTGGCCTATGAAAAGGAGAACTCATGTACAAATGCCCAAACTGTGCCGGAAATCTGACCTTTGACATTGCCGGACAGCAGCTGTCCTGTGCTTACTGCGGCACGCAGGCGGACCCTTATGAAGTGAGTCAGGAAAAGGACGCGGAGGAAAAAGAATCCCCCTCGGGAGAATATGAGGTGACGGTATTTACCTGCCCCCAATGCGGCGCCGGGCCTGGTTTGCGCCAAAGGAATACAAGGACGAAGCCCTCATCGAAAAATTCAGAGGCATCTACATGCCCTACTGGGTCTATTCCTTTGAAAAAAAGGAGCGTATTATGTTTCCGGGAAGGCAGAACTATCGGAGAGGAGATTACCGGATTACCGATCACTACCAATTGGACTGCCAGGTCGATGCAGAATACGAAGGGCTTGCCTACGATGCCTCTTCTACCTTTTTTGACAGCCTGAGCGGTGCGATTGCGCCCTTTGACTGGAAGCAGAAAAAGGCGTTCACTCCCTCCTTTTTAAGCGGCTTTTATGCGGACACCAGTGATGTGACAGAGGATGTTTACCTGCCGGCGGATCAAAAGCGGTATTTGTTAGGCTCCTTGATTGGGCAAAAAAACGGCCCGCAAAGGGAAGGCAAATAGTGAGAATGCCAAACAGCTTTTTTGGGAAGGCATTTTTGGTTATGGCGCTATTTTACGGAATGGGCCTGCTGCTTCCGGTCTTCTTGCAGATGCTGGTCAGCCTGACCGGCATGGGAGCGGGAGGAATTCAGCTTGTGATCGTGATTCTGTTGATGCTCTTCTTTGCAGGTACCAGATACTTTTTAACCTTTGAAAACCGGCGTTTACAGGAGAACGGTCGGATGGAAAAGCCCTTTTTGGGCGGACATTTCAAGGAAAAATGGCCGACACTGGCAAAGCCATTTGCAGGTATCTTGCTTGCGGCTGTGATTCTGGTGCTTCGTCCGGTTTCCGACTGGTTTTACTACATAGGGGCCTTTGCGTGCATGGGGACGGTGCCGTTTATGAGGTAGTTACCACAGATTATGCCAATACGGTGGCGGACAATGTATATCGCTATGCCTCAAGGGAGGATTATTATGGCTGTGCCAGGGAAGCCTTTGAAGAGATCCATGCACTGCTGAAGTGCCTTATTCGCTTTTTTACCAGGCTAAGAAGGCCCAAGGAGGCTGTCTTACTGGAGCATATGTACCGAAAATTCAATTATTTCGGTCTCAATGGCGCTTATACCACCAGACCCAGATCTACGATCTCATCTCCAGAGGGCACAGCGGTGGGGGAGGCGGCCACAGATTTTGATGAGGATAAGTTTATGAGAAAAAAATTTTTACTATGGGTTTTCCTTTCGGCGATTGTTATGCTTTTGTTTCCGGGGCTGGCCGTAACCTTTGTAAAGGGTGATGTGGGCATGGCTGCCTGCCTGGTACTGTTTTTTGGAATCAATCCGATCCATTTTCTTGTGCTGGGAGCCGTTTCCGGAATGGATTTGAGGCGGATGTGGAGTCAGCCTATACTTTCCGCCGCCCTTTACCTGCTTGGGGTATGGATCTTTTTTTCGGCCCATGAAACGGCCTTCCTGGTGTACGCAGGCGTTTACCTTGCCCTTTCAGGAGCCGCTATGCTGATTTCCTGCCTTGTCAGCAGAAAAGTACGATCCTGATTCTGAAATCCGAAGAAAAAGCATCTACTTTTAAGCAGAAAACGGAGTCAAAGCATTGAAACAGATAACCAAGGATAGAGAGCTTCTGCGGCGGGTGATTACACTTAGCATTCCGGCAGTCCTGGCCCAGGTAAGCTCCATTATTATGCAGTATATCGATGCGGCAATGGTCGGGAGTCTTGGTGCAAAGGCAACCGCGGCCATTGGTCTTGTGTCCAGCACTACCTGGCTTTTTGGAGGTCTGTGCGCTGCTGCCGCTGCCGGATTTTCCGTGCAGGTGGCACAGCTGATGGGAGCAGGCGAGGAAGGGAATGCAAGAAAGGTCTTGCGCCAGGCGCTCCTTTGCACCTTCCTTTTTGGTCTGGGACTTATGACCCTCGGTATCGGAATCAGCCGTCCCCTTCCCCTCTGGCTTAGGGGAGAGGCAGAGGTGGCCAAGAATTCCACACGATATTTTTTCATCTATGCCTGTGCCCTTCCGGCCATACAGCTTCGCCATACGGCGGGAAATATGCTCCAGTGCAGCGGAGATATGCGCACCCCCAGCCAGCTGAATATTCTCATGTGCTTTCTGGACATTCTTTTTAACAGCCTGCTTATTTTCCCGACCCGATCTCTTTGCCTAATGGGCTTTTCCCTCCCGATACCGGGAGCGGGCCTTGGAGTGGCAGGAGCGGCTCTTGGCACGGCCCTTGCAGAGCTTGTGACCGCTCTTTTGATGCTGTACGCCGTCTGCTTTCGTTCCTCCAGCCTGCGCCTTTCGGCTTCTGGCTCCTGGCGCCCGGAGGGCAGATGCCTAAAGACCGCTCTGCGGCTTTCCCTTCCCATGGCCTTGGAGCACACCATCCTGTGCGGCGCACAGATCGCGGGAACCCGCATTGTGGCTCCCCTGGGAACGGTGTCTGTGGCGGCAAACTCCCTGGGCGTGACGGCGGAGAGCCTCTGCTATATGCCGGGCTACGGCATCGGAGCGGCGGCTACCACCCTGGTGGGACAGAGCATCGGGGCGGGAGAGGAGAAGCTGGCCAGGGATTATGCCAGGCTCTCCGTGCTTCTTGGCATGGGAATCATGACCTGTACCGGCGGGCTCATGTTTCTCGGTGCGCCCTTTATGTTCTCCCTGCTCACCCCGGATCCCGCTATCCGCGCCCTGGGAACGCGAATCTTACGCATTGAGGCCTTTGCAGAGCCCATGTTTGCGGCCTCCATTGTGGCCGCAGGAGCCCTGCGGGGAGCCGGCGACACCCTGGTTCCCGGCATTCTGAACCTGGCCAGCATGTGGGGCGTGCGCATTACCCTGTCCCTTTACCTTGCTCCCCGCCTGGGACTGACAGGCGTATGGCTTGCCATGTGCATCGAGCTGTGCGTCCGGGGAATTCTGTTTCTGGCCCGCCTTCTTCGGGGAAGGTGGCTTACCGAGAGGCTGGTGTAAAAAGTCAGAAACTGCTTGTAAAATCCAAGAAAACCGAGTACAATACCTCCTATATCCAAACAAAGCGTAGAAATCCGTACCTTCTGCGTCACCGGATGGAAAGGAAGGACCTGCATGAAAAAATCCTTAAAAAAGCTGCCTCTTATCATTTTGATTCTCCTGGCAGCCTGCATCTATTACTATGTAACCATTCCCGCCTTCAACATCCATGCCACAGGCACCTGGATGTTCCTCATCTGCGGCTGGGCGGTCATCGTTCTCCTGTTTTCCTGGAGAAAATTTCGCTTCACCAAGGGAGGAAAGCTGGAATATGAGAAGGAAAAAGGCTTCACTTTCACCAAACTTGGCTTTGGAATCCTGGGCCTTATGGTGCTTGTACTATTAATAGGGAGCCTCTTATCCTCCCCCATCGTCAATGCCAGAAAATACCAGCAGCTCCTGACCGTGGAGAATCGGGAATTTACAGAGGACATCAAGCCCGTAGACTACACCCAGATTCCCCTTCTCGACAAAGCCTCCGCCGAGCTATTAGGAAACCGGAAAATGGGAACCATGGTAGAGTACGTATCCCAGTTCGAGGTCAGCAGTATTTACAGCCAGATTAACTACCAGGGAAAGCCCGTCCGGGTGACCCCTCTCGTTTACGCAAGTCCCATCAAATGGCTGACCAACCAGGCAGACGGTATCCCCGCCTATATCATGATAGACATGACCACCCAGGAAACCGAATGCGTCAAGCTGGCAGAGCCCATCCGCTTCTCCATGTCCGAGTACTTCGGAAGGAATATCTACCGCCACCTGCGCTTCAACTACCCCACCTACATCTTCGATCAGCTCAGCTTCGAGATCGACGACGAGGGAACCCCCTACTGGATCTGCCCGGTCAAGCAATTCAATGTAGGCTTATTCGGCGGCCAGACCATCGGAAAAGTCGTTCTGTGCAACGCCATCACCGGAGCCACCCAAAGCATGGACGTAGATCAGGTCCCCGAGTGGGTAGACCGGGTATACCCGGCCGACCTACTGGTAGAGCTCTATGACTACCACGGCATCCTGAAAAACGGCTTCTTCAACAGCATTCTGGGTCAACGCGGCTGCCTCCAGACCACCGACGGCTTCAACTACATCGCCATGGACGACGATGTATGGGTATACACCGGCGTCACCTCCGTATCCGGAGACGAGTCCAACGTAGGCTTCGTACTCATGAACCAGCGAACCATGGAAACCCGCTACTACACCTGCGCCGGAGCAGAAGAGTATTCCGCCATGTCCTCCGCCGAAGGCCAGGTACAAAACCTCGGTTACAGCGCCGCCTTCCCCCTGCTCCTGAACATCTCCGGAGAGCCCACCTACTTCCTGGCCCTCAAAGACGGTGCCGGCCTGGTAAAAAAATACGCCATGGTCAACATCCAACGCTACCAAATCGTAGCCATCGGAGACACCGCCGCCGACTGCGAAAAAGCCTACCGGGCCCTGATGGCAGAAAACAAAATCACCCAGACCGACGAGGAAGCAGTCAAAGACCGCACTGGCACCATCCGTAAAATTACATCAGGCGTGATAGAGGGAAACACCTACTATTACCTTATGCTAGAAAACTCCGATGACATCTTTGAAATCAGCCTAGCCGATTTCGTAGAAATCGTCCGCTACGAGCCAGGAGATCGAATCACCATGCGCTGCCTAGAAGGTACGAAAACCTGGGAAGTCCTAGAACTAAAATAACTAAAATATAATTCCTCATATCCACCCCCAAAAGTCAGGGTGAAACGCAAAGCAGCCCCGCAGGCTTTTCCGATATGGAAAAGCCTGCGGGGCTGCTTTGCGTTTCACCCGTCCGTCAATTTCCAATATGCTTGACAAATCCCCCCCACATGTTTATGATAAAATCTAGTGAAACCAGGCCCATTTAGAGCCAAAGACAAAAAGAGGAGTGTAAAAACAATGGCAGTACCTTACAACCACCGCGCCGTAGAAGAAAAATGGCGCAAGCACTGGGAAGAGCACCCGGTAAATGTCAACGACGGAAAAAAACCAAAATATTATTGTCTGGATATGTTCCCCTACCCTTCCGGCAACGGACTCCACGTAGGCCACTGGAGAGGCTACGTCATCAGCGACGTCTGGAGCCGCTACAAGCTCATGCAGGGCCACTACATCATCCATCCCATGGGCTGGGACGCCTTCGGCCTGCCGGCAGAGAACTACGCCATCAAAATGGGCGTTCACCCTGCCAAGTCCACAGCCGAGAACGTGGCAAACATCAAAAAACAGATCAACGACATCGCCGCCCTCTACGACTGGGACATGGAAGTCAACACCACAGATCCCGAATTCTACAAATGGACCCAATGGATCTTCGTAAAAATGTTCAAGGAAGGCCTGGCCTACGAAAAGGAGTTCCCCATCAACTGGTGCCCCTCCTGTAAGACCGGCCTCGCCAACGAAGAGGTGGTAAACGGCGTCTGCGAACGCTGCGGCACCACGGTCACCAAGAAAAACCTCCGCCAGTGGATGCTAAAGATCACCGCCTACGCCGAGCGTCTCCTAAGCGATCTGGACAAACTGGACTGGCCGGAAAAAGTAAAGAAAATGCAGACCGACTGGATCGGAAAATCCTACGGCGCAGAGGTAGACTTCCCCATAGAAGGACGAGAAGAGAAGATCACCGTCTACACCACCCGCCCCGACACCCTCTACGGCGCCACCTTCATGGTACTGGCCCCAGAGCACGCAATCGCAAAGGATCTGGCCACCGAGGAGATGCGGCAGGCCGTAGAAGACTACATCTTCCGTTCCTCCATGCGCTCCAACGTAGATCGCGTCCAGGACAAAGAAAAAACCGGCGTATTTACCGGAAGCTATGCCATCAATCCCATGAATGGCGCTAAGCTTCCCATCTGGCTGTCCGACTACGTACTGGCCGACTACGGCACCGGCGCTATCATGTGCGTACCGGCCCATGACGACCGTGACTTTGAATTTGCCAAAAAATTCGATATCCCCATTATCCAAGTCATTGCCAAGGACGGAGAAGAGATCAAAGACATGACCGAAGCCTACACAGCCGCCAGCGGAACCATGATCAACTCCGGCGACTGGAACGGCATGGAGTCCGCTGTCTTAAAGCAGGAGGCTCCGTTAATCGTAGAAAAAATGGGCGTAGGCAGAAAAACCGTCAACTACAAGCTCCGGGACTGGGTATTCTCCCGTCAGCGTTACTGGGGAGAGCCCATTCCCATTATCCACTGCCCCCACTGCGGCAATGTCCCCGTACCCGAGGATCAGCTTCCCTTAACCCTGCCGGAGGTAGAGAGCTATCAGCCCACCGGCACCGGAGAATCTCCTCTGGCTGCCATTGACGAGTGGGTGAACACCACCTGCCCCGTCTGCGGCGCACCGGCAAAGCGAGAGACCAATACCATGCCCCAGTGGGCCGGATCCTCCTGGTATTTCCTGCGCTACGTGGACAATCACAACGGCAAGGAGCTGGTAAGCAAGGAAAAGGCAGACAAATATCTTCCCGTAGACATGTACATCGGCGGCGTAGAGCATGCGGTGCTTCATCTATTGTACTCCCGCTTCTACACCAAGTTCCTGCATGATATCGGCGCAGTAGACTTTGACGAGCCCTTTACCAAGCTCTTTAACCAGGGCATGATCACCGGAAAGAACGGCATCAAGATGAGCAAGTCCAAGGGAAATGTGGTATCTCCCGACGATCTTATCCGGGATTACGGCTGCGACGCCCTGCGGATGTACGAGCTCTTTGTGGGGCCGCCGGAGCTGGATGCAGAGTGGGACGACCGGGGAATCGACGGCGTTTCCCGCTTCCTGAAGCGCTTCTGGAACCTGGTTCTGGATAACAAGGATAAGAATGCAAAGGAAACCCCGGAGAGCGTGAAGCTTCGCCATAAGATGGTGTACGATATCAGCACCCGTTTGGACAGTTTTAGCCTGAATACGGTTATTTCCGGATTTATGGAGTATAATAATAAGATGATCGAGCTTGCCCGGAAGGAAGGCGGCATAGACAGAGAAACTCTTGAGGCGGCCATTACCCTTCTTGCGCCCTTTGCGCCCCACATCGCCGAGGAGCTCTGGGCACAGATGGGCCATGAGGACAATGTATTTGCCCACGGATGGCCCTCTGCGGACGAGGAGGCTATGAAGGACGACGAGATCGAGATCGCCGTTCAGATAAACGGCAAGACCCGGGGCACGGTGACCATTTCCAGCACAGCTTCTAAGGAGGAGGCCATCGCAGCCGGAAAAGAAGCGGTGGCGGACCGGCTCGGCGGAACCATTGTCAAGGAGATTTATGTGCCCGGAAGGATTATTAATATTGTAGTGAAACCATAGAATCAGCAATCCCCCGGACAGTCAGGGGGATTGCGGGACTGGAATCAGCAATACCCCGTGAGGTGCCCAGATGGATTTACGGATGCATGCATTTGCAGCCGGAAATTCATCTCTAGTACCCGGGTACAGAGCGGGGGATTGCGGGACTGGAATCAGCAATACCC
>JAAVZL010000050.1 GCA_022791635.1 Lachnospiraceae bacterium
AAATAATCTGTCGAATCTGCTCCTTAGCAACTGCCATAAAAATGCTCCTTTTCGATAAGAATTGTCATATCAGAATTCTTACCAAAAAGGAGACATTTTCTTCCAGAAACACAAATTTTTTTACACTACCGAACAGTTTGCGTTCTTATCACACTGGCGTTTTTATCAGCGGCGCACTCATACTGGGATTGCTGTATTTATTAGCAGCAATTCCGAAATTAGATCCGTCAGAAACAGACCTTGAAATGTTTATATCATACCGTAGTTTGGTTGGTCTAACCAATCTTATGCTTATGGTAATCTTTACAATACTTTCAGCCGTAATGTCTGCAAAATTTGTAATTGAAGAATATGCCGGGAAAAGAGCAATACTTTTATTTTCCTATCCGATTTCACGCCAAAAAGCATTAAGCGCAAAGATGTGCATGATATTTTTATATACAGTGACAGCTACGTGTTTATGCGGAATGGTAATACTCGGTATCTTTTTTGGGACGGAAAGTGTATTCCAAATTTGTTCAGATACATTAAGCCTGACCACAATTCTATATTGCAGTTTTTCGCTTGTAAGTTATTTGTTGCTTGCAGGTGTTTGGGGGATTATTGCTTTATGGATTGGCTTCGGTAAACAGTCTGTTACAGTAACAATTGTTGCGGCGGTCATTCTCTCTGCTGTCATGTGTCAAGTTATGGCTATGACTTTAAATTACCTTGTTGGGGCAGTTATATTTCTTGCAGTCGGTTCCATTGGAGCTGTAATTGCATGGAATAATCTAAAAACACATATTGCCAATATGGAGGTGTAATAGGAAGCAGAGCTGAAATAGCGAGAATTTGACAATCTCCAAGAGAAAATGAACCAAAAGAAGTACAAGGACAATACGGAAGAAAGTTGAGAAAGTTTTCTTTCTGTTGTATTTTTTCTGTGTTCAGATTATAATATAAATTAAAAGATGAGGCCGTGGATATTATGATGCAGTATATGACCAGGAAGAAATCGTGAAAAATGGGGTTATTTGAACAGAAAGGCGGCGAAAATAAGTGACAGCATTCGCCAGCCGGATTAAAAAGCCAATAATAAGAGGAAAAAAAGATGAGTGAAAAGCTAAAAATAGGATTGATTATCGGAGCCCACGAATTTGACAGCTATATGTTTGATGAGATGCTGTACGCCATGGAGGATATTACCTTTTATCCAATGATAATGAGAAGCTTTATCTATAATGTGGGCCATACAAATGAGAAGATGGACGGATTTCTCTTTTTTAATTTTGAGCAGGAGGCGGATGATCCCAAGAGTCCCTGCGGGAACAGTGACTTGCTTCCGGAGGACACCCTGTACCGATTGGGACATGGCGGAAAGGGTCTGTTTTTCCTGCATCATGCGCTGACGGCCTATATGGATTGTGCGTACATAGACAGAGTTCTCGGAATTCCGGGCAGAAAATTGGATTCCTACGAGCATAATGTTCCTATGAAGATTCATGTGGCGGATCCCGGTCATCCGATTATGCAGGGAATGGAAGATTTTGAGGTAATCGATGAGACTTATGCGATTTCCAAGCCTACGGACTATGAGGATCTTTTGCTGACAACGGACAATGCGAAAAGTTCACCGGCGATCATGTGGACCAGAAAGCAGGATAAATCAAGGCTTGTATGCCTGGCGCTGGGACATGATGATCGAGCCTATACGAATCCGTTTTTTGTGAGGGCGCTTCATCAGGGCATCCTTTGGTCCTGCCATAAAATTTAAGCCTTTCCTCACAGACATATAAAGCCCGGAACAGGCAAACTAAAAATTACACAAAATTTCTCCCCCTATAGAGAAAATTCACCAAAATATAATAATCAGTACAACAAAAATCCCTTGAAAAATCAAGGGATTTTTCTGTTTGTAGAGAATAACGTATAGACTTTAGTCTAGTTTTTGGTCTAAAGCTGGCATAATCCGACGGCAGCTGTTATAATCGAACATAGTGAGCCGATACGCCCTTTTAGCAGATGCTTTGAGAGCTTAAAACTGGGTGCATCGGGCTACAAAAGGATGGAGGAGTGTTAGAAATGAGTTCAACAGCTTGGATTGTTGTCGCTTTTGCGGCATATATGATTATGATGATTGCCATCGGTGCTCTTTATATGAAGAGGACCAATAACTCCGAGGATTACTTCCTGGGTGGAAGAGGACTTGGCGGCTGGGTGGCGGCATTGTCCGCACAGGCCTCGGATATGAGCGGCTGGCTTTTGATGGGTCTTCCGGGAGCGGTTTATGCCTACGGTACCGGTCAGGCCTGGATTGCCATCGGCCTTCTTACAGGAACGATTTTAAACTGGGTGTTTATCTCCGGGAAGTTGCGCCGCTATACCATTCGGGCCAACAATTCCCTGACTTTACCTGCCTATTTTGAGAACCGTTTTCATGATAAAAAGCGGATTCTGCTGATGATATCCTCTGTGGTCATTGTCATCTTTTTCCTGGTCTACACGGCATCTGCCCTGGCAGCAGGCGGAAAGCTGTTCCACCTGGTGTTTGGCCTGGACTATCGCATTGCTCTGACCATCGGTGCGGCGGTAATTCTGCTCTACACCTTTATGGGCGGTTTTATGGCTGTCTGTGTTACGGACTTTATTCAGGGAATGCTGATGCTGGTGGGAATCCTTGCGGTGCCCATTGTGGCCCTGGTTTTTGTGGGAAGCGGAAATCTGACCTCTCTTCTTGACGCCAGCGGCGTGGCGGGAGGCTCGGAATCCTTTCTGAATCTGATGCACAGCGGCGGAAAGGCCTACACGGGAATGGAGATTTTCTCTCAGTTTGCCTGGTGTTTCGGATACTTCGGCATGCCCCACATTCTGGTGCGCTTTATGGCTGTACGGGATGAGAAAGAGATCCGGAAATCCCGCTGGATCGCCATTATTTGGTGTACCCTGTCTCTGGCCTTTGCCTGCGCCCTGGGAGTGATCGGACGGGCATATCTCTACCCGGTGGTTTTGGGAACGGACGGCGCCGGCTCCACGGAGAATGTGTTTATTGAAATGATCACCAAGGTGTTTACCCAGGATCTGGCTCTGCCCTTTATCGGCGGACTGTTTCTCTGCGGAATTCTGGCGGCCATTATGTCCACGGCAGATTCCCAGCTTCTGGTTACGGCCTCTGCCGTGTCCGAGGATCTGTACCATCAGGTGATGAATCCTAAGGCGGAGTCCAAAAAGGTTTTGAGCATCAGCCGGATTACCGTGTTGGTGGTGGCAGTGATGGCATACATCATTGCTCTTGATCCGGACAGCAGTATCATGGGTCTGGTATCCAATGCCTGGGCAGGCTTTGGCTCCGCCTTCGGGCCGCTGGTGGTGCTTTCCCTCTATTGGAAGAGGACTAATCTGCCGGGCGCCATTGCCGGTATCGTTTCCGGCGCTCTGACGGTTCTGGTGTGGGATTATCTGCCCCTTGTGAACGGACAGACATTGGGAGCTGCCACAGGTCTCTACTCCCTGGCAGTGGGCTTTTTGGTTAGTTTGATTTTGATTGTTGCGGTCAGCCTTGGGACAAAGGCGCCCTCAGAGGAGATTTTGAAGGAGTTTGAGGATGTGCAGTCAGGAAATGTGGAAGAATAGGCATGTACATTTCCTGTAAGCAGTGAATGTAAACAGAATAGAAGCACTATAAAAAGAGGTATTGGAAAAGCCTGCTGGCTTATGTTCCGATGCCTCTTTTGCTGTCCGAAAAGGCCTTAAAAAGCGCACCTTTAACACTTTGGGAAGGGTATTTACGGTTCCGTCAATTAAGGTTGTCTGTTCTATACAATCAAAAAACGGTCTTATTCTTTGGAACTTAACGATATTGAACAAAAAAAGTTTCCAAAATACGAAATTTCATTATTTATTTTGGAATTAAATGTATAATATTCCCATGCATTAAGACAGGGGCCTCCGAAGGCGGGGCCTAGTCTGGAAAAGGAGGGAAGTGCATGTACTACATTTTATCTTCACATGGTCAGTACGCGGCTGCGTGCAAGGCCAGCTGTGAAATGATTACAGGAGATGCACCGTTGTTCCGGGTGGTATCGTTTACGGATGATATGACCAAGGAAGCAGTGGAAGAGGCATACCGTGACATTCTGAAAAAGGATGGAGCGGAGGAATGCGGCGGCATCATCACCGACCTGCTGGGGGGAACTCCCTATAATGCAGCAGCCCCTGTAATCCATGATTTTCCAAAGCTTGCACTGGTGGCAGGAATGAATCTTGGTATGTTGATTTCCCTGAATACAGGAGATTCCTTAAGCGAAGCGGTGAAGGCCGCTCAGGAATCGGTTATGATTCAGGAAGGCGAGGGGAAGGCGGAGGAAGTGAAGAAGCCTGCGCCTGCAGCTCCTGTGGAGGCCGCAGAGGAGAACGGAATTGTGCATCTGCGTCTGGACGAGAGACTGATTCACGGTCAGGTTGCAACCTTCTGGTCTCGTTCCTTAAGCGTCACCCGTATTATGGTGATTGGAGATGAGATCGTGCAGGATGCTATCGGACGCGGGGCCCTGAAGGCTACGGTTCCTGTAGGTGTGAAGCTGAGTATTCTCACTGTTGAAAGCGCCTGCAAGAAGCTCAACGCCGGCAATTACGTGGGACAGAGAGTGTTCGTGGTGGTTAATAAGCCGGAGACCATCCTGCAGATGATTGAGAGCGGTGTCAAGCTCAAAGAGGTAAACATCGGAAATATGGGCAAGAAGGAAGGCCGGGAAACCGTTAAGAAGTCGGTTTACTGTACGCCGGATGAGAAAGCGAAGATCCTGTCCATAGAGAAGAAGGGAATCCCTGTATATGCACAGATGGTTCCCAATGACGAGAAGAAGAAATTCAGCGAGTTTATTAATTAATCAGCAATACTCCCGAGACGCGTAGAACGATTTACGGACACATGTTTTTTGTGGCCGGAAATTGTTCTCGACAAAGAAGCGTCGAGTGGGATATTGCGGGACTATAATCAGCAATATCCCCGAGATGCATAGAACGATTTACGGACGTATGCTTTTACGGCCGGAAATTGTTCTCGACAAAGAAGCGT
>JAAVZL010000004.1 GCA_022791635.1 Lachnospiraceae bacterium
GTGCAGAAAACGCAGATCGCTTTTTCCAACAGACGCCAGTTTGCTTTCGTTTCTTTCCTGCCGGTGCGGAAAGCGAAGGAGAGGCCGGAGGTTTATATTGTGGTGACTTTCGGGCTGGGATACCGTTTGGAGTCCCCGCGCGTAGATGCGGCAGTGGAGCCGTACCCCGGACGTTTTACCCATCATGTCCTGGTTTCCGGGACAGGGGAGGTTGATGATGAGCTGATGGGATGGGTGAAGGAGGCTGCTGTCTTTTCGGCCGGTAAACGCTGAATGGAACCACTGCTTTTTAAGCGGCGATACGGGCAGAAAGCGGCGGATAATCCTGGAGCTCCCGGAGAATTGGAGATAATCTGTTGCAAAACATAAATGTTGCAAAAAAACACCTGCAACAACCACAAATCCATTCATTGCCATCCACAGGCGGAAGCAAAGATATCACAGCCCTGGGATGGTAATTTTTTTATCCCGGCCCGGTCCGTCTCCCCTCTGCCGGTTATTTATTGAGGCTTAACAGTTACTCTTTACGGAGTGAACAGTAACGCCAAACAAAATGACATTGGCAAGGTTGGCACGCTTTTTGCTAAAGAATATAGTAACAAAAAAGAACAGGAGGGCAACCATATGGACTATACAAACTTGCTGAATCAAAAATCCCAAAAAAAATCAAAAGTAGGAATTATCGGAGCTACCCGGGGCTACGGTTATACCCTGCTTGCCCAGATCCCAAAGGTACAGCTGATGGAGCTGCGGGTGATCTGCTCCAGACATCCGGGGGAGTGTCTGGATGTATTAAAGGAAATCGGCTATAATGAGGAGAGAATCGTATATTGTCGGGAGGAGGCAGACATCCGGCAGGCAGATGAGACAGCCATCCTGATTGTCAGTGACTACCGCCTGGTGATGGAATGCGGAATCACCGCGCTGGTGGAATGCACCGGAAATACGGCAGTAAGCTCTGACGCAGCGCTCTTGGCCTTAAAGAGAGGCATCAACGTATACATGGTTTCCAAGGAGACGGACAGCGTGTGCGGTCCTTTGCTGAATCAGGTGGCGGCAGAGCATGGAGCGGTCTATGCCCTTGTGAACGGCGATCAGCCCAGAAACCTTCTGGATCTGTATTCCTGGGCAAGGCTGCTGGGACTGGAGATTGTGGCCGCCGGAAAATCCAGTGAGTACGATCTGGTCTGGGACAGGGAGACAGGAGAGCTTACCTATACGGACGGAAGAGACACCTGGGAGCCTATGCCAAAGCTTCTGGATTGCTGGCAGTATGAGGGCAGAGAGACCTTAGAGAAACGGGCGAAGCTTCTGGAGGGCTATGCGGAGGTGATTTCCGCGGATCTCTGCGAGATGAATCTGGTGTCAAATGTAACGGGGCTTGTGCCGGCTTCCCCCTTCCTGAGCTATCCCGTAGCCAAGACCAGTGAGCTTGCCAACATTTTTATTCCGGAGGAGGACGGAGGCATCTTAAAGAAAACGGGCGTGGTGGATGTGTTCTACAACCTGCGGGGAAAGGATGAGGCCAGCTTTTGCGGAGGAGAATTTATCATAATTAAGTGTGAAAATGAAAAAATGTGGGATATTTTAAAGAGTAAGGGACATGTTATGAGCCGCAACGGGAAGTATGCCTGCATTTATTATCCATATCACTATATGGGACTGGAGACTCCGGTGTCCATTTTGCTGGGGGATTTGATGGAGATCGGAACCCATCCGGAATGCCGTCAGGTGAGCATCCTGGCAGGCGTGGCCAAAAAGGACCTTCCCAAGGGTACCGTTCTTACCGTTGCAGGGCATCACCACTCCATTGAGGGCCTGGTGCCGGAGCTTTTGGAGCGGGAGAAGGCAGAGCAGGCGGCGCCCTTCTATCTGTTAAACGGCGCAACCCTTTTAAGAGACGTAAAGGAGGGAAATCCGGTGACCCTTAAGGACGTGAACCTGTCAGGCCTTCCGGTCTATGAATACTATAAGCAGGGCCTTAAGCTTTAAGGCATGGATGGGAAAAAGGCAGGGGCGGCCAAATAAGACGACCCTAAGAAAAGAAGGAGGGGGAGGGCTATGCTGAGAGTTTTGCTGGTGGTACCATATCCGAAGCTGGAGGAGACGGCCAAGAAGATTTATACCAGACATTTTGAGCGCAGGGATATCCATATGGATATCCGGGTGATAAAGGCGGAGGAGATTGAGGAAAAGCTCTGGAACGAGACGTATGATCTGATTATTGGCCGGGGTCATACGGCGGCCGTGCTGCTTAAAAGAGAGCCCTACGTACCGGTACTGGAGATTCCCATTACGGGCTACGACGTTTGCCGCTCCCTGCTTCTGGCAAAGGAGAAATTCGGCCCCGGGAAGACCGCCGTGATTGTGTCCTCCAGCTACAATCACGATGAGCAGCTTCTTGGCCTGCTGGCCCAAATGGATGTGACCGTTCGGGAGGTGTCAGACTTTAATCGGGTGGGAGAGGCAGTCCGGGAGGCTGTGGAGCAGGGATACCGTACCGTGATCGGAGGATATTCCGTGACCTCTGCAGCGTCGAAGCAGGGAGTAAATGCCATTACCATTGAAACCGGCGAAGAGGCAATTATACAGATTATGCATGAGGCCGTGCGCATGATAGATACCATCTGTCAGGAGCGGGAGCAGAGAAACACCTATGAGACCATCACCCAGTCCTCTAAGGAAGGAATTATTTACGTGGATAGCAGGGGAGAGGTCCGCCTTGCCAACAAGAAGATCTTGCAGATGATTCTGACAGAGCACGCCTCGGTCCATGGACGGAAGCTGGAGGCCGTATACCCCTTTTTTGCCAAAAGATACAAAGAGGTGATAGGCTCCGGCAATCCCCTCTACAATGAGCTTCAGGATGTGGAGAAAAAGACTCTTTCCGTAGACTATGTGCCGGTGCTGGTGGGACAAAAGACGGTAGGGGTTGTGATTACTTGTCAGACTGTGAAAAAGATTCAGCAGATTGAGTCACAGATACGCAAAAAGCTCTCCGAAAAGGGGCTGGTGGCCAACTATACCTTTGCCGACGCCATCCGAAAAAGTGAGCTTATGGAAAAGACCGTGGCCATTGCCGGCAAATATGCCCAGGTGGATTCCAATATCCTGATCGTAGGGGAGACGGGAACCGGCAAGGAGGTCATCGCCCAGAGCATCCACAATGCCAGCGGACGGAGAAACGGCCCCTTTGTGGCAGTGAACTGTGCGGCTCTTCCGGAAAATCTTCTGGAAAGCGAGCTTTTTGGCTATGTGGACGGGGCGTTTACCGGAAGCCGCAGAGGCGGGAAGATGGGTTTTTTTGAGCAGGCCCACAGGGGAACCCTTTTTTTGGACGAGATCTCGGAGATTCCCATCAATTTTCAGGGTAAGCTTTTACGGGTGCTCCAGGAGCGGCAGGTGCGTCGAATCGGAGACGATAAGGTCATAGATGTGGATGTCCGGATCATTGCGGCTACCAATAAAAATCTGTGGCAGATGGTGCTGGAAAAGGAATTTCGTCAGGATCTTCTGTACCGCGTCGATGTGCTGGAGATCTGCATCCCTCCTCTTCGGGAGCGCAAGGAGGATATTATGCCGTTGTTTTACGGCTTTTTAAAGGAGTATAACAATCGGTTCGGAAAGGATATTGCCGGCTGTACCAAGAGAGCCGGTGAGCTTTTGATTCACTATCCGTATAAGGGAAATATCCGGGAGCTCCGCAACATAGCGGAGCGTGTGGCGGTCATGTGTGAGGAAAAGGAGATTGATGACCATCTTATGGAGACGGCTCTGTACCCGGAGGATGTATTTTCTTCCCGCAGCGGCTTTTACGGCAGAATGCGGCCGGAGAAGGAGGAGACTCTGGAGGAACGGGAGACCTCGGAGCGGGAGCGGATCGCGGAGGCCCTTATGAAAACCGGAGGCAGAAAGGGAGCGGCGGCGGAGCTTTTGGGCATGGATCGCTCTACCCTTTGGAGAAAGATGAAGCTTTATGAAATCGAATAAAGAAGGTGAGACCAAAGTGAAGGATAAGACAAGGAAGAAAGGGCAGGTTTTGGGCTGTGTAGCGGATGATTTTACGGGAGCCTCAGACGCGGCAAGCTTCTTGCAAAAGGCCGGAATGCATACGCTGCTCATCAACGAGGTGCAAAAGGATATTTTGATCCCCGAGGATACGGACGCCATTGTGATTGCTTTAAAATCCCGCACCCAGGAGACGAGAGCGGCAGTGCACGATACCCTGGGAGCCATGGAGTGGCTTAAGGATCAGGGGGCTACAAAGCTTTACTTTAAATACTGCTCCACCTTTGATTCCACCAGGGAAGGAAATATCGGCCCTGTGGCAGATGCAATCCTTGCATATCTTGAGCAGCCCTACACGGTGCTGTGCCCCTCTCTCCCGGTAAACGGGCGGGTTGTAAAGGAGGGACGATTATATGTAAAGGGAGAGCCTCTGGATGAAAGTCCTATGAGAAACCATCCGCTGACGCCTATGTGGGACAGCCGGATCAAGAATCTGATAGAGGCTCAGAGCGCCTATCAGGCAGCAGAGCTTTTTCGGGATCGACTGGAGATTGGCAAGGGTGAGCTTAAGGAGTGGCTGGACGGACAGAGCCCCATGGGGGAACACTTTTATGTAATTCCCGATTATGTAGATGAGCAGGACGGGGAAAATATTGTGCGCCTGTTTGGAGGGCTTACGTTTTTGACAGGAGGCTCCGGACTTTTGGAGCCCCTGGCCCTTTCCATGAGAAGAGAAGCAGGAGATGAGAAGAGGGCCTCATTGATCCAGAGAGCAAAAAACTTAAGACCCGGCGTCGTGCTTGCAGGAAGCTGTTCCGTGGCTACGCTGGCACAGATTCGGGACTATCAGAAGCGGGGAGGCGTTTCCCTGCAGATAGATCCGATGGCGCTTCTAAAGGGAGAGCAGACGGCAGAGGATATTTTGGACTTTATTTTACAGAGATCGGACCAGGAGATTCTGATCTATTCCTCAGATGAGGCAGATAAGGTCAGGGAGGTACAGAAATCCGGCAGAGCCAGAATTGCCAAGGCGATTGAAGAGACCTTAAGCCGTGTGGCGACAGAATTGGTGAGGCAGGGTTATGGGCGGATTGTAGTTGCAGGAGGCGAAACATCCGGTGCGGTGACGAAGGCACTGGGCTTTGCCGCCTTTGAGATAGGGCCTTCGGTTGCCCCCGGGGTCCCCGTGATGACGCCCCTGGAAAACAGGGAGATACGGCTGGTGCTGAAATCCGGCAATTTTGGACAGGAAGACTTTTTTACAAGAGCACTGTGTATGACGAAAGGAGAAAAGCTATGAGAAACGAACTGGAGAAAAAGAAAGAAGATGCTATCTGGATTGCCAAAATGCTGTTTGAGAGAGGAAAGGCTACAGGCTCCTCAGCCAATTTAAGTTTTTTGCATGAGGGATATGTCTATATTACAGGCAGCGGAACCTGTTTTGGAAGGCTGGATGCGGACAGCTTTTCCAAGGTGGCTATGGATGGCACTCACGTGGACGGCCTAAAGCCCAGCAAAGAGCTTCCTCTTCATCAAATGTATTATCGGAAATCGGAGGAGATTCAGGCGGTCATTCATGTTCACAGCTTTTATGCAACCATCTATACTTTTTTGAAGCACCAGAATCCAAAAGATATTGTGCCGGCGTACACTCCCTATCTGCAGATGAAGGTGGGAACTGTCGGTCTGGTTCCCTATGCAAAGCCGGGCAGTGCGGAGCTGTTCGGATATTTTGAGCAGGCCGTTTCCCACAGTGATGCTTTTCTTTTGGCTCAGCACGGTCCTGTGGTAGGGGGGAAATCCCTAATGGATGCCTTTTACGGCCTGGAGGAGCTGGAGGAGAGCTGTCGAATTGCCTGGACACTGGCGGGCGATCAGAGAGAATTCATAGATCTCCCTCAGAGGAACCAAAAGTAGAAAAAGAAGGCAGTCCTATGGAGCAGAAGTATCAGATTATACAAAATCAAAAGCAAATCATGTCCCAGAAGCAGCTTCTGTCTATGACCAATGCGGAGCTTGACCTGTTCCTTCGCACGGAATATCTGGAAAACCCTATGCTGGAGCAGACGGACGAATCGGCCGGAGCGGAGCGGGCGGAAATCCTGCCCTCCAATGAGGAGGGCAAGTGGAACCGGCCCATGGAGGAGCCCGTGGATTTGAAGGCTTATCTGAAGCAGCAGCTGAAAATCGGCGCCGAGGACCGAAAATCCGTGAAAATAAAGGAATATCTGATTGAATGTGTGGAGGATACAGGGTATTTTACAATGCAGCTTTCGGAAGCGGCCCAGGCCTGCGGCGTATCCCTTGGATATATAGAACATTGTATGGAGGAACTCCGACTGTTGGAACCAGTTGGAGTTTTCTCTGCCAATCTGACAGAATGTCTGTTGTGCCAGCTAAAAGTCCTTGGAATAGAGAACCAAGAGCTTGAGATTATGATTCGGGAGCATTTGGAGGATGTGGCTGAGGGAAGAATCAGCCGGATTTCCAGAGCTCTTCATATTTCCACGGCCCAGGTGCGTAAACACATATTGCTTATCAGCACCTTAAAGCCCAGACCGGCCATGGGCTTTGGAGGCAGTCGGGCAGAGTACATTGTACCGGATATTGTGCTTCGCAGGGAAGGAGAGAAGTGGGAGATTGAATTGCATGATTCCTGGATGGGCGGATACCGGATCAACGACTATTACCTGAAAATGATGACAGAGACAAAGGATTTGACCCTGAAAAAATATTTTCAGGACAAAGCCGGCCGGGCCAGATTGATCCTGCAGAACGTGGAGCAGAGGAGACAGACCCTGCTTGCGCTTATGCAGGTGATTCTGGCGTGGCAGCTTCCGTTTTTTGCGGGAAGGGGGAGCCTGCGGCCTATGACCATGACGGAAGCGGCGGAGAAAATGGGAGTGAACCCCTCCACCGTCTCCCGGGCTGTGAAGGGAAAATATCTGCAATACCCACAGGGGACCCTTCTATTAAAGGAGCTGTTTTCCCAGGGGATTGCAAAGGATGCCGGGGAGACAGAGGTGAACGCCCAAGAAATCAAGAGACTTCTTGCCGCGTGGGTGAAGGAGGAGGATAAGAAAAAGCCCTACAGCGATCAGAAATTAAAGGAAATGCTGGAGGAGCAGGAGATATATGTTTCCCGGCGGGTGGTGGCAAAGTATCGAAGCGACATGGGAATCAAGGGGAGCTTTGACCGGAAGGAGTAAAGGTGTTGCAACCTTTTTGTGGCCTCTGCAACGAGCGCAACGAATCAGAAGGAAAGAGAGGGAAGGCTTTCGGAGCTTTCCTATTATCAAGAGGATAATATTTACCTGAATTCGTCGGTTTCACCAGAATAAAAAAATATTTTGCCGCTTTTTTGGGAGATGGCACAGATTTTGCTAATTATTAAGTTATCAATCAAATGCTGTGCAGCTGCGGCAGAATGAAAAAAACTGGAAACAGCAATATCCCCGGGACACATAGAACGATTTACGGACGTGGCTTTATACGGCCGGAAATTGTTCTTGGTAAAGATGTGTGGAGAGGGATATTGCGGAACTGGAAACAGCAATATCCCCGAGACACATAGAACGATTTACGGACGTATCTTTTATACGGCCGGAAATTGTTCTCGATAAGGATGTGTGGAGAGGGATATTGCGGAACTGGAAACAGCAATATCCCCGAGACACATAGAACGATTTACGGACGTATCTTTTATACGGCCGGAAATTGTTCTCGATAAGGATGTGTGGAGAGGGATATTGCGGAACTGGAATGGAGGTTATGTATGAAGATTTGTGCAACAATGAAAAAATTCCCTGGTGGAATGATGGTAATTCCTTTGGTGATTGGATGTCTGGTGAACACGTTTATTCCGCAATGTCTGCAGATTGGAGGCTTTACGACAGCCCTGTTTAAGAGTGGTCAGGCCACGCTGGTAGGGCTCTTTATCTTCTGCAGCGGCGCAACCATCAATGTAAAGCAGGTGGGACAGCCTCTGTACAAGGGCGCTGTGTTGACCATCCTCAAGCTGGTAATCGGCGTTATCATCGGCTATGTGCTGAATATGGCTTTTGGCCCGGCGGGCATCCTGGGTCTTACGCCTTTTGCGGTAATCTCTGCGGTAACAAACTCCAACGGAGCCATTTACACAGCTCTTGCAAAGGAGTTCGGTGATGATACGGATATGGGAGCCATTGCAGTACTGTCCTTAAATGACGGACCGTTTTTAACGATGATTGCCCTGGGTACCACCGGTCTTGCATCCATTCCGGTGATTGACATTGTGGCAGCCATTATTCCTCTTATCATCGGTATGATTTTAGGTAATCTGGACTCTGATTTCCGGGATCTGCTTTCCAAGGGTCTGAATATGATTCTTCCCGTAAACGGTTTTGTGTTTGGCGCTAACATCAGTCTTATGACAATTGCAGCGGCAGGTGTTCCGGGAATTATTCTTGGACTGATTACCGTACTTTCCACGGGAGTTCTCACCTACATCATCTACAGCGCCATCCGCAGAAAGCCGGATCCCATGGGAATGGCAATCGGTACGGTAGGCGGAAATGCGGTTGCAACGCCGGCAGCCGTTGCTATGTCCGACCCAAGCCTTGAGCCCTATGTAGAGTCGGCTACTGCTCAGACAGCGGCGGCAGTGGTAATTACGGCCATTCTGACGCCCTTACTCACAGGCTTTGTCAGCAGAATGGCAAGCAAAAAGGCGGAAAAAGCAGGAGCAGGGGAGGGTAAATCATGAAAGCGCAGATTATCAAGGCAAAGAGAGTGATTGTGGGCAGTGATCTTGTGTGCAAGGAGAATGCAGCCCTTCGCATTGAAGACGGAAAAATTGCGGAGATTTATGAGCGTGCCTCAGAGCTTCCAAAGGATTTGGATGCCGAAGTGATCGATCTGGGAGACAAGACCCTGATTCCCGGTCTCATTGACTGTCATAACCATCTGGCTCTCGATACCAGGCTGGAGAATCATCTGGTGAAAATGAATGACTGCGCGTGTGAGCAGACCATCCGCGCCCTGAAGACCATGAGGGACGATCTGGCTTCCGGCGTTACCACGGCCCGCTGTCTGGGAGACCGTTTTTACATAGACGTCACCTGCAGACAGGCCCAGAGAGAGGGGAGAATTTCCGGCCCCAAGCTTGTGGTAAGCGGAATCGGAATGCGCGCTTCCCACGGCCATGGCTATGTGGGGATGCCCTTCAACGGACCGGAGGAATTCCGCAGGCAGGCCCGAGAGAACATTTCTCATGGCGTGGACTTCCTTAAGGTCTTTATGACGAAGGTTATCAATGCCACACCCTTTATCTACCACTTTATGAGCCCTGAGGAGCTAAGCGCCGTAGTACAGGAAGCAAGAAGCGTGGGCATTACCACAGCCTGCCACTGCTCTGGAGGACAGGGGCTTGATGACTGCCTGGAGGCGGGGATTGACTGTCTGGAGCACGTGTACTATATTACGCAGGAGCAGGTGGAGCGGGTGAAAAAGGCGGACCGCTGGGTGGTTTACACCCCGAGCTATGCCCTGAATGATACCCTGCTGTTTAAGTTCTCTCCCAAGGATCGGGAGGGAAGCCTGAAAGAGAAGGAGATTATCTGCAAATGCCTGGAGGGAGCTATCCGGGGAGGCTTAAAATTCGGAATCGGAACGGACGGCATCCATCAGGGACTTGCACAGGAATGTCAATATATTTCTCAGCTTGGGGCAGCCAACCGGGATGTGCTGGCAGGCGTCACGGTGAACGCGGCAAGGCTCTGCGGGGTATCGGAGAAGACCGGTTCCATTACAAAGGGGCTGGCGGCGGATCTGGTTGCCGTGAACGGGAATCCACTGGAGGATATCTCCGCATTGGATCAGGTGACAGCCGTTTACCAGGATGGTAAGGCGATTGCTTTAGAGTAGAAAATTCTGAAAAAAGATGCAAAAGGACTGTCGTAAAATAGGTTATATTATTTCCATATCCTGTTTTACGACAGTCCTTTACTGTGTACGGCTCACGGAGTGAATGGCAGCCTGTTTACTTAATACGGAACTGCCCGATGAGCTGATTCAGTGTCCGAGCCTGGTTGGACAGCTCATTGCTGGGACAAAGCCTGAGCGCCTGCAGACACCTGGTTGGCCCCGCTGCCCACCTGATTTGCAATCTCGGCAATATCGTTCATTACCTCTGTCAGATGAGTGCGGATACTCTTGAGGCTTTGGGCCAGAACCTTAAAATCTCCGATATAATAGTCTTCATTTTTCACCACATCCACGGCAATGTTTCGAGACGCTCATCGTGAACCTGCCGAGAAGCCCCAAGGCAGTGAAGGAGTGCCTGGAATTTATTCTCTCCTCCCTGCCCCATGGCCTTGGAATCCTCAAGGGACTGGACGGAGAGTGCGGGGGAACGGCGTCATGAGAGAGGGAAGCTCTGGTAACGGGGCTGCCTGCCGTATTTGCAAAGGAGTCCGCTATGAGGGGAGAAGTATGCCCATCATAGTGGATTTTTGTGTTTAAAAAAGGAGGCTTGAAAATGGCGAAGCAATTAATGATCAAACCAGAGAAGTGCCTGGGCTGCAGAACCTGTGAGCTGGTATGTTCCTTCGGACATAACGGAACCTTCAGCCCGCGGCAGGCAAATGTAAGCGTTATGGCATATGAGGAGGCGGCTATCTGCATTCCAGTTATGTGTATGCAGTGCGAAAGCCCCAGCTGTATGGAGGTCTGCCCTGTAGGAGCGATTTCCAGAAATGAGCTGGGAGCCACCATTATCAATCAGGAGAAATGTATCGGCTGTAAGATGTGCATGAACGCATGTCCCCTTGGAAACATCGGCTTTAACCCGGAGACAAAGCAGGTTCACAAGTGCGATCTCTGTGGCGGCGAGCCCAAGTGCGCCAAGTTCTATTTTAAGGGTAAATCTTAAGAAAAAGACAATCGTAAAGGAGCCTCTGAACCGGAAATCCGCAGAGGATTTTGTGGGAGCAAGAGGCCTGGGAACCAAATATTTCTGTGACGAGGTGGACCCCAAGGTAGAGCCCCTCGGACCGGATAACAAGCTGATTTTTATGATCGGTCCCCTGACGGGAACCATCGGCGCAGCCAATTCCGGAGGACACTTTGGACCGGAGCTTAAGTACGCCGGCGTGATGAACGATAAGCACCGGGCGGCAGGCCGGGGCGGACTTGGCGCCGTTATGGGAAGCAAGAAGCTGAAGGCGGTCGTGGTAAAGGGTACCGGCTCTATCGGCGTGGCAAGGCCCGAGGGCTTTATGGAGGCCATGGAGAACGCAAGAAATGTCCTCAAGGCCCACCCGGTAACCGGAGAGGGACTTCCGAGCAAGATGGATCCCTGGTAACAGAGGGAAAGGCAGGAATGTTAAAGGTATTCCAGGATTTGACGGCGCTTATTGATTCCGTTGGAATCTGCCTCTTTACCTCCTTTGCCATCGGACTGCCGGAGGTGGCCGCCCAGTACCGGGAGGCTGTGGGAAGCGATGAATCCGACGGGGATATCCTGTTGAAGGGTGAGAGAGTCTGGAACCTGGAGAAGCGCTTCAACATCGCCGCAGGTGTGGAGAAGGATACCCTGCCTCCGAGACTTTTGAGAGAGCAGCTTCCGGAGGGACCTGCCAAGGGCAAGGTAAGTGAGCTTCATACCATGCTGGAGGAGTACTATCAGCTTCGTGGCTGGGACAGCGAGGGCATTCCCACAGAGGACAAAGTGAAGGAGCTTGGACTGTAAATGCAGGTAAAATTTTTTGCATACCTAAGGGAATATACGGGCTGCAAAATTGTGAATTTCCCCTATGAGGAGGATATCTATCTTCTGGCGCACGCACTGTGCGCCAGATATGGGGAAAAGCTCCGCAATAAAATGCTCACCGAGGACGGGGAGCAGCTGGGGGAAGAGATTATTATTCTGGTGAACGGACGCCATGTGGAGCACCTTAATGGAATTCACACGAAGCTTGTGCCAGAGGATGTGGTATCCATCTTTCCGGTTGTTGCAGGAGGCTGAAAAGCAAAGGTGGTGTAGATGTGGAAGTAACCGAAAAAAATATGAGGGAGATCATGGAGCGCTACGACCCGGATCAGCGCTATGCCCTGGCTATTATGCAGGATATGCAGAGGACCTTCCAGTATGTGCCAAGAGAAGGGCTTACGCTTTTGTCCGGCTATCTGGGCTGTCCGGTATCTGGGCTGTACTCCATGGTGACCTTTTACAAGGCTTTGAGTCTTGTGCCCAAGGGCGTTCATATTATTAAGTGCTGCGACGGAACGGCCTGTCATATCCGCGGAGCCTCGACCCTCATCGAGGGCATTGCAAGAGAGCTTGGGATCGGTCAGGGAGAGACCACCCCGGACGGACAGTTTTCCCTGGAAACCGTAAACTGCCTTGGCTCCTGTGCCCTGGCTCCCGTGATGGTCATTGACGACGTGTATTACGGAAAGGTCACACTGGAGCGGCTGCGGACGCGGTGGCACAGGTAAAGACCACCGGCTGCAACGGATTTTGTGAGAACGGCCCCATTTTCAAGGTCATGCCTGACAATATTACCTACTACAAGGTAAAGCCCAAGGACGCAAAGGAGATTGTAGAGAAAACCGTAGCAGCGGGAGAGCCCGTGTCCCGTCTCCTTTACAAGAACGAGGTCAGGGAGAGGGTCCGCTCCCAGGATGAAAATTACTGATTTGCAAAAAAGGATTGGCCGCTTTGAGCTGAATGTGGAGAGCCTTTCCATTGAGCCGGGAAGAATCCACGGGATTGTGGGGCCCAACGGCTGCGGAAAGACGGTATTTTTAAAGCTGGTCATGGGAATCCTGGAGCCGGATCGGGGGCAGATTGACTATGAGGGAATCCGTCCGGAGGAGGAACAAATGGACGAGCTTCTTTGCAAAGCCGGACTTCTGGAGCAGAAAAAGCAGTATGCCAGAAGCCTTTCCAGAGGGGAAAAGCAGAAGCTGTCCTTTCTGCGTGCCATGGTATTTGAGCCCAGGCTGATTATTATGGATGAGACCCTGTCCAATCCGGACCCGGAGAGTGAGGCCCTTTTTCAGGAGCTGATTTTTGCCCGCCAGAGAAAGGATCCGGCTGCTTGGCTTATTGTCAATCACCAGTGGGATCATGTGAACCGCCTGTTTGATGTGGTACATTATATGGAGAAGGGAAGATTTGTGAGGAATGAAATTACTGAAGGTTGATGCCCTGGCCGCCTTAGGGAAAACCGAGATCTGTGTCTACCGGCCCTGGCGTGTGACCATTCACTCCACCGGGGATGAGCTCATTGAGCCCTCTAAAACGCCAAAGCCCGGACAGATACGGGATATCAACACCTACGGCCTCTGCGCCCAGGCAAAGCAGGAGGGAATGAGGGTTGTTGCCTGCCACATTGTTCCAGACGTGCGGGAGGCACTGTGGGAGCGGATACGAGAAGCCAGGGAAAGCCACACCATATTGGCGGGTCTGCCGGGACATCCGGCTACGGCCATGCTGGTATTTGAGCAGGTGCTTTTGTGGTTCTTCCGGGAGAAGACGGGACAGAGGGAGGCGATTCCCGTAGAGGCAAGGATAGAGACCAATGTGGCCGGAGCGCCGGGAAAGCGCACCTGCCAGCTGGTGCGTCTTGAGAGAAGCGGGGCCGAAGAGGTGAGGGTTATCCCCATCTTCGGAAAATCCGGCATGATCACCACACTGACAAAAGCGGACGGCTATGTGCTGATAGAGGAAAACCAAGAGGGACTGAAGGCCGGGGGGCGTTCCCATGCGCCGCGCCATTGTGGAGGACGATTACGGTAAAATCAAGGAAGCCATCCTCGCGCTTCTGGACCAGAATGATATGGTCCTTGTAAACCTACATTGATTTTGTGAACTTTGTAAATCCTGTGCTGGAGCTTTATACGGGAGAGAGAAGTCAGGAAAATCAGCGGGTGCAGGCAGCGCTCTCCAAGAGGCTCGTATCCTCACTGAAGCACCGGGAGTATGTGCGGGTGAAGGTGGGAAGAGTGGGAGAAAAGCTTGTGGCCGCACCTCTTGCCGGAGGCGCCGGAGCCGCCATGAGCCTGGTGCGGGCCGACGGCTTCTGCGTCATAGAACAGAACAGCGAGGGCTTTGAGACCGGGGAGACGGTGGAGGTGGATCTCTACCGGTCCGGGGAGGAGATTGATCATACCCTGGTATGTATCGGCAGCCACGATTTGATTCTGGATGTTCTGGCAGATTTGCTTCCCAACCGCAGACACGGCACCTTTTTGTCCAGTACCCATGTGGGAAGTATGGGAGGGCTCATGGCCTTAAAGCGAAGGGAAGCCCATTTTGCGCCTATTCATTTGCTGGATGAAGAGACCGGGATTTATAATCTCTCTTACTTAAAACGCCTCTTTCCGGGAGAGAAGATGGCGCTGATTAAGGGAGTCAGGAGAATCCAGGGGATCATGGTGCAGAAAGGAAATCCTCAGAATATTCAGGGGATTGAAGATTTGAAGCGCGTGCGGTACATCAACCGGCAGAGGGGAGCCGGTACCAGGGTGCTGTTGGATTATAAGCTGCGGCAGCTTGGAATCAAGCCGGAGGAGATCGATGGCTATGAGACAGAGGCCGCCACCCATATGGCAGTGGCTGCTCTGGTAAAGAGTAAAAGTGTGGATGCCGGAATGGGAATCCGTTCAGCGGCAAGCTCTCTGGGACTGGATTTTTATCCCCATAGGGGAGGAAGAGTACGACTTTGCTCTTTCTTATTCCACCCTGGAGCAAAAAGAGATGAAAGAATTTCTCGAGATTCTGACCAGTGATGCATTTAAGGAACGTGTAGAACAGAACGGCGGATATGACTGCCAGGACAGCGGCAGAGTGATTTTCTGCGGAGAGGAATAGGGAAACAGATGGAAAACAGGGGACTGACGCATTTTGACGGGAACGGGACAGCCCGCATGGTGGCAGTGACTGCCGGCATTATGGGTGCGAAGCGAACCTCGGAGCTAATTCCCAAGTGCCATATTCTACCCATCACCAATTGTCGGATTTGGTTTGAAAAGGATCCGGAAAGAAGAGAGCTTCACTGCTTCTGCACAGTAAAGGTAACAGGGAAAACCGGTGTGGAGATGAAGGCTCTTACGGGGGTGAGCATTGCTCTTCTCACGGTGTATGATATGTGCAAGGCCCTTGATAAGACCATGGAAATTGGGAAAATTTACCTATGCCATAAAGCAGGAGGCAAAAGCGGTGAGATATGGAACCAGAAGGAGGGGAGCGCCACAAAACAGACGGATGTGCTTTCTTGAAAATCCCTTTAAAATAAGGCTTTTTTCGTTTCCTGTATTGATCGAAACGCCAAAATACAGTATGATAGTATAAGATGACGATTTATTACTTGCAAAGCACAGGGGGAAGAAGAGATGTACCATTGCCATCTTAAGCTGTATTTGATGGGAGAGTCCTGCAACGTATTTAAAATCATAAAGGAGATGCCGTCGTTTACAAGCTTCACCCATACTTTTTTGGAGAGTGAGACGCCGAAAGCATCGCTTGCTGAAGAAGCGGATGTGGTTTTTGTGAATCTTAAGGCGAGGCGGACAAGGGAAGTCCTGGAGGGGCTCACCTCGTGTATGCGTAAGGAAGCAGAGCTGATTCTGCTTGCAGAAAAGGAGCAGCTTACAGAGCTTTCGGATTACCTGGTAAATGCCAAGGATATCTGGACCTGGCCTATATCAGAGGAGGAGGCGCGATTTCGCTTCTTAAGGTGGCAGCAGGTCTGTAAGCTAAGCAAGGATTACTGGCAGAGCAGCCATTATCTGGAGGCCACTATCAACAATGTACCGAACCTCATCTGGTATAAGACCAAGGACGGCATTCACGAGAAGGTCAATGACAGCTTCTGCAAGACGGTGAACAAAACCAAGCAGCAGGTGGAGGGCCGGGGGCATGCCTATATCTGGGATGTGGAGGAGGACGATCCCGCCTGCATAGAGTCCGAGCGGATTGTGATGACCAAGAGAGAGACCTGTGTCTCTGAGGAGACCGTGAAGGCCGGCGAAGGCACGAAGCTGCTCACTACATACAAATCTCCGCTGTATGATCTGGACGGGAGTGTCATGGGAACCGTGGGAGTGGCCATTGACGTTACCCAGGAGCGGGCCTATGAGCGGGAGATCATGGAGAAGAACCAGACCCTTGAGACGATTTTCACCACCATGGACTGCGGAGTGATGTGCCATAGCCTGGACGGCTCACGGATTTTAAGCGTCAACCGTGCGGCGTTGGAGATCTTGGGTTACGAGACTGCCGAACAGATGGAAGCCGACGGCTTTGATATGGTGGCCAAAACCGTGCTGGATGAGGATAAGGGTAAGCTTCGGGCCTGCATTCGGGAACTGAAAAAAGAGGGCGACAGCATAAGCGTAGAGTATCGGGTGTGCCCCAGAGAGGGGGAGATCCGCCATGTAATGGGCAATATCAAGCTGGTCCGGGAAAACGGGGAGCTGTTTTATCAGCGGTTCCTTTTGGATTATACAGCGCAGAAGCTTCGGGAGACGGAGAATGAAAGGCATCACATGGAGCTTTTGCACGCCTTAACCATAGATTACAGTCTGGTGGGTTTTTTTGACCTGGATACGGGCAGAGGAATGCCGCTGCGTGTGGAAGATGAAAAGAATACTGCCTTTGGCATTGTGTTCGATGAGGAAAGCACGCTGGAAGAGAGCATGGGACGCTACATTGAGCGGTATGTCTATGAAGAGGATAAGGATATGCTGCGGCAGGTCATGTCCGCAAAAACGCTGAAAAAAGAGCTGGCAGATAAGAATCAGATCTACATCAATTACCGTGTGATTCTGAACGGGGAGATGAAGTACTTCCAGATCAAAGTAGTGCGGACCGGTGAGTGGCCGGAAAACCACGGCGTTGTATTGGGACTTCACAGCGTGGATGAGGAAATTCGCCATGAGATGGAGCAGAAAAGCCTATTGGAGGATGCACTTCTGCAGGCAAACCGGGCCAGCAAGGCAAAAAGCGTATTCCTGTCCAATATGTCCCACGATATCCGCACCCCCATGAATGCCATTGTGGGCTTTACCGCCCTGGCCATTACCCATATCGATCAAAAGGAGCGGGTGGGAGAGTACCTGGAGAAGATCATGACATCAGGCAACCATCTGTTAAGCCTTATCAACGATGTGCTGGACATGAGCCGTATTGAGAGCGGCAAGATGCGTCTGGAGGAGAAGCCCTGCCGCCTGCCGGATATTCTTCACGGCCTGCGCAATATTTTGCAGGCAGATATTCATGCAAAGCAGCTGGAGCTTTACATGGATGCGGTAGATGTACTGAATGAGGATATTTACTGTGATAAGCTGCGGCTTAATCAGGTGCTTTTGAATCTTTTGAGCAATGCCGTAAAGTATACGGGGCCGGGAGGCATTGTCAGCATCCGGGTTACGGAGAAGACAGGAGCTCCCAGGGACTATGTGAACTATGAATTCTGTATTCGGGACTCCGGCATCGGCATGAGCGAGGAATTCGTAGCCCATATTTTTGAGCCCTTTGAGCGGGAAAAGAACTCCACCATCAGCGGAATCCAGGGAACCGGTCTTGGAATGGCCATAACCAAGAATATTGTAGATATGATGAACGGCACCATTCAGGTGAAAAGTGAGCAGGGAACCGGTACGGAGGTCGTCGTTTCCTTCACCTTCCGGCTCTATGCGGAGGCGGCCAAGGAGCCTCAGGACATTCCTGCTCTCAAAAACTGCAGGGCCTTAGTGGTGGATGACGACTTTAATACCTGTGACAGCGTCTCCTATATGCTGGGGCAGATTGGCATGCGGGCGGAGTGGACGCTTTCCGGAAAGGAGGCCGTGCTGCGGACCCGCCAGGCCGTATCCAGGGGGGACGATTACTGCGTTTACATTATTGACTGGCTGCTGCCGGATATGAACGGCGTAGAGGTGACCAGAAGGATTCGCAAGGAGATGGGGGACAGCGTTCCGGTGATCGTACTCACTGCTTACGATTGGTCCGACATTGAGGAGGAGGCCAGGGAGGCCGGGGTTACGGCCTTTTGCAGCAAGCCGCTCTTCCTTTCAGAGCTTCGGAGCTGTCTCAATTCCATCGTGGGAGCCGAAGAGGAAAAAGCAGAGGAGCCCGAAGCGGAGCCGCCTCTGGTTCATACAGGACGCATCCTCCTGGCTGAGGACAATGAGCTGAATCAGGAAATTGCTATGGCAATTCTGGAGGATGCAGGCTTTACCACCGAAGTGGCGGGAAATGGGCAGGTTGCCGTGGAAATGATGAGAAAATCCGAACCCGGTTACTATCAGCTGGTGTTGATGGACATTCAGATGCCAGTGATGAACGGCTATGAGGCTACGAAAAAGATTCGTGAACTGGAGGATGAGGAGCTGGCTTCCATACCGATTCTGGCTATGACGGCCAATGCCTTTGAGGAGGATAAGCAGGAGGCGACCAAATGCGGGATGAACGGGCATATCGCAAAGCCCATTGACATCAAGAACCTGTATGCTACCCTGCGGAGTGTATTGAGCTGATATTCGGAAATTTTTAAACCTTTGATCACAGTTTGAACACAATTCCTTGTTAAACTGGAGCGTAGATAAGTGCGAGATCAGGCTATACAAAGGAAGGAGTTTTTTGCCCTATGTACGAATATGGCAGTGGCAATTCGGATTCATCCAGGCATTCCACAAGCGAGTATCGCTATAGCGGCCCTTTTTATCAGGATAATTTAAAATCCGGGCCGGAAAAGACGGGGGAGGTTCCCAAGAGAAAGAAGGGCGGTTTTCCAAGGCTTTTGATGAAGACGCTCTGTGTAGCTTTGGTATTTGGCATTGTGGCCAGCGCAGCCTTTCAGGCCACCAGCTATGTGGGCGGACAGCTTCGCGGCGAGGACAGGGCGGCAGTGAAGCGGGAGGATTTGGCGGTGGCGCCGGAGATAGAGGCGGTTTCTCCTCAGCCAGCGGGCAATATTCAGAAGTCTACAGGCGATGTGACCGGGATTGTACAGCAGTGCATGCCGTCCCTGGTGGCGATTACGAATGTAAGCATTCGGGAGGTGGAAAGCTTCTGGGGCTTTGGCTGGTATAATATGCCTCAGCAGAGGGAGCAGACCTCCACAGGTACGGGAATTGTCATCGGACAGAATGAGACGGAGCTTCTGATTGTCACAAATAATCATGTGATAGCAGGGGCTACCAATCTGACGGTGCTTTTCAGCGTAGATGAGGGAAGAGACGGCGCCAGCGCCGTGGAGGCCCAGATCAAGGGAACGGATGTAAGCAAGGACGTGGGCGTGATTGCAGTGCCCTTAAAGGAAATTCCGGCAGAGACCTTAAGCGAGATTAAGGTGGCTACCATCGGAGATTCCTCCCAGCTTCAGGTGGGAGAGCAGGTCGTGGCTATCGGCAACGCCCTGGGCTACGGGCAGTCGGTTACCACAGGGATCGTAAGCGCTCTCAATCGGAATGTGACCCTGCAGAGCGACGACGGAACCATGATCAATAACAGCCTTATTCAGACGGACGCGGCCATCAATCCGGGCAACAGCGGCGGAGCTCTTCTGAACATGAAGGGCGAGGTTATTGGAATCAATGAGGCGAAGTATTCCTCCAGCTATGTGGAGGGTGTGGGCTATGCCATTCCCATCTCCGATGTGGAGGGTATCATCGGTGATCTGAAAACCATGACCAACCGTCCTCAGGTGGATGCGGAAAAAATGGGTTATCTGGGAATCAATTGTCAAGATGTGACAGAGGAGATTTCCAAGCAGTATGATATGCCTGTGGGCATTTACTTAAAATCCGTGGTAAGCGGCTGCGCGGCAGACAGTGCGGGACTTAAGAAGGGAGATATCATTACCCGGTTTGACGGGATCGGCGTGAGCACCTATGACTCACTTAAGGAGCGCCTGCAGTATTACGAGGCCGGCGAGACGGTGGAGGTTACCGTAATGTCAGCGGAGAATGGGGAATATACGGAGAGAATTGTCACCGTCACCTTAAGCAGCAGAGAAGAGGTGGAAGCCGCATCCTGACGGAGTCAAGGAAATGAAAAAAGAAAAGACCGGCATGGGAAAAGGAGGTATTTTTTTCCCGGTGCTTGGTCTTTTTTCAAATCTGTGTTATACTCGTAAAAAGGAGGATATATGGACGACAAGGATTATTTGGAAGAGGTTGAAGTAGAAGAGACAAAAGAGCAAAAGGACGAGGATGACAAGGGAAATGATTATGAGGATGTCTGCTTTCTCTGCCACAGGCCGGAGAGTAAGACAGGAAAGCTCATTACCCTTGCCAAGGGGATTTGCATCTGTCCGGAATGTATGCAGAAAACCATGGACACCTTTCAGAACGGCAGCCAGGATTTCTCCAAGATACCGGGCTTTAGCTTTATCAACCTGGCGGATCTGCAGAATATGATCCCCCAGAGGCAGAAGGTGAAAAAGAAAAAGCCCAAGGAGGAGAAGCAGAAGGAGGAGCTGGATATCCGCAGCATACCCGCTCCTCATAAGATCAAGGCAAGTCTGGACGAATATGTCATCGGTCAGGAGCATGCCAAGAAGGTCATGTCCGTGGCGGTTTACAATCATTACAAGCGGGTGGCCACAGGCACCCAGGACGAGATTGAGATAGAGAAGTCTAATATGCTGATGATCGGACCTACGGGAAGCGGAAAGACGTATCTGGTCAAAACTCTGGCCCGGCTTCTGGATGTGCCCCTGGCCATAGCGGACGCCACCTCCCTTACGGAGGCCGGCTATATCGGCGACGACATTGAGAGCGTTCTGTCCAAGCTTCTGGCCGCTGCGGACAATGATGTGGAGAAGGCGGAGCGGGGCATTGTCTTTATTGACGAGATTGACAAGATTGCCAAGAAAAAGGACACGCACCATCGGGATGTGAGCGGAGAGTCGGTGCAGCAGGGGATGCTAAAGCTTTTGGAGGGAGCGGAGATTGAGGTGCCGGTGGGAGCCAACAGCAAAAATGCCATGGTTCCTCTTACTACCATCAATACCAGGAACATCCTGTTTATCTGCGGCGGCGCGTTTCCGGAGCTGGAGGCCGTGATTAAGGAGCGGCTGAATAAGAAGTCCTCCATGGGCTTTCATGCGGATTTAAAGGATAAGTATGACAAAGACCCCAACCTGCTTTCCAAGGTGACGGTGGAGGATCTGCGCAATTTTGGGATGATTCCGGAATTTCTGGGCAGAATGCCGATTGTGTTTACGCTGGAGAGCCTGACCAAGGATATGCTGGTGCGTATCTTAAAGGAGCCGAGAAATGCTATTTTGAAGCAGTATCAGAAGCTGCTGGCGCTGGATGAGGTGGAGCTTACCTTCAATGAGGGAGCTTTGGAGGCCATTGCGGACAAGGCCATGGAGAAGGATACGGGGGCCAGAGCCCTTCGGGCCATCATTGAGGAATTTATGCTGGATATTATGTATGAGATTCCCAAGGATGATAATATTGGCCGAGTGACCATTACCCGTGAGTATATTGAGCATACGGGAGGTCCCCTGATTACCATGCGCGGCGTTCTTATGCTGGAAGGACAGGGATGAAAAACGATTGTTTGAATGTGTGCAAGGGAATAGCGGCCTTTGCCATTGTACTGATTCACTGCAGCCTTCCCAGTCCGGTGGGAGGCATGATGAACGGACTTGCCCGGTTTGGAGTTCCGCTGTTTTTTATGATTAGCGGATATTTTTCCTATGGGAGAGGGATGGATACCATAAAGAGGCGTATCCACAAGTTTTTATGGTATTTTCTTTTGGCCAACGGGATCTATTTTGCCTGGAGGCTTCTTGGCCCCTTGGTAAACAGAGAGCTTACCGTGGAGATGGCGGCGTCCTTTTTTACGCCAAAGTCCCTGCTTCACTGGCTGCTTTTCAATGAATCGCCCTTTCGGGCACATCTGTGGTTTTTGGGGGCGATGCTGTGCTGCTACTGGTTGTACGGCCTTCTGGTGAAGAAGGGATGCGAGGAGCGCCTTTATGCCCTGATCCCCTTGTGCCTTACGGCCAATCTGCTGCTGGGAGAAGGTCTTTCCATCATGGGAAGGGGAGTTTCCTTTTTGTATGTGCGGAATTTCTGGCTGACCGGCCTGCCCTTTTTTCTCTGGGGCCATTGGATAGCCAGAAAGGAGAGAAGGGAAGGACTGCACGTTCGTCCCGGCCATTGTCTGGCGGCCATTGTCCTTGGCGCCGTTCTCTCCATGGGAGAGATGCTCTTGTCCGGAGGCGGAGAGCTGTATTTGGGCAGCATCCTCATGACGGGAGGACTGTTTCTTCTGGCCCTCCGAAAGCCGTCTTTTGGAAAGGGAAGCCTTCTGGCGCACATTGGGGAAAAGGCAACTCTGCACATGTATCTCTGGCAGATGATTGTCTTTGACATAACCGACAACCTGGCGTATCGATGCGGGGTTTGGGGGCATATAGTGTATCAATGGGTAATGCCTCTCTGGGTGGGGCTTGTTTCCTGGCTTTTGGCAGAGGCGTTGGTTTACAGAAAGAAAGGAGCGGTAAAAGGATGAATAAGGAAGTATTGGACGATATCGGAAGAGTGATTTCAGGAGCGGCGGATACGGTGAGCCGGAAGACCGGGGAGATCGTGGAGCTGACCCGGCTGAAGAACCAGATCTATAATCTGGAGCGGGAAATGAAGCGGGATTATGAGGATCTGGGAAAGATGATTTATGAGCAGTATCTGGAAACCGGTATGGTGGACGAGGCGCTGCGGCCGGTGTGCCAGGGGATTACCAAAAAGCAGGACCTGGTGAAGGAATGCGAGGGAGAGATCGAATGCCTGAAAAAAGAGCATTAAGGCTTCTGCCTTGGTGCTTTCTGCTGGGGCTCAGCCTTGCCTTACATCTTTTGGCCCGGCTGTGGCCCGGCTTTGCAGAGTGGTATGCCATTCATGTGTATCCCGTCTTTGTGGGAACTTTGGGGAGGCTATGCTCCCTTGTTCCCGTCTCCGTCATTGAGCTTCTTCTCTATGGAGGTGTGGCTTTGGCTCTGGCAGGGCTTGTGGCAGTAGCGGTCAAAAGACTGTCTCTTAAGAGAGCCCTGTGGATTCTTGGGCGGACCTTGATTGCGGTTTTTTTTCTCTTTACCCTGAATTGCGGAATCAATTATCAGAGGCTTCCTTTTTCGGAACGTGCAGGCTTTGTCATCCAGGAATCCACCGAGGAGGAGCTGATTGTGCTCTGTGAGCGTCTTGTGGAGGAGATCAATGCGGCGGCAGAGGAGATTGCCCTGGATGAAGAGGGGTATTGTACCCTGACAGAGGATCCTGCAAAGACGGCCAGAGAGGCCATGGCGGCGGCCGCTTTGGAATATCCGGAGCTTGGAGGCTATTACCCAAAAGCCAAGCCGGTGCTTACCACCTGGTATCTGTCCAGTCAGCTTCTCCAGGGTGTGTACAGCCCTTTTACGGTGGAGGCCAATTACAACAATGGAATGCCGGAGCAGGACAAGCCCTCCACCATCTGTCACGAGCTGTCTCACCTGAAGGGTTTTATGCGGGAGGATGAGGCGAATTTTGTGGCTTACCTGGCCTGCCGGGCTTCCGAAGATCCGCAGTTTCGCTACAGCGGAAGCACTCTGGCCTATATTTACAGCGGAAATGCTCTCTATGCCCAGAATCCCGCCGCTCTTCGGAAGGTGCGGGAAAAGCTCTGTGATCAGGCTGTGCGGGACTTGCTTGACCACAATGCCTATTGGGATACATACCGAGGAAAGATATCAGAGGTGTCGGATAAGGTCAATGATGTCTATTTAAAGGCCAATGCCCAGGAGGCCGGGACCAAGAGCTATGGACGTATGGTAGATTTGCTTTTGGCCTGGAACCGAGAGCAGGAGCAAAAGGCTGCAGAGCCGGAATAAGGGGGAACATATGGAATATATTGATTTGCGCAGAGAGGACGGGAGTCTCACCGGAGAGGTAAAGGAGCGCAGTCTCGTACACAGGGACGGAGATTTGCACGGAACCTCCCATGTATGGCTGGTTCGCTATCGGGCGGAAGAGCAGTCCGCGGATGTGCTGCTGCAGAAACGAAGCAGGAATAAGGATTCCTTTCCCGGCAGCTATGACATTTCCTCTGCAGGCCATATTCCCTCCGGGGATGACTTCCTTGGCTCTGCTCTGCGGGAGCTTGAGGAGGAGCTTGGAATAAAGGCAAGACCGGAGGAGCTTCATTTTGTATTTACCCATATCGGCCGCCATGAGGCGGAATTTTACGGGAAGGTTTTTAAAAACCATGAGTACAGCCGGATTTATCTGTATGAGTGTGAGCTTCCTTTGGCCAACATGAAGCTGCAGAAGGAGGAAGTGGAATCTGTGCTGTGGATGGATTACCGGGAGTGCCTTAAACATATCCGGAAAGAAGATATGGACCACTGTATTTTCCCTCAGGAATTTGAGAGACTGGTGGCTGCCATCGAGGATTATTTTGCCCGCACGGGCCGTCCCCTTGGCAGAAAAGAGATCACGGAGACCTGGGCAGAAGATGCCCAGGTCGAGCTGGAGGACTGGATTGAGGAGCAGGGGATCTACATTCGTCAGTAGAAAGGGAGCTTTCAGCTATGACACAGCAGATTGTTGAGAAGTGCCCTCCCGTACCGGCGCTCTGCCTCCGTCCAGTTGATAATGTGGAACCAATTGCGGATGTATTCGGCCCGCAGATTCTGGTATTCCAGATAGTAGGCATGCTCCCACACATCCAGGTTGAGAATGGGAGTCAGCCTTTTGGGAAGAGGCGTATCCTGATTGGGAAGAGGGAGTATCACCAGCTTTCCCCGCTCGTCGGATACGAGCCAGAGATTGCCGGAGCCAAAGAGATCCACTGCCATCTGAAAAAAGGTCTCGTAAAAGTTTTCCCAAGTTTCAAAGTCCAGAAGCAGGGAATCCTTAAGCTTGCCCTGAAGCTGGGTGGGATTGGGAGACATGCCGGCAAAGTAAAGCTGGTGGTTGTAGACGCCTCCGGCGTTGTTCCACACATTTTGGCGGATAGCCTCCGGAAGCTCGTGATTCTCCGTCAAAAGCCGTTCCAGTGTCCAGTCGTGGAATTGGGGATAGGGGGTTAACAGGGTGTTCAAACGATCTACATAGGCTGCCAGATGCTTGGAGTGATGGAAAAACATGGTCTCCATATTGATGTAAGGCTCCAGGGAGTCGTAGAGATAGGGGAGAGGCAGTACTTCAAAGGGGTAATGCTGAATCATAGAGATACCTCCTTACGGATGTCGTTTTTATGATATGTTTAAATATTATAAAATATGCACTTGACAAACGGACTGAAATCGCATACAATAATATCTGCACGTAACGGAGTATGGCGTAGCTTGGTAGCGCGCTCGGCTGGGGGCCGAGAGGTCGCAGGTTCAAATCCTGTTACTCCGACTATTATTTAGTTTTACGCAGAATGAATATGGAGATTTCAGAAGAAGTTGAAGGCTGTGCGGGCAGCAGAGTGCGTACGCACTTGAGAGGAAGAATTCAACTTCTTTTTTGTTATCATCATTTTCCCTGTCTTCCGTCGTCTGCTGCCATGTTCTGTTTTGCATGCGCTTTAAGCATCTTACCACTTTTGTGTTTGAAAATCAATATGGAGCAGGCTTCGAGCGGACATCAATTATTGCCGGACCGGGGTTTATAAGGTGAAAAAATGATTTGACAATACTTTAAAAAATGTTACTATGACTATGTCGATATAGGTTTGTTACTCCTTGAGGCTTATCCTATCAGCATGTTTTTTTGTTGTGGATGATGCTTTGAGGAGTTTTTTTATGCTTTTGTAGAGGAGGAGGCTTTTATGTTTGGATTTTTCAAGAAAAAAGAAGTGATAAATGAGGCGTCACTCTATGCCATTGCAAAGGGAAGGACCCTTCCTCTGGGAGATGTTCCGGACGAGACATTTGCCGCAGGGCTTCTGGGGGATGGAATGGGCTTTGTGTTTGAGGGAGATATGGTTTACGCCCCCTGTGACGGAAAAGTGATGCTCATAGCGGAAACAAACCATGCAGTCGGGCTTCGGGCAGAAAACGGAGCTGAATTATTGATTCATATAGGAATGGATACCGTGAATTTAAACGGCAAGGGTTTACATCCCCAGGTTTCCTGCAATCAAAAGGTAAAAAGGGGGGAAGCCTTGATTCAGATAGATCGCCAGTTTATGGCGAAAGAGGGGATTGATTTGACCACTCCTGTTATTTTGACAAACAAAGAAGACTATATACTGACAAAAGTAAAAGAAGACAATGAAGTAGATAAGGATGACTGTGTTATGACGCTCATAAAAAGGTGAAAGCCATGAAGGTAATTAAAAATATCAACAATAATGTTTCCCTATGCCTTGACAGCCAGGGGCGGGAGGTGGTTGCCTTTGGCAAGGGAATCGGATTTACAAAGCCGCCCTATGAGGTCCCTTTAAGCCAGATACAGCGCACCTTCTACAATATTGACGAGAGTTATCTGAGTGTTTTGGTAGCCATTCCCGAGGAAATGCTCAACGTGGCGGCGGAGATCTATGATTACGGAAATCGGAAAATGAATAACTGTTTTTCTTCCAATGTGGTATTTACCCTGGCAGATCATATTCGTTTTGCCATAAAAAGAGAAGAAGAAAATATCAGCATAAAGCTTCCGCTGTTCTATGAAGTTCAGAATCTCTATCCGGAGGAAATCGAGATTGGAATCTACGCCCTTAAGCTTATCAATGAGAGATTCAACGTTCACCTTCCAAAGGAAGAGGCGGCAAGCATCACCTTGCACTTTGTGGGATATGGTTTACATAATGGTTCTTATTCCGGAAAAGATGAGAAAATCATTATGGATCAATGTACGGAAATCGTGGAACAGATGATGGAAATTCACATCGACAAAAAGAGCTTTAACTATTCCCGGTTTCTGACGCATCTTCATTACCTGCTGGATCGGGTGAAGCATAACAAAACAATCAACACGGAAAACGGTAAGGTATATGAGGAGCTGAAAAAGCAATATCCCAAAACTTATGAGTGTGTAAAAAGGATAGAAGCCTTCCTGACCATAGAATTAAATGATGAAGAGAGACTGTATCTGATTTTACATATCAATCGCCTTTGTTCTTACGAGGACTATTTTCAGTAGAAGCATGGGTTTTGGAAAATGAATGGACAAAATCACAGTGTAGGCGCGCAATGCTGTGTTATTTGTATAAATAAAAAAGGAGAATTACAATGGGAAAAAAAGAAAAATATCAGGACCTTGCAGAGCATGTGGTTGATTTGCTCGGCGGAAAAGACAATATTTCATTTTTCACACACTGCATTACCCGCCTGCGCTTTAATTTAAAGGATCAGGGGCTGGCAAAAACAGCAGAAATCAAAAGGCTTGCCAATGTTGTCGGAGTACAGCATTCCGGAGAGCAGCTTCAGATTATCATTGGACAGGAGGTTGGAGAAGCCTACAAGCTGATCTGTGAAAAATCCGGGCTAAAGGCGCAGGCTGCCATTGATGAAAATTTAGATGAGGTTCAGGAGAAAAAGGATCTGTCAATAAAGGGAATCGGAAATGCCATTTTAAGCAGCCTGTCCGGCTGCCTGACGCCCATTATCCCCATTCTGATAGTATCTGCCATGTTTAAAACGCTGACTGCCGTTTTTGGCCCCAATATGCTCAATGTGATGCCGGAAACAAGCAATCTCTATGTATTATTTAATTTTTCCGGAGACGCGGCATTCTACTTTCTGCCGGTTGCAGTGGGGTATACCGCAGCCAAAAGGTTTGGAGTGAATCCCGTTCTCGGAATTCTGATGGGAGGAATTCTGATTCATCCCGCATTAAGCAAAATTGCCGAAGCCGGGGAGGCTTTCACGGTATTTGGCATCCCCTGTCTGGCACAGAATTATACATCCAGCATTTTCCCGGCAATTTTATCCGTATGGGTGATGTCTTACATTGAGCGCTTCTTTAATAAGCACACACCTTCTGTGCTAAAACCGGTATTTGCGCCCTTTTTGACGATTTTAGTGACGCTTCCTGTCTCCCTGTGTGTGTTGGGGCCTGCAGGACACTTTTTAGGAGAATATATCTCAAAATTCTTCCTGTGGATGGGCAATTCCGGAGGAATCTTTAAGGTATTGGCGATTGCCATCGTGGCGGCACTGTGGCAGTATCTGGTAATGACCGGCATGCATTGGCTGCTGATTACCACAACCATGGTTGTGATGGCAGAAACGGGGCAGGAGTCCTTTGTACTGGCCACCAGCTGCTCTGCATTTACCGTTGGCGGCATGTGCCTGGGAGCATTCTTAAGACAGAAGGAGGGAGATAAGAAATCCCTGTCCCTTTCCTATATTGTGGCACAGCTTATCGGTGGAATCACGGAGCCGGGATTATATGGCGTTGGGCTGCGGTATCGGCGGCCCTTGCTGGGAATGATGGCCGGAGGCTTTGCCGGGGGACTGTATGCGGGAATTACCAATCTGACAGCCTATCAGATTGTTCCGGTGGGAAATTTTCTGAGCTTGCTTGACTTTGTGGGAGGCCATAATATGAACTTTATCAATGGTATTATTGCGGCTGTCATTGCCTTCTCCGTTGCGGCCATTGTGACTTTTCTTCTTGGATTTGATGAAAAAAAGCTGGCAGAATAAGCGGAAATGAGGTAAAATGAAAAGGATTATTTTCAGAGCGGACGATCTGGGATATTCAGAAGGCGTAAATCTGGGAATAGCAAAGACCGTAAAAAAGGGCTTGGTGCGGACGGTCGGATTGATTGTGAATCTGGACCGCTCAAAGGAAGGCTTTGAGCTTATCGGTGAGGAGGACCTGTGCCTGGGGCTTCATGTGAATATTTCTTATGGAAAACCGGTTTCAGAGCCTTCCGCGCTGCCCTCTCTTTTAAAGGAAAACGGAGACTTTAAGGCCTCCGGGGAATATAATAACGCCTTGATTGGTTTTGTTTCCTATGACGAGGTTTACAGAGAGATTGAAGCGCAGTATCAACGCTTTCAGGAGATCACAGGCCGGGAACCGGATTACATAGAAGGACACGCTATTGTAAATGAAACGTATTTTCGGGCCATAGAAGCCATTGCCCATGCATATCGGCTGCAATATATTCCCACCTTGCTGTCCCATGAGGATTGCTTTGTTATGAACAATCATCGGTTGTATTTCTGGATGGAAAGCATGCAGGCAGTGTCCGCGAGGTTCAGTTCCTAACAGGAAATGGGTTGCGTTCTGCGATTCGGCAGCAGGAGATAGAAGTAATCACCTATAAAAATCTGGAAAGAGGGTAAAGTGGCTTGGATTTGTCTGTCTTGATTACGCAAATGCTGATTTTGTTTCTTTTGATTCTTTGCGGCTATGCAGCCGCAAGAGGCCATGTGCTAAAGAAAGAGGATGTCCCTGTCCTGTCGAAGGTGGTCTTGAATCTGGGAATCCCAGGAGTGGTGCTGTCTTCCGTAGGCGAGGGATGTGCGCTGTCGGCCTCGGAGATTTTCCTCTGTCTGGCAGGCTTTCTGGCCTTTACGGTTTTTTGCGCATTGCTTGGGAAAATAACGGTAAAGCTTTTGAAAATTCAGGCGGACAAAAGATTATATGAGTTCATGTATACCTTCTCCAATGTAGGCTTTATGGGGCTTCCTGTGGTGCAGGCGGTTCTGGGAGAGGAGGTCATGATTTATGCCATGCTTTTTCTCATTCCCAACAATCTGGTGCTGTTCTCCTATGGGGAGTATTTGATGCGGGATACCAGAGGCTTTTCTCTGAGGAGCTTTTTCAGTCCTCCGATTGTGGCCTCCCTTCTTGCTGTGGGGATTTGTCTATTGAATCTTCGCTTCCCGTACCCAATCGCAAAGGTTATTTCTTATGTGGGAGGCATTACCACACCGCTGGCAATGATCATCATAGGAATTACCCTCCTTGGCGTGCAGGGAAAGGAGATCATAAAAAATAAAGATCTGCTGGTATTTTTGGTTGTAAAAATGCTGGTGCTTCCCCTTGTGGGCTACGGGCTTCTGTATGTGCTTTCCGTACCGGAGGTGATGGTTCACATTTTGATTTTGCTGATGGCAATGCCCATTCCCGCCAATACGATTATTTATGCCAGTCTTTATAAGAAGAATGTATCTCTGGCAAGCCAGACTTCCGTGCTTACAAGCCTTGTGTGCATCGTTACGATACCGATGGTCTTTTTTGTGATATCGCTGCTCTCCTCTTTCTGAAGGGCAGCGATTTTTCTATTGACAAAGCCTCCTGCAGCTGTTATATTTTGAGACAGAGCAAAGGCGTTCGACGTAAGGAGAGGAACGCCTTTTTTTATGCACACGGGCGCCCAGAGGAAGATGTCAGCCGAAGCTGACTGGCGCCCGGCGCACGAGTAGAGAGAAAAACTTCCGTACTCGATTGTACAGGCCCGTGCAGCGAGTAGAGAGAAAAGAAGGAGAGAAGACATGAGCCATTATACCAAAAAAGATATTTTAAGGCTGGTGGAAGAGGAGGATGTGGAGTTTATCCGCCTGCAGTTTACGGACCTGTACGGGAATCTGAAAAATGCGGCCATCACCGTGAGCCAGCTGGAGCGGGTGCTTGATCATAACTATGTATTTGACGGCTCCTGTGTGGACGGATTTGTGGATGACAATGATACGGATATGTTTCTCTGTCCGGATTTGAATACCTTTGTCATCTTTCCCTGGAGGCCACAGCAGGGAAAGGTTGCCCGGCTCATCTGTGATATTAAGCGGCCCGACGGGACGCCCTATGAGAGCGATCCCCGGTACATTTTAAAGAAGGTGCTGAAGGAGGCAGGAGATATGGGCTACCAGTTCGATGTGGGACCGGAATGTGAATTCTTTCTGTTTCACACGGACGACAAGGGGGAGCCTACGACGCTCAGTCACGAGCGGGCAGGCTACTGTGACATGAGCCCCATTGATCTGGGGGAAAATGCAAGGCGCGATATGGTGATGACTCTGGAAGAAATGGACTTTGAGGTGGAATCCTCCTTCCATGAGGTGGCCTCTGCCCAGCACGAGATTGACTTCCGCTATGATGAGGCTCTGCTGACTGCGGACCAAATTATGACCTTTAAGCTGGCGGTAAAGGCCATTGCGAGACGCTTTGGCCTTCACGCCACCTTTATGCCAAAGCCCAAGACCGAGGAAAACGGCTCCGGGATGCACACCAATATGTCTCTGTCCCAGAACGGAAGAAATATCTTTCAGGATTTCCGGGATCCCAATGGCTTAAGCAGGGAGGCTTACTATTTTATCGGCGGGATCCTAAAGCATGCCAGAGGGATTACGGCTATCACCAATCCTCTGGTGAATTCCTACAAGCGTCTATTCCCAGCCCAGAAGGCGTCGGGCTATATGGCTCCGGGCTATGTGGCCTGGTCGGCGGTGAACCGCGCTCAGCTGATCCGCATTCCGGCCCAGCGGGGAGAGAATGTGCGCATTGAGCTTCGAAGCCCGGATCCCTCCTGCAACCCTTATCTGGCTCTGGCCGTATGCCTGGCCGCCGGCCTGGAGGGAATCCGGGAACAGATTCTGCCGCCGGATCCGGTGGATAAGAACAGCCGCCGGATGACGGATGAGGAGCGAAAGGAGAGGGGGATTGAGGCGCTTCCCCGGAATCTTTGGGAGGCCCTGGATGCCATGGAGGCAGATCCTCTGGTAACAAAGGTCCTGGGAGAGAAAGTCAGCCGCAGCTATTGTGAGGCCAAGCGCAGAGAGTGGGAGGAGTACTGTACCCAGGTGTCTGCCTGGGAGCTTGACAGCTATCTTTACCGGATTTAGGGGATGGCAGCGTTGGAACGAAATGCGCCGTCCTTGGACCTTTTTGCTTAGCACTGTGGGGGGATGTACATGACAAATATTATTGTATTGTTTCCAAAGGCGGAAGATGCCGGAAATGTACGCAGTCTCCTGGTGCGGCACGGATTTGAGGTGTCTGCGGTCTGTACGACGGGAGCCCAGGCTTTGGCCCAGGCCAACACCCTGGGGGACGGGATCCTGGTCTGCGGCTACAAGTATCCGGATATGATTTATTCGGAGCTGCGGGCGTCCCTCCCCTCGCATTTTGAGATGATTCTGGTCGCCTCTCAGAGGGTCCTAAGCGAATGCCGGGATTCGGAATTGATGTGCATCGCCATGCCTATCAAGGTGCGGGATCTGTTAAATACCCTGGATCTGATGGCAGAGCAGATAGCCCGGAGAAAAAGGCGTCTTCGTCAGAAGCCGAAGACCCGCTCGGAGGAGGAGAAGAAAATCCTTTGGGAGGCCAAAAGTCTGCTGATGGAGCGGAACCATATGAGCGAGGAGGAGGCCCATCGGTACATTCAGAAATGCAGCATGGACAGCGGAACCAACCTGGTGGAAACGGCAGAGATGGTATTAAGCCTGATGAATTTTTAGATATTACGGAACTTTAAACAGTAATATCCCTTACAGTGCACAAATCAATTTACAGGCACATGTACTTGTGACTGGAAATTGATTTAGACGAGGGTGTACCGGAAGAGATATTACGGAACTTTAAATAGGAGAATTTTTATGAGATTTACGAAAATGCACGGCATCGGCAACGATTACGTCTATGTGGACTGTACCGGGGAGCCCTTAGAGAATCCGGAGGAAGCAGCCCGCCTGGTGAGCGATCGGCACAAGGGCATCGGAGGGGACGGCCTGATTCTGATTCAGCCTTCCGAAGAAGCGGATTTTGAGATGGCTATGTACAATGCGGACGGCTCCTACGGGAAGATGTGCGGCAACGGAATCCGCTGTGTGGCAAAGTACGTATACGATCATGGTCTGACGGATAAGACAGAGCTGAAGATTATTTCCGGAGGGGCCGTCAAATACCTGAAGCTGACCGTGGAGAACGGCAGAGTGTCACAGGTGCAGGTCAACATGGGAGAGCCTATTTTAAAGCCGTCCCTGATTCCGGTGAAAGGAGAGGGAGAGCAGCTAGTGGGAGAGCCCGTCGTCGTTGACGGTAAGACCTATGAGATGACCTGCGTTTCCATGGGAAATCCCCATGCAGTTGTTTTTCTTAAGGATGTGAAGGGCCTTAAGCTTGAAGAGCTGGGGCCAAAGTTTGAGAACCATGAACGCTTCCCGGATCGGGTGAACACGGAATTTGTGCGCATCATAGACAGAGAAACCTTGGAAATGCGCGTGTGGGAGCGTGGATCCGGAGAGACCATGGCCTGTGGAACGGGGGCCTGCGCCGTGGCCGTAGCCGCTGCCTTAAACGGCTTTGCCGGCCGCAGCGTTACCGTTCGCCTGCTGGGAGGCGATCTGCAGATTGACTGGAGCGAGAAAGACAACTGCGTGTACATGACAGGTCCTGCGGCAGAGGTATTTCGGGGAGAGGTTGACCTGGAAGCCCTGCGCCGGAATTAAACTGGAAACAGCAGTATCTCAAGAAAGATGTGCTAAGAGAGATACTGCGGAACTGGAATAGGAGAACAAGATGTATAAGATTAACGATAATTATTTAAAGCTGCCGGGCAGCTATCTCTTTTCCACCATCGGCAAGAAGGTGGCAGCCTATACGGCAGAGCATCCGGAAAAGAGCATAATCCGACTGGGAATCGGGGATGTGACCCAGCCCCTCGCACCGGCTATCCTGGAGGCCATGCACAAGGCAGTGGACGAGATGGGCCATGCCGAGACCTTCCGCGGCTATGCCCCGGATTTGGGCTATGAATTTTTGAGAACTGCCATAGCCAAAGGAGATTATCAGGAGAGAGGAGCAGACATCAGTGCCGACGAGATCTTTGTGAGCGACGGCGCAAAGTGTGATTCCGGCAATATTCAGGAGATTTTCAGTCTGGATAACCGGATTGCCGTCTGCGATCCCGTGTACCCCGTCTATGTGGATACCAACGCTATGGCAGGCAGAACAGGCACCTACGATCCGAAGACGGAAATGTGGAGTGATGTGATCTATATGCCCTGCCTTAAGGAGAATGGTTTTGCCCCTGAGCTTCCCAAAGAGACGCCGGATCTCATCTATCTGTGTTTTCCCAACAATCCTACCGGCGCCGCCATCACAAAGGATCAGCTCCAGGTTTGGGTGGATTACGCCAATCGGGTGGGAGCAGTGATCATATACGATGCGGCTTACGAGGCCTATATTTCTGAGGAGCATGTGCCTCACACTATCTATGAGTGCGAGGGCGCCAGAGGCTGTGCCATAGAGCTGAAGAGCTTTTCCAAAAATGCCGGCTTCACCGGCGTGCGTCTGGGCTATACGGTGATTCCCAAGGATTTGAAGTGCGGCGACGTATCCCTGCATGCCCTGTGGGCAAGGCGCCACGGGACCAAGTACAACGGAGCTCCCTATATCATCCAGCGGGCAGGGGAAGCCGTTTATTCTGAGGCAGGAAAGGCCCAGCTAAAGGAGCAGGTTGCTTACTATATGAAGAATGCCGGGACCATCCGTGAGAGCCTTAAGGAAGCAGGCTACAGCGTATCCGGCGGAGTGAACGCCCCCTATATCTGGCTGAAAACGCCGGATCAGATGACCTCCTGGGAGTTCTTTGATTATCTTTTGGAAAAAGCCGGTGTGGTGGGAACGCCGGGCTCCGGCTTTGGTCCCAGCGGGGAGGGCTACTTCCGTCTGACAGCTTTTGGCTCTTATGAGAATACGCTGGCGGCTTTGGAGCGGATTAAGCAGATTTAAAAAAAGGATAACAATATGTTTAAGCAGGTGATGGCTTTTTTCTGTCTGCCTACACCCCTGCCGCCCGCCTGAACAGTAACAGGTTTGCTGCTGCTAAAAGGTTTTCCCGTAGAAAAGCATTTACATTGATATGAGATTTTACTATAATGGTGGAAGGAAAAGCTGTGAGGGCAGGAAAAAGCCTGTCTCAATCACGCAGGAGGGAAAGCATGGCGGCAATACAGGTAAAAAGAGCACAGATACAGGCAGAACAGACCATTTTTGCCCTGGATATCGGAACCCGGAGCATCATTGGAATGGTGGGAACGGTAGAAAATGACAAGGTCCGGATCATTGCCATTGAGAAAGAGGAGCACACAGAGCGGGCAATGATTGACGGACAGATTGAGAATATAGACAAGGTGTCCGCCCTGGCCGGAAGGGTAAAGCAGAAGCTTGAGAGCAAGCTGCATTTTAAGCTGGATCGCGTGTGCGTGGCGGCGGCGGGAAGGGCTCTTCGGACCAAGCGGGCGGAGTTTGAGATGGAGCTTCCCGAGGCAGAACTTATTGACGACGAGGTGATAAGCCGTCTGGAGGCGGGGGCCATCAGCAAGGCGGAGGAGGCCTTTGATGCGGAAAACCGGCTTGCAGAGGACGGCCGCCGGTTCTATCTGGTCGGCTATACGGTATGCCAGTATTATCTGGATAAATATATGATTTCCAGTCTGAAGGATCATCGGGGAAAGAAAGTGAAGGTGGATCTCATAGCCACCTTTCTGCCAAGCGAGGTGGTGGAAAGCCTTTACACCACCATGAATAAAATCGGGCTGGAGGTGGCAAGCATCACTCTGGAGCCGATTGCGGCCATCAATGCGGCCATTCCGTCTAACCTGCGCCTGTTAAATCTGGTGATGGTGGACATTGGCGCCGGAACCTCGGATATTGCCGCCTGTACCGACGGAAGCGTCACAGGCTACACCATGGCCACCGTGGCGGGAGACGAGATTACGGAGACGCTGATGAAAGCGTATCTGGTGGATTTTCAGACGGCGGAATCCATGAAAGCCCAGGCGGATTTGGAGGAGGAAATCACCTTCACGGATATTTTGGGCTTTGAGCAGAGCGTTTCCAGGGAGGAGCTTTTGGAGTGCATCCAGGATACCTCTGATTTGCTCTGCCGGGAAATTGCGGAAAAGATTTTGGAAATTAATGGAAACCCGCCTTCGGCTCTGTTTCTGGCAGGGGGAGGCAGTAAGCTCACAGGCCTGAAGGACGGGCTGACGGCGGCGCTTAACATGGATGCCAAGCGCGTGGCCATTGCCGGAAACAATTTCCGCACCAGCGCGTTTTCCGATGAATACGATCTCAATAATCCGGAGTATGCCACTCCTCTGGGGATTGTGGTCTCCTCGGGGCTGAATCTCATCAATGCAAGCTTCCGAGTGATTTTGAACGGCAGACAGGCCAACCTGTTCCGAAGCGGCAGCTTTACGGCATTGAATCTGCTGATGATGAACGGCTACAGCTTTTTGGATATTATGGGGCGCAGCGGCGCCAACCTGATTGTGACGGTGAACGGAAAGCGGAAGGTGTTCTACGGTACACCTGTGGAGCCGGCCACTCTCTTTATTAACAAAAAGGAGGGGCGGCTGTCGGAGATCATAAAGGCCGGGGACGAGATTGATTTTACGCCTGCAGTATCCGGAGTGTCTGCCAGGGCCAGCCTTGGAGATATTGAGGGGGCTGCGGACGCGACAGAATTAACTTTGAACGGAAAGCCTGCGGATTTGGAGACCCAGTTAAAGATGGGTGATGTGATTGTGATGAGGAGAGCCGGGGAGGATGCAAAGCCGGAGACGGATGCAAAGCCAAAGGCGGCAGAGGAACCGGAGGAGCCTTTAGAGCCGGAAGAGGCGGCTGTGACCGAGCCGGAGAAAGCGCCGGAAGCACAAAAGGTTGTGATGCCGGAGAAGGAAGAAGAAAAGGCAGTTATGCCTGAGAAAGCAGCAGAAGAAAGAAGGGCTGTGCAGGAGAAAGCGCCGGAAGAAGATGCGCACAGACCGGTTTTGAATCCTCAGGGAAGTTTCGCGCAGCGTTCGGTTTTGGCCGCAGTATCCCAGACAGCAGAAGCGGAACCCGCGTCCAAAGGGCCGCAGGAGATGCATTTTCATCTGAATGGCCTGCCTATCAGTCTGCCCAGGAAAGCGGACGGAGCTCCCTATTTTCTGATGGATATGATTCAGTATTCCGGGATTGACTTAAAGCAGCCAAAAGGACGGATTGTGCTGAGCGTCAACGGAGTACAGGGCCTGTTTCAGCAGGAGCTAAGGGACGGGGACAATATCCGTATTGAGGAAGAATAACCGCTACGTTTCTTTACATGATTGACAATGAATAGCAGCAGGGTGATTTTATGAAGATAGCAGATATCCATGTACATGTATTTCCCGATAAGCTGGCGGAAAAAGCGGCTCATTCCATCGGAGAATTCTACGACAAAACCGCTTATACCATTGCAAGCACGGACCGTCTGGCAAAGGAGCTTGCGGAGGCCGGCATTAGCCGTTGTGTGATCAGCAATTCTGCTACTGCGCCAAAGCAGGTCCACAATATCAATACCTTTTTGGCACAGGCTGCCCGTGAGCATCCCGGCTTTATCGGCTTTGGCTCTCTCTACCCGGGGATGGAGGATTATGAGGAGGAGCTGGACCGGATGCAGGAGCTGGGACTTCGGGGGCTTAAGATTCATCCGGATTTTCAGAAGGTTCCCATTGATGCCTCTTGCGGAATCGAGATGTACCGCTCCGTGGCCAGAAGAGGACTTCCCGTGCTGTTTCATATGGGGGATGACCGTTATGATTTTTCTTCGCCCAAGCGTTTGACCAACCTTCTTCGGAAAGTGCCGGATTTGAAGGTGATTGCCGCCCATTTCGGCGGCTGGACCATCTGGGAGCGGTCTCTCAACCATCCCCAGCCGGAGAATGTTCTCTACGATACCTCCAGCACTATTCCTTTGGTATCCAGAGAATTAGTATACCGCATGTTCGACCGCTTCGGCCCGGACCGGTTTTTATTCGGCTCGGATTTTCCCATGTGGAAGCCCAAGGATGCGGTGGAGCAGCTTTTGTCCTTTGATCTGGGGGATACTGTGACGGAGAAAATCCTGTATGGGAATTTTTGCAAGCTTTTGGGAATGGACACTTCCCTGCTCTGACATATGATACGTTATAGGAGAGGTACGGACTATTCCGTCCGTACCTCTCCATCCTGTGTACTCAGCAATAATTGACTGTGGTCCAGGTAAGCATTCATCTGTGCCATCCACGCATCGGCTATTTCTTCATCATAGGGAATCCAATCGTCGCCATAGGAAAAAGAGCTGCCTGCAATCTGTAGAATCTCGCCCTTCTCTCCAAGACGGAACACCTGGTAATCATACCCTCCGTAGGTATCCCGATCCTCTATATGCACCCGCATCAGAAAAGGCGTCCCATCTTGTTCTCCCAGATAAATGTTATTCCATCCTGCCCGGGCGGTGTGAGCGCCCTCGGAGTAGAGGAGTTCTCCGGCTTCATTCTTAAAAAGTACAATTCCGCTGTCCCCATCCCCGATATTTCCCGTATAGACCTCCGCCGTTTCCATACCGGGACTCTCCCCGAAGTCATCCTTTGCATTGTAGACCTGAGTATAATAGGTCTTTAAAGGATCGATTCCTTCCATTTCCGGAAAGGCCTGAATGTCCTCGTACCAGGTATCACGGGCAAAGGGCTCATAGGCAATGCCCGCGCCGTACCATGCGCTCTCCAGAGCTGCGTTGGTAATCAGGTTATCTTCAAAATACAGGGTACATAAGGGATTGATCCAGGAAAATCCATCCTCGGCCAGCTTTACGAATTCCTCAAAATCCACCTCTTCATAGCGGACGGAATCCATCTCCCGGTTTACCTGAAAAACGCAAGCCTCCGAAAAGGCAAGGAATGGAAGCTCCTCTCCGGAATCCTCCGGATCCATTCTATCAATCACATAGCGGTCAATCCCCCGGGCGCTTCTGGCAATGCTCTGAATATTCAGCCGAAAAATGCCGTTCAAATCTTCCCTTGCCACAAGAGTTTCCAGATTCTCCGGGGATAGGTAGGGAATTCCCCTATCTGACAGCAGATTGTCCTGGGAGGTTTCTGCCGAATTCTGCGAGTCCTCTTGCCCTGTGCTCTGCCTGATAAGCTCACACCGAAGTCCAAAGCCAAATTCCGACAGAAATACGGCCACCTCCTCCGGTGACATATTCACCCAAATCTGGGAATTCTCCGGCACCACCTCCAGAATCTCCACAGCGTGTAAAAATTCCACCTCCCGCAGCTGTCCGTCCTTAACTTCTTCCTGCCGGTAGATATTCAGCAAATCCCCGGCCTGTGCCTCCGGCGCCATCCCAAGAGGCACCGTAAAACGATAGCGGTTTCCCTTTGCAGGCTGCAGGGCAAAGAGCCCCCGGCTCATAACCTCGATCTTCTCGGCCTTTTGGGAGAATCGGGCGGGATAGGTTTCCATGACGGAGATTTCTTCTCCCTTTGGAAAGGTAATTCGGATGAGATCCCCGATCTCCAGGCCGTCAAAGTCAATCTCAATATAAGGCTCTACGCTGTCGGCTTCCGGAATGTCCACATCGCCGAAGCGGGGAATGCGGACAACGACGGGAAGGGGATCGCCCTCTGCGTCCGCATAAGTGACAATGCCGTAGAATACTTGTTCCGGACTTCCATCCTCTCCCCCGTCCCTTGGATTGGTCACAAATTGTACGGCCAGCACCACACAGACGATTGCAGCGCACACAGCCAGAATCCGGCCGGGCTTTTGATAATGAAGGACATTTTCGATGCGGCTTTTCGTATCCCCCTCTCCAAAGGCAAGGGGAAGTCCTTTTACCATCCGGTGGCCTGAGGCAAGGGCCAGAAGAGAGGCGGAGTATTCCTTTTTCACCTTGCTTCCAAGCCTGCGGATTACGGCTTCGTCGCAGGACATTTCCATATCCTGTCCGCTTAAGGAAAAGGCCAGCCAAACAAGGGGATTGAACCAGTGAAGGCAAAGAGCCAGGTAAGCCAGGGCGCGGAAAAAGGGATCCTTTCGCCGGATATGAATTTGCTCATGGAGAAGGATATAGCGCTCCTCCTCCGCTCCAAGAGCCTGGGAGAGATAAATACGGGGCCAGATGATACCATACACAAAGGGCGTACCATACCCCGGCATCCGGTAAATATTTTCCCTCTCATGAGAGGCTGTTTTCAGCTTTTTCTTAAGGCGAAGGAGAGAAACGGCGCTGTAGGCCAGCATGGCACCAATGCCAAGAAGCCAGATCCGGGATCCCAAAAAGAGCCAGATTTGCATGGGATTCACGGAAGCTGCCGGATTGCCTGCAGGAAGGGAGGAGTTTACGGCATCGCTGATACCAGGAACCGGCAGGCTCACTTGGGGCTCCATCTGATAGCCGATATCCGCGGGGATGTATTCCATCCGTCCCTTTGTAGAGCTGCTTTCCTCCAGAATGCCAAGGAAGGAAATGTCCGTGAAGAAGGATACAGGGCAGAGAAGCCGGAACAACACCACGGCCCACAGAACATAGGAGAAAATCCGGGGCGCTCTTTTCAGACATAGGCGGGCAATGAGCATGGCTAAAATGATGACGCTCCCTGTAATACTCATGTTCAGAATTGTAATAAAGAGCTGTTCCATCAATCATTCCCTCCTTGCTCTTCCTCGTATTCCTCTATGAGCCTGCGAAGCTCCTCTACCTCATGGCTGCTAAGCCGTTTCCGGCGGGAGAAAGCAGTAAGGAATCGGGGCAGAGAGCCGTCAAAGTTTTCTATCAGAAATTGTTCCCCCTGAGCGGCCTGAAAATCCTCTCTGGTGGTCTTGGCTTGAACGGTACCGTTTACATTTTCAAAGAGATCCCGCAGGCAGAGGCGTTTCAGCATGGTGTAGGTGGTGGTCCGCTTCCAGGAAAAGGCCTGCTCACAGAGCTTTACCAGCTCTCCCGAGGCTATGGGGGCGTGCTCCCAGATTAAATCCGCAAATTTCTGTTCCATTTCTCCCAGCTTGTAAGGCTCCATGGTAATCCTCCTTTGCATTTAAAAGAGCTGTCTAATAATATTAGACACATAAAGTCTAACATTATTAGACAAAACTGTCAACAGAAAATCCTCCCCTTAATAGAAATCATTTGCTTCTAGGGAGGTTTTTGTTTATAATGAAACAAAAAGCGTAATATCACGAAGGGAAAGAAAATGAGACTTTGTATTGCAACAGCTCCATGCAGAGCCTGAGGAGACTGCATGGAGGAGCAGCCCTGTGCTGAGATCCTCAGACTTTGCTTCTATTTTGCGAAATATCTGACACAAAAAGGAGCAAAGAAATGAAGAATGTAAAGAAAAATGAATTATTTGAGCTGAGAGATTTTCTGATACTTTGGAGTACCCAGAGCGTATCTCAGCTTGGCAGCAGTATTACGGCATTTGCCTTAACCCTGTGGCTGTATGAGAAGACGGGCTCTTCCCTGAGTACGGCGGCTCTTACCATCTGTTCTTACACGCCTTATGTGTTAATGAGTGTATTTGCAGGGGCGGTGACGGACCGGTTTGACAAGAAGAAGACCATGCTTGGCTGCGATGTGTTTGCGGTAATGTGCACCATCACAGTATTTCTATTATTTCGGGCAAATTGTCTGATGGTATGGCATTTATATGTTCTGAATGGGATTTCGGGATTCATGAATACGGTGCAGCAGCCTGCTTCCGAGGTTGCCATGACGCTTATCATTCCCCCAAAGCACTATCAGAGGACAAGCGGACTACAATCTCTGTCGAGATCTCTGATCTCCATATTGAATCCTTTGATTGCCACGGCATTGTACGCCTTTGCCGGTCTCAATGGCGTCATAGCGATTGATGTGTGCAGCTTTCTGGTTGCATTTACGGCACTGCTATTTTTTATCAAAATCCCGGAAAAGAAGAGTGACAGGAGAGAAAGTGTAAGGAAGCTCGTAAAAGAGGGACTTGTATTTTTGAAAGAAAATCCGCTGATTATGACGCTGATATTATTTATGTCAGGCGTGAATCTGGTGGCTTCGGCTTTTGACGCAGTCTTGCCTGGTTATGTGCTTCCGAATCCAAAGGGCGGCCAGGCGGTTCTGGGAATTGTAACGTCTTGTGCCGGCGCGGCCATGATTATTGGCAGTCTGATTGCCTCAGCCCTGCCAAAACCCCGGGATAGGGTAAAGGTGATTTATCTGACCATGCTGTTTTCCCTGGGAACGGAAAATTTCTTGCTGGCATTTTCCAGAGAGCCGGTACTGTGGTGCATAGGGCAGATCATTGGATGGATTCTTGTGCCGATTATGAGCGCCAATTTGGATGTGATTCTCAGAACTACGATTCCGGTAGAGCTGCAGGGGCGTGTCTATGCATGCCGCAATACGCTTCAGTTTTTTACCATTCCCATAGGATTGTTTTTGGGCGGCTTTATGGTAGATCGTGTATGTGAGCCGATGATGAGCATATATGGGGATTTATCCATTCTAAAAGCGCTCTTTGGCTCGGGGAAAGGCTCCGGCGCTGCGCTTATGATGCTGGTGCTTGGAGTGGGCGGAAGTCTAATCTGCATCATCACAGGTAGGAAATTGAAGAAATATCACTATAATGAAGGGTAGTATTATTTCATATCCCGTGTTCGGACAGTTCGCGTACAGAGCAGGCAGCCTGTACGCGAACAGCCGGACACGGGATATAGTGCACTAATAGCCTATCTGCTTCAATATCTTGTCTACTGTACCGGCCAAAGCTATGCTGAATTCCTCCGTAACATAAGGCTCCTCCTCATTTCTCACACAGCGTCCGAACTGTTCCACCTCCAGGCAGTAGTTATTCGGAACCTCCACCTTTCGCAGCTCATCCGCGCCATCAAAGGTGCGGAGGCGGTAGGTCAGCGTTCCCGGAGCGTTAAACCCAAAATCTACGGAGCAGACGGATCCCTTTGAGCCATGTATCTGAAACCGATCCAGGGAAGCGTTCTTCTCTGTTTCCAGAACCATGCCGCAGTCAAAATGAGCCCGCATTTTGCCGCCGTATTCCATAACAGCCGTAGTAAAGGTATCAATCCCTTCCTTAGACAAGACGGCCGCCGCCTGAATCTGTTCCGGAGCCATGCCCAGCATGCACTGGAGAAAGCTTAAGGAATATACGCCGATATCATAGGTGCTTCCGCCAAAGGTCTCTTTCCTCATACGGATATTGCTGTGATCATAATCCGAGGTAATCAGGGCGGCCTCCGCATAACGGGTATCGCCGATGACGCCGAAAGAATTCCGGCGGGCGCGGAAGGGTGCTTGACGCTGTAAGTATGGGAGAAGAAAAGTTGCGGCTATTTTCACGCCAGTATTTTTAAAATATTAGTACTTGACAATACATAGTAGTAGGCGTAATATAATAGCATAAACAAAAGCAGACATATCTTGATCTTCTAAATAAACGGGCACTGTAAAAGGTATGCGGAACTGGAATGGAGAACACATGAATCCACAATTTAAAAAAGGGGTATTGGAGCTGATTGTTCTGGAATCCGTGCGGAAGAAAGACATGTACGGCTACGAGCTGGTGGAGGAGGTTTCCCGGGTGATTGACGTAAACGAGGGAACTATCTATCCGCTGTTAAAGAGGCTCACCAACGAACATTATTTTGAAACCTATCTGCGGGAATCCTCCGAGGGTCCGCCGCGGAAATATTACCATCTCACCGCAGCCGGAATCCTGTACCGGGACTCCCTGGAGGCAGAGTGGGATGAATTTCAGATGAGGGTCAGCCGATTTTTGAAGGAGGGAAAGGGACATGAATAAAGAGACATTTTTGGAAGAGCTGCGCGGATACCTCCGGATACTGGAGGACCAGGAGCAGGAGGACATATTGGCAGAGTATGCCCAGCACATAGACATGAAGCTTCAAAAGGGCTTAAGTGAGGAGGAAGCAATTCGGGACTTCGGCCCCATGCGGGAGCTGGCGGCGGAGATACTGGAGGCATACCATGTAAAGCCGGAATTTGACAAAAAGCCCTCTGCAGGGAAAGTAGATTGGAAAGGCACCGGCATGGCAGACACGGGCAAATGGTTTCGCAAAGCCAAAAGTATTTTGAAATCTAAAACAATGGCTGTCATTGAGGGAATTAGAAGGGGATATCACTGGATCGGCAAAAAGTGCCTCAGTCTGGCAGCCTTTCTGTGGAAGCCTTTTTCCAGGCCCAGAACAAAGGCGAAAAACACGATAGAAGGAGATTTACATAATGTGGAAACCGTGAAGATCGAACAAAGGACAAAGAAAAGCTTCTTTACCGCCCTCTTGAAGGGCATTGCAACCGTATGGAATTGGCTTTGGGCCTTCTGTATCTGGTGGATACGCCTGTTCTGGAATTTGCTCTGGCTGTTTATGACTCTGTTTTTCGGAGGCATGGCGTTGATAACACTGGCAGGCGTGGGAACCATACTGGTTCTTCTGCCCCAGGGCTATCCCATGGTAGGAATGCTCCTTATCTGCCTGGGTGCAATGCTGTGCCTGGGTACCTTGTCCTGCGGCTCCTACAGCCTGATTCTCCACAGGAAAAAAGAGATGTCCGAAGGGGAAACAGAGGGCGCTTTCGGGGATGTTGCGGAGCATGAATTGGATAACGGAACGGAAACGGAGGAAAACTATGAAAAGGATGTATAAAATATTACTTGCCGTTTTCTGCACAGGCGTTCTGCTGACGGGAATCGGCGTGGGAGCTCTGGTGACGGAATTTTCCGCACTGGCCTACGGGGGAAAGGAAATCCTGGGCGGGACTGACATGCGCACGGAGAATCTGGACGTGGAATTTGAACCGGATGAGGAGAAGCTCTTTATCGGAGGGTGGTATCGCTGGGATCAGGACGCGATTCTGACAGATGTAGGAATCCCGGAAAATACGGTCCGCTTTCAGGTAACCTACAACAGCAGCCGTGTATTTCCCGGCGCTTACTGGGATGAAGAATGCAGGGAAATCGATTTTTTGTGGAACTGGATTGATGAGGAAGACGATATGGAATTGATGATGGAAGCCAAGGATCTGTTCCTTAAGAATCTGAAAGCCGGCCGGATCATATCCTTTGATACCCTGGGGATTGAGAAAGTCACCGTGACCGTCAATCCGGCCAACGAGGATGATGTGCGCCTTGTCTGGTAGGGTCGGTGAAGAGGCTTCCATTGTAAGAAATCTGTAAGAAATACCACGATCCTTTTGTAAGAAATATTTCCTACCATATATTCAGGCTTGAAGAATGCGGATACCGAAAATAAGGCGGCAGCCGCAGACATAAGGAGGAGAACGACAATGAACGAATGCGTGCTGGTGGTGGATGACGACCGGGAGATTGTAAAGGCCATCGGACTTCTGCTGGAAAAGGAGGGCTACCAGGTGCTGAAAGCCTATGACGGCATGGAGGCTCTTAAGCTTGTGGCGGAGCATCCGGTGAGGCTTATCATTATGGATGTGATGATGCCGAAGCTGGACGGCCTGTCTGCAGTTATGAAGATCCGGGAACGGAAGAATCTTCCCATCATTGTCCTGAGCGCCAAGAGCGAGGACACCGACAAGGTTCTGGGGCTTTCCATGGGAGCAGATGACTATGTGTCAAAGCCTTTCAACCCCCAGGAACTGGCGGCCCGGGTGAAAAGCCATCTCAGACGTTACACTTCTCTGGGCGACATACACGCGCAGCAGCAGGCAGACGTGATACACAACGGACGTCTCTCTTACCGGATGGAGGAGCGCACCCTCTATGCGGACGGGGAGCCGGTGAAGCTCACCGCTACGGAGACGAAGATTGTGGATCTGCTGATGCGGAACCGGGGCCGGATCTTTCCGGCGGAGGAAATCTACCGGAGGGTCTGGGAGGAGGATGCCTTTGCCCCGGAAAATACGGTGATGGTGCACATCCGGCGCATTCGGGAAAAGATCGAACTCAATCCTAAGGAGCCAGAATATTTAAAGGTGGTGTGGGGAATTGGATACAAAATGGAGAAAATTGAGAATTATTGTTAGTTTTACGGCATTCTTTTTGGGAATGACCCTGTTACTTGGAAACTTTCTGGCCATGCTCAGTCTCATTGGAAGCAGCCCGGAGAGTCTCAGAAGCCGCATAGGAACCGATTACCAGGAGCAGTCAGATTTCCGCTATTATATTTCCAGTCGATTGGAGGAGCTTCTTGCGGTGGCCACCGGCGGAAAGGGCTGGGATCATTATGGGGTGGCCTACAGCGATGGCGTGACCTATTTTTATCAAGATTATTACGATGGATATAACAATGGATGGACAGCCTATCCCTGGTCGGAAGCAACGGTGGTTCAGGAGGCGGAGCAGGTATATGGCGACGAGATTGCCGATGAGGCTGTGGGGGGTGCCTGGGCCGAGCCGCAGAGAGAGTACGGCATGTCGGAGGATGACTGGGATGAGATACAAAGAGAGTATGGTATAGCGGACGATACCCTGGATGCCATACGCAGGGAGTACGGCATAGCGGAAGACAGAAAGCCCGAGGATCAGAAAGAAGCCCTGGAAGCTTACATGAAAGAATATGCCAGGGATAAGAATCTGCGCTATGCGGTCCTTTACCAGGGAACGCTTCTTTATACCAATATGGAGCAGCTTGAGTCAAAGATCGGTCAGGAATTGAACAATCCCGATTTCCAGGGATATCTTCCCGGGGAAGAGGAGTACAATTTCTGTCTCTGGTACAATGAGAAAGGGGACGGAAAGGTACGCATCAGCAAGGACGGACGGGACTTGGATGTCTACGGGGACGGTGTGTACACGGAGGACAGCCTCTGGTATGTGCCCGGCTATACGAATTTTAATGTGGACGAATCTGCCGGGGATGCCGTGATCTTTATAGCGGCGGCAAAGCATCCGAAGCTTTACATTGCCGGCAATTATTCCGAGTACGGAGCCGTGACGAACTGGGGAGGGCTTTATCAGATGCAGAGGCGCCAGGAGATCCGCTATGAGAGATATCAGGCGTTCAAATGGAAATTTGGCATTGCCCTCTTTTTGCTGATCCTGGCCGTGGCATTGCGGAAAGATAAGCGGCGTGGGGATAAGGCCATAGGCAGCTTCCTGGGGCATATCTGGCTGGAACCAAAGATTCTTTTGTTTGTGGGAATTCCGCTGGCATTTTTGGTTACGAGTGGAAGAGAGACGCTCCGGGAATTGATCTGGATCTATGAGGACGGCTGTTACATGGGCCTGGAGGAATTGGGCTATTATTTTAGCAGGCTTATGGACAGCGGAGTATTTTTGACGGCGGCATTCTGGATGGCTTATCTGGGAGTACTGGATCTGAAGGCCAATAAGGGAAATCGGAAATCCCTTCTGGGACCGGTGGTTAGAAGCATGCAGGTAAGAGAGCTTAAGCTTCCCGTGCAGAAGCGCATGGTGGAGCGGTATAACCAGGTATTCGTCTTTGCGGTTCTCTTTGTGGTATTTTTTACCTGCCTTGTTCTCCTTTGCTGCTCTCATTTTTATTGGGATACGTCGAGATTGGTGCTGCTGATATTTACGGTGCTTTGGGGGATATGCTTCCTTGTGGCCGGAATCTGGCATTTGCGCAGGAATAAGGAGCTGGCACAGGATCTGGGGGCCTTGTCGGAGCAGATTGCAGCGATTCGAGAAGGAAATTTAACCGAGCGTCTTACTCTGCCGGAGGATGCGGATCTGAAAACGGCGGCGGAGAACCTGAACGAGATTCAGCAGGGTATGGAGACGGCCCTTCGGGAGCAGACCAAGAGTGAGCGGATGAAGGTAGAGCTGGTGGCTAATGTGTCCCATGACATTAAGACGCCTCTTACCTCCATTGTGAGCTATGTGGAGCTTCTTAAGCAGGAGGAGGATCTGCCGGAGCATGTGAAGGAGTATGTGCAGATCTTAGGGGAAAAGTCGGAGCGGCTGAAAACCATGGTGCAGGATGTGTTTGAGGTGAGCAAGGCGGCCTCCCATCAGCTGCCGGTGAATTTGGAACGGCTTGACTTGGGAAAGCTTCTGCGGCAGACTCTGGCGGATATGAATGTGCAGATTTTGGAGAGTGGGCTGGCTATGCGGACGACGATTCCGGAGGAGCCGGTGATGATTGTAGCGGACGGACAGAGGCTTTACCGGGTATTCCAGAATTTGATTCAGAATGCGCTTAAGTATTCCTTAAGCGGGTCGCGGATTTTCCTTACCTTGACGGATGACGGGAGCGTGGCTGTGGCGAATATTAAGAACACCTCCGGGGTGGAGCTTGATGGCAGCACGGACTTTACGGAAAGGTTTGTAAGAGGAGATGAAAGCCGGACGGACGGCGGCAGCGGGCTGGGACTTTCCATTGCCAGGAGCTTTACGGAGGCCTGTGGGGGGAGCTTTCAGGTGGAAGTGAATGCGGATCTCTTTACGGTAACGGTAGAGTTCCCTAAGGCTTCCTAGACCATTTTCCGACTTTTGCATAAAATACAAGAAAGAAGAGTTAAAGGGGCTGTCTTATTTTGCGACAGCCCCTCTTGGAAGGCAGTAAAAAATGGAAGAAGTTTTGTTGGAATGGGCAAAGGCCATACATAAGGAGAACCCGGTGGTGGATGCGCATTTGGATTTGGCGGTGGAGGTTTATGCCAGGAGGTGCGCCGGGGAGCGGGATGTGGTAAAGCGGCGGTACCTGAAGCATTTTTGGGAGGCCGGTTTGAATGTGTGCGTGTCTTCGGTGTTTGTGTCTACGAGGGACCTGCCGGAGCGGGGGCTTCACGTGGCCCTGGCGCAGATTGCGGCTCTTCGGGAGGATTTGGAGTCTGTAAGAGATGAGATCTGCGTTGTGACAAATCGGTGGGAATTGGAAAAAGCCTTGGAGGAAGGGAGAATCGGAATTCTTTTGTCTCTGGAAGGGCTGGATCCCATTGGGACGGATTTTTATTTGCTTCGGACTTTTTACGATCTGGGAGTCAGAGGAGCCGGGCTTACCTGGAGCCGCCCCAATGCATTTGGCCGGGGATGCTGCAAGGCCGGGGAGATGAGGGAGATTTCCGGAGGACTTACAGAGCTTGGCCGGGAGGCTGTATCTAAGATGGAAGAGCTTGGGATGTATGTGGATGTGAGCCACTTGAATAATGACGGTTTCGAAGATGTGGCGGCATGTGCCAAGAAGCCCTTTGCTGCCAGCCATTCGAACGCCTGGGAGGTCCATGAGAATTATCGGAATCTGAGGGATGATCAGATTAAGGCCCTGGCCTTACGCGGGGGTGTGATCGGAGTGAATGCCTGCGGCACCATTGCCGGGGCGAGCCCAAAGAACCAAAAAGGCGCCCTTACGTGTCTGTGTCGTCATGTGGAACATCTGGTTTCCGTGGGCGGGGAAGATCATGTAGGCTTTGGCTTTGATCTGTGCAACGGACTTTCGGCCGCGATGCAAAGACTCGGTTTCCCGGCAGAGGAGGACGATCTTTTGCCCCATCACGGAGAGATGCAGCAATTGAGCGCGGCTTTGCTGGGGCGCGGAATGAGGGAGGATACCCTTGTAAAGGTGATAGGGGGCAATTTTTTACGGTATTTTCGAACTATGCTTTTGTAAGGGCTCCCCTTTTGGATGCTTATAAAAGAGAAAGGTAATAGCGCAATAGAGCGGCTCCGTCGTCCATACGGATATCTGAAAAATCAAAGCACATTCGTTCCGGATGCCACTGGACGCCGATGACGGGCAGGCGCTCATGATACATGGCTTCAATGACAAAGTCCTGGCTGTACTGCGCCACCAAAAGCCCGTCTCCCACAGTTCCCACGGCCTGATGGTGGGCGCTGTTGGTTACGGGCGCGCTTCCGTAGAGACGTTCGGGAAAGGTCCCTCCTGCTGCCTTTGTGGGATGGATCTTATCTCCGTTTTGACGGACTGCGGGCATCCCGTGGGGCAGACTTTGGCAGAGCGGGGGAGCTTGGTCCGGCGCTTTATAAGCATGGATAAGCTGGGAGTGTTCCGGCAGATCCTGAAGGATGGTGCCACCGAAATGGACATTTATGATCTGCAGCCCCTTGCAGATTCCGAGAACGGGCTTTTCCGCTTCCAGGAAGGTCTTAAGGGTGCGAAGCTGGAGGCAGTCCAGCTGCTGGTCAATGTCCCGGGAGCCCTCATCCTGAGCGCCGAAGAGGACCGGAGCAATATCTCCGCCTCCGGGGAGGACAAGCCCGTCATAGTCAAGAGGGCAGTAGGAAAGCTTGGATAAGGAGCGCATCGAAGGAATTTCCTTCCGGGCAGACGTAAGGTTCCCGGACTTCGGAGGAAGTGTGTCGAAGGAGGCTCCAAGCTTTGCAAAGGCGTGCTGGTAATTGGCAGTGGAATCGGAATATCCGGCAATCAAAAGCTTTTTCATAGACGTATCTCCTTATAGTTGTGCTTAATAAAATATATGAAAAAAAATGAAGAAAAAGACGAGCCGGGAGCGTTATATTAAATGGATGTGTTCTTTAAAGAAATAAAAAAAGAAACTTAAGATTTTATGAAGACTCTTGATCTTACGGCTAAATGTGTTACTGTATTATTCAAGTAATACACATAAAGAAGAAAGAATTGCAATTCTTCTCGACAAAGATGTGTCGAGCGGGATATTGCGGAACTGGAATCAGAACTGGAATAGGAGGACGCTGCATGAGTGCATTGGTAGAGGTAAGGGACATCTGCAAGGTCTACAATCCCGGGGAAAATGAAGTGCGGGCATTGGATCATGTGAGCCTTACCATCAACAAAGGAGAATTTGTGGCCATCATCGGACAGTCGGGCTCCGGCAAATCTACCTTGATGAATATGCTGGGCTGCCTGGATGTTCCCACCTCGGGAACATATTATCTGAACGGAAAGGATGTATCAAAGCTCAGTGACGATGAGCAGTCGGACATCCGGAATCTGGAGATTGGCTTTATCTTTCAGGGCTTTAATCTCATCAGCAATCTGACTGCCATTGAAAATGTGGAGCTTCCGCTGATTTACCGCGGCGTAGGCAAGCGGGAGCGCTATAAGCTGGCTGTGGATGCGCTGAAAATCGTAGGACTTTCCCACCGGCTGGGTCACAAGCCCAATGAAATGTCCGGCGGACAGCAGCAGAGAGTAGCCATTGCCAGGGCCATTGCGGCAAAGCCTCCGGTGATCCTGGCCGATGAGCCCACAGGTAATCTGGATTCCGCTTCCAGCAAGGAGATTTTGCAAATCTTAAAGGAGCTCTATGTGGGAGGCAGAACGGTCATTCTGATTACCCACGACAATGGCATTGCGGCTCAGGCAAAGCGGGTGATCCGCATTATGGACGGAAAAATCGAATCAGATATGGAAAATGAGGAGAATCAGTGATGTTTAAGAGGAAGAACAAAGAACAGGAAGCCATGGAAACGCAGGCAGTGAACGAGAAGCCGAAGAAGCGGTTTTTCTTTCAGAGAGAGGAGGGTGAGAAGCCGGAAAAAATTCCCCTGACGCCGGAGCAGAAAAAGAAGCGCAAAAAGCGTCTGATTATCGGTGCGGTTGTGGTGGTGCTTCTGGCTTTGAATATCATTCCCAAGATGTTTGCCCCTGAGGTATTGCCTACCGTGAGTGTGGCGGAGGCTTATCAGGGAATGGTGGAGCAGACCATTGAGGGCAGTGGCGATGTGAAGTCCGAGCGTGTAAAGACGTATTTTTCTCCCGTGTCCGCTACGGTTTCGGAGTTTGAGCTGCAGGTGGGCGACACGGTGGAGGCGGGAGCGACCCTGCTGACCTATGACGGAGCAGAGCTTGACGAGCTCTATCAGCAGGCGGAGCTGACCGGAAGCGCCGCGGGCTTTGGCTACCAGGACGCCATTACCAGAGACAATAAAAATGTATCCGAGTTCAATCGTTCCTCCCAGGCTTTAGGCATCATTGAGCAGCAGCTGGAGGATGAGAAGAACGAGAATGAGCATGTGCAGGATCGCATCACCGAGTATACGGGAAAGCAAGGGGACGCCCAGATGGTGATTGGAGAGCAGCAGGCCATTGCGGCGGATGCCCAGTCCAGAATCGATCAGGCCGAGCGGGATAAGCTTGCGGCAGAGGAGGAGCTAAAGAAGCTTGCGGCAGAGGCGGCGGCAGCCGACGCAAATGCAGCTCCGGCTCCTGACCCGGTGTCCGGAACCGCCCCTGCTGACAGCGCCGACGAAGCTGCAGATCAGGCGGCAAAAGAACAGGCCGAAAAAGAACAGGCGGCAAAAGAGCAGGCCGCAAAAGATCGGGCTTCAAAGGAAGCGGAGCAAAAAGGAATTATAGAGAATGCGGAAAAGGTCATCAAGGAGCAGACAGCCATTCGGGATGCGGCTCTTGAGAAGATCCGGGAAGAGCAGAGCAAATTAAATGAGATCAGCGAGAAGCTGAACGGCTACCAGGATCGCCTGAAGGATTCCACCGAGAATCTGGAAAAGCTTCAGACCAGCAAGGCCAAGGAGGAGGGCATCAAGGACTCCAGCGAGGCTTCCAAGCTGACTGCCGCTGCAAGAAGCGAGCTGGCAACCAATAACAATCTGAGCAATCTCAACGCCCAGATGACCAAGGACGATATCAATGAGGGCAAGGCCGGGATTCAGGCGGAGTTCTCCGGCGTTGTCACAGAGGTAACCGCAGTGCCCGGCGGTCCTGCGGCCAAGGGAGGAAGTCTCTTTACCGTGGCAAGCAATGAGGACGTGATTGTAGATATGTCGGTCACCCGTTTTGACCTGGAGAAGCTGGAGGTGGGCCAGATGGCAGAGATCAATTTGGCGGGAAAGACCTATACCGGCCAGGTGAGCAAGCTGAGCCGTCTGGCGGAAGACAACAGTAAGGGAACCCCGGTGGTCAGCGCCGAGATACATATTGACAATCCGGACGAGAATATATACCTGGGCCTGGAGGCCAAGGTAACGGTCAGCGGGCGAAAGGTCGAGAATGTGATTGTGGTACCCGTGGAGGCCGTGAACACAGGCGTGGACGGAAGCTTCTGCTATGTGGTGGATGAGACTGGCGTGGTTGTGAGAAAGGATGTGGAGACCGGCCTTGCCTCTGCAACGGAGATTGAGATTTCAGCAGGCTTAAATGCGGGAGACAAGGTCATCCGCAATACGGGCGGCATGCTGCTGGAAGAGGGCATGAGAGTTACGGCTGTGGAGGAATAGGAATGGCACAATTACTGGAATATTTGAAAATGGCTCTGGACAATATCCGGGCCAACAAGGGCCGCTCCATTCTTACCATGCTGGGAATCATCATCGGTATTTCTTCAGTGATTATGATTATGTCTATCGGCCAGGGGGCCAAAGGCGAGATTGGAGATCAGTTAAATGCCGTAGCCGGAGGGCAGATTTTTATCAGCGGCGCTTATGGGGACAGTGATCAGATTTATCTGACTCCGGCAGATTTGGAGGCCATCAAGGAGGTGGAGGGTGTCAAGGGCGTAACGCCCAATGACGGTATGTCCGGAAAGCTGATTTCCCCAAGAGATATTGAATTTGACGTGAGCGTTACCACCGGAACGGAGGATTTGAAATACACCCACAATCCGGAGATGAAATATGGCCGCTACTTTACGGATTCCGACGTGGAGGCCATGAATCTGGTGGCGGTTATCGGCGAGAGTGATGCCAGAAAGCTCTTCGGTACGGATGACGTGGTGGGAATGAGCGTGGAGGCTACGATTTACGATACCACCCAGGAGATCACCATGATCGGCGTTATCAAAGAAGAGCAGACGGATGACAGCGGACTTGTGAACAGCATGATGTACAACTCCAACCGGGTATCCCTCTACATGCCTTATACGGCTAATTATGCGTTTGGCTATATCCTGGATGAATTCTACAGTATTTTTGTGGTTGCGGACAGCGGCTACAGCAGCATAGCGGTGAGCAGTGAGATTGTAAGCCTTCTGGAGCGCCGTTATCAGGTTCAGGGAGAGGATAAGTTCTATGTGGAGGATGCGGAGAGCCAGATTAAAATGATCACGGATGTCTTGGATATGCTGACTGCCTTTATCGCCTTTGTGGCGGCCATTGCCCTGCTGGTAGGAGGCATCGGCGTTATGAACATTATGCTGGTATCCGTAACCGAGCGGACCAGAGAGATCGGAATCCGCAAGGCCCTGGGAGCCAGAACAAGGTCGATTATGATGCAGTTCCTGTCAGAATCCGCCATCATTACGGCTCTGGGAGGCATCATCGGGATTATACTGGGAATTATGGGAGCCAAGGCTATCTGCTCTCTGCCCATGCTGGGCTTCCCGGCCCGGATCAGTGTGTCAACGATTATCCTGGCTACCCTGTTTTCCTCCTGCGTGGGAATTTTCTTCGGAATCTATCCGGCCAGAAAGGCGGCGAAGTTAAGCCCCATTGAGGCCCTGCGGAGAAACTAGAATTCTTTAAAAGACGGATTATAGTTAGGGATGTCGCAAAAGAAGAAAGCGCTTTTGCGGCATCCCTAATATCATTTTGCCGTTGCTTCGGAAGCGGCCTCATTTGCACCAGCGTCAAAGGCTTTAGCGGCAGCTTCAATGTCACCGCCGGCTCCAATTTCCTGGAGCATCTTCCACCATAACGTGCGGGCCTTGGGCCAGCCGGGCGTAACCTGATGATAATCGCTCATATACTGGGTAAGCATGCCGTATTCCGTCATAAGCTTATCGTTGACGTAGAGATCCTCCATGGGGCGCACCGGCCAGTAGGTGGTGGCGAGAACCGTCTTGGCATACTGGCTGTCCGCCTGAGTCATAAAATCCACAAAGATCCTGGAAGCCTCCCTCCGGGCTTCATCCTTGTTGTCAAAGATTCCAAAGCCCCAGATGCCGCCTTCCAGGACAGGAACGCCGGTGGGAGAGGGAAAGGCCATGGGAAATACGTCAAAATTAAGCTCCGGATTAACCAGGGTTTCACCGACCTCTCTGGCCACATTCCAGCAGAACGTCATGGCCAGGTCTCCGCTGGAGAAGAGCTTCATTTCATCCGCCCCTGTGATCTTTGGGTCAAAATCAATTCCCTCCAAATCGTATAAGAGCTTAAGGGCCTGAATATTCTCCGGGGTGCTGATGGTGTAACGGCTGTGCTCCGGATCCGTAAAGGAGCCGCCGTAGAGATTGTTTACGAGAGCACGGGTCCCCTGATCTCCGGCCTGACCGCCGCAGTAGACAAGCGCCACCTGCTCTGTGCCGTACTCCTTAAGCGCAGCCACGGCGTTTAGAAAGCCCTCGGTAGTCCAGGTGTGCGTTTCCTCGTCCAGATATTGGAGAGCTCCGGCAGCCTCAAACAAGTCGTGGTGAATGGCCATGCAGTGAGCGCTTTCGCAGACGGGAAGGATGTAAAAGGATCCGTCCTCCGATTGGCAGGCAGCTTGCACATAGTCATAGATCTCTGCAGAGGAGTCGGAAGCCCAGAGATCGGAGAGATCTGTCATCAATCCCCTGGCTCCCCAGTTGGCACACAGACGTTCCGGACCCTCGAAGACGATATCCGGCGCCTCCCCCTGAGCGATGGCTTCCTCTATGAGGCTGTCGCCGGTGTTGTAATCCAGATATTTGACAGAAACACGGATATGAGGATACTGCTTATTAAAATCTGCCAAAAGGCTTGCAATGATAGTGGAATTGGACCAGTTGCCGATGGGGTAGGTCCACAGTGAGATTTCCACCGTGTCAGGCTCCTGCCGGGAAGAGCCGGACACGGTTTCCTGGCTTACGGACGGACTGCCGGGCGCTTTCTTGCAGGCCGCAAAGCTCAGGCAGAGGACAATCACCAGGATCAGGAAAATTGCAAGGAGCACCTTTCCTAACGTTTTTTTCATGGGAACCACTTCCTTTTCAAAGATTTATTTGAGGTATTGCTCAAGGAGGCGGGCAACCTCCTCCACGTCAATGGGCTTGGCAATGTGAGCGTTCATGCCACTGCCCAGACAGTGCTTAATGTCGTCGGCAAATACGTCGGCGCTCATAGCCAGGATAGGGATGGTGGCTGCGTCGGGCCTCTTAAGAGCCCGAATGGCTTCGGTGGCTTCAAATCCGGTCATAAAAGGCATGCGAAGATCCATAAGTATGGCATCGTACCAGCCCTCGGCAGAGCTCTCAAACTTCTCCACACAGAGTTTTCCGTTTTCCGCCCAGTCCAGGGTAAGCCCCAGATCCGAGAGAAGCTCGTTGGCGATCTCCCAGTTCAGATCGTTGTCCTCTGCCAGAAGAATGCGCTTTCCCGTAAAGTCCACAGGGGCAGGGGCCGCATCCACAGGCTGCGGCATCTCTGCTTCGGCAAACTGGCGCAGGCCGAAAAACAGGGTGGAGCGGAACAAAGGCTTAGCAATAAAGCCGCTGATTCCTGCCTCGACGGCCTCGGCGGCCAGATCGCTGCGGTCGCCGGCGGAGATGAGGAGAATAGGAACCTGATTGCCGCACCGCTCCCGAAGCCTCCGGGCGGTCTTTAGGCTGTCTGTCTGGAGAAGTGTCCGGTCCAGAAGGATGATGTGATATTTCTGGTTCTGAGACTGGCGTTTTTCCACCATCTTGAGAGCCGTATCCCCATCCGACGCCCAGTCGGCCTTGACGCCCAGGGATTTTAGGGAGGTTACGGCACTCTCGCAGACCAGTTCGTCATCGTCTATGATGAGAAGGTTCCAGTCGGGAAGAAGCATATCTCCATCTTGGTCAAGAGCCTTCTCCATATCCAGGGTAATGTGGAATTCCGTACCCTTTCCGGGAGCGCTCTCAACGGCAATGGTTCCGCCCATAGCGTCCACAATGTATTTGGTAATGGACATGCCAAGCCCGGCTCCTTCTGTCTTCTGAACGCGGGCATTGTCCTCGCGGATAAAGGACTCGAAGATCTTGCTCTGGAATTCCTTTGTCATGCCGATGCCGTTGTCCTTTACACGCAGATGGGTGCGGATATAATGGCTGCCTAAGGGGGAGGGCTCCTCATAGAGCACCACCTGAATGCTTCCGCCCTCCGGGGTGAATTTGACGGCATTTCCAAGAAGATTCAATAGAATCTGATTGAGCCTCAGACTGTCGCTGCAGACATTTTCTACGGAAATATCCTGGATATAAACGTTGAAATACTGCTGCTTTTCCCGTATCTGAGGCTGCATGATATTTACAATTCCCTGCATGATGTTCTTCAGGGAGATTTGTTCGATGTTTAAGGTCATCTTGCCGCTCTCGATCTTGGACATATCCAGCACATCGTTGATAAGACCCAGAAGATGGCGGCTGGAAGCGGTGATCTGCTTGAGGCAGTGTTGGACCTGCTGGGTATTCTCGATGTTGGCGGAGGCAATGGCCGTCATTCCCACAATGCCGTTCATGGGAGTGCGGATGTCGTGGCTCATGTTGGAGAGGAATTCGCTCTTTGCCTTGCTGGCCTTCTCGGCGGCCAGACGGGCGGCGTCCAGAGCCCGGAGCTGCTTTTTCGTCAGACGGAAATAGCCTAGAAATACCAGAAGCAGTGCACAAAGAACCAGAAGACAGCTTCCAAGGGCGGAGGCATTCCACTGATTTCCCAGCTTGTCGATGGATTCATCCAGCGCACCGTAGGGCATAGAGAGAATCAAATACCACTCGGAATCGGGCAGTCTGGTACAGTAGAGATTCCGCCGTTCCCCCTCGATGGAGATGGTGCTGGAATATTCCTGATTCTGCTCCATGGCAGCTTTAATCTCTTCCAGATACTGCTGTACGTTTATTTCCGGGGTGTCGTCGTAGAGCTCCAGGATACGGTCAAAATAATTTTCTCCCTCCACACCGTTCCCATGGATGATAAAGCTGCCGTCCTGGCGGATGACAGAGTAGTTGATCATGGGATCGTCCATATTCAGGGAGAGGGTTTCTCCTATATAGCTGCTGGGAAGGCCTGCCACCAGGGCGAGACAGCTCTGCCCCTCCAGAGCATAGGCGGCGGGAATTCCCATCAAAATAATATCATTTCCCTGGACATCGGTTCCCACAGCCACCTTTCCCTCTCCGTTACTTAAGGATTTCCGGAATGCCTGCGGGTCGGCCAGGGCTACCTGAGAGCCGTAGATCATGTCGAAGACGCCGTCCTCTGTGTAGAAGGCCAGATAGTCAAAGCCCCGTGCTCTTGCATTATAGGTTAGAGAGACCAGGGCGGAGGTGTCTACCTCTGAGCTTGCAGGCGGCACGGAGTCTACCAGAGCGCCCACCTGAGAGAGACGGAGCTCAATAATGGTCTTGAAGTGTGTGTCTACCTGCTTGCTCATACCGGCCATATAGATTTCACCGATTTCCCGTATGGTCTGGGCGCTTCGTCCGTTCATGCGGGTAGCCAGGGAAGTGAAGACGAAAACACAAAGTATGGATACGAAAATGAGGCTGACAGTTAAAAAGCGGGTCGTTTTGTTTTTCATCCGGATACCTCCTGATTCCAGCAGCGCAGTCTTTGGGAGGGCGCTTTTGTTCCTTTTTACAATTTACCATAAGTAAGAGAAAAAGTATAGTGCGGAGGAGAAAATTTGAGCATAAGGATGGAAGGTAAGAGGTTTTTATTCAAAAAATCAGTTGACACTGCCTGCCGGGTGTGCTAATATATTTGGGTGACAGCAAGCAGAGTATCCACTCTCACCTCAGCGCAGATAGGCGACTCGGGTTTATATCTGATAGGGAAGGCATGTTTTATGTCTTGTGATCCGGTATTTAAGTGGATAGTCTGACTATCCGCTTTTTTTGAGTCGGATATTTCTTTCTTTGAAGGAGGGTATTACTATTAGCGATTTAATGATTAACGAACAGATCCGTGACAAAGAGGTCCGCTTAATCGGATCCAATGGAGAGCAGCTTGGGATCATGTCCGCGAGGGATGCTATGAAGATTGCCAGGGAAGCTGAGCTTGATCTGGTAAAGATTGCGCCCACAGCCAGGCCGCCGGTATGCAAGATTATCGACTACGGCAAGTATAAGTATGAGATGGCGCGCAAGGAGAAGGAAGCAAAGAAGAGGCAGAAGATTATTGAGATCAAGGAGGTTCGTCTGTCACCGAACATTGATGACAATGATCTGAATACAAAGATCGGCGCGGCCCGCAAGTTTATCCAGAAGGGCAACAAGGTGAAGGTGTCCTTGCGGTTCCGGGGGCGAGAGATGGCCCATATCCAGAACGGAAGGCGTATTCTCGATGCCTTTGCGGAGAAGATGTCCGACATCGCGGCTGTGGAGAAGGCGCCGAAGATGGAAGGACGCCAGATGTTGATGTTTTTGACGGAAAAGCGCCAGTAAATTTTGGGAATCGCCTGCATGCAGGAATGATTTTATAGAACTATGAAAAGAAAACTATGACAGGAGGAGTATATAAAATGCCAAAAATGAAGACAAGCAGAGCGGCTGCAAAACGTTTCCACAAGACAGGAACCGGCAAATTAAAGAGAATGAAAGCGTATAAGAGCCATATCTTAACCAAGAAATCTCAGAAGAGAAAGAGGAACCTGAGAAAGTCAACCATTACAGATGCAACCAATGTTAAGAACATGAGGAAGATCTTACCCTATCTGTAAGGGCATAGCAGTTCGGTAGTTGGGACTGTTACGTAGCGAGGAATATTTCAAGGAGGAGAGAAAAAATGGCAAGAATTAAAGGCGGCTTAGGCGCTAAGAAAAGACATAACAGAGTATTAAAGCTGGCAAAGGGCTACAGAGGAGCCAGAAGTAAGCAGTATAGAGTAGCAAAGCAGTCGGTCATGAGAGCCCTGACCAGCTCTTATGCGGGAAGAAAGCAGAGAAAGCGTCAGTTCAGACAGCTTTGGATTGCACGTATCAATGCGGCGGCCAGAATGAACGGCTTGTCCTACAGCAAGTTTATGCATGGGCTGAAGCTGGCTGAGGTTCAGCTGGACCGCAAGATCCTGGCCGACATGGCAGTCAACGACGCGGCAGGCTTTGCATCCTTAGTGGAGCTGGCAAAGGGAAAGCTGGCGTAAGCAAGAGCATTAGAACAAGAGAGAAGAGCCATTGCAACAGGTGCGAAAAACGTCTGTGGGCAATGGCTTTTCAGACCTAATAAAAGAAAGAAGGAAGAAAGAATGACAGAGATTACCATTATTTCCGGTTTTCTGGGAGCCGGAAAGACGACCCTGATCAAGAAGCTTCTCGAGGAGGCCTTTCAGGGGGAAAAGATCGTTTTGATTGAAAATGAATTCGGTGAAATTGGCATTGACGGTGGCTTTTTGAAGGATGCCGGAATTCAGGTCAACGAAATGAACTCCGGCTGTATCTGCTGCTCTCTGGTGGGAGATTTCGGTGCGGCTCTCAAGGAGGTGCTTAAGACCTACGCACCGGATCGGATTCTTATTGAGCCCTCAGGTGTGGGCAAGCTTTCCGACGTGGTAAAGGCAGTGGAGCAGGTAGCCGGATCTGCGGAGGTTCACATTGACAGCTCCATTGTGGTAGTGGATGGGAAAAAATGTAAGATGTATATGAAGAATTTTGGCGAGTTCTTCAACAATCAGGTGGAGCATGCAGGAACTATCGTCTTAAGTAGAACCCAGAGCATGACGGACGAGAAGTTGGAGGAGTGCGTTACCCTTCTTCGGGAGCACAACGGACATGCCACCCTGATCACCACCCCCTGGGAAGAGCTGGAGGGCAGGCAGATTCTGGCGGCCATGCACCATGCGGAGCTTAAGATGGAGGAGCATGAACACCACCATCATGACCATGACGAGCACTGCAGCTGCGGCTGCCACGATCACGATCATCATCACCATGATCACGAGGGCCACCACCATGCGGACGAGGTATTCACCAGTTGGGGTGTAGAGACCGTTCACAAGTATACGGCTGAGGAACTGCAGCAGATCCTGGAGGAATTGGGCGGTTCTGAAAAATACGGTGTCATTCTCCGTGCTAAAGGCATCATTCCCGGCATGGACGGCGGCTGGATGCAGTTTGACTTTGTGCCCGAGGAATACGAGGTTCGGGGTGGAAGTCCCGATTATACAGGGCGGCTTTGCGTCATTGGCTCCGGACTTAACGAGGAAGCTTTGAAAGAACTGTTTCATGTAGTATAACAGAACTAAAATAGGAGCAATTATGAGTTTTTTAAATAAAGTACCTGTTTATGTGGTAAACGGATTTCTGGAAAGCGGCAAGACCTCTTTTATCCAGGAAACCCTTTCGGATCCTTACTTCTCCGACGGCGGCAAGACCCTTCTTATTGCCTGCGAGGAGGGCGAGGAGGAGTACGACAATCATATCCTGGAATCCTATGACACAGTGATGACCGTGGCGGAGGGAAAGGCAGAGTTTACCCCGGACTTTCTGGAGGCCTGCCGGAAGGAATACAAGCCCACCCAGGTGATGATCGAGTACAACGGTATGTGGGGAATGCAGCACTTGAGAGAGATGCAGCTACCCAAGGGCTGGTTTTTGGCCCAGGGCATCACCCTGGTGGACGCCACAACCTTCGACCTGTACATGCAGAATATGAAGTCTCTTTTCATGGATATGGTGCAGGATTCGGATCTGGTCATTTTCAACCGGTGCAAAGAAGGAACCAAAGCAGCCTCCTATAAGCGGAACATCCGGGCCGCCAATCCAAGAGCCCAGGTGGAATTTGAGCAGGAGGGAGGAGAGCTCTTTGAGTATGAGGAGGAGCTTCCCTTTGACCTGAATGCGGAGATCATCGACATCGGAGACATGGACTACGGCATCTGGTATCTGGACGCCATGGATCATCCGGACCACTATGACGGCAAGACGGTCCGCTTTAAGGCCATGGTCATGCGCCCGAGAGAGCTGGAGGCAGGCTACTTTGTGCCCGGCCGCCGGGCTATGACCTGCTGTGCGGACGATACCGTGTTCCTGGGCTTCCTCTGTAAATCCCAGAACGTGGATAAGCTCCGCAACCGCCAGTGGCTCACCGTCACCGCCAAGGTAAAGGTAGAGACCCGCAAGGAGTACTCCGGCGAGGAGGGGCCGGTGCTCTATACCAGGGCCTTAAAGTCCGTGGAGAAGCCGGAGGAAGAGATGGTGTATTTTTAGAGCAGCCCTCTCAGCGGATCTCCGGTCTTCGGTACTGGAGCAGGAGATTTTTCAGATGAAGGATAGATTCCGTAAAGACCTTATCCTTATGGTAAACAAGATTAAAGGTGCGGTTCCATGCATGCTCCGGATGGGGCAGCATGCGAATCGTGCCTTTTTGTAATTCATCCTCAATGAGGCGCACGGAAATCACAGCCATGCAGTGGTTGTAAAGAATGGCATGCTTCATGGCCTCCGGAAAGGGCGCCTCGATGCGGCAGCGGATCCGGATGTGGTTGGCCTCAAGATACTCTTCAAAGAGGGCCCTTGTGCCGCTGCCCCGCTCCCGCATAACAAAGTCCTGTCCCTTAAGGTCCGAGGGCCCAAAGGAGGTAAGGGAGGCAAAGGGATGGTCCTTACTGCAGGCCAGAACCAGGTAATCCTCCACCATGGGAATGCTGACCAGATCCGGGCTTTTGATCGCGCCCTCCACAACCCCTACATCCAGCTCGGCCTTCAAAAGCTTCTCCTCAATCATTGCCGTATTTCCGATAAAAGAAAAGGTATCTGTCTGGGGCCTGCGCTGCCGGAAATCCTCCAGAAGAGAGGGAAGGAGACAGGAGCCCACCGTAACCGTGGCTCCAATCCGGAAATGCTCTGTCCGGGTGTAATTTTCCATGCGAAGCTCCAGATCGTCAAAGGAGCGCACCGCATTCCGGGCCAGAGTGAGAAGCTCCTGTCCTGCCACCGTAATATAAAGGCGCTTGGACAGCCGGTCAAACAAACGCGTCTGATAATGCTCCTCCAGCTCATGGATGGCCTGGCTGATGGTGGGCTGGGCCAGGTACAGTTTCTTGGCCGCAAGGCTCATCTTTCCGGTCTCTGCTACCGCAATGAATATTTTTAAATGCCGGATGGTCATAATACCTTTTCCTCCTCTGAAAATTGATAGGTATTACCTATAGTATTCATAAAATAATATCATTTTAATTATGAATGATCAAGTGCTATAATAAGAAGAAAGAAGGCATCCGGGTAAATTTGACACGAGATTGTTAAAAAAATGACGAAAAGAAAGGGGATTTCTACCGATGAAAGTACTGATTATTGGGGGTGTTGCGGCCGGCACCAAGGCGGCAGCGAAAATCAAGCGGGAAGACCGAAGCTTGGAAGTAACGATTCTCACAAAGGGGAAAGATATTTCCTATGCAGGCTGCGGGCTTCCCTATTATGTGGGGGGCGTGATTCCCACAAAGGAGCAGTTGATTGTAAATACGCCGGAATCGTTCTCCAGGCTTACGGGAGCGGAGGTTCTCACGGAGACGGAGGTTACGGCCGTAGATACGGCGGCAAAGACGGTCACAGCCGTACATAAGGGAGAGACCAGCACCTATGGCTACGACAAGCTGATCATCGCCTCCGGTGCATCACCCTTCCGTCCTCAGATTGAGGGCCTTGATCTGGAAAACGTGTTCTTTATGCGGACCCCGGACGATGCCATTGCCCTGCGGGAGGCAGTGGAGGCCGGAAAAATCAAGCGCGCGGTGGTGGCAGGCGGCGGCTTTATCGGCCTTGAGGTGGCGGAGAATCTGGCGGAAAAAGGCGTCCGCGTCAATGTCATCGACTTTGCGCCCCATGTACTGCCCAATTTCCTGGACCCGGAGCTTTCCGAGTATGTGGAAAATAAGATGGCCGATGCGGGCATCAACCCCATGACCGGCGTTTCCCTGGAGGGTGTCATCGGGGAAGGCAAGGTGGAGAAGGTACAGACCAGCAAGCGGGCCGTGAAGGCCGACGCCCTGGTTCTGGCCATCGGAATCCGCCCCAACACCGCATTTTTGGAGGGCAGCGGCATTGAGATGTTCAAGGGAACCATCCTCACGGACAAATATTTGCGCACCAATGTGGAGGACGTGTATGCCGTAGGTGACTGTGCCATGGTAACCAACCGGGAAACGGGAGAGCCGGCCTGGTCTCCCATGGGCTCTACGGCCAACATTGCCGGCCGCGTTCTGGCCAAGAATCTCTGCGGCGGCAATATCGCCTATGAGGGTGTTCTGGGAACCGGTGTGGCAAAGCTTCCCGGCGGCATCAACACCGGACGCACCGGCCTTACGGAGACGGCGGCCAAGGTAGCAGGCCATGATGTAATTACGGCACTCAGTGTGGTGGATGACAAGGCCCACTACTATCCGGGAGCAGGTTCCTTCATTATTAAGATGGTAGCAGACAAGACCACCCGGAAGTTCTTAGGCCTGCAGGTGCTGGGAACCGGCGCCGTTGACAAGGTGACGGATATTGCCGTGACCGCTATTTCCCTGGGAGCCACTGTGGATCAGCTGGAGAATCTGGACTTTGCCTACGCGCCTCCCTTCTCCACGGCCATTCATCCCTTCGCCCATGCCCTCAATGTACTGCTGAACAAGATGAGCGGGGCTTTCGAGACCTTTACGCCGGTGGAATTTGCGGAAGGCAAGGCGGAGGGCTATCGCCTGGTGGATGCTTCCCCACAGCCCTCGATTCCTTCGGCGCCTTACCTCGATCTGACCAAGATTGACGGCCAGGTGGAGGGCTTTGGCAAGGATGAGAAGCTTCTCATTGTCTGTGCCAAGGGAAAACGGGCCTACATGACCCAGAACCGTCTGAAACATTACGGCTATACCAACACCAGGGTACTGGAGGGCGGAACTACCTTCAATACCATAGAGGAAGAAGATTAAAAATCAGTAAAAACAGGAGGATATGAGAATATGGCAACTTTAACCATCAGCGCTGAGGACGAGAAGAAGGTAAAAGCAAGAGGATTTTTGAGCAATAAGGGAACGGACAATTTTTCCGGCCGTATTATCACCATCAACGGGAAAATCACCGCAGAGCAGCAGAAGGTCATCGGTGAGGCTGCCGAGAAGTTCGGCAACGGAATCGTAACCTTTACCACACGGCTGACCATCGAGGTACAGGGGATTCCCTACGACAAAATTGACGACTTCTGTGCGTATATTGCAAAGGCCGGTCTGGTAACGGGCGGAACCGGCTCCAAGGTGCGTCCCGTGGTGGCATGTAAGGGAACCACCTGCCAGTACGGCCTTCTGGACTCCTTCGAGCTTTCCGAGGAGATTCATCACCGCTTCTATGAGGGCTACCGTCAGGTACTGCTTCCCCACAAGTTCAAAATCGCCGTGGGCGGATGCCCCAACAACTGCGTGAAGCCGGATCTCAACGATCTGGGTATTATCGGACAGCGGATTCCCAACTACGACGAGGACGACTGCAACGGCTGCAAGAAATGTGCAGTTGAAAAGGCCTGTCCCGTAAAGGCGGCCAAAATGGTAGACGGCGTCATGGAGATTGACAAGGATATCTGCAATAACTGCGGGCGCTGTGTGGGGAAATGTCCCTTCGACTGCATTGAGGACGGAACCTACGGCTACAAGATCTATATCGGCGGACGCTGGGGCAAGAAGGTGGCTCAGGGTCAGGCGCTCTCCAAGGTATTTACCGACAAGGAGGAGGCCCTGTCCGTGATTGAGAAGGCGATTCTGCTGTTCCGTGAGCAGGGACAGACCGGTGAGCGCTTCGCAAAGACCATTGAGCGTCTGGGCTTTGAGAATGTGGAGAAGCAGCTTCTCTCTGACGACATTCTGGCCAGAAAGCAGGAGATTCTGGATGCGAAGCTCCACCTGACAGGCGGAGCTACCTGCTAAACGCTTGCATAAAAAGCTCCTGGACAGGGAAAAAAATTTCTGATATGATACGGATATGCAACAAAAGCAGTTTGCGAAAGCAGACTGCTTTTGTTATAGGAGATATAGGGCGGACAGATGCGAAGAGGGAGACAGGATGGATCGAACGGATAAGAAGATACTAAGGTGCTTGAAGGAAAATTCCCGGCAGACGGCCTCCAGGATTAGCGGGACGATTCATTTATCCGTGTCGGCGGTCATTGAGCGGATACGAAAGCTGGAACGAACGGGCCTGATTCAGAAATACACGGTGGTCCTCAATGAAAAGCAGCTTGGTAATACACTCACCGTCTTTGTGTCCCTCAGACTTTCCCATGCCAAATATCATGAGGCCTTTGAACGGGAGATTCTCGCCTATGAGGATGTCTGTGAGTGTCATGCCATTGCTGGAGATATGGATTACCTCCTGAAAATCGTGACCAGCTCCACCTCAAGTCTGGAGCTGATTCATCAGGATCTGCGAAGAATGCCGGGGGTCTGCGGATTAAAAACCCTGTATGTGCTTTCCACCGTCAAACATGAATACACGGTCCTTCCCCATGAAGAGTAGAGATTCTACTTCTTAAAAAAGAATGAAATGCATCCTGACGCTTGACAGAAACGCTTTGGGGGCTTATGCTCCTTTATAAAGATGGATTCCCGGCAGACGGAAGGGAAAAAGAAGGAGAGAATGCATGAATCTGAATCGAGAGACCATGAGGAAGCTGATGCTTCTGATTGCGTTTACCATATTGCTTCTGGTGGGCGTACAGAGACTGGATGCAGTCTTTGGCGCTCTGAGATTTCTGTGGGGAATCGGTTTTCCCTTTGCCCTGGGAGGAGCCATTGCCTTTATCTTAAATGTGCCTATGACAGCCCTGGAGCAGTGGCTGTTTCCCAGGGAGAAAACGGCGAAGAGTAAGCTTAAGAACAAGCTGGCCCGTCCTTTCAGCCTGGTTCTTGCGATTGTGCTGGTTGTGGGTGTGATTTCCCTGGTGATGTTTGTGGTAGTTCCGGAGCTTGGAACAACCGTGGCGAGTCTGGGAGCCAGCATGGAGGCATTTCTTCCCAGGGCGCAGGAGTGGCTGGAGAATATTTTCAGCAGCAATGAGCAGATTGTGGCCTGGATTGAAGGGCTTGAAATGAACTGGGAGAAGATCGTGGAGACGGCCTGGAATTTCTTCCGCAGCGGAGCGGGAAGCGTCCTGTCCTCTACCATGACCGTGGCAAGGACTATTATCAGCGCAGTGACCAATTTCTTTATCGGCTTTGTATTTGCCTGCTATGTGCTGCTCCAGAAGGAGAAGCTGGGGGAACAGTCCCGGAAGCTGATGCAGGCCATTTTCCCAAGGAAGCAGGTGGATTACATTCTTCATGTATGTTCTTTAAGTCACCGCACCTTCTCAAGCTTTATCACCGGCCAGTGTATGGAGGCGGTGATCCTGGGGGCCATGTTCTTCGTGGCTATGAGTGTCTTACGCTTTCCTTATGCCTTGCTGGTTGGGGTTCTGGTGGCGTTTACGGCCCTGATTCCCATCTTCGGAGCCTTTATCGGCTGTGTGGTGGGAGCCTTCCTGATTCTGATGGTAAATCCGGCCCAGGCTCTGGGCTTTATTGTGCTGTTCCAGGTGCTGCAGCAGATTGAGGGAAATCTCATCTATCCCCGGGTAGTGGGAAATTCCGTGGGCCTTCCGGCTATCTGGGTATTGGTGGCTGTGACGGTAGGCGGCAATCTCATGGGAATTGTGGGAATGCTGATTTTTATTCCCATGGCGTCCGTGCTTTACACGCTTTTGCGGGAGTGGATGTACGGGAGGCTTGACAGGAAGAAGCAGCAGGAGAAGGCAGGCAAGTAAGCGACTGATTGTTAGGGAAAATTATGGCTGCCGGGGTTTTCTTTTTGGTATAAGTGTGCTACACTAGCAGTTATCAGGTCAAATGCATGTGATAGCACATCCATTTGGCTTATTGTTCGCAGGAATCAAAGGGCGGGAATAAACGAAAGCGAAGCAGACCAACATAGAGAAAGAAGGAATTTTGTGAGAGAAGTTAAGATTGGCGCTTACTACCGGCATTTTAAGGAGGGGCTGTACCAGGTGACGGCCATTGCCACCCACTCAGAGACAGGGGAGCAGATGGTGGTGTACCAGGACCAGTATGGAGAGGAAAAATTCTGGGTGCGGCCCTATGAGATGTTTGTAAGCGAGGTGGATCACGAAAAGTATCCGGATGTGACACAGAAATACCGCTTCGAGGAGGTGGAGGAGCCCACAGAGGTGAATCCCATGCTGGTGCGCTTTCTGGATCTCGACACTTACCGGGATAAGCTGGAGCTCTTTCAGTCCTGGGCAGGCTACGAGGACGATACCCTCTTTGAGAGCATTGCCGCCTCCCTGGACATCGGCCTGGCCGCCGGCAGCGCCCAGGACAAGTACCGCCAGATTTTGAATTGCCTAAAAACCATGGAGCATTTTGAGACCGATCGGTTTCGTTAAAATCAGCAACACCTGAACAATGCACAGAAGGATTTGCGGACGCAGACTTGCAGGAGTGGAAACATAAAACAGCAAGTCTCAGCCCATGCACAGAAGGATTTGCAGGCACATGTATTTGTGACTGGAAATTCTTCTGTGCATGGGCTGAGACTTGCGGGACTGGAATGGGAGATTACCAATGAATATCGTAATAATTGGAGACGGCAAGGTGGGACACAAGCTGGCCACACAGCTTACGGCCGAGCGTTATGATGTGACCCTGATTGATGTCAGAGAGAACCGTTTAAAGGACTCCATCAATGAGCTGGACGTGTCCTGCGTGGTGGGAGACGGAGCCAGCGCGGAGATTCAGATGGAGGCGGATGTGCAGGGGGCGGATCTGGTGATTGCCTGTGCCTCCACGGATGAGCTGAACATGCTCTGCTGCCTTTTGGCAAAGCGCCTGGGAGCCAAGCAGACCATTGCCCGTGTGCGCAATCCCGTCTATTATCAGCAGATCCATTTGTTCAAGGACGATTTGAAGCTGAGCATGGCCGTCAATCCGGAGCTTGTGCTGGCAGGGGAGATCTCCAGAGTGCTGATATTCCCGTCAGCGGCCAAGGTGGAGACCTTTGCCAAGGGCCGTGTGGAGCTGGTGGAGGCCTCCATCAGCGAGAACAATCCCATGGCCGGACTCTCCTTCCGGGAATTCTATGAAAAATACCAGATTAAAATGCTGGTCTGTGCAGTCCAAAGAGGCGGCGAGGTTTACATTCCCGACGGAAGCTTTGTGCCAAAGCAGGGAGATAAGATCAACATTGCCGCCTCCCACAAGGAGATTGAGCGGTTCTTCAAATTCGTGGGAGCCTTAAGGAGCCGTGTGAAAAATGTGCTGATCTGCGGAGGCGGAAAGACAGCCTACTACCTGTCTTTGAAGCTTTTGTCTCTGGGCATGAATGTGAAAATCATTGAGCGTGACCCGGAGCGCTGCGGCCAGCTTTGTGAGCTTTTGCCCAAGGCAACGATCATCTGCGGCAATGCCACGGATCATGAGCTTCTGGAGGAGGAGGGCATTGATCACGTGGATGGCTTTGTGGCCCTTACGGGCATGGATGAAGAGAATATCATTATGTCCATGTACGCCAAGACCAAGAAGGTCTGCAAGATTATCACCAAGGTCAACGACGAGGCCCTGCAGCATATGGTGGATGAGCTGGGAATGGAGAGCGTGGTTTCCGCCAAGAATGTGACGGCCAACCTGATTATGAGCTATGTGCGGGCCATGAAGAATTCTATGGGAAGCGCGAATATAGAGACGGTCTATCAGCTCATCAACGGCAGGGTGGAGGCTCTGGAGTTCCAGATTCGGGAGGCTGCCAAATATACGGGAATCCCCCTGAAGGATTTGACCTTAAAGGAAAATCACCTGGTGGCCTGTATTGTACGAAAGCGTCAGATTATTATTCCGGGCGGCAATGATACCCTGGAGGTAGGCGACAGTGTGGTTGTGGTGACCATGAGTCAGGGCCTGGAGGATCTGGAGGAGATTCTGAAGCGATGAATTACAGTATGATTCGATTTATTCTGGGAAGAATGCTGCGGATTGAGGGACTGGTGCTTTTGATTCCGGCCTTTGTGTCTCTGATTTATCAGGAGCGCAGCGGCCTGACCTTCGTGCTTACGGCGGCCTTTTTGATGGCTCTGTCCCTGTTGCTGGGGAAGAGGCCCCAAAATATGGTATTTTATGCAAAGGAGGGATTTGTGATTGTGGCTCTTGCCTGGGTTCTCTGGTCGGCCTTCGGCGCCCTTCCCTTTGTACTGTCCGGCTCCATTCCTCATTTTGTGGACGCCTTTTTTGAGACGGTTTCCGGATTTACCACCACGGGATCCACCATTTTGCAGGACATCGAGGCTCTGCCCAGGGGAATTAATTTCTGGCGCTGCCTGACCCACTGGATTGGCGGTATGGGCGTGCTGGTCTTTGTGATGGCCGTGATCCCTCTGGGAAATAAGGGGGCCATGTTTCTCATGCGGGCGGAGATGCCGGGACCTACCTGCGACAAGCTGGTTCCGAAGAGCCGGGGAACGGCAAAGATTCTCTATGGTATGTACATTTTCCTGTCCGGGGTGGAGGTGCTCCTTCTGCTGGCCGGCGGTATGGATTTGTACAATGCGGTGATTCACACCTTCAGTACGGCGGGTACCGGCGGCTTTTCCAGTATGAATGCCAGTGTAGCTGCCTTTGACAGCGCTTATATTGACGGGGTGATCACGGTATTTATGCTGCTGTTCGGGGTCAATTTTAACCTTTATTATCTGCTGCTTTTGAAGAATGTACACGCTGTGATCAAGAGTGAGGAGCTTCGGGCCTATCTGGGTGTGGTGTTCGGAGCCATTGCCATTATTACGATAAATATTATGCATCTGTATGAGACGCCTCTTCGGGCCCTTCGCTATGCGGCCTTTCAGGTGTCTTCGGTGATTACCACCACCGGCTTTGTGACGGCCAACTATGAGCTGTGGCCGGAGCTTTCCAAGACGGTGATTCTGCTTTTGATGATCATCGGAGCCTGCGCCGGATCCACAGGAGGCGGCATGAAGGTGTCGCGAATTCTGATTCTGGCCAAGACCATCGGCAAGGAGATTCGGCAGATTCTCCATCCCAAGTCTGTAAACGTAGTGAAAATGGACGGGAAGCGGGTGCCTGGGGAGAGTATTCACGGTGTTTATGTATATCTGATTTGTTACCTGGTGATTCTGGCAGGCTCCGTGCTCTTGGTGGCTGTGGATAATCAGGATTTTACGACGAATTTCACGGCAGTGCTGACTACCCTCAACAATGTGGGGCCTGGGCTTTCAAAGGTGGGGCCTGTTGAGAACTTTTCTCACTTTTCCTATTTTTCCAAGCTGGTTTTAAGCATGGATATGCTGGTGGGCCGTTTGGAGATCCTGCCTATGCTGATGCTGTTTGCCCCCCAGGTGTGGAGAAAGAAATTCTAATCGTGTTATCGCGCAGCGATATAAAATAGGAGTATAGAAATACAATGAACGAACATAATAGATTAACGGCAGAGGAAAACCGCTCCTTTTACCGGATGGCCATTGCCCTTGTGATTCCCATGGCGCTGCAGAACCTCATCAATGTGGGCGTGACGACTGCGGACGTGGTGATGCTGGGGAAGGTGGGGGAGACGGCTCTTTCCGGTGCATCTTTGGCCGGCCAGGTTCAGTTTATCATGAACCTGATTTTCTTTGGGCTGACCTCCGGGGCCTCTGTGCTCACGGCTCAGTATTGGGGGAAGCAGGATGTGCGCACCATTGAGAGAGTGTTTGGCATATCTATCTGTATTTCCATGGGAATTGGTATGGTGTTTCTTATGGCGGCTCAGATATTTCCCCGTCAGCTAATGTATGCTTTTTCCTCAGAGGAGCCGGTGATCCGGGAGGGGATTTCTTACCTGCGGATTGTGTCCTGGTCTTACCTTCCCGTGGCTTTTACCATGATTTACCTGAATCTGATGCGCAGTGTGGAGCGGGTTGTGGTGGCCACCTGGACGTATTTTGCGTCTCTGATTATCAATATTATCGGCAATGCCATTTTGATTTTCGGAATGTTCGGACTTCCGGCTATGGGGGTTCGGGGAGCGGCTTATGCCACTTTGTTTGCCAGGATGGTGGAGCTTTTGATTGTGGCGCTCTACATAAACTGGAGAGGAAATCCCATTTCTCTGCATCTTAAGGACTTTATTCGGTTTGACCGGCTGCTTTTAAAGGACTTTGCGGTCTTTTCCTCTCCTGTGGTTGCCAATGAGCTTATGTGGGGGCTTGGGATGTCGGCCAATGCGGCTATTATCGGCCATCTGGGCAGTGCGGCGGTGGCGGCCAACTCTGTGGCCCAGGTGTCGCGGCAGCTGATTATGGTGATTGGTTTTGGGCTTTCCGCGGCTACCTCGATTATGATTGGGAAGGTTATCGGGGAGCAGAAGCTGAAGCTTGCAGAGATTTATGCCAGGAAGTTTGTGTGGCTCAGCGTGGGGGTTACTCTTGTTGCGGCCGCAGGCTTGTTCTTGTGCAGAGGCTTGATTGCGGACAGTATGACGATCTCGGTTCAGGCTAAGGAATATTTGAGATTTATGCTTTTTGTGGTTTGTTATTATGCGATCTTTCAGTCGTATAATACGACGTTGGTTGTAGGGGTGTTCCGGGCGGGAGGAGATACCCGGATTGGATTTTTTGTGGATGTGATTGGCATGTGGTGCTTCTCGATTTTCCTGGGCGCCATTACGGCCTTCTGGCTTCACTGGAGTGTCAAGGCGGTGTTTGTGGTGCTGCTGTCGGATGAGATTGTGAAGGTGCCTATCACCACTTGGCGGTATCGGAAGAAGCTTTGGCTTCGGAATGTAACGAGAGAGATTGAGAGTTAAACCAGCAAAGGTGCACGAGAGGAATTTTTATGAGAGTCCTTTCGAATAAAAGTTCCTCTCATTAAAGGTGTGTCGAAGCGGCTTTGCTCTTTAGAGCTGTCGCGCAGCGACTTTAAATAGGAGGTAGAATTATGTCAGAAAGAGAATGCAACAACAGCAGCTGTGACAAGTCCAGCTGCGAGGGCTGCCCCAGCAGACAGCAGCCTGCAAGCTTCCGGGTGGAGGCCAACGAGTACAGCTGTATCCGCCGGGTGATCGGTGTGGTCAGCGGCAAGGGTGGTGTGGGTAAGTCCATGGTAACGGCGTCCCTGGCCAATCAGCTTGCGGCTAAGGGGTACAAGGTGGGAATTCTGGATGCGGATATTACGGGGCCGTCTATTCCTAAGATGTATGGAGTTCATGGTCCGGCTGAGGCTACGGATGACGGGGGGATTACTCCCTGCTACACGGAAAACGGGATTGCTCTTATGTCGATTAATCTGCTGCTTCCCGATGAGACGGCTCCGGTTATCTGGAGGGGGCCTATTATTGCGAATGTGGTGAAGCAGTTTTGGACGGATGTGATCTGGGGGGATCTGGATTATCTTCTGGTGGATATGCCGCCGGGAACTGGGGATGTGCCGCTTACGGTGTTTCAGTCTCTTCCGGTGAATGAGATTATTATGGTTACTTCGCCTCAGGATCTGGTGCAGTTGATTGTGAAGAAGGCTCTTTCGATGGCGGAGCAGATGAAGATTCCGGTGAAGGGGATTATTGAGAATTATTCCTATTTTAAGTGTCCGGATTGTGGTAAAGAAATTGAGATCTTTGGAAAGAGCCATATTGATGAGGAGGCGGAGAAGCTGGGACTTAAGGTTTTGGGGAAGATGCCTGTGGATCCGGCATTGGCGGAGGCTTCGGATAAAGGGGAGTTCCATGAGGTGAGGAATCCTTATTTTGATGTGAAGTTTGAGTGAATTAGCTCCACGCTGTGTGGGCCGGCCGCGAAAGAAGGCAGCAGCCTTTCCATATCCTGTGTTCGGACGGTTCACGTACACGCTGTATGCTCTGTACGGACATTACCTTGGGGTGCTTTTGAATAAGTGGCAGAGCTCTGGGGTAATATCCGTCCATATCATACAGCGTGTGCGTGAACAGCCGGACACCGGATATCGGAAAAGGCTGCTGCCTTCTTTCGCGGCCGGTCCGGTTTACGGTTTTGGGGGAGGAGATTAGGTGTGATTTTTTCGTTGCCAAATGGGTTTGATTGGTGTATAGTAGAAAGAAAATTTTACTTGGGGGTGTGTTAGATGGAAAAGACGATGGGGCAAAAGCTGATATTGGGAGTTCAGCATGTTCTGGCAATGTTTGGGGCGACGGTGCTTGTGCCGGCATTGACGGGGCTGAATACTTCGATCACTCTTTTTTGTGCAGGGCTTGGTACTCTTTTATTCCATTGGATTACAAAGAGGAAGGTACCTGTTTTTTTAGGCTCAAGTTTTGCTTTTATTGGGGGGATTTGTGCCATTCTGGGGGATTCCCGGATGGGGGATGCGGATTATCTGGAGAGGCTGGCTTCTGTGAAGGGTGCTTTGATTGTGGCGGGGCTGGTGTATGCGGTGTTTGCGGCGCTGATTAAGCTTGTGGGGTATGAGAAGGTGAATAGGCTGCTGCCGCCTATTGTGACGGGGCCGATTATTATTGTGATTGGACTGCGGCTTTCGGGCTCGGCTATCAGCTCTGCTTTTTACTGGCAGGGGGAGTTCAGCATGAAGGCGGTTTTGGTGACCCTTGCGGTTTTGGCTACGGTGATTTGTATTTCCGTATTTGCGAAGGGGATTTATAATCTGATGCCGATTCTCTTTGCCATTGTGGTGGGATATCTGGTGTGCGTGCCGATGGGGTTCATTGATATGACGCCTATGAGGGAGGCTCATGCGCTTTCTTTCCTGGATCAGAATATTATGGATCAGGTGCTGTGCCTGCCTGCTTTTCGGGCGGATGCGATTCTGGCCATTGCACCTATTGCTCTTGTTACGCTGATTGAGCATGTGGGGGATATTACCACCAACAGTGCGGTGGTTGGAAAGAATTTTATGATGGATCCCGGGATTCACCGGACGATTTTGGGAGACGGGATTGCTACGGCGGTGGCGGGGCTTCTTGGGGGGCCGGCCAATACGACGTATGGGGAGAATACGGGGGTGCTGGCGGTGACGAAGAATTATGATCCGGCAGTGATTCGGATTGCGGCGGTGTTTGCCATTGTGCTGGGGCTGTTTGGAAAGATTGGCGGAATTATCACCAGTATTCCGGGGCCGGTGACCGGCGGAATCAGCATTGTGCTTTATGGTATGATTTCCTCTGTGGGTGTGCGGATTCTGATTAATTCCCGCTTGAATTTCGGCAACAGCCGGAATTTGATGATTGCGGCTCTGATTTTTGTTCTGGGAATTGGATGTGACAGTATTCCAGTAACCGGGACTGTGACCATTTCCGGCTTGGCCCTGGCGGCTGTGGTGGGAATGCTTTTGGCAGCCATTCTTCCGGTGGGTGAGGATGATGTGATTGAGGGGGAGTAGACTTCAAAAGGAGTGAATAGAGACAGAAAGAGGGGGCGGATTATCCGATCCCTCTTTCTGTCTCTATTATACTGCAAAAATCGCAAAAATTCAAGACTGGTAAGGAAATCCGGGAGGTGCTATACTCATTTTTACGCGGAAATTCAGTATATTCCATCAAAAGTTAAGTTAAGCCTTCGTAAGCTTTTCAGGGCTTAACTTCATGACGTTGAGATTAAGGGAGGCGATTGTTTGGAGAAGGATTGGATGGTGCTGATGCAGCAGAAGAATCAGCTGGCCAAGGTGATGGAAACAAACCGGATGACGGCCAGGTATGGGCTTACGCTGACCGAGCAGGATGCGAAGCTTCTTGTAGAGGAGCGATCTAGGGTTTTGCGGGAGGAGCGGAGGGTGGAGTTTGGTCCCGGTATTTTGCCAAGGATCATTGAGGAGTTCTGTGATTCCGATTTTATTGATCAGAATCAATATGTGGATACGCTGATACGCCTGCAGGAGATTTTTTATCTCTATAAGAATGAAATGCAGGATGAGATTACCGACGATGAGCTTCTGCACTTTATGCGGGAGCAGTTTGAGGAGGTGTGCTTTGGGGACCTGGGGTATCTGGAGGGGACCTGCCTGCGGATTTTTGCGGAGGCTATCCGGGCGGGGTATCGGGGGTATCAGGCCTCCCAGGGCTATGGAGAATATTCCGGATTCGACGAGGTAAAGCGGTGGGATCGGGAGCTGTATTTTAAGGCATTGCAGGATTTGTTTTAAATGGAGGGTTTGGCATGAATGACAGGATGGAGGAGCTGCTGCCCATCGTAGGGCGGCTGGCCAGAAGGTACACCGGTATGGACAGCACATCAATTTCCTATGAGAAGGCCCAGCAGCTGATGGAGGCGGTGCTGTATTGTATTCGGGAAGCTGAGCTTGCGTCTCCCAATGGGGTGGCTTCGCGGGAGACGCCGCCGGGAGAGCTTTATGAGGCGGGAAAGGCAGCCGTGGAGAGGAAGGTAAAAAAGGCTTTGGAGCTTTATCATCAGCTTTTGCCGGACTTCTGTGACTATGGGAATCCGTATTTGTCAGATACTTTTTTTAAGGGTATCCCTTTGTTTTTTCAATGGTACGACCTGGAATTTGAGCCTCAGAGCACTGTGATAACTTTGGACTATCCGGTTTTAAAGGATTTGTCTTCCTATAGCGGGATAGACAGAATTTATGAATTTCTGGTTTGCATTGCTCAGGAGCAGAGGTTTCTTGGGACTTTTCCGGAGGGCTATGTAGAAGGGCTTCTGCGCTCCTGCTACAGGGATGCCGAAGATATGACGGACAATCTCTGCGAGAGAGTAAAGTCTCTAATGGCAAAGCGGGAGTAGCCAAATAGCTACTGTACAGACGGGTGGCAGAGACACAGGCAGAAAGACTTTTCCAATATCAGGTGTCCGGCTGTTCACGAACATGCTGTCTGATCTGGACGGACATTTCCTTAAAATAGAAAGGTCTTTTTCAAAACTTTAAGGGAATGTCCGTCCAAAGCAGACGGCGTGTTCGTGAACCGTCCGAACACCGATATGGAAAAGCCTTTCTGCCTGTGTTTCTGCCACCCGTCTGTACAGTAACCAAATACCCCGCGGGAATATAATTTTTTTTGTTTTGGACTTGTATCTCTTGTTTGTTTGTGTTAAAATAAAACAAATGTTCGAGAACAAATGTTTGGAATTGAAGTGAGGGACAAGGGATGCAGGTTCGGATATCGGAGCAGCTTTCGCTGATGGAGAAATTGAATATTTTGTCGGATGCGGCCAAATACGATGTGGCCTGCACCTCCAGCGGCATCAATCGGGGGAATACCGGGAAGGGAGTGGGAAATTGCGTGGAGGCAGGTATCTGTCACAGCTTTTCCGCAGACGGACGCTGTATTTCCCTGCTGAAGATTCTTCTTACCAATGAGTGCATTTATAATTGCCGTTACTGCCTGAACCGCTCCTCCAATGATGTTCCCAGGGCGGCGTTTACTCCTCAGGAGATTTGTGATCTGGTGATGGGGTTTTACAGGCGGAACTATATTGAGGGCCTGTTTTTAAGCTCCGGCATTGTGAAGAGTCCCAGCTACACCATGGAGCTTCTGTATGCGACTCTCTTTAAGCTGCGCCATGAGTGTGGCTTTGGAGGCTATATTCATGTGAAGGCGATTCCGGGGGCGGATCCCCGGCTGATTGAAAGAACCGGCTATCTGGCGGACCGAATGAGTGTGAATCTGGAGCTTCCCACGGCGGAAGGGCTTAGAAGGCTTGCGCCCAACAAGTCTCGGACACGGATTCTCACCCCTATGCGCCAGGTTCAGAACCGTATGCAGGAGAATCAAAATGAGGTGGCTCTTTATAGAAATGCCCCCCGGTTTGTGCCTGCCGGTCAGTCCACGCAGATGATCATCGGAGCCACGCCGGAGAATGACTTTCAGATTGTGTCTGTGGCGGAATCCCTCTACCAGAGGTTTGCACTGAAGCGGGTGTTTTACTCTGCCTTTGTGCGGGTAAATGAAGACAGCCTCCTTCCGGCTCTGCCCGGAGGTCCGCCGCTTCTGCGAGAGCACCGTCTGTACCAGGCAGACTGGCTGCTGCGCTATTACGGCTTTCAGGCGTCGGAGCTGCTTTCCGAGGAGCGGCCTAACTTTAATGTGCTTTTGGATCCCAAGTGTGACTGGGCGCTGCGTCATCTGGAGAACTTTCCGGTAGAGATTAACCGGGCGGATTACGGGACGCTGCTGCGCGTTCCGGGGATTGGGGTGCGCTCTGCCCAGCGTATCGTGAAGGCCAGACGGCTGGGGAATCTGGACTTTCCGGATTTAAAGCGGATGGGGGTGGTGTTAAAAAGAGCCCTCTACTTTATTACCTGTCGGGGACGGACCATGTATCCCATTCGGATTGAGGAGGATTATATTACCAGGAACCTTTTGAGTGTAAAGGAACGCCTGCCTCTGGGGCTTGACGGGCAGGTGACCTATCGTCAGCTGTCTCTCTTTGACGATATGAATGTTTCCCTGCCCCCCGGGGCTTAAGTATTTGCAGACCGTGGATGTGGAAAGGAGCTTCTATGACGATTTTCTGGTGTGAGGACAGCCTGGACGGGATCCTGACCGGGATTTACGATGCCTGGGACAGCCGTCTGGGTCATAGCAATGTAAGACTGAAAACAGATGCCCAGGATACTCTGGAGCTCTTCTGTGAGAACCGTCAGGTGGAGACGGATATGGGGAAGGCGGAGAAGGTGCTGCGGACCATTCGGGAGAGGCTGGGGGAGGAGGCCTTTGAGGCTGTCTGCTATGCGGCGGCCTGTACGGACAGCGGCCGGGCGGACGCCATCTATCGGATGGTGGTTTTGGGGCTCCATATGAAGGATGGCCGTCAGGTGGTGAACTGCCTTCAGAATCCCGATGTTTCTCTGGTGATGCGTCTGCGCATTAAGGCTTGGCATGAGGCCCACCGCTTTCTTGGCTTTGTGCGCTTTGAAGAGCTGGAAAACGGTGTGCTTTACAGTGCCATAGAGCCGGCCTACGCAGTCCTTCCTCTTATGGCGCCTCATTTTGCAGATCGCTTTCGGCAGGAGAACTGGGTGATTCACGACAAACGGCGGGGGCTTTTGGCTGTGCATCCTAAGGGTTCTTGCTGGGTTTTGGCAGATGCGGGGGAGCTTCATTTAAGCAGCTTAACGCGCCGCTCCCCCAGGGAGGAGGAATTTAAAGAGCTCTGGAAGAGCTTTTGCAAAAGCATTGCCATTGGGGAGCGCACAAACCCCAGATGCCAGCAGGGGCTTTTGCCTCTGCGTTTCCGGGGCTGCATGACGGAGTTTCAGGAGATCTAGGAATCGTGATGTTTCAGGAAGCGGCAGGAATTCTTCTGTTCTAAAAACTGCATTTCGGCGATATAATTTAATTAGTGCTTGCAAATGCTGTTTTGTCAGGAGGTAGACATAATCATGAAGAAATTAGCGGCGCTGCTGTTTGGATGGGCGCTGATGCTGTCGCTGTCGGCCTGTGGTGAGGCCAGTGTGGAGGCGGGAAAGGTGCTGGGCTCCTCTGATATGACGGCTCCCTCGATTCCCCTTGAGGAGACAAAGAGCTATGAGATACTGGATCCCAGGCTTTTGCCGGAGGGCGGTGTTCGGGATGGGGTGGTCTATACAGCCTATGACGGGGTGGTGGAGCATCTGTTCTTTCATCCGGTGATTGCCTACCCTGAGCTTGCCTTTGACGGAGATGCCCAGGAGAAGGGGCTGGACGACTATATGGTGACGGTCGGCGAATTTAAGAAGATTCTGGAGAGCGTGTATGCCCATGATTATATTCTGGTAGACATAAATCATGTTTGGAGTGAGGAGAGGGACGAGGAGGGCCGGCCGGTGATGGTCCGCAATACCCTGTATCTTCCGGAGGGCAAGAAGCCCGTTATTTTTTCCTATGACGATACCAATTACTACCCCTATATGCTGGAAAACGGTTTTCCCTATAAGCTTGTCATAGACGAGGACGGAAAGCTTTCCTCCTACGGCCTTGATCCCGAGGGAAATGAGGTGATTTCCAGGGAGCTGGACGCCATCCCCATCCTGGATCAATTTGTGGAGGAGCATCCGGATTTTTCGCCCTTTGGAGCAAAGGCCTGCCTAAGTCTCACAGGCTATGAGGGGATATTGGGATACCGTACACAGACGGCTTCCGACTGGAATGAGGAAAGGGAAGTGGTCCGGCAGGCGCAGCGGGAGGCGGTGAAGCCCATCATAGAAGAGCTAAAGCGAACGGGCTGGACCTTTGGAAGCCATACCTGGGGGCATATCCGTCTGGGGAGCAGCAGTATGGCCAAAATCGAAGCCGATACGAAGAGGTGGTTTGAGGAGGTGGGAAGCCTGGTGGGAGAGACTTCCATCCTTTTTTATCCCCATGGTGAGCGGCCGGACGGCAACGACTGGACCCGCACGGGGCCGGTATTCCGATATCTGCAGGAGCAGGGCTTCCGGGTATTCTGCTCCGTGGGCAGTGAGAGCTTCAGCTATCAGAAGGAGGATATCTGTGCCGTGATCTGCGATCGACTGCACCCGGACGGAGCGTCTTTGCGTAGCTCCAGAGAGGGGTATCTGAAGTTTTACGATGCCAGGGAGATTCTGGACATGAATGTCCGGCCGGATTATGGCGTAAGCTGGGAGGACGCCGGGATGAAAATGTCTGAAAACTTCTTTTGACATGTCTCTGAAATCATAGTACACTTATAGGGTGGGATTTGGAAGCAGAGAGGGATGACCGGGCAGGATGCGGGCTTCCCGGAGACAGGAGAAAGATAATGGGAGAGATTCCGGTAATAAAGGCCGCACTTTTGGGTGCGGGAACGGTGGGCGGAGGAGTCTATGAGATTCTTAGGCGACAAAGGGAAGAGATGCCCAGAAAGCTGGGCGCTTATGTGGAGATTACAAAGATTCTGGTGCGTGATAAGGGAAAGCAGCGTCCGGGTATGGATGCTGCTCTGTTTACAGAGGACTGGACAGACATTCTGGAGGACAAGGAGATCCGGATTGTCATAGAGCTGATGGGCGGCATAGAGCCGGCAAGGACATACCTTCTGGAGGCTTTCAAGGCCGGCAAGCATGTGGTGACGGCCAATAAGGATCTGCTGGCAGATCACGGAAAGGAGCTGTTCGATGGGGCTCAGGCTCACGGCTGTGATTTGATGTTTGAGGCGGCGGTGGCAGGGGGAATTCCCATTATCCGTCCCTTAAAGCAGTGTCTGGCGGCCAATCATATTACAGAGGTCATGGGAATTGTAAACGGAACCACCAATTACATTCTTACCCGTATGACACTGGATAAGATGGAGTTTTCCGATGCCCTGAAGCTGGCATCAAAGCTGGGATATGCGGAGGCGGATCCCACGGCAGATGTGGAAGGATATGACGCAGGCCGGAAGGTGGCGATTATGGCTTCTATTGCCTTTAATTCCCGGGTGACCTTTGCAGATGTATTTACGGAGGGGATTACCAAGATCACGGCCGCAGACATTGCCTATGCGGACGAGCTGAATATGGTCATTAAGCTTCTGGGCGTGGCAAGGAATGCAGAGGACGGCATTGAGGCAGGGGTGTACCCGATGCTGATCCCAAAGACCCATCCCTTAGCTACGGTTCAGGACGCATTCAACGCCGTTTTTGTCCATGGGGATGCGGTGGATGACGCCATGTTTCTGGGACGCGGCGCCGGAAGATTTCCTACAGGCAGCGCTGTGGCGGGGGATGTTTTTGAGGTTGCCCGGAATATTCTGGCAGGCAGTACAGGCAGGCTTGGATGTACCTGCTACAAAGCTCTTCGGGTGAAGCCTGCGGATGAGACAAGCCACCGGTATTTTCTGCGTCTGCAGGTGGAGGATCGGCCCGGTGTTCTGGCGGGAATTGCCTCTGTGTTTGGCAATAACAATGTAAGCATTGCGCAGGTGATTCAGAAAAACAAGCATGGGGAGCTTGCCGAGCTTGCGGTTATCACGGAGCAGGTGCTGGAGCGCCATTTTAAGGACTCGCTTCTGGTGCTGGGCGAAATGTCTATGATCAAAGAAGTCTCTACGATTTTGCGGGTATATGCATAGAGCTTTATCCCATTGGAGGGGAAATGATATGGAGAAGGCATTGACACGATTGGACTCGGCAATCATTTTTGCCACAAAGGCCCATTCCGGAACGACACGCAAGGGAACAAATGTGCCGTACATTGTTCATCCCATCGAGGCGGCAGCGATTGTGTCTACCATGACAGAGGATGAAGAGGTGATTGCGGCGGCCGTGCTGCATGATGTTCTGGAGGATACGGAGGCTACGGAGGATGATCTTCTGGCCCGCTTTGGCCGCAGGATCACAGAGCTGGTTATTGGGGAGAGTGAGGATAAGCGCAGAAATTTTCCGGCGGCTCTTACCTGGAGGGTCCGCAAGCAGGAGACGATCACCTTTTTGCAGACTGAGGCGGACAAGGATGCAAAGATGCTGGCTTTGGCGGACAAGCTGTCCAATCTGCGGGCTATTCATCGGGATGTGTGCGTCATTGGGGATGCGGTGTGGGAGCGTTTTAATGTAAAGGACAAGAGCATGCACGAATGGATGTATCGTTCTATTGCAGAGGCTCTTAAGGACTTAGAGGAGTATCCCGCCTGGCAGGAGTATCAGACTTTGCTGCAACATGTATTTGGGGGACAGGCTTGACAAATTTGCAAAAAAGGGATAATCTGCTACAGGAAATATAGTTGACAGCAGGAAGAAGAGGAGGAGCAGGATGAAACCTTACCGGGAAATGAGCAGAGAGGAGCTTTTGACGTTAAAGGCAGAGCTTACCAAAAAGTATCAGGAGGCACAGGCAAAGAATCTGCATTTGGATATGTCCAGAGGAAAGCCCAGTGCAGAGCAGCTGGATCTTTCTATGGAAATGATGGATGTTCTGAACAGTCAGGCGGATCTGAAGGATTCGGAAGGGGTGGACTGCCGGAACTATGGAGTGCTGGACGGCGTGAAGGAAGCCAAGGAGCTTCTGGCACAGATGTCCGAGGTGTCTCCGGACAAAATGATTATTTACGGCAATTCCAGCCTGAATGTGATGTATGATACGGTGGCCCGGGCCATGACTCACGGGATTATGGGGCATACGCCCTGGTGTAAGCTGGATCGGGTGAAGTTTTTGTGTCCGGTTCCGGGGTATGATCGTCATTTTTCTATTACGGAGTACTTTGGGATTGAGATGATCAACGTGCCCATGACGCCGGAGGGGCCGGATATGGATCTGGTGGAGGAGCTGGTGAGCAGCGATTCGGCTATTAAAGGGATCTGGTGTGTGCCCAAGTATTCCAATCCGCAGGGAATTACCTATTCTGACGAGACGGTGCGGCGCTTTGCGGCTCTTAAGCCTGCGGCGGAGGATTTTCGTATTTTCTGGGACAATGCTTACTGTGTTCATCATTTGTATGAGGAACAGCAGGATTTTTTGCTGGAGATTCTGGATGAGTGTGAGAAGGCGGGCAATCCGGATATGGTTTATAAATTCTGCTCTACTTCTAAGATTAGCTTTCCGGGCTCGGGTGTGGCCTGCATTGCCACATCGCCCAACAATTTGAAGGATATCAAGAAGCAGCTTATGATTCAGACTATCGGACATGATAAGGTAAATCAGCTTCGTCATGTGCGGTTTTTCCGGGATATTGACGGAATTCATGAGCATATGCGTAAGCATGCAAATATTATGCGTCCTAAGTTTGAGGCGGTTCTTGATACTTTGGAGCGGGAGTTAGGGGGCCTTGGAATCGGGAGCTGGATTCGGCCGAGAGGCGGCTATTTTATCTCCTTTGACGCTATGGAGGGCTGTGCAAAGGCTATTGTGGCTAAGTGTAAGGAGGCCGGCGTGGTGATGACTGGGGCGGGAGCTACCTATCCTTACGGGAAGGATCCGAAGGACAGTAATATTCGGATTGCGCCTTCATTTCCTACGAAGGAGGAGTTGGCGGTGGCGACGGATCTGTTTGTGCTTTGTGTGAAGCTTGTTAGTGTGGAGAAGCTTTTGGGGGAATAAGCTTTTTGATAAGTTAGCTGTTGAAATAGTGTGTACTCAGTGGGCGGGGCTGTCGCAAAATAGAACAGCAGCCTTTTCCATATCCGGTGTTCGGACGGTTCGCGTACATTCTGTCTGCTCTGTACGGACATTGCTTAGGCAATATCCGTACAGAGCAGACAGCCTGTATGCGAACAGCCGGACACTGGATATCGGAAAAGGCTGCTGTTCTATTTTGCGACAGCCCCGATTCAGGATACGGAAAGCGGAAGCTATCCGAGAAGTAAAAAGTAGGCAAGGACCAGAATACCAAGAACGATTCGGTAATATCCAAAGGCTTTGAAATCGTTTTTGCGGATGTATCCCATTAGAAAACGGATAGCGAGAATGGATACTATGAAGGCAGTCACCATGCCTACTGCCAGAATGCCGATTTCTGTACCTGTAAAGTCGAAGCCGAATTTTACAAGCTTTAAAAGGCTGGCTCCGAACATGACCGGTATGCCAAGGAAGAAGCTGAATTCTGCGGCGACCGGGCGGGCAAGGCCAAGAAGCATGGCGCCTAGAATGGTGGCTCCGGAGCGGGAGGTTCCCGGAATCAGGGCCAGTACCTGAAAGGCTCCGATGAAGAAGGCCATGGAGTAGCTTAGCTGATGAAAATTGCGAACGGTGGGCTTTCGGCCCCGATTCCGGTTCTCAATGACGATAAAGAGGATGCCGTAGACGATCAGTGTGACAGCTACGGTCTGGTAGTTATAAAACATGGCGTCGATCTTGTCGTCAAAGGGGATTCCGATGATGGCGGCGGGGAGAACGGCGGCCAGCACTTTAAACCAGAGGGACCAGGTTTCTTTTTTGATCCATCCGTTTTTGGGGGTGGTAAAGGGCCACAGCTTTCCAAAGTAGAGCACTACCACGGCCAGGATGGCGCCCAGTTGGATTACCACCCGGAACATTTCCATAAATTCGGCGCTTACGTTCAGTTGTATCAGTTCTTCAATCAAAATCATATGTCCGGTGCTGCTGATGGGAAGCCATTCGGTTATTCCCTCCACAATTCCCAGCAACAGCGCTTTCAGCCATTCTGTCATACTTATAAACCTCATTTCTTTTTTCATTGTCCGTATTAGTATAGCACAAACCGCGGCAAAGTCAACGAATACCCCTCCGATGTCATGAAGTGAAGCCTGCAAAGTTACTGTTCCGTGAGGTGTTTCCGCACGTTTTGTGCGGAAATCCCGAGTTCTTCAGCGCGAAATCGCATCTTTTTGCGATTTCTGTGCCTCGCGAAGCGTGTTGCTGGTCACGGAGTGAACAGTAACCCTGCAAAGACTATCGGCGCTTAACTTTATGGTACTTGGATTTTGGCTATATGTAAAATAAAACGAAAATTTATGCATGAAATCTTCAAATTTATTCATTTTTTCTCTTGTTTTTTTCGGAATTAATGCTAAAATGTTGGATAGGCTGTAATAAATATGGAATATTTGCGGCCTAAGCTTTGGAAGCGGATGCTTTCATAATAACTTATTATTAAGTTTGGGAGGAAAGAACATGAAAAAATTAATCGCAGTATTATTGGCAGGCGCGATGTGTGTATCTATAGCAGCCTGTGGATCAAAGGCAGAGGAGCCGGCGGCAGCACCGGCAGAGGCGGAGACACCGGCTGAGGAAGAGGCGGCACCGGAGGAGGAGGCAAAAGCGCCTGCAGAGGCAGGAGACAGTACGGCAGCCGGTGAGGTTACGACTGTTGCAGAGGGCGTTCTGACGATGGGAACCAATGCGGCGTTCCCGCCCTATGAGTTCTACGACGGGGAGGAGATCGTGGGAATTGACGCGGAGATCGCAGGGCTTCTGGCAGAGAAGCTGGGACTGACTCTGGAGATTATGGATATGGATTTCTCGACGATTGTAACTTCCGTGCAGAGCGGAGGAGTTGATATCGGACTTGCAGGCATGACGGTTACGGAGGAGCGTCTTGAGAATGTAAACTTTACTGATTCCTATGCAACAGGCGTTCAGGTTATTATCGTGAAGGAGGATTCCGATATTGCATCCGCAGACGATCTGGAAGGCAAGCTGATTGGAGTCCAGGAGGGAACCACAGGACATCAGTACTGTGCAGAGGATTACGGCGAGGAGAATGTACTGGCTTTACCCAACGGTGCGACGGCAGTACAGAATCTGATGCAGGGAGCTGTAGACTGTGTCGTGATTGACGAGCAGCCGGCTCTGAGCTTTGTAGAGGCCAACGAGGGCCTGAAGATTCTGGATACTGAGTATGTGATCGAGGATTATGCCGCTGCTGTGTCCAAGGAGAACCCTGCGCTTCTGGATGCGCTTAATGCAGCCCTGAAGGAGCTGAAAGAGGACGGTTCCATTCAGGCAATTCTGGATAAATACATCAAAGCCGAATAAAAGGAGCATCAGGGGCTGTCTATTCTGCGACAGCCCCTTTTTCCGTTGTTCTGCCAAAAGGAGGAAGGGGGCCAAAGAACACATGAGTGCATGGTGGGAAGGCGTACAGAAGGGTTTTTATCAAACGTTTATACTAAAAAATAATTATATTTATTTTGTGAAGGGGATTCGGATCACCCTTCTGGTGACAGTGCTTGCGCTGGTTTTGGGCGTGGTGCTGGGCGTGCTGGTGGCGGTTGTCCGTTCCGCCCACGATCAGCAGCCGGTGAACAAAAGAGGTCTGGTACTGCGGACGTTAAACGGGATATGTAAGCTGTATTTAACCGTGGTTCGGGGAACGCCCATGATGGTGCAGCTTTTGATCATGTGGTTCGTTATTTGGCCGGTTCTGTTTCCGGGCTCTACCCGGGCCGAGGATGGGAACCTGATTCGATGCGCAGTGCTGGCTTTCGGAATCAATTCCGGCGCGTATGTGGCGGAAATCGTACGCTCCGGTATTATGTCCATTGATAAAGGCCAGATGGAGGCCGGACGTTCGCTGGGGCTGAATTATGTAAGCACGATGCGCTATATTATCATTCCGCAGGCCTTTAAAAATGTACTTCCTGCTCTGGGAAATGAGCTCATTACCCTGCTTAAGGAAACCTCGATTGTGACGGCCATCGGGCTTAAGGACCTGACCAAGGCAGCTATGATTATACAGGCCAATACCTATCAGGCATTGGTGCCTTTTATTGCCATTGCTTTGATGTATTTGGCCATGGTGATGTTCCTGAGCTGGCTTTTGGGTATTATGGAGAGGAGGCTGAGACAGAGTGATATACGTTAAGGATTTATCAAAAAGCTTTGGGGGCAATCAGGTGATTTCCCATATTGATGCCCATATTGAGCCGGGAGAGAAGGTTGTGATTGTGGGTCCCTCCGGCTCCGGAAAGTCCACCTTTCTCCGCTGTCTGAATCTCTTAGAACAGCCTGACGGGGGAACCATTACCTTTGACGGAGAGGAGATTACCTCGCCTCATGTGGATATCAATAAGGTGCGCCGCCATATGGGGATGGTGTTTCAGCACTTCAACCTTTTTGCCAATCTGACCGTAAAGAAGAATATTATGCTGGCTCCTGTTCAGCTGAAGCTTATGTCAAAGGCGGAGGCGGAGGAAGAGGCTATGCGGCTTTTGAAGCTGGTGAATCTGGAGGATAAGGCGGATGTGTATCCCGTTCAGCTCTCCGGCGGTCAGAAGCAGCGGATTGCCATCGTGCGCTCCCTTGCCATGAAGCCTAAGGTAATGCTTTTTGACGAGCCGACCTCCGCGTTGGATCCGGAGATGGTAGGCGAGGTGCTGGAGCTTATGAAGCAGCTTGCCAAGGACGGCATGACCATGGTGGTTGTGACTCACGAGATGGGCTTTGCCAGAGAGGTGGGCACCCGGGTGATCTTTATGGATGAAGGGGTGATGAAGGAGGAAAATACCCCTCGGGAGTTCTTTGAGAATCCCAGAGATCCCAGATTGCAGGACTTTTTATCCAAGATTTTATAATTTTAAATTATTCTGAGCGTCTGTGTGGACAGGCGCTCTTTTTTTTATTATACTCATCTTATAGTTGCTTCGCTGTTGCTCTATGCAGGAGGCTTGGCACATGGGGGCCGTAAGGGCTTTGCGGGCAGAAAATTTCAGAAGAGCGGGAGGTTTTTTGGAAATGAAGGATCAAGTGTTAGAGAAGTTTACGGAGCTGTTTGGCGGGGAGGGGGATATCCGTACCTATTTTGCGCCGGGACGGGTGAATCTCATTGGTGAGCATACGGATTACAATGGGGGCCATGTATTTCCCTGTGCCCTCACCATGGGAACGTATGCGGCGGCCCGGAAGCGTGAGGACCGTGTGCTTCGCTTTTATTCTATGAATTTTGAGAAGGTGGGTGTTATTGAGACCAGCCTTGATGATCTGGTGTGCACGGACCAGGCGGGATGGACCAATTATCCCAAGGGCGTGATCTGGGCGTTTGGAGAGAAGGGCCATCCGGTTCCCGGAGGCATGGATCTTGTGATTGCCGGGGATATTCCCAATGGCTCGGGGCTTTCCTCCTCTGCTTCCCTGGAGGTGCTGACCGGGGTGGTGCTGCGGGATCTCTTTGGCCTCGAGGTGAGCCAGGTGGAGCTTGCCCTGATTGGACAGTATTCGGAAAATAATTTCAATGGAATGAACTGTGGCATTATGGATCAGTTTGCCAGCGCCATGGGGAAGAAGGATTGTGCCATTTTCCTGAACACGGCGGATCTGACCTATGAATATGCCTCCGTAAAGCTTGAGCATGCCCGGATTGTCATTGCCAACAGCAATGTGAAGCATAGTCTGGTGGGCTCTGAGTACAATGTGCGCCGCCGGCAGTGTGAGTCTGCCTTAAAGCAGCTCCAGAGCGTGGCATCCATTGAGGCTCTGGGAGATTTGGATATCGAGAGCTTTGAGGCGCACAAGGGGGCCATTGCCGATCCGGTGGAGCAAAGAAGGGCAAAGCATGCGGTGTATGAGAACCAGAGAACTCTGGAGGCGGTGAAGGCTCTGAAAGAAAATGATATTGCGGCCTTTGGAAAGCTGATGAATGCGTCCCACGTGTCCTTGCGGGATGATTATGAGGTTTCCTGTCCGGAGATGGACATTCTAGTGGAGGAGGCCTGGAAGCTTCCAGGCGTTCTCGGCTCCCGCATGACGGGGGGCGGCTTCGGCGGCTGTACGGTGAGCATTGTGGAGAAGGATCAGGTGGAAGGCTTTATTGAGGCGGTAGGCTCGGCCTATGAAAAGCGCACGGGCATCAAGGCAGAGTTCTATGTGGTGGACATCGGTCAGGGAGCGGGAACACTGTAAAAAGCGGTAATGAAGGCTCCTGGCATTACGGTTTTGACTTTCTTTCGGCTTTCGTAAGAATTTCTTAATTTACTTTATTCTTTTTTTAGAAGCTGGACATAGATTGGTCACAATTCTTTGTTATATTAAGAATGTAGCAAGAACACATATCAGTATTTCATTCATAAC